>PMHO01000016.1:0-121 GCA_003156715.1 Candidatus Tityobacter terrigena
GCTCAGGATGACAGGGGGGGGTCGCTCCCGAACCTGCCGTGGTTTGCATCCACTGGAGGTTCACAGTGACTCAAGAACGTGCCGAGATCGGGGTTTTCGGGGGTTCCGGTTTTTACTCGCT
>PMHO01000016.1:168-80769 GCA_003156715.1 Candidatus Tityobacter terrigena
GGGCGATGAAAGAACTCGGCGTGACGCGGATCATCGGGCCGACCGCGTGTGGCTCGCTCAAACGCGAATACGAGCCCGGGCACATGGCCGTCGCCGACCAAGTTGCCGACCGCACGAGCGGGCGCCGCGACACCTTCTATGACGGCCCGATCACGACGCACGTGAGCTTCGCCGACCCGTATTGCCCGGAATTGCGGCCGATCGCAATCTCGGCGCTGCGCTCGATCGGNNCGGAATCGAAGTGGTTCCAAGACGCGGGTTGGGAGATCATCAACATGACGCAGTATCCCGAGTGCTATCTCGCTCGCGAACTCGAGATCTGCTACGTCAACATCTCGCTGATCACCGACTACGACGTCGGCCTTCCGGGTGCAGTCCCGGTTACGCACGAGGCGGTGATGCGCGTGTTCGCGAGCAACAACGAACGCGTGAAGCAGGCGATTTTCAAAATCGTCGAGGCGATCCCGGCGGACCGCTCCTGCGGCTGCGGTTCGGCGCTCGCCGGCGCGCGCGGCTAAGGGTTGCGAAATCTCGGATCGGTCGATCTCGTCGCGTACCTGCGTGCATTTGCGTTGCTCGTGCGCCATCCGCAAATTGTGCTCGCGCCGCTGTTAGCCGCGATCGTCGGGATTTTGCTCCTCATGCTGATGCCGGCAGATTCGGGCGGTGGCTTTCTCGCCTCGGCAAACTCCGGGCTAGCCGGCCTGTTCGCGCAGCTCATCTCGTCATTCGGTCTCGCCGTCGCGCTGATCGTCGCGGACGCGGCCTGGCGGCGTGGCCGCGCCCCGTTCGACGCAGCTTGGGAGGAGTCGGTGCGCAAGGCCGGCGACATCCTGATCGCGGCGCTCGGTTTCACCTTCGTGATCTACGTCGCGGGTCTTGTCGGATCGATCATTCCGCTCTTCGGATCGATCGTCTTGGCGCTCGTCGCGCTTTACTTCTTCATCTATGCGCTACCCGCTGCGGCGATCGGCGGCATTCCCGGGGGCGCGACGCTGCAGGTCTCGCTCGAGCGCGCACGCGGCGCAGTCGTGCCGACCCTACTCGTCACCGCGCTCTACGTCATCACGTTCTACGTCGCGCCGACCGTGATCGAAGCCGTGCTCACGCCGCTCTATTTCGGCACCGGTTTGGGGTCGCGCGTCGTTCCCTCGCTCGTCGACGCCCTCGTGCGAGCGATCCTTTCCAGCTATTTTGCGCTCGTCCTCGCGAAGACGTACACCGACATCTCGTTCGGCCGCCGCTGGTAGATTAGCGCGGCGCGAGCTGGACGCGGAGATAGTCGACGACGAGGCCGGCAGAGACGTTGCTGTCGGCGATGCGCTCGATTTCGGCGATCGCGCCGAGCAGCGCCGCGGTCGCTTGCGGATCGCGTGCGGGAATTCGCGCGATGCGCGCCCGCTGGTCGTCGGCGAGCCGTGCTACATCTTCTCCTGCAAGCGCCGAGGCCGCCCAATCGCGCACGCCGACGCGCACGAGTTCCAGCAGTTCCCCGACTTGCGCGCGCTTCTCCGCGCCGCTGAGGCTGCGATCGTCGAGTCGCAGAAAGCCCGAGTCGACGGGCTCCCCGCGCATCGCGTGTTCGAACCAGGCAAACGACGCGTCGCGAATCCCGGCGCCGTCTTCGTCGAGCACTGCCCGCGCGCGGGTCACGCTTCCGAGCGAAACGCGGGCGGCGATGCGAGCCTGCTCGGCACTGACCCCACCCTTACGCAGCACGGCTTCAACGTCGGCGACCGGCAACGGCGAAAACCCAAGCTCAACGAAACGCGAGCGCACGGTCGGCAGCAGCGAGCCGGGCGCACTCGTCGTCAAGATCACGAGCACTCCGGAGGGCGGTTCTTCGAAAAACTTCAGCAGCGCGTTTGCGGACTCGTGGGTGGCGAACGCGACGTCGCCGAGGACGACGACGCGATAACGGCTGCGGTAGCCGTGCAAGGATAGCTCGCGCACGAGATCTCGGGCCGTCAGGTCCTCGTCGTGCAGCGCGCTTCCGGCTTGCGTGCCGATCTTGATCGTGCCCTCGGACCAAACGAAATCCGGGTGGGTGCCGGCGACGAACAGCTTGCATCCGACGCAGTGCTCGCAATAGCCGAGCAGCGTCGCTTTGGGCGTCTCGCACAGCAGCGACTGCGCGAGGCGGCGCGCGAACGTCTTCTTGCCGACGCCGGCCGGACCCGTGAACAAGTAGCCGTGCGCGAGGCGCGTTGCGTCGAGCGTCGCGAAGAACGCAAGCGGTGCCCGCGCACCGAGCACGTCGAAGACGCCTTCGATCCCCGTCATACGCCGTATTTCTCCGCCAGCACCGCGGCGGCTGCTTGCAGCACGGCGGCGGGCGCTTGCCCGCCGTCGAGGGTGACGAAGCGCGGATTGTCGCTCGCGAGCGCGAGGTAGCCGCTTCGGACGCGCTCGTGAAATGCAATGCCCTCGCGCTCGAGCCGGTCGGCACCGATGCCCGTTGCGTGCTGGCGCGCTGCTAGCCGCGCTTGCGAGACCGCAGCGCTAACGTCGAGGAGCAAGGTCAGATCGGGTTCGCGACCGCTCGTCGCGATCCGCGCGAGCGCACGCAGGCTCGCAATGTCGACGCCGCGTCCGTAGCCTTGGTACGCAATGGTCGCATCCGCGAACCGGTCGCACAAGACGAAGCGCCCTTCGCGCAGCGCGGGCTCGATCACGCGGGCCACGTGTTCGGCACGCGAGGCGTTGACGATGAACGCCTCGGCCAGCGGAGCGATCGCCAAACCCGGCTCGACGAAGAGCGCACGCAACCGGTCGCCAAGGGGCGTGCCGCCCGGTTCGCGGGTGACGACGACCTCGGCCCCGCGCGTTGCGAGCCACTCGGCCAAACCACGGAGCAAGGTCGACTTCCCGCTCCCCTCGATGCCCTCGACGGTGACGAATCTCGGGGTTACGCTGATGCTCCGGTATACGGGAGATCGTTGTTGCGAAAAAACAGGACGCGCCGGTTCGGTTCCATGCCGGTGCTGCGCGACATCACGCGGTGCTGCTCGGCGAGCTGATGCTGCATGCGCCGCACGTACGAGGTTTGCGGCGACAGTTCCACCGTTTTGTTCTCGAGCAGCACCTGATAGATCGCTTCGCCCGCCTCGCGCAACGCGATCTCCTCGGCGTCGATCGAAGGGAGGTTGAAGACGTCCTTGAGCGCGTGGATGATCTGAGACGTCGTGTTCGTCCTGATCGAGTAAATCGGCACGTTGCCCGCGGCAATCGACTTGAGTTTTTCCGATTCCTTGCGCTCCAGCGACTTCAGGGTCAGCACCAGGTCCGCGTCGTCCCATTTACGGGCGATCGAAGCGTTGACCGCTAAATTGCTCACCGCACGCTCGATCTTGTTACGCGATACGCCGTAGGGAAAAATGAATACGTGGGGGTCGCGCTCGTCGCGCTCTTCGGCATCGAGCGCGAGCGTTGCGCTAGCGAGCATTCCCTCCGGCTCGAACGCCCGAACCAGTGCCGTGACGGGGCGTTTGGCCGGCAGCGGCTCGGCCTCTTGCACGACTTGGACGCCGCCCGAGAAGCGCTGGCGCACCTCCGGTTGCGGATGGTAGCCGCGCAGCAGCGCATCGACCGTTTCGCCGACGTTGCGGTAAATCGAAAGCCGGTTACGATCGTTGATCTCGATCAGCACCGCGAAGGTCGGCGGCGCCTTGCGCTCGAGCACCGACTTGCGCGTGCCGCGCCGGCGCGCCTCCTCGTCGGAGAGGGTGACGCTGCTGATCCCGCCGACCAGGTCGGAAAGCGTCGGGTTCATCAAAATGTTCTCGAGCGTGCGCCCGTGGGCCGTTCCGATCAACTGCACGCCGCGCTCGGCAATCGTGCGGGCCGCCTCGGCCTCGGCGGCCGTTCCGATTTCGTCGATCACGATGACTTCCGGCATGTGGTTTTCGACTGCTTCGACCATGACGTTGTGCTGCAGCGACGCCTGCGGAACTTGCATGCGGCGCGCGTGACCGATGCCCGCGTGCGGCACGTCTCCGTCGCCCGCGATCTCGTTCGAGGTGTCGACGATGACAACGCGCTTGCGATCCTCGGCCAGAACCCGAGCGCACTCGCGCAGCATCGTGGTCTTTCCGATCCCCGGTGGTCCCAGAAGACAGATCGATTGGCCGCTGCGCACGACGTCGAGGATGATGTCGATCGTGCCGTAGACGGCACGGCCGACGCGGCATGTGAGTCCCACGACCTTGCCCGATCGGTTGCGGATCGCGCTGATGCGGTGCAGCGTCTGCTCGATTCCGGCACGGTTGTCGGTGCCGAAACCGGACAGACGCGACGCGACGTGCGCGAGGTCCTCGGGGCTGACTTTGTGCTCCGAGAGGAACGTGAAATCGCTCGGAAAGCGAGCCTCGGGCGGGCGCCCCAGATCGAGAACGACTTCGATCAGCGAATCGAGGTCGGGCAGCCGGAGCAGCGCTTGTCGAATCGGGAGCGGGAAGATGTCGAGGAGTCGGGTGAGTTCCCAGTGCGGAGAGACGGACTCGGCGTTAACGGCCAATGCACATCCTCGTTACGAATTCGGGCGGCGCCGGTTGCCTGGAGCCGGGCGTTACCGTTGGGGAGTTGCTTTTTGGAGAGCGGCCAAGGAGGCCTGCCGGCGAGACGATCACGTTTCTCTTACTACCCGGATCCTACGAAGTTCCGAGTCGTAGGGGCCCTGCATCCGCACGCCCGCTTTCTTCTCGAGGTCGAGATAGTCGACCACTTCCGGCGTGATCTCTTCACCCGGCGAGATCACGGGAATACCGGGCGGATACGGGGTGATGACCTCCGCGCAGATGCGCCCAGCGCTCCCTTTGAATGACACGAGCTCGGCGGGCGCCAGGAAAGCCTCCCGCGGGTTCATGCGGATCGGCGGAATTTTGGGCAGCGCGTAGGTGCCGGTTTTCAGGCGCCGCTCGAGCACGCCGGAAGGCGAGAACACGTCGATGGGACGATCCTCCCGCGCCAGTTCCTTGACGCCGTAGACGAGCCGGTCGGCGGCCTCCTGCGTCGTCCCGATCGTGAAGAGCGCCAAACAGTTGAACAGGTCGGCCAGTTCGCACTGCACGTTGTAGCGCCGGCGCAAAATCTCTTCGGCTTCGTAACCCGTGTAACCGAGGGCCTTGACGGTGATGGTAATCTTCGTCGGATCGAGCGCGAAGACGCCCGGCTTGCCGATCTGCTCGCTGCCGAAGCATTGCACGCCCTCGATCGCATTGAGGCGGCGGCGCGTATCTTCAGCTAACTGGATGGTGCGCGACAGCAGGGCGTGTCCTTCCAGCGCCATCTGACGCCGCGCTACGTCGAGCGAGGCGATCAGCACGAGGTTGGGAGACGTCGAAAGAAAGAGCTTAACGACCGCTTTGAGACGCCCGATGTCGATGCGGTTTCCCTTTTGGTGCAGCATGGCGGTCTGCGAGAGGCTGCCGAGCATCTTGTGAGTCGAGTTGACCGCGAGGTCGGCGCCCGCCGCGAGGGCGTCGATCGGCAGCGAAGGGTGGAAGTGAAAGTGCGGTCCCCAAGCCTCGTCGACGAGCAACGGCAGGCCGTAGGAGTGGGTGACTCTTGCGATGCCTTCGAGGTCGGCGGCAACGCCGTAGTAGGTCGGCGAAACGATATAGACGGCCTTGATCGCCGGATGCTCCTCGAGCGTGCGGCGCACCGTTTCGGGTGTCACCGTATGGTCGAGGTGCAGAGACTCGTCGACTTCCGGTCGCATCCACACGGGGAAGGCGCCGCTCATGATCAAGCCGCCCATCGCGCTCTTGTGCGAGTTGCGCGGCAGCGCGATTTGTTCGCCCGGATTGACCGCTGCCATCATCATGATCTGATTGCCGCTCGTCGAGCCGTTGATCAAGAAGAACGAGTGATCGGCACCGTACGCCTCGGCGGCGAGGCGCTGCGCTTCGTCGATCGCTTCGCTCGGCTGCAGCAGGTCGTCCAGCCCGCGAATTTGCGTCAAGTCGATGGCCAGGACGTTGTCGCCGAGAAACTCGCGCAACGCGCGATCCATGCCTTTGCCTTGCATGTGACCGGGCGTATGGAACGGTATCACGCCGGAATCCACGTAGTCCAGTAAGACGTCGAAGTACGGAGTCCGGCTCTGGTCCACGTAGGTGCGGCTTCGCCGCGCGGGCTCGCGTACCCGCGGGCGAGCGATAGCGAACGCGGCGCCCCTTTCGGGGCGCCGCGCTGTTTTGTGGCGATCGCGTTGAGACTTACGGCGACGCTGCGCCCGCAAGCGAACTAGGCTTGCCCAGGAAGAGACTCGGTGAATACTGCCGGCCGCTGCGCAACGCGCTCATTTGAGCGGCCATCGCGCGGTTCGCGCGAGTCAGGCTGCGACCCGGCGGGTTGAACGTTTGCGGCTCGACGAAAGCCATGCGCGTGCCGGTCTGCCCGCTCGGAACCGCGACGACGCGATAGTCGAACGGAATCGACGAGCGGCCGCCGTAGCTCTCGCGAACCCAGAAGCCCTGGCGCGACTTGCCCGTGACGTAGATGCCGTGATTCTCGCCGTCCGGGGTTACGTACACCATGTAAGACGAGCGCTGATCGATCGTGGAGCCGAAAGTCGGGTCGAGCCGTACGTAGGCACTTCCCGCGCGCAGCTCGGCCTGACCGTAGTCTTCCACTACGGGCTCGGCCGAACGAGGCATGTAGGTTTGGGCGAGGCCTCCGCCGGGCGTCTTAACGATGCTCGCGACGCTGCCCGTGAAGAACAGATCGCCTTGGTTGTCAACCGAGAACTCGATATACTTGCCCGTCGGATCGGTACCCATATAGTCGAGGCCCGATGAACTCCCGGCGGCTCCGGTCGCGGTGGCTGCGCTGCCTACCGTATAGCCGTAACCGTAGACGCCGAAAAGTGACGCCTCGCCTAAGACGCCGCCGACGGCATTCGTACCGCCTTCGCCGGCGACGCCGTAGTAGCCGAAGTTCGTTATGCCGAGGACGCCGTTATTATTGTTGGTGCCGGAAAGCGAGGAGGTCGTCTCGTCGATTCCGATGACGCCGCCGATCGAAAAGCCGTCGGACGTATTGGGGTACTTCGTCTCGCCCTCGACTCCGCTGGCGTTGAGCGAGACCCCGCCGAGCCCGACACTCTCAGTCGAAGGATCGGGGGTGCTTGATTTGAGCGCGCTAGCCGGGTACTGGGCGATTCCATATCCGCCGAACGCGTTCGGGCCGAGTGCCGATCCATAGAGCCCGTAGGTGCTCAGGGTTTTGTTGTCGCCGTAACCGTAGACGCCGATGCCGCCGCGCGCCTTGGTGACAACGCCCTCGACACCGTAGGTATCGTTGACTTTTGTACCGGTGTTGGTCGCTTTCAACTCGGCACCGACCGCCGAACCGGAATACTTGGTTGCGAGCGGCCCGGGCGCGGATTGTCCGGTCGCAGCGTTCGACGCGCCGGCGGCGACGAGCCCTGCGCTCAATACGACCGCTCCGTAAGCGCCGTAACGCAGCAGGCGGCCGGCGCCGCCTGCCTGGTCGGAGTGGAACAATTTCGCAAATGGAAAGTTCATTCGAAACACTTCCTCTATAAATGGGGGCTAGATCTCAAGTGGAGGTGGGCCTGACTTGAGTTCGCGGGATGCACCCGCGGTCCGTCGAAAGACGCGGGAATCTCCTGAAGCTTTAACCTCGCCGGGCCGCGTGTCGCTCGAGCCGGCGACTTGCCCAAGCCAGATACACGCCCGCGCCGTGTAGGCGAGGGCCAGCTCGATTACTCGATGCGTTCCTCGATGGAAACGTTATAGAGGAACAAGAACTTGTGCCACTCGTCGGGCAGCGTATTGCGCTTGATGCGTATCCACGGAATGTACTTCGGCGCCTTGGGTTTGCGGCGCAAGTGCATGTTAGCATGCTCGGGCGAGCGATTGTTTTTCCGGTTGTTGCAGCGCATGCAGGAGCAAACGAGATTCTCCCACGTCGACGGTCCGCCTTTGCTGCGCGGAACGACATGGTCGACCGTCATCAAGCGCTCGCCGGTCAGGCCGCAGTATTGACACATATAATCGTCGCGCAGCAGGACGTTCTTCTTGGTCAGCGCCACCTTTTGCATCGGCCGCTTGATGTAGTAAAGCATGCGGATGATCGACGGCAGGCGCATCTCGAACGTCGGAGAGGAAAGAATCGTGGTGCGCCCATGAACCATCTCCGCCTTGCCCGAAAAAATCAGCTTCACGGCGCGCTGGAAGCTCGTGATGTTGAGGGCTTCGTAGGTGAAGTTGAGGACGAGGACGTCGGTCATCGCTTTGACCGGGCCGGCCGCGGAACGTAAGAAGCGAGGTTCACAGGCCTCGCTTCCGCACGAACGTCATCCGCAGATCCGTGAGCAGTGCCGCCAGTGCGGACCGCTCGTCCGTACTCAATCTCGGGGCTATTCGCTCGAACGCATCGGCGGCTACGTCGATTGCGATCTCGGCTGAAGCAAGGTCGGGCTCGGAGGGAACTAGATATGAATGCGCGGCGAACGCTAGGCTCGCGACGACTTCGCTGAGCACGACTTCTAACGGCGGCGCCGCGGTCGCATTAGGATGAACTGCCACGACGTGGTGGACATACGCCGCGGGCGGCCGCCTTCCCCTGCGGCCGTGTGCGGTCGCGGGCGAGTGCGCGGCTACGCCGCGGCGGCCTTGCGCGCGCTCTGCACCATGCCGATGAAGTACTCGTGCAGGCGTCCGTCCCCGCTCAGCTCGGGATGAAACGACGTGCCGATGACGTTGCCCTGGCGGACGAAGACGCCGTACCCGCGGTGCGTCGCAAGAACCTCGACGTCCGGACCGGCGCGTTCGACCCAGGGTGCGCGAATGAAAACTCCGGGAAACGGCCGCTCGCCCAGCACCGGAATCACCAAGTCGGCCTCTTCGGACGCAATCTGCCGCCCAAAGGCATTGCGCCGGACCGTGATGTCGATCAGATCCAGCGTCGCTTGGTCGAGCTGCGCCACGTCATGCGCCGCGACGATCATGCCCATGCAGGTTCCCCAAAAGGGCATGCCGGCGCGGACGCGCGCGACGAGCGGCTCCGCCAGCTCAAAGCGGTCCAGCAGGCGGATGACCGTCGTCGACTCGCCGCCCGGAACGATCAGTCCGTCGACCGCCTCGAGCTCGGCTGCCGTCTTGACGAGGCGCGGGGCTGCACCGGCGCGCGCCAGCGCGTGCAGGTGCTCTTCGACGTCTCCCTGCAGGGCGAGAACGCCAACGCTCGCGGGCACGTTCGTGACCGGCTTGAGCTCAGTTTCCACGCATCGCGAGGAGCTGTTTTTCGTCGAGCTGGCGCAGGTCGAGCCCGTACATCGGGCGCGCCCCGCCGAGCGACTTGTGCGCCTCGACCACCGCCTGAGCGTCTTCAAAATGCGTCGTGGCGCTGACGATGGCGCGCGCGTAGCGCAACGCGATGTCCGGGTCGATGCGCGCGAAGCCGCCTTCGTCGTATTCGGGAAGGCCGTTCTTCACGATCGCCGCGGCTTTGAAGATGCCGCTTCCCACGAAAATCCCTTCCGCTCCGAGCTGCATCATGAGCGCCGCGTCGGCCGGTGTCGAAACGCCCCCCGCGCAAAAAAGCACGACCGGTAAGCGCTTCTCGCGCGCGACCTCTTTGACGAGCTCGAGCGACGCGCCGACGTCGCGCGCGCGGGCGACGAGTTCTTCTTCGGGAACCGCTCCGAGTTCGGCGATTGCATCGCGAATGGCACGCATGTGGCGCACCGCCTCGACGATGTTTCCGCTGCCGGCTTCGCCTTTGCTGCGGATCATCGCGGCGCCCTCGCTGATGCGGCGCAGCGCCTCGCCGAGATCGCGGGCGCCGCACACGAAGGGGACTTTGAAGCGGGCCTTGTCGACGTGATAGCGCTCGTCGGCCGGCGTTAGGACTTCGGATTCGTCGATGTAATCGACTCCGAGCGCCTGCAAGCATTGCGCTTCGGCAAAGTGCCCGATGCGAATCTTCGCCATCACGGGAATCGTCACCGCATCCATGATGCGCGCAACGAGCGACAAGTCGCTCATCCGCGCGACGCCGCCCGCCGAGCGAATGTCGGCTGGTATGCGCTCGAGCGCCATCACTGCGACGGCGCCGGCTTCCTGAGCGATCGTCGCTTGCTCGGCGGTGACGACGTCCATGATGACGCCGCCCTTGAGCATCTGGGCCAGGCCGCGTTTGACCTTGACCGTTCCCGTCTCGCCGTTGCGTCCGTCGTTCATGCCGGTGTCCCCCTGTGTCACCATCGTATCAGCCATCCCAATAATGACATTAGAGACCCAGGAAACTCCCGCCAGGCTGCGCGGCTCAATTCCCAGGTGATTGCCGGTCGCCCGGAATGGTTGCCTCAGGGTCGGGCAGCGGAGTCTCGTCGGGGGCATGCGACACGATCGGTATCGGCAACGGCGGTGAGGTGTACGTGCCTTCCTCCGTCTCGACCGGAGGAGCGGCAGTAGGCTTGGGCGGGGTCGGGGTGGGGCGCGGGGTCGGCGGGGGCCGTTGCGGCTCGGGCGTGATGCGTGGATCGGGGAAAGCCGGATCGGTCGCCACGCTCACGACGCGGCGGCGCCTCCAATTTGCCGAAAATCCAGGATCCGTTGCCGCCGTCGACGGCAGGGCATTCGGGGTCGCAACTTCGGCCGTGATGCGCCGCGGGATGAGGCCGAGGACACGATCTCCCATCCCGTTACCGACCGCGATCGCGATCAGCAGCACGGCCGAGCCGAGCAGCAGCACGGTCGAGATCCCGGCTCGCGGACCCACGCTAGCCTCGCCCTTCGGCCCGGTTCATCCGGCAGCGCTGCTCGCGACGACCGCGCCGCGCAGGTCGGGTGCGGCAGGAAATGCTTCACGGTTCACCGGGTTTCCGTGCAGAACGACCTCGAGCAGCTCGCCCGCACGCAGGCGGCGGCGCACCGTTCTCCCGCGGAATTCGAGCAGCGTCTCGCGCGCTGCGTCGAGCGAATTGCAAAGGAAGACGCGCACCGCTCCGCTTTCGTCCTCGAAGGCAATCGCCCCGACCTCGATCGGCGACGTCGCCGCTTCGTCGCTGACGTCGTCGCCGGCGTAGATGCAACGGTAGGGCTCCTCGGCCGAGGCTTCGCGCATGTCCCCGAACACGAGCTTGCGCTTCTCATCGATGACGTAGGTGCAGCGGGCTGCGCCCCAGCGAAGCCGGGCGGCCGCCACCCATCCCCACGCTTGTGGGACGAGCGGCGAAAGATGCGGCCGGCCGCTCGTGCGGTAGCCATCGAGTCCGCAGACCGTTTCGGCTACCGCCCAGAGGTACTTGGCGCCCGTCCAAGGCGACAGATACATGCCCCGGTTGGTAAAGGAGCCGCCGTCGTACCACTCGGCAAACTGTCCCGGGACGGCGTTGCGCGCGGCTCCTTGCTCGACCGCGACGTAGGTCGCCTCGAGCCACTGCGCGGCCGCTTCGATGAAGCCGTTGCGCGCCAAGGCCACCGTGAACCACAACGTCAGATCCGGCCAAATGCCGCCCAGCAAGCCGAATCCGTGCGATGGGAAGTACCACGAGTCCGCGGTCGAGATCGTGCGCAGACCGACCGGGGTCACGAAATCTGGTTCGGAAAGCCGTTCCAAGATGGCGCGCCGCTGGTCCCTTCCCGCCACGTTGAAGAGCACCGGAAAGACTTCGTCGGCCGTAAAATTGTCCTGATAGTTGTGGTCCTTATCGTAGTTGAGCACGAAGGCGCCCGTGTCCGCGTTGAAGAGATGAGCCATCATCTTTTCGCGCAGCGCTTGAGCCTCGCTTGCGTAGCGTTCCCAGTGAGCCGCGTCGCCGGCGACCGCACACAGCGTGGCGGCAGCCTCGAGCGCGAAAACGGCTTCGGCGTTGATCTCGGTGACCGCGCCGTCGAGCGTGTAAAACGGAATGATGTTGCGCCACGACGTGATCCCGTACATGTCGACGCCTTTGGCGTTGCAAAAGATCAGGCCGTTTTCGTCGCGCTGCAAGAGCAGGTAGTCGGCCACCTTGATCACGAGCGGCAGGACGCGCGCCACCCAAGCGTCGTCGAGGGTGGCATTATAGTGGTGCAGGATGGCGATCAAGTGCAGCGGCGTGTCGTCGTTGATGTTCAGCTCGTAGGACGTCGCGAAGCCTCCCGCACCGCGCACGTACTCGACCACTTGTCCGCTCGGGTCGAGATTGCGGTTGAAAACCTCGAGCGCTTCGCGGCTGAAGCTGGGCAAAAAGTAGTCGAAGCCGTGAACCAGCCACGATGTGTCGCGCGAAACGAGGATGTCCGAGGGAGGGGAGTTGGTCGAGCCCCACCCGAGCGGGTACTCTTTGATGATGCGCAGCATGTTGACTTTGGCCCACACGACGCCCCGGCTGATCGCCGGGTTCGGCGTCAAGAGCCGTGCGTCGGCCAAAGCGACCGCGTAGTAGCGCTGCGTTTCGTGCAGCGAGCGCGGGTTGCCGAGCAGGTCTTCGAGCACCGGCTTCGACGTCGCGTCGCCGCTGCGATGGTACGCGACCGCGATGCGCAGCGACTCGCGAGCGCCGGGCGCGACCTCGACACGATACTCGATCGCGCCGAAAATGCGGCCGCTCACGTACTCGGCCAAAGCCGGCGTCACCTCGTCGAGATGCGGCTCTCCGCGCAAGGCGCCGCGCCGCATCGCTTGCAGCAAGACTTGCTCGCGCAAGGCGACGACGATTGCGTCCGGCTCGCGGGATCCGCCCCACCAGCGCGAAGCGCCCGTCTCGCCGTTCCAGACGCGAATGAAAGGCCCGCGCGCGGCGGCGTGCACGTCCTTCTCGGGCTCGCCGTAGAAGCGCTGTCCGACGAGCAGAGCCCACGGAAAGACGGCCGCATCGACCGGGCGCGCGCTCCGGTTGAGGAGCGTCACATCGATCGCAAAGGCGACCGCGCGATCGTGCTGCGGACCGTGCGGAATGTAGAAGCACTCGGTCACGAGCAGGCGCTCGTCGAGCGCGAACTCGGAGATCTGCGCGTATGGAAGAAACGTCAGCTCGCGTTGGATTTGGTGCGGCAGCACGGTCTTTTCGCGGTCGCGCAGGCGATAGGCGATCTGGTGCGTGCCGAAGATGATCTGGTCGGTGTCGGCATCCCACAACCCGCGCACGGCTCCTTTTGGCGTGCAACTCGCAAAGGCTTTATAGTTTCCGAGCGTAAGCCCGAAGGGCGTCTCCGCCTCGGATAGCACGTAGGCGCAGAACTCATTGTGCTGGGCGTCGTAGCTCGGCGTCACGGCGAAGGTCCTTCGCACCGCAAGAGAAACGCCCCCGTGTGCCGACCCTCCTCGCCCCCGCGAAGATCAATTTGACGCTCGAGGTCCTCGCACGGCGCGACGACGGTTACCACATGCTGCGCAGCCTGATGGTGCCGGTTGCCCTGTACGATCGCATCTCGATCGAACCGCTGCTCGGCTTGGACCCTGCGACAAGCGCGCCCCCACTGGCAAGCGACAATCTCGTCATGCGGGCGCTCGCGGCGGCCGGTTTCGGAGCGGACCACGCGGTACGCTTGGACAAGTCGATTCCAATCGGTGGCGGCCTCGGCGGCGGATCGAGCGACGCGGCCGCAGTTCTGCGCGCCGCGATGGAAGGCATGCTCGGTTCGGTCCCCGACCGCGACTGGATCGCCGCCGCGCGAAGCCTCGGTTCGGACGTCCCATTCTTCCTCTGCGGGACCGGCGCAATCGTCGAAGGGACGGGCGAACGGGTCACCGCAGTCGGCGCGCTGCCGCCGTGGTGGACCGTCATCCTGCGTCCGGCCGTTGCAGTAGAAACCGCCCAGGCATATCGACTGCTGGATGCGGCTCGAGAGCATGCACTGGTTCCGACCCGGCCACGTGCGAACAGCGCAACATTGCGGGCCGTCGATGCATTGCAGCGCGGTGATTTGGAGCAAGTCGAGCGCGCGCTCGTCAACGACTTTCACGTGCCTGTGCTCGCAGCGTACCCGCCCGTCGCGCGCGCACACGCCGCGTTCGTCGAAGCCGGCGCCAACCAGGCACTGCTCAGCGGATCCGGTTCGTGCCTGTTCGCTCTCTTCGAAAGCGAGGAGCGTGCACGGGCCTGCGCCACGCGCCTCCGTCCGGAGCGCGACCAGCAGCTTTTTGTGTGCGCGTTCCACCGCGACGGAACATGGCGCTGAGCGCGCCGTTGCCGGGCGCGCGGATTCCCGCCGTCGTGCTCGCGGGCGGCCCGCGCGACGCCGTCGCTCTGCTCGACCCGAGCGCTCCGAACAAAGCCTTCGTCGCGATCGCCGGGCAAACGATGGTCGCGCGCACGCTTGCGGTGCTTCGCACCGTTCCGCAAATCGAGCACATCATCGTCGTCGCGCCGTTCGTCTCGAGCGCGCTCGGCGATCTCGTCGACGCCGACGAGGTGCGCCGCGACGGAGCCCGCATCGGCGACAGCCTAGCCGCCGGCCTGCGCGGGCTCCCGCCGGACGAACCCGTGCTGGTGGTCGCATCCGACCTGGCGATCCTCACGCGCGCTGCGGTGGAAGAGTTTCTCTCGCTGGCGCAGCAGCGCGACGCCGATCTCGCTTACGCGTGCGTCGAGCGCAGGACGCACGCTGCGCGTTTTCCCGACGTGCCCCACACCTGGGCGCGGCTGCGCGAAGGGACCTTCTGCGGCGGCGGCTGCGTTCGGCTGCGCCCGCGCGTCCTTGCGCAACTCGACGGACTCCTGGAACGATTGGGAGACGCCCGCAAGAATCCGTTCGCGCTGGCGCGCATCTTCGGTTGGGACGTGCTCGCGCGCTTCGCCTTCGGCCGCCTCTCGATCCGCGCCGCGGAGCAGCGCGCGACCGAGCTCCTCGGTGCGCCAGTGGCCGCCGCCGTGTGCACGCATCCCGAGATTGCGGTAAACGTCGACCGCGCAAGCGACGTTGCGCTAGCCGAGCGCCTCATCGAAGGAATCGTTCAATAGCGGCGTTTCGGCATCCAGAATCCTATTTCCAGCGGCTGAACAGTTCGTTTGGGATGCCGAGTTGGTCGAGCGCCTTGCCGACGGTATGAGCGATGATGTCCTCGACGCTCTTGGGGCTCGCATACATGGCGGGAATCGGCGGCAGGATCACCGCTCCGATCTCAGCAAGGCGCGTCAGCGTGCGCAGGTGGCCGAGATGCAGCGGCGTCTCGCGCACGACCAGGATGAGTTTACGCCCTTCCTTGAGGCACACATCCGCCGCCCGCACCAGTAAATTGCCGCCGAGCGAATAGGCGATCGCCGAAGCGCTGCGCATCGAGCACGGCACGACCAGCATTCCGTCGGTCAAATACGAGCCGGACGAAATCGACGCCGCCAAGTTGTCGTCACGATACACGACGTCCGCCAAACTCTCGAAGTCCGCCGGCTGCAGTCCGGTTTCGAGCAATGCGGTTTGCACCGCCTGGCGGCTCATGACGAGATGAACCTCGACGCCGCCGGCGGCGCGCAATGCGCGCAGCGCCGTCAAAGCGTAGACGCTTCCGCTCGCTCCGGTCACTCCGACGACGATTCGACGCATGCGTCTGCGCTTTCCACCTACGCTGCCGGGGTCCCGCGGCTTCTCGTCGAAGAAACGTCGTACGCGATGCCCGAGCCCTGCTTCGACCCAGGAAGCCCTGAAACGGCGGCCGCCGAGCCTCTCGTCCGACCATTGATCTCATTCGTCAACGACGCGGTTCGTTATGCAGCAGGCGAGGCCGATGCCGTTGCCCGGCGCCTCGGCTGCGCGCCATTCTCCGGCGTTGCGAAGGCCGACGTTCGCGCGCTATCGATCGCGGCCGGAAAGCGCAGTACGCTCGTCGAGGAAATCTACCGCGAGCGGGTGCGGGTTCCGCGTGAGGCGCAACTGGCGCTGCGCCGTTTCGCCAAGGCGCTCGAGCGAATCGCTGCCGTCTACCGGTCGCAGGGTTCGAGGGCGCGCGAGACGATCGATGAAATCGCGTTGCTCTTCGAACTGGGCATCGACGCTGCGGAACGTGCAACGCTCGAAGCCCTCGCCCGGGTCGCAAGCGAAGTCGACGAACGCGCGAACCGGCTCGGCGAGGCCTGGGAAAGCGCCGCACTCCTAGCGGCGTTCGAGCGGCTGGCAGCGCGCGAGGCGCCACCGGCCCCGGTCGCAACGCTACCGTTGCAAACCCTCGACCCGGAAACCCGCGACGACGTCAAGCGCCGGCGCGGACACTTNNTTTCACGACGAAACCCCGCGATCCGAAATCGAAGGACCAGCCGACCGTCTGGAGCGCAAACTCGAAGGGTGGGTCGACACTGCCTTCGACCGCTATCGCTTGGGGTTTCCGACGCAGATCGAGTTCGAACTCGCACGCAGGCGCGCGCGCCGGACCGCAAAGCGCTATCTCGCATGGTTCCTGGAACGCTATCGGCGAGCGCCGTTCGAGGTGATCGGAACCGAAGAGTCCGCCGCGCTCGACCTCGACGGTTACGAATTCATCGGCTACATCGACCGCCTCGATCGCGACGACCGGACGGGCGCGGTGACCGTCATCGACTATAAGACGGGCACGATCGCCGAGAGCGCGGTGCAATATCGCGACGACGTTGCGAGCTTCGTCGACTTTCAGCTGCCCTTCTACTACTGGGTGCGGACGGCATGCGGCGACCGGGTCGGGCGATTGATGCTCGTGCCGCTCAAGGATCCCCGGCTCGAGGTGCGGCCGATCGAGCTTGAGGTCGTTCCTCTGCCCGCGCCACGACCGTCGTACGACGCGCCCGGGGGCACGATCGGCATCGACGAGCTGGAGCGTGCGAAGGTTCGCATGATCGAGCTCGCGCGGATGCTCTCGGACGAACGGATCGAGAGTTTTCCAGTGACGAGCGATCCCGAGGTTTGCACGTATTGCGCTTACCGCGACGCGTGCCGGAACCGGCCGCAGCTCTGCGAGGAGCGGTTCGCGCATTGAACGCCGCGGCAAGCGCGACCGACGACCAGTCTCGTGCGATCGCGTACCCGTTCGACGCAGCGTCGCTAGCGATCGCAGGCCCTCCGGGAACGGGAAAGTCGCTAGCGCTGATCCGGCGCGCGCTGCGCGCGCACGGCGAAGGCCGCACGGTCCTTCTGTCGGCGGCAAGCGAACGCGGCGTGGCGCAGTTGCGCGAGCGCCTGGACGGCCTCGAGCCGCTCGGCCGCATCCGGTGCGAGCCGATCGACCAACTCGCTTTCGGCCTGGTTCGCCGGCACCGTCGCGAACGCGAGCCGGCCTGCGAAAGCGTGCCGATCGACGACGTGGCCGCCGCGCGCGTACTCGAAGAGGTTGGGCTGCAGCTCTTTTCCCTCGAATGGAGCGAGTTCATCTCGAGCGAGATCGATCCGGAGATCACGGGCATGCGCGCGCCGGAGCGCTTTGCCGCGGCGGCCTACCGGCTCATTCGCAAGCTGCGGGCGGCGCTGATCTCGCCGCAGGACTTTCGCGCGGCTTGCTTTCGCGGCGCAACCGCCTTCTACGGAAAGCCGCCGAACTTCTCGAGCCCCGAACTTTTCATGGATACGCAGCAGAAGTATCGGGACTCGCTCCACGTAACGCCGGCCGAGCTCGCGCGACAGCATTCGCGCGAGCTCGATCTGATCAAGATTCTGGTGCGTCTGTACGAAGCCTACGCCGCAGCCCTGTGGGCTCGCGGTCTGCTGACGCCCGTCGAGGCGCTGTACCAGGCGACGCATCTGCTGCGCGAGGTGCCGTCGCTGCGCGAGCCGGCGCTCGGCGGTATCGACGTTGCATTGATCGACGACGCTCAGGATCTCGTTCCCGCGCAATTCGCCTTTCTGCAGGCGCTTTTCGGCGAGCGTCTGCACGGTGTGACCTTCGCCGGCGACGAGGGCCAAGCGACTCGCACCTTCGCGGGTGCGCGGCCCGATCAAGCGTTCGGGAACGCAAGCGAGACCATCACGTTGACGTTCGTACAGCGCGGCGACCCGGCCATCGTACGCGCAGCGGCGCAAGTGGTTGCACGATCGAGCGCCGCCGGTGCTGCCCCCGTCGAGTTCTATCGCGCAGAGTCGCTGCGGGACGAGGCGCGTTTCGTGGCCGCGACCGCAGCCGCCCGCATCGCAGCCGGGACGCCGCCCGGCGAAATCGCAGTCATCGTGCGCAATTTGCGCTGCGCGCAGGGCCTGATCGACGCATTGCTCGCGCGCAACATTCCGGTCGACGTCGCAGGCGAGATGAATCTGTACGAATTCGCAGCGGCACAAGATGGGCTTGCCGCCCTCTCGGCGCTGGCGGATCCGTATCGACACGATCGCTTGCTGCGAAATCTCGAGGCGCCTTGGCTGAATCTGAGCGACGCGAGCATCGCGCAGCTTTGCGGCGAACCGCCCGACGCCCAAGCCATGCTCTTCGAGCTCCCAGACGACGAGATCGACGAAACGCAGCCGCGCTGGGATCGCAAACGCGACCTGCGCCTCGGCCGCAACGTCGTGTACGGCGAGGCGGATGCGGGCTTGTCGGATGAAGCGAGGCAACGCATCGGCCGTTTCCGTGGTGCGCGGCAGCGCTGGGAGCAGCTCGAGCGGCGGCTCGACCTGCGCGTGCTCGCCCGCACCATTTTGGAAGAGACGGTGCTCGCAACGGCGGGGAATGGCGCACGCGGGCGCTTTACCGGCGCGCTCGTCTGCCGTTTGATGGCGCGCATCGATGCCTTTGTCAGGCGGCGGCCGCTCGCGACCCTCGACGACTTCTTGGCAGAGGCCGACGCCGTCGCGCAAGCCGATCCGGAGTTGGTCCTGCTCGAACCCGGCCGCGCCGGCTGCGTTCGGGTACTCGACGTCGAGGCGGCCAAGGGTGCCGAGTTCGACTGCGTTTTCTTGCCCGACGTCCGCGCCGGTGCGTTTCCGCGCTACTACGTGCCCGAGGCGTTCCTCTTTACGCCGCGCTACGGCATGATTCCCAAAGAGAACGTCGGAGACGCACGTTCCGCGCGAACCGCGAAGTTCACCTACGTGCTCTTCCGCTTGAAGACGCGCGAACGCTACTATGCCGAGGAGCGGCGCGCCTTCTACTGCGCCGCGACGCGCGCTCGCGAGCGCCTCTACGTTAGCGCGTCGGGACGCCCGACCAAAGGGATGGGCGCTCCCGAGCTCTTGGAAGAGCTGCGCGGAGGGCTAACGGGCTAGTTTTCGCGGGCACCGAACGCTTTGGCGTGCGCAAGCGTTCCTCGAACACCCCGGCTTGCCGGCACCTCTTTCTTTACGACCGAAGCGAACGATGCGACTCGATACCTCGACCGACCCGCAGGTGGGTTTTCGTCCTCCCGGGCCGCTCGATCCCAGCACCGCTCTCCAGACCTACGATGGCCCCTTCGGGCGCCGTCAAGCGGCGCATCTGTCACGTCGTGCCGGGTTCGGGCCGACGCCGCAGGAAGTCGACGCCCTAGCCGGCCTGGGCATGCAGCACGCGGTCGATTCGTTCCTTCACCCGAGCGTGCCCGAGCTCGATTTTCCCGACGTGCCCGACGGCATGTTCGATCCAAAGACGCGCGTCAGCGCGCCGCAAAACTGGTGGCTCGATCGCATGCTGCGCACGCGCCGGCCGCTGGTCGAGAAGATGACGCTCTTCTGGCACGGCCACTTCGCGACGAGTTACACCAAGGTGCCGACCTACCTGATGGTCGCGCAAATCAACCTGTTTCGTTCGCAAGCGCTCGGCAACTTCCGCACGCTCCTGCTTTCGGTTGCCAGAGATCCGGCGATGCTGATCTGGCTCGACAACCGCTTCAACGTTGCGGCGCACCCGAACGAAAACTTCGCGCGCGAGGTGATGGAGCTCTTTGCGCTCGGCTTGGGCAATTACAGCGAAGACGACGTCAAGGACGCAGCGCGCGCCTTCACGGGATGGACGGTCGACACGCACGGCGCGGCCGTTTACAAAGAGAATTTGCACGATGCGGGAATCAAGACCATCCTCGGCCGAACGGGACCCTTCGGCAGCGAAGACGTCGTCAACCTGATCGTCGCGCAGCCCGTGCACCAGCGCTTCATCTGCCGCAAGCTGCTCGAGTACTTCGTTTATTCCGATCCCGAACCGGAGCTGGTGGATGCGCTCGCGCAAGTCTACGCCATTTCGGGATACGACCTGGCTCGGACGGTGGGCACCGTTCTTCGTTCGAACGTTTTCAATTCGAGTCGCGCTTATCGCGCGCTGCCCAAGAGCCCGATCGAGTTTACGATCGGCATCTTGCGCTATCTTGGCGTGCAGCAGATTCCCCCCGACACCGTTACGTGGCTGCGCCGGATGGGGCAAATTCCGCTCGCGCCTCCCAGCGTCAAGGGCTGGGACGGCGGGCCGGCGTGGATCAACACCGCGACGCTGCTGGCCCGCTTCAACTTCGTCAGCAAGGTGGTCTCCGCGGCGCCGCGTAGCGATGCGCAGACGGCGCCGCCCGCAACTGCAATGGCCGCCGCCGGTGCGGCTCCGATGCTCGCGGGCGGCGCGCCTCCGATGGCCGCCGCGACGTTCGCGACGCTGACGCCCGACCGGATCGTCGCGCAAACGGGCGGCATGGACGCCGGGCGCATCGTGCAGCTGCTCGCTTCGGGCGCCCTGCAGGACGACGTGACGAGCAACGTCCGAAAAACATTGCTGGACTATCTCAACTCGGCCGGCGCGGCGGCGCCGGCGCCGCTCGGCCCCGAGAACTACCAAGACAAGATCCGCGGAGCGCTTTCGCTCGTTCTTCAACTTCCTGCGAACCAACTCAATTGAGCACAGCATGACGACGCGCCGAATCTTCGTTTCGCGCTCCCTCGGGGTCGCCGTCCTGGGCGGGACGATGCCTTCCTTCTTCGCGCGCGCCGCGTTCGCGCAAGCGCTTCCCTCAGCCGGGGCAACGATCGATCCGCGCAACGTTCTCGTGGTCGTTCAGATGGGCGGCGGCAACGACGGTCTTAACACGGTCGTCCCCTACGGCGACGACGATTACCACCGCGTTCGCCCGACGATCGCGCTCGAGGCCGCCAAAGTCCTTCGCATCGACGACCGCATCGGGCTCAATCCGGTGATGACCGGTCTTTCCGAGTTGTACAAGCAGGGACACGTCGCGATCGTGCAGGGCGTCGGGTATCCCAATCCCAACCGCTCGCACTTCGAAGCGACCCAGATCTGGGAAACCGCTTCGATCGACCGCCCCTCATCGACGGGATGGCTCGGACGCTACCTCGATCGCTCCGTCGCGGGACCGCCCGCACCGCAGAATCTCTTCAACGCGGTTGCGCTCGGGGATACGCTTCCCTCGGCATTGATGGCGCAACACGTCGACGTTCCGGCGATCGGCGCGCTCAACCAGTTCGGGCTCAACGCGGGAAAAGATCCGGCCACGAAGACGACCGCCGGCGCGCTGTACGACGGTGCGCTGCCCGGACAGTCGCCGTACTTGAGCTTGATCCAAGAGACCTCACGCGAAGCCTTGCACGGCGGCGATTTGCTCAAGGCCAAGATTGCCGGCTACCAGCGCGCCGCAAGCTACCCGAGCGATCCCTTCTCGCAACAACTCGCCCTGGCGGCACAGATCGCAGGCTCGGACATCGGCACCAAGGTCATCTTCGTTTCGATCGGCTCGTTCGACACGCACGCCGGCCAGCGCGCACAACAGGATCGTCTTCTCGGCTACCTCTCGAGCGGACTGCTCGCCTTCTATAAGGACCTCGAGGCGCACGGCTGCGCCGACCGCGTCACACTCATGACCTTCTCTGAATTCGGCCGGCGGGTGGCGCAAAATGCCTCGAACGGGACCGATCACGGGACCGCAATGCCGCTCTTCATCGCGGGCGGCAAAGTCAAGGGCGGCGTGTACGGCACGCATCCTTCGCTCGTCGACCTCGACAATGGCGATCTCAGGTTTTCGACCGACTTCCGGGCCGTCTACGCAACCGTTCTCGAAAAGTGGCTGGGTCGCGACCCAGCCGGCGTCATCGCGGGGAGCTTCGAGAACCTGCCGTTCGTCTAGTTCGCGCGCCGCTTCCGGCGGGCTTCCAGAATGCTAGCCCGCGCGTCTTCGCGAACGCGCCCGCGTGACGGTTGCGATCGTTTCGCCCGACGACTACGTCCGCGAAGTCCTGCCTGCGACCTACGAGCTGTGGGGCGGGCGCAGAACCTTTGAAAAGTACGTGGCGGATTTTCGCGCCGTGGCGGAGTCGCCATATGGAAAGCGCCGGCCGTTCACGCTGGGCTTCCCGGAAGACGGCCGAATCGTCTGCTCGTGCAAGAACTACGACCGCACGCTGCACTGGGACAACAAGACCCTGCGTGCGACCGGAATCGGCGCCGTGTTCACCGACCCGGTCTATCGAGGCAGAGGTTACGCAACCGCGATGCTCGGTGCATTGCTCGACCGCGAGCGCGCCGACGGCCGGGACTTCGCCTACCTGTTTTCGGACATTCACCCGGCATACTACGAGCGTCTGGGGTTCGTTTCGTTGCCCTCGCGCGTGCTGACGCTGCGCGCGGCCTCGCTCGATGGCTCGCCCGTCGGCGGGGAACCGCTGCAGACTCGCGACTGGCCGGCGGTACGGCGCTGTTTTGAAGCGCTTGAGGCGCGGCGACCGTGGGGCTTCAAACGCACGCCGCTCGTGTGGGAGTTCATGCGCCAAAGCTGGGCGATTCGTCTGGGAAACGCGATGCAGCCCGTGAACCTCGTCGTCCGGCGAAACCGGAGCGTCGTCGCATACGCGATCGCGCGGCGCGCCCTGCCCGACGACACGCTGATCGTCGACGATTACGGGTTCGCAAGCGAAGAGGGCCGCGCCGTGCTTCCCGGCCTGCTGCGCGCGGCCGCAGGCGACCTGCGCCGGGTCAGCGGCTGGCTTCCACCGTCGATCGCCCGCGACGCGCTGCCGCGCGGTTCGGTCAAGGCGCGCCGTTCGGGAATCTTCATGATCGCGCCGCTGTCGAGCCTGGCGCGCACCTGGTGGCGCGAGAACAAAGAGGCGATCCTGGCGGATCGCGCCGATCCTATCTGGAGTGCCGACCACGTCTAGCTGGAGGCGCGTACGGCGAGCCGCCGAACGCTCCGCGCATGGCTGTGGCGGCTCGTCAGCGTCTCCTCGAGCGCGCGCTCGCTTTACGAGCGGCGAACGAGTCCGATTTCTCCGGTGGGCGGCGCGCGCCGGACGATGCCGACCCGTCGCTTCTCAAGATCATCGAAGATACGACGCTGCGAACGAAGCTGGTCGAGGCGCGCATCGCCGAAGGCCTGCAGTCGCCCAAGGGCCCGCAGAAGATTGCATCGATCATCCGCATCTATCCGAACTTCGATGCCCCGGAGCGCTCGCGCGACAACGGCCGTAGCTCCGGCCCTCGCCAAGGCAAGCCGGCTCGCACCGCGCGGCAGACGGCTCGGGCGCTACCGTCGGTCGAGCAGATGGAGCATCTTTGCCGGCGCATTCGCGAGATCGAGGCCAGCGTCGCGCGCGACCGCGCAACCGAAGTCGACGGACGCATCGAGCACCTCAAGCATGCGGTCGCGGGGCTCGGCGGCGAGGAGTTGGAAGCCGCGTACGCGGAGCTGGGCACCGCCCTCGCCGAGCGGCGCGCGCTCGCAGCGGGCGTGCGCGCCGAGGCCTTCCGCCGAATCGAAGCCGAAGCCGATTTCCCACCGCGCGCCTTCCTGTCGCTGCTCGCCCGGAAGTAATCGGCTTGGCTACCACGCCCTTGCCGCCGCGAACGCAACCGAGCGGGGCGCCTGCTAGTGGCCACTAAAGCAGCGAGAGTTGCTCGAGCGAGTCCTCGGTCAGCCTTGCGACGCGCACGCCGGCGAGACGCACCGCGCGCCCGCCGAGCTCGGCGCGTTCCAAGCAGCGCAGCGCCGCCGCGGCGATGAGTGCCCCGTCGCGGGTCGGCTCTGCCACCGTCGTCTGCCGCACGATTGCCGAAAAGTCGGCGAGCTTGAGCTTGACGCCGATCGTCGCACCGCGTAAACCGTGCGCCGCAAGGCGTTCGGCGACCTCATGCGCCGCTTGAACGACGATCCATTCCAGCGCCGCGGGATCGCTAAGGTCTTCTTCAAACGTTTCCTCGGTCGAGACCGAACGCGTTTCGCGCTCGGGCTCGACGCGCCGCTGGTCGTTTCCGCGCGCAAGCTCGCGTAGTTCCCGGCCCCAGCGCCCGAAGATGCGAAAGGCCGCTTCATCGGAAAGCGTCGCGATCTGCTCGATCCGTTCGATGCGCTCGAGCGCCAAACGCGCCTGAGTCTTGGGACCGATCCCCCACAGGCGCGCGACCGGCATGGGCGCTAAGTAGGCTGCTTCATCACCGGGCGCGACGGCGCGCAGTCCATCGGGTTTGGCTTCGTCCGATGCAATCTTCGCTACCATCTTCTGGGTCGCCACGCCCGCGCTTACCGTCAAGCCCACTTCGCCGCGAACGCGAGCGCGCACGCCGCGCGCGTAAGCGATCGCTCCATCGAGGTCGTTCGATTCGAGCTCGACGAAGGCTTCATCGAGCGAGAGGCCTTCGACTGCGCGCGCGCCCGTCTCCAAGATCGCAAAGACGGCACGCGACAGCTCGCGATAGCGCTGGAAGTTGGGCGGCACGACGAGTAAATCGGGGCAGCGCGTCTTTGCCTGATAGAGCGGCATCGCCGAACGTACGCCAAAGGGCCGCGCTTCGTACGAAGCCGTCAACACGACCGCGCGACGGCTCGAACCGGAGACCACCAGCGGCTTACCGCGCAACGAAGGATCGTCCAGCTGCGCGGCGCTGGCATAGAAAGCATCGATGTCGAAGTGGGCGATCACGCCGCGGTCAGGCCAGCGCCCCTTCGAAAATCATCCGCACGGTCTGCATGTTGCGCGCGTCGTCGGCTTCGTCGCCCGGCGTCTCGAGGATCGCGACCTTGTCGCGCAACTCGGGGTGCGCGGCCAGCGCGCGAAAGCCCGCGAAACCGATGTTTCCTTCACCGATATGGTAGTGCCGGTCGCGATGGCCGCCCAGCGGAATCTGGGTGTCGTTGAAGTGAAACATGCAGACACGCTCGAGCGACACGGCTTGCGCCGCCGCCTCGACGAAGCGGTCGACGCCGTCTTTATCGTTGAGCGCATAGCCGGCACCCCACGAGTGCGCCGTGTCGAGACAGACGCCGAGCTGTGGATGCCCGACCGCCCGCACCAGTTCGCCCAGCTCTTCGAGCGTACCACCGCAGAGCTGGCCCGCCCCTGCCGAATTCTCCATCACGAGCGTCACCCCGGGCGGCGTTGCGCTCAGCGCTTCTTCCAAAGCCGTTACGACTTGGGCGAAACCTTCGGCGCGCGGGCGGTTTCCGTACGAGCCCAAGTGAGTGTTGACGTACGCGACCCCTCCGGCCGCCGCGACCTGTAAATCGTTCTTGAGCAGGCGCAGCGAACCGGCCCGAATCTTTGCGTCGTCGGTCGCAAGGTTGATGAGGTAGGAGGTATGGAACGCCGCCGGGTCGATGCCGGCCGCCAAACGCCGCTCTTGAAAGCGCGCGAACGCGCTCGCTTCGAAAGAGGCGACCCGGTACGTTTTCGCGTTTCCTGAAAAGATCTGTATCGCCGTGCAGCCCAGGCGTGCGGCGTAATCGACGGCCGCGTCGAGACCCGAGGCGATCGAAACGTGCAAGCCGACGCGCATCAGCGTCGAAAGCGCAGCGAGCTCGCCCGCATCCCGCGCGGCATGAAGGTTCGGGCGCGGCCGCCCGGCGACATCGCACGCGACGGGTTCTTCTCGAAGGTCGTCTCGGCGATCAAGACCGCATCCGACGGGCGCTCGCGCCGCC
Organism: Candidatus Tityobacter terrigena; assembly: GCA_003156715.1. Taxonomy (GTDB): domain Bacteria; phylum Vulcanimicrobiota; class Vulcanimicrobiia; order Vulcanimicrobiales; family Vulcanimicrobiaceae; genus Tityobacter; species Tityobacter terrigena. The sequence continues at coordinate 25,892 of PMHO01000016.1, forward strand.
CGACGCGACCGATGAGCTGCTCGACTTCCGACTCGCCGAAGGCATCGGCGTCGGTGATGACGATCAGGTCGGCGGCCGGAATATCCAGGCCGCTGCCGACGAGATTGGTTGCAGCCAGAATCGACGGGGCGCTTTCGGTGAAGGCACGCATCTCCTCGACCCGCGTCGACGAGCCGTGAACACGGATACCGCGCCGGGCGTTCCGTTTGCGGTGCTCGGCCGAGTCGGCCATGTCGCCGCGCAACTGCTGGACTTCGATACCGTACGTGCGCTCGAGGCGCTCCTTGAGCTTCGGCACGTCGCCGCGCGTTCGCGCGATCACGAAGATGCGCGACTTGCGCTCCAAGTGTTCCCGAATCAGCGCCTCCGCGCGAGCCAGTTGCTCGCTCGCAGGTTCGCCCCACACGCCCGTCACGCGATGGACTTTCGTCGGCAAGACGGCAAAGGGCATCGCACGCATCGTCACGAGGTTGTGGAAAGCGCCGACCCGCTCGAGGAACGTGCGCAGCTCGCTTGGCGTGGCGGAAGCGAACAACAGCGCACAGTCGAGGTCTTCGAGCAACCGCAGGTGCTCGCGCTCGTCGAAGGCATTGACGTCGTCGATCAGCGTCAGCGCGCTCCGGTCGAGGATCTGCCAGAGCGACTCACTAGCAATCATCATCGCGCTCCCGATGAGGAAGCGAAGTTCGCCGGATTGCAGTTGGTCGAGAATGTGCCGGCGTTCTGCGGGTGAGATGCCGCCGTGAATCTCGGCGACGCCGAGCCCCGTGCCCTCGAGCCGGTCGCGGAAGTACGTACAGTCCTGGCGCACGAGATCCCGGGTCGGCGCCACCAGACAGATGTAACCGCCGGTGCGGAGCGCCTCGAAGAGCGCGACGCGCAGCATCACTTCGGTCTTCCCCGAGCCGGTTGGCGCTTTGAGCAGAAACTCGAATTCCCCGGCCTCGAGCCCGGCCGTGATCGACTCGATTGCGGTGCGCTGGTCGTCGGTCAGTGCGAAGCGCTCGCCGGGCATTACTAGCTCGTGGGAAAGTGCGACGGTTTGGACGTTTTCCTCGACGCGCTCCCAGATGGCGCGGGCTTCGTCGTCTAAGCGTTGGTTGTAGATAGTGCTTCCTCTCTTGCGATCGGCAAGGGTAACTCGAGGGCCTGACTTTCGAGGTCGACCGGCGGCAGCTCGTCGAGCGAGCGCAGTCCGAAGGACTCCAGGAAATCGGCCGTCGTGCGGTATTCGATCGGCCGGCCGGGGACCTCGCGGCGTCCGGCCTCCACGATGAAGCGGCGGTCGATGAGCGTCGCAACGACGCTATCGACGTTCACGCCGCGTACGGCTTCGAGGTCGGCCTTCGTCACGGGCTGGGTGTATGCGACGATTGCGAGCGTCTCCATTGCAGCCGGCGAAAGGTTGGTTTTTGGCGGGAGCAGATAGGCCTCGACGACGGAGCGCGCGGCCGGGGAACTGGCGAAGCGATAGCCGCCCGCAACTTCACGCAGCACGATGCCGCGCTCCGCGTAATCGGCGCCGAGCTCGGCGAGCGTTTTCGCAACCTCGACGTGAGAGGCGCCGGTCAACTGTGCCAAACGGTCGATCGAGAGCGCTTCGCCGGCCACAAAGAAAAGCGCCTCGAGCGCGCGTTTCAGCTCGCCGGTTTCGATTAGCTCAGTTTGCATACGCGGCCCGAGCCTCAAACGGAAAGAGCCGCAGCTGCTCGAACGGCGCCGGCTGCTCGAAAGCGATGCGCCGCATGCGAATGAGCTCGAGGATCGCTAGAAAGGTGGCGATGACGCCGCTGCGATCGAAGTTTCGGCACAGGTCCACGAAATCGACGGCCCCGCGCGTGCGCACGAAGCGATCGACGAAATCCATTTGGCGCGCAATCGAATAGCGTTCCCGCGCGACGGTGCGCCGCTCGGGCTTGGCCGAACGCAAGGCGGCGAGCAAAGCTGCGGCCAAGCGCTGCGGCACGATGCGATAGCGTTGCACGAGTTCGGTCGCGGGATCGCCTGCATCGCGATAGTAAAAAGCGGATGCTTCCATCTGGCGCGCCCGCAGTTCGCTTGAGACCGTCTTATACCGCGAATAGGCGATCAACCGCAGGCGCAGCCGTTCCTCGACCTCTTCGGGCGATTCTTCGCCTTCGCTCTGGAACTCGGCCGGAATCGGGGGCAGCAGCGCGCGCGATTTCAGAAAGACGAGGGTTGCCGCGACCACCAGGTATTCGGCAGCCAGTTCCATGTCGAGCGCTTCCATGCGCGTCACGTAGATGAAGTATTGTTCGGCGACGCTGGCCAGCGGAACCGTCGCGACGTCGAGCCGGCGCTCCTTGACGAGGTGCAGCAGGAGGTCGAGCGGCCCGTCGAACGCGGGGAGCAAAACTCGCAGCGCGCCCCCCTCGAACTGTCCCGTCAACGCGTCACGGATTCCCTCGCAGGCCGCTCCGGCAACGCGACCGCAGGCGCGGTCGCGACCGGCTTCAGCTCGAACGGGTCACCCTCCATCTGGGCCAGATATTCGGTCCCAAGGTCGATCAAACGCTTCTCGTTGACGTATTTGAGAGCCCGTTTGGCGGCCTTGATTTCGAACCACGCCGCCTCGTCGACCTCGTGATCGTGGTTGGCCGTGTCGCCCGAAAGATAACGCATCAGATAGAAGTGGACCGACTTCTTGTGCTTTGTCCCGTTCAAATAGAACCAGTACGAAATCTCGGAGAGCTTGGTGATGATCTCGGCCCAGCAGCCGGTCTCCTCGCGGACTTCCCGAAGGCTGGCCTGCTCGTGCGTCTCCCGCGGCTCGACGTGCCCTTTGGGCAAGGACCACACCCGCGGATTGCCGCGGCCGATCAGAAGCGCATCAACGCTCCCTTCCTTCCGGCGTAAAACAAGTCCGCCGGCTGACACCTCGTACTTGATACGCATCTGCCGCTCCGGGAAGAAAACGCCCGGCATTCCGGGCGCCCTTTACCTTACATTGTAGCAACCCGACCCAAGAAGAAACGGCTTCAGACCGGCCGCCGTAGGACCCAGCAGGACCACCCTTTTATCCCCGTCCGGCGGGTTGCGCGGCGTCACATGTTCGGGCCGACCACTCGGGAAGTGAGGCGGTCGCCTTCAGGCCTGCCTCAGGGCCGCCCGACACACTCGTGGGTAGGAGGTCGAGATCGTCTGATGCCTTTTCCCACCGTCCCCTGCTATCGCAGCCTAGCCCCAGCCCTCGCGCTCGGTGCAATCGTTCTCGGACTTGCGATCGTGCCCGCCCGCGCCGACGAGTGCAGTTCCGGCTTCACGGCCGTCGCCGAGAAGATGCAAAACGGCCCGAGCGCCATGCCCAGCTTCTCGGCCGGGATCCGGGTGCGGGCGCGGATGCACGGCTTCCCGTTCCTGGGCATGACCTTCAACGGCACGGCGACATACGAGCGTCCCGGCAACTACCTCCTGGCGCTCGAGAACCTCCCGCGCGGCGCCGACAAGCTCGAAGGCTTCATCCACGATCTCTTTGCCGACATCACGACCTCGGATCACTGGAGCGCCTACGACGTCAGTGCGGGTTGCGCGGTTCGGGGACAACTGCTGGTCCACATGACGCCCAAAGTCGCAGGCGACGTTAAGAGCCTCGACTTGGTCATCGACGCCGTGGCCGCGCACGTCGTAAAAGCCACGTTCGTGCGCGAGGATGGCTGCGTTACGATCGACCAGCGCTTCGCCACGGTCGACGGCCACGACGTGATCGTGCATCAAGATCTTGGGCTAGCGATCGCGAAAGCGCACGCTGACATCGCGGCCGACTACCACGACATCAACCTGACGACGGTCGTGGCCGGACGCTAGGCGCGACGCCTGCCCGCTAGGCATCGGTCGCGACGCGCCGAAGCCCGGCGGCATGATTGATTCGTCTGGGGTTTCGCGCCTTGTCCGGCTCCTGGCCGTCGCATTTTTGGTCCTTTGGGCGGCCTCGCCCGGGACCGCCGCCGCGGGGCAGCGGCGCCTCGGGGCCGCAAGCGTCGCGGCGACGCACCTCTACAACATGGACTACTCGACCGGCACGATCGAAGTCTATGGAATCGGCCCTGGCGGGGCCGTGCTCGAGCACAGTTTTAACGTCGTTCGCGTTAAGAACGGCGGAGTAGGCGGCCTGGCTGTCGACCGCTACGGGGTTGTCTACACGGCGGTCGACGCGAGTTCCGGCCATCCGTGTAGCGCGTGTTTCGAAGCCTTTGAGCCCGACGGCACGCTGCTGGCGCAAGTTGCAGCACCGACGCTGCCGGGGGCGACGAACCCACCCGATCTGACCGACATCTCCGTCGACAACGCCGGCGACGTCTTTCTCAGCGATTATGGGCAGCAGGCAGTTTACGCGTTCGCGCCCTCACCCAAAGGCTTCGTCGGGCCTGCGATCGTCGTTGAGGGCACCACGAACGCCGCTTCCGTAGCGGCGACGCCGAACGGGCGGGTTGTCTTCGTGTCGGGCGGATGCGGTTTCGCCTCGGTCCGCCCCTACACGCTGCAAACGTCCGGCGGCTACGCCTCGGGCAATTGCTTTGGAATCGGCACGATCGCGCTCATCGGCGGCGCAGTCGACAATCAGGGCACCGTCTTCACGCCGGTCGACGGTGCCCTCGGAATCGTCTCGATGAGCGACGCAGCCGGCCGCGGCCGGGCTTTCGCAGTGCCTGACCGCAAGGGTGAGATCGGCGGAGTCGCGCTCTCCGGGGACGGGAGCTTTCTCTACGTCTCGGATCATCACCACGAGAGGGTCTACGTCTATCAGCGTCCCGCGCAGGGCTGGCTGTCACGAACGGGACCGATTCTCGTCGCTGAATATACCGGTTTCGCCAACCTCGACGTCATCGCGGTCTCGCCCTAGCCGTCAACACCGCTCCTCAGGGAGCCCCTAGCTCCAGCGAAGGTTGGGTTGGCGAGCCGCGCGCGTCTCGTCGAGGCGGCCCACGAGCGTGCGAACGGGAGCTTCGGTGACGCTTTCGGGATCGGTCCGGGCCGCTTCCACGATCGCCCGCAGCGTCGCGGCAAACGCGTCGAGCGTCTCCTTTGATTCCGTTTCCGTCGGTTCGATCATCAGGCACTCGGGCACGAGCAGCGGGAAATAGATCGTCGGAGCATGGAAGCCGCGGTCGAGCAACGCCTTGGCGATATCGAGCGCGCGGACGCCGGTCGCGCGCTTGAGCGGCTGGGCACTCGCGACGAATTCGTGCCGGCAGACTTCGTCGTACGGTATCTCGAGCACGTCGCGCAGCTTGACGCGCAGGTAGTTGGCGTTGAGCACTGCGAGGCGTGAGATCTCGCCGAGACCCTCGCCGCCGTTCGCTAAAATGTAGGTGAGCGCCCGGACCGCATGGGCGAAGTTCGACCAGAAACTCCGCATCGGCCCGATGCTGGCGGGGCGCTCGAAGTCGAGCGCGTAGGCGGGTTGCTCGCCCCCGGTCCGCCGCGTCACGACGGGCGTCGGCAGAAATTCAACGAGATGCTCCGCCACGCCGACCGGACCGTGGCCGGCTCCGCCGCCGCCGTGCGGTATCGAGAACGTCTTGTGCAAGTTCAGGTGCATGAGGTCGAACCCCATGTCGCCCGGACGCGCGTTGCCCATGAGCGCATTCGCGTTGGCGCCGTCGTAGTACATGAGGCCGCCGGCTTCGTGCACCGCAGCCGCGATTTCGTGGATGCGATCTTCGAAGAGACCGAGCGTGTTGGGGTTGGTCATCATGCAGACGGCCGTGTCCGGGCCGAGCACGGCCCGAAGATCTTCGACGCCGACCCGGCCTCGCGCGTCGCTCTTGAGCGAAACGACCTTATAGCCGACCATCGCCGCCGAAGCGGGATTGGTGCCGTGCGCGGTGTCGGGAACGATGACCGTCGTTCGCTCCTTGCTGGTGCCTCTCTTTGCAAAGTGTGCCTTCGCGATCAGCAACGCAGCCAGTTCTGCGTGCGCACCCGCGGCCGGATTCAACGAGAATTGCGCCATCCCGAACAGCTCGGCGAGGTAGCTCTGCAGATCGTACATCACCGCCAGAGCACCTTGCGCCAACTCGTCGGGCGCAAACGGGTGAAGGTCTCTGAAACCGGGCAGGTTCGCCATGGCGTCGTTGACCTTCGGGTTGTACTTCATCGTGCACGACCCTAGCGGATAAAAGCCGGTGTCGATCGAGAACGTGCGCTGCGAGAGCTTCGTGAAATGCCGAACGACCTCGAGCTCGCTGTTGTCGGGTAGTGGCAGTGCGCCCCGCAAGACGTGCGCCGGTAAGAACTCCTCCAGGCTGCGTCCGTTCGGAAAGTATCTGTTGGCGCGCCCGGTCTCGCCGGTCTCGAAGATCAGCGGTACTTGCCCCGCGGGTTGCGTCGAACCGCGCAGATCGCCTGTCGACACGTCCGAGGTCACGGCGTTGGTCAGGCGCGTCACCTCGGAGGCGCGCGTTTCTTTGGCCGGCGTTTCAGGCACGCACGGCCTCCTTGCGCTCGGCAACGATCGCCTCGAGTGCGCGGCCCAGCTGTTCGATCTCGGCATCCGTCGTCAATTCGGTTGCGGCCGTCAGCATGCAGCGGCCGAACTCGGGGTACCAACGGCCGAGGTCGACTCCGCCTAGGATGCGCTTCTCCTGCAGCGCGGCCAGCACGCCGCCGGCCGTCATGCCGTGCGGCACCTCAATGGCGACTTCGTTGAAGCTCGGTGCAGAGAAAGCACGCGTGAATCCCGGCACGCGGGCAACGCGCTCCGCCAGTGCGTGCGCCCGCTCGACGTTGAGCGTGGCGCAGCGCCGCAGCCCGCTCGCGCCGAGTGCGGCCAGATAGATCGTCGCAATCAAGGCGCAGTGCGCCTGATTGGTGCAGATGTTGGAAGTCGCTTTTTCCCGCCGGATGTGCTGTTCGCGCGCTTGCAGGGTCAACGTGTACGCCGGACGCCCTTCGCCGTCGACGGTTCGTCCTACGAGCCGGCCCGGAATGCGGCGCATGTGCTCCGTTCCGGCCGCGATGAAACCGACGTAGGGGCCGCCGTAGGCGACCGCGACGCCGAACGACTGCGCTTCGCCGACCGCAATTTGAGCGCCCCAGGCCGCCGGTGGAGCGAGCGCGCCCAGCGACATCGCCTCGGCAACGACGGCAATTGGTATCGTTCCACTCGAAGCGAGGGCTGCGCGGGCCGCCGCGCCGGGCACGTCGATTGCGCCGAAAAAATTCGGGCTTTGCAAAGCGACGGCGGCGAACCGCTTGTCCGCAAGCTTCGCATCGAGCTTGGCAACGTCGGTCGTGCCGTCGGCAGCGAGCGGCAGCTCTTCGACCTCGAGCTCCATCCCGTGCGCGTAGGTGCGCAGCACGGCGCGGTAGTTCGGATGCACTGCTTTCGAAACCAAGATCGCGCGCCGGCCCGTCGCATTGACGGCCATGATCGCGCCTTCCGCCAGCGCGGTCGCCCCGTCGTACACGGAGGCGTTCGCGATGTCGAGACCGGTCAGCAGACAGACGTACGTCTGCCACTCGTAGATCGCTTGGAGATAGCCTTGCGAAACCTCGGCTTGGTACGGCGTGTACGCTGTCAAGAACTCGCCGCGCATTGCGAGCGACCCCACGACGGGCGGGCAGTAGTGCCGGTAGGCCCCCGCCCCGAGAAACGACGTGTGCCCGAGTGCCTTATTCTGCAAGGCGTAGGCATTGAGCCGCTCGACGAGGAGCGTCTCCGGTAACGCTTCGGGCAGATCGAGCCGGCGTTTGAGCGCCACCGCATCGGGCACGCGCAGAAGTGCCTCGAGCGTCGGCACGCCGACCGTTTCGAGCATCTGCTCGATGTCGCTTTGAGTGTGAGGTGTGTACACGGCTAGGTCCCCGTAGCCGCCACCATGGCGTCGTAGTCGGCAGCGCTCATCAACAGCCCCCGTTGAGCCAAATCGGACACCTTCACCTTATAGAGCCAGCCGGCGCCGTAGGGGTCGCGATTGACGGCCGCCGGATCCGCTTCGAGGGTCGCGTTGTCTTCGACCACTTCGCCCCCGACCGGTGAGAAAAGGTCGGAGACGGCCTTGACCGATTCGACCACGCCGATCGAGGCGAACTGCGCGACCGCCGAACCGACCCGCGGCAGCTCGACATACACGATGTCGCCGAGCGAATTCTGCGCGTAGTCGGTAATGCCGACCGTCGCGACGTCACCGTCGAACTTCGCCCACTCGTGTTCTTTGCTGTACAAGAGGCCCTCGGGCTGCGGCATGATCGTATCCTTCTCCTATGCGTCCCTTTTGTAAAAAGGAAGGGGCACGACGTGCGCGGCGTGCATGGCGCCGCGAATTTCGACGTCCAGTGCCGTTCCAAGCGCTGCGGCATCCTTTTCGACAAGTACCGTCGCAATGTTCTTCCCGCCGAGCGAAGGAGCGACCGAGGCGCTACGCACCTCGCCCACACGCCGCTTTCCAAGCCATACCGGATAACCGGTGCGAGCCGGGACGCGACCCGCGAGAATGACCCCGGCGATGCGCTCGTAGGTGTCGCCGGCGATCTGCCGCTCGAGCGCGGCCTTACCGACGAAGCGCGGCTTGTCGAGCTTGACCGCCCAGCGCTGTCCGCCCGCAATGGGCGAGATCTCCTCGCTCAACTCGAAACCGTAGAGGGGCATGCCGGCCTCTAAACGCAGCATGTCGCGGGCTCCCAGACCAGCGGGCTCGGCGCCGAGTTCGAGCACGCGCCGCCATACCCGCGGAGCCGCCTCGCCGTCGAGAAAGAGCTCGAAGCCGTCCTCGCCGGTGTAGCCGGTCCGCGCAATCGTCGCGCGTGCACCGCAAACCGTGCCTTCCGCGCAGAAATAGTACTTCAACGCCGCGGCATCCACGTCGCTAAGTGCCACGACGATCTCGACCGCGCGCGGACCTTGCACGGCGACGAGCGCTCGGCGCCCGTGCAAGTTTTCAAGGCGCACGCCGGCACGGTCGTTGCTGCTTTCGAGGTAGTCCCACATCTTCTGCGCGTTCGAGGCGTTGACGACGAGCAGCCAACGGTCGGGCAAGCGGTAGAACAGGACGTCGTCGTGCGTGCCGCCGCGCTCGTTGCAAAACAGGTTATAGCGCGCCTGAAACGGGCGCATCGTCGCAACGGCGTTGACCGCCAGCTCGTCCGCCCAGGCCGCTACGCCGTCGCCCGAGAGCTCAAACTGCGCCATGTGTGAAAGGTCGAAAGCGCCCGCGCCGCGCCGCACCGCGTTGTGTTCTTTGATGATGCCGGCATACTGCACGGGCATCCCGAAGCCGCCGAATGGAACGATGCGCGCGCCCAGGGCGACATGCTCGTCGTAGAGTGCCGTTCGCCGCAGCGACGCCGTTTGGCCCTCGCTCACGTCTGCTCCCCGCGCTCGGATCGAACCTCGAGAACGGAGTGGTGCGAGGGGTCCCAGCCGCGCGCTTCTTCGATCGGCGTGTTGAGGAAACTCAAGGTCGCATGCGCCACCAGTTTTTCGCCGCTGTAAACGTGAACCTCGCCGTAGGCGATCCGCTTTCCCGGCTTGAGAACCGTAGCGTGCGCCACCAAATCGTGTGGCGGCATTGCCGGCCGCAGGAAACTACAGGTCAACGACGCGGTCGCCGTCGGCTGCGTCGGACCATAGATCGATGCAAGCGCAACCCAAAAGGCAGTGTCGCACAGGCTTACGATCGCCCCGCCGTGCACCGCACCCGCGCCGTTCATGACCTGGGCGCGAAACGGCATACGCATGCGCGCCTTCCCCACACTGACGTCTTCGAGCTGCAAATCGAGCGTCTTGATGAAATTGGCTTTCTGCTTGTCCCAGGTGCGGATCGCGTGATCGATGTCGATCGGAGTTCCCGTGCCGCTCAAAAAACGTCGCCTTCCTTCGCCAGCTCCCGCCGCAAATACAGCGGCAGGCTGAAGAGCCGGCGATGGGTCTGGGCGTCGTAGAAATAGCTCTCGCCGCGCAGACTCGCCAGGTAGCGTTCGATGCGCGCTCCGTCCAGCGCCTCCAGGTCGATCGCATCGCTGCAGGCGATGAAGGCCCAATCGTTGTCAAAAGCCGGCACGTGCGTGTAGAACGAGCGCACGAAGCGATAGCGGCGGCGCAGCGTTCGCGCCATCTTCGCGTGTAACCCCATGTTATGGAAACCGGCCGTGCTGGCTTGGAGCACGTACACGCCGCCGGGCGCCAAGCGGGCCTTGATGTCGCCGAAGACCTCGTCGCAAAAGAGTGGATTCGATGGTGAGTCGGCGAGCGGCTCGGTCAGGTCCGAAACGATCGCGCCGTAGAGGCCGCGATCTTTCTTGAGAAACGCGAGCGCATCGCCGACGATGACGCGCGCGCGAGGATCCTCGAAGGCCCCGTCCGACCACTCCGGCAGAAAGCGCTTGGCGAGCGCGATGACTTCGCCGTCGATGTCGACCATCGTAGCGGTGCGCACGTCGGGGCTTCGCAACACCTCGCGCAGCGTCGCGCCTTCGCCGCCGCCCAGAATCAAAATCTCGCTGCGATCGTCGAGCGCGGCCAGCGCCGGGTGAACGAGGCTTTCGTGATAGATCTTTTCGTCGGCCTGGGAGCTTTGCGTGTCGCCGTCGATGACGAGCAGTTTACCAAACGCGGCGCTGCGGATGACGGCCACGCTTTGAAAGGCCGTGCGCCCCGCGAAGTAGACCTCCTCGATCGCGTGCCCGTGCCGTTCGGTCGGCGCGAATTCCTCGACGTACCACTGCCAGTACTCGGTCTTGGGCATGCTTTATCGTTAGAGGTGTTGCGGGCTACCGCACGAGCATGTAGTCGGCGCCGGTGGGCGGCGAGATGATGTTGTTCTCGGTGAACCGCGAGGGCGGCGAGGTGGGCGTCACCCCGGCGGTCGCGGTCGGCGAGGGGCCGGGCGTCGGCGGTATGCCGCTCGACTCGTTGAACGCCATCACGACGATCGTCGCGTTGTTTCCGCTTGGACACGTGCCGGCCGGTTCGTTCCCCAGGGCCGTGATATAGCGGCCGTCGGCCGAAAACCCGATCGACGTGACGTTTTGCAGGTTGGCCGTGTGACCGTTGCAGTCGATGTACGACGGACTGTTGGCGAGCCCGGAGGTGCCGCTCGGCGCGAAAGGTGAGCTGACGGTGAGCACGCCGCTTGAAATGCCCGACACAACGTAAAAGCCCGCGCTCGCCCCAATGACCCCGAACAGGCCGTTCGGCGAGATCGCGACAGCGTACGGTGCGCTGGCGAGCGTCACCGTCGAAGCGTGGGATATGGCACTGGGCAAACCGGTGATGAGAACCGCCCCGTAGGGTGGCGCGACGTGGGCGACCAGGGCCCGGCCCGCATTGTTCGGCGCGAACGCGAATGCGCCGTGTCCACGATACACCGTTCCGGTCCCGAGCGACCCGTCGTCAGCGCCGACCGCAAACGAATAACCGGCGCCGACCGCCGTCACCGTCAGCGACATCAAGTCGTAGGGACCGCGAACGAGCACGACGCCCGCGCCCGATGACGCCTGGATGTTCGCGCGCGGCGAAGCGTTCGGGAAGGGAACGAAGCAACCGAAGTTCGGCGGCGCGCCGATCAGCGTCGTGAGACCGACGATGCCGGGCGTCCCGGGGCCGAGCACCAAACCGACGGCCGACGATCCATTGCCCAGAATCGCGACCCCCGTGATGTCACTGATGGTCGGTGAGACGGAGCTCGCGGGGGCGCTTGGACAGTTCGTTGGGTAAGGCGAAGGTGCGACTGCCACGTCATAGGGGTTTCCGAGCGGCGTAAGATTGGCCGTCAGGACCCCATTGACCGACTGCACGAACGAGAACGGTGGCGCCGTAGGTGTCCCCCCGGTCAAGGAGACCTCCATCGCGGCCAGCGCGTCGGTTTCGTCCGAGCTGAAATCGACCGGCCCGACGGGCCCGGAAAAGGCTACGTTGGGGGGCGGTGCAACCGGGGCTCCGAGCAGGTTGCCCAGGTAGTCCTCAAAGTGGACGACCTGAATCCCGTGGAAGGTGCTGCTGGCGCCGCCGTCGGGCAAATAGGCGACGCCGGCAATTCCGTACGGCGGCGCCGTGACGCCTGAGGGAAGCGGCGTTGGCGTCGGGGTGGTGCCCGGAGCCGGGGTCGTCGTGCCCTTCTTTCCGCAGGCAGCCAGAGCGAGCGCGATTACGGCGACCGCAATTCCGAATGTACGCGGCTGCGCCCAAGCATATCGTGCCAAAAGTCCCCTCTTCTTGCGGTCAGCGCGCCCCTGCGGGCGCGGGATTCATGCCGAGCGTTTCGCCATCTCACGCCCCGCATGCTCGTGAACGACGTGCGTGTATTGACCGTTCGTCGATGCAATCCCGCGTCGGACCTCGGTCGTAAGCATACTCGTCGCGCCCAGCTTGCGGGCCGCGTACTCGCAAGCGCGCCAGGGGTCGGTGTGCTGCCCGCACGTGTAGAAATCCACCGCCGCATAACCGGACTCGGGCCAGGTGTGGATCGACAGGTGTGACTCGGCGATGACCACCACCCCGGAAACCCCGTGGGGCTGAAATCGGTGGAAAGCGACCTTCAAAACTTCGGCGTTCGCTTCGCGAGCGGCCGACTCCATGATCCCGCGAACGCGGTCGACGTCAGAGAGGATACGAGCGTCGCAACCCGACAGCTCGCTGATGATATGCGTGCCCCGTGCTTCCAATTTTTCTCCTCGGGTTGGCTGGGAAATCCCACCTCCAGGCTGCGTCGGCTGGCGCGTGCGGTGCACTTGCGTCCCCGACCTTTCGGCGAACTCTTGCCGGCGCTGCCGAGCGTATCGGCAGGCGAGCGTCTCGCCGCGATGGCACGTAGGGCGTGCCGTCCCTCTTTTGTCGCTTTCGGCTTTTTGGCGTCCAGGACGCGTCGGAAAGGACCAAGGTCCCTGAATCCGGCCCCCATCATAGCCCCCCTACCCCCCCTTGTAAAGCGTTCTCATGACCCTTTATCAGGCAAGGCGCCGATCGCGCCTCAACGGGATAATCAAGAAACTGCTGAAGGAAGTTGACTATTCTCGCCCAGGGGCGTAGCCTGAAGAGGTATGGCTACCGAACTCAAGCTTCCCGTGCCCGAGTCTTTGGTCGAAGATTACCGCCACGGCTTCCACGACTCCGAGGAAGCCTACGCTTTTAAGTCGGCCAAGGGGCTGACGCGCGAGATCGTCGAGCGCATCTCGTCCATGAAGTCGGAGCCGGCCTGGATGTTGGCCTTCCGGCTCAAGGCGCTCGAGCTTTTCCGGAGCAAGCCGATGCCCGATTGGGGCGACACGGCGGCGCTGGCGGAGATCGACTTCGACGACATCCACTACTTCGTCAAGGCCTCCGAGGAGCAGGGCCGCAGTTGGGACGACGTCCCGGCCGACATCAAGCGGACCTTCGACCGCCTTGGAATCCCCGAGGCCGAGCGCAAGTTCTTGTCCGGTGTCTCCGCCCAGTACGAGTCCGAGGTCGTCTATCATTCGATTCGCGAAGACTTGACCAGAGACGGCGTCCTGTTCTGCGACATGGACACGGCGCTGCGCGACCATCCGGAGATCGTCGAGAAATACTTTGCGACGGTAATTCCGCCCGGCGACAACAAGTTTGCAGCGCTCAACTCAGCGGTCTGGTCGGGCGGCTCGTTCGTCTACGTGCCGCCGGGAGTCGAAGTGAAGACCCCGCTACAGGCCTATTTTCGTATCAACACCGAGAACATGGGCCAGTTCGAGCGGACCCTGATCATCGCGGACAAGGGCTCGAAGGTTCATTACATCGAGGGCTGCACGGCACCGCAGTTCTCGACCGCATCGCTGCACTCCGCGGTCGTCGAGCTCATCGCGATGGAAGGTGCGACGATCCGTTACACGACGATCCAGAATTGGTATCGCAACATCTTCAATTTGGTTACCAAGCGCGCGGTCGCGTACAAGAATGCGACCGTCGAATGGGTCGACGGCAACCTGGGCTCACGCCTCACGATGAAGTACCCCTCGATTTACTTGATGGGTGAAGGCGCGCGCGGCGAGATCCTCTCGATGGCATTCGCCGGCGAGGGACAGCATCAGGACGCGGGCGCGAAGATGATTCACGCGGCCCCGAACACGACCTCGGTCGTCACGAACAAATCGGTCAGCGCGCACGGCGGTAAGACCACCTACCGCGGCCTCATCGAGATCTTCCCCGGCGCCGTCGGAGCCAAGACGCGCGTCAAGTGCGACGCGCTCATCATGGACGAGAAGTCGTCGAGCGATACGAAGCCGACGATGAAGATAAACGAGCAGCGCTCGACCGTCGAGCACGAGGCCAGCGTCTCGAAGATCGGCGAAGAGCAACTTTTTTATGCGATGTCGCGAGGACTCTCGGAAGCCGACGCCACCGCGATGATCGTTAACGGCTTCTTCGACTTCTTCGTCAAGGAGCTCCCGATGGAATACGCCGTCGAGCTCAACCGTCTCATCAAAATGGAGATGGAAGGCTCGGTCGGATAGCCGGTTTGCGTTAGCTCGGCGTCGGAGCCGGGCTTTGCGGTTCGCTGGGGCTCGGTTCGGCGCTCGGCGTCGGCGCGTTCGGTACGACCAGCTGACCCGGTAGAACGGGTTCCGAGGGTTTGGGTGCCGGCGTGAAGCGCCCCGGAAAACCCTCAGCGGGTCCGCTTTGCGGCGGCGGAGGAGGCGGCGGTCTGGGCGGTGGGGCATTGCTCGTTCCGCGAAACGAGTCGGCTCCGTTCGCCGGAGCGGCGACCTTCGGTGCGCCGAGCCAGTCGACGATGGCCCCAGCCGTCGAAGGATCGAACCGGTAAGGGAAAATCGCTTCCGTGTCGAGCGGCGAATCGGCGTCGTAACGGCCGCCGAAGCGAGCGCTCAGGTCGTTCGCAACGATGACCGTGGAGAACGGGTTGGCTTCGCGCAGCCGATCGTCGTACGAATGCACGTCGTCCACGCTCGACGCAGCTGACGTTACGCCTGAATGCAACACGAACACGGGCGTCTTGGAACGCGTGGCCAGGACCGTCGGATCGTGCTCGAACGCGGTCTTGAGCCACGTGCCGTCGTTACCGTCGACCGTCATTCCCTCGACGACGACCTTGTCGCTGCCCTTGCCCAAATGCGCGACGAAGCGCGCAAACTGCGCGCGGGCCGCGGCGGTCTCTCCCGGACTTTTCGCGCGCGCGAGGTACTCGCGTTCCTTGGCGGCGCGGTACGGTACGACCGACGGACCGAGCGCGACGACCCCNNCCGAGAAGGTACACGCGATTGCGGTCGACACTGGGATCGTCACGGACAGCCGCGATGGCCGCTTCCACATCGTCGAGCGATTGCTGCCAGTTCAGTTGCAGGTACGACCCGCCGCTTTTGCCGATACCGCGCCCGTCGTAGCGCAGCACCGCGTAGCCGCGCTGCGCGAACGTTCTGGCAAGGGACGGGAACATCGGCTCGGGGCCGTCCCCTCCAAAGTTCCGCGTGGCCGGAACGGGCCACGGCGGAGCCACCATGACGACGACGGGATACGGCGCCTTGACGTTGGGCGGCGCAGTCAACGTTCCGGACAGCGTCACGTCACCCGTGGACGGAAAGCTCAGCTCGTCGTCGGGCAAGGCTGCAGCCGGCGTCGGCAGCTGCGCCGGTTCGAAGGCCGGCACGGTCGTCACTTTCGAATAGCTGACGAGGCGCGCATCGAGATTCAAACCCTCGAAGTAGATCTCGTGGACGACGACCGTGTGCGGGTCGTACCACAGGGTCGCAAGACCTGGATACTCGAGCGCCTCGTCGGCGCGCGGCGTCTTAGCAGCCAAAGGCTTTGCGCGAACGACGCGACCCTCGATGCGCCCGAGCGCGCCTTCCTCGATCGCAACAGAGAACGGCGCAATTGCGGCCGAGCCGCTCGCGTGGCGAATGGCCGGAACCAACAGCGGGCCCGTGATGAAGGGCGCGTCGAAAATAACCTGCGGCGTCGCGCGCCCGGCACGAGTGTTTGCCGGCGGGCTCGGAAACGTGCGCTCGCCTTGAACGCCGTCGATCGTGTAGGTGGCACCGCCGGGAGAAACGTGGACGCGAACCGTCGTTTGATCGTAGAAGCCGACGCGGGGACGAACCTTCGATTCCGCCCCAAGCGGGCTCGTGCGCGGAAACGGCGCCTGATAGCCGGCGACGTACGAATCGAGGCCGAAATCGTTCAAACGGTACGCCGCCGCGATGTGGGCGCGCGCGGCACCGACCGTGGCAATTTCGTCGGTCTCGAGCGAACCCTCGGCAACACGGCGAAGAAGGACGACCGTCGTCGTGCCCTGATCGGTGCCGTTGCGCGCGATGGCGTAGACGTACGTTCCATTGGGGGGCGCGAGCAAAATGCGCGACGGCGCCGGGGCGGGTGGCCGGGTGGCCGGTGCGAGACCCAGCAGTGCGCTCGCTAGCGCTGCGCTCACCGCTCGGCGCGGAATGGTTGACATGGGTCGCTCCAATCCGGCGGGCCGGGTTGCCGAGTCCTCCTCGCGAAGGACGCGTCATGGTACCCAATTCAAATCGGGTCGCAAGGCGCGGCGAGATTCCGCCTGGAACGACACGGCGCGTCGTCGTCGACGGCAACGAAATTCTGCTCTGCAACGTCGCAGGCGAGTTGTACGCGATCGAAGATGCGTGTACGCACGACGGCGGAGAGCTCGATCAGGGCGAACTCGAGGGGGCGCGCATCATGTGCCCCCGGCACGGCGCTTATTTCGACGTTCGAACCGGCGAAGCCCTGACGCTGCCGGCCGTCGTCCCGGTCCAAACGTACCGGGTTCGCGTTGAGGGCGACGACGTGTTCGTAGACCTTCCTTAAAACGCCGGGCCTGCGCAAAGGACAGGAGCACCCTGCCAGCGCGTCACCTTTGTTGGATGTCAGCGAACCTCAGAGCCGCTATCGTGGAAGGCGATGAAGACGAGACTGCTGATGTGTCCGCCGACGAACTATGAGGTCGCCTACGATATCAACCCTTGGATGACCCCGAATGTGGGCATCGCGACGCCGGAGGCGCGGCGCCAGTGGGACAGGCTCGTCGAGGTCTTGCAGTGCGCTGCCGACGTCGAGATACAGTGCGTCGAACCGCGGCCTGGCGCGCCCGACATGGTCTTCACCGCAAATGCCGCATTGATCAGCGATAAGCTTGCCATCGTCAGCAGCTTTCGACACCCGCAACGCCGAGCCGAGCAGCGCCATTTTCGCTCGTGGTTGGCGCGCGGAGGATTCGCGACCGCGTTCTTGCAGCAAACGTTCTTTGAAGGCGCGGGCGACGCGCTGTTCGACCGGCGCCGGCCGCTTCTCTACGTCGGCTACGGTTGGCGCACGGAGCGCAACGCTGCCGGCCAAATCGGCGAAACGCTCGGCGTTCGCGCGCTGCCTCTGCTGCTGGTAGACGAACGCTTCTATCATCTCGACACGTGTTTGTGCCCGCTCGCTAGCGGGCACGTGCTGGCCTTCATGGATGCGTTCTCGCCACACTCGCAAAAACTGTTGCGCCGCTCGATCGAGCCCGAGTATTTGATCGAGGTTTCGATCGAGGATGCGCTGACGTTTGCGTGCAACGCGATCGAAGTGGACGACGCGCTGGTCTTAGCGGGGGCCACGCGCCGCCTGCGAGATCTGCTCAATGCGGTCGGCTACCGCGTTTTCGCCACCGAGCTTTCGGATTTTCACCGGGCCGGCGGTTCGGCCAAGTGCCTGACGCTCAAGCTCGAAGACGGGCCGGCCCTAAGCGAAGCCGCCGCATAGGCAAAACCGGCTTGGCAGACTTACCTTCGTTTGACACCCTTTCGTGGGGCGTGGTATCGTACCGCAGTTATGTACGCCATCATCGTAGCGGACGGCAAGCAATTCCGCGTTAGCCAGGGCGACACGATCCGTTGCGATTCCGTCAACAGCGAAGTCGGGTCCGAAATCGCCTTCGAACACGTCATCTTAGCGAGCGCCGGCGGGGCGCACGTTACCGTGGGCAGCCCCCACGTCGAAGGTGCGCGCGTTCTCGGAACCGTTCTGCGCCAAGCCAAAGACAAGAAGATCCTCGTCTTCAAGTACAAGCCCAAGAAGCGGGTGCGCAAGCTGGTCGGTCATCGCCAGCGTTTCGCGGAAGTGCGCATCGACAAGATCGAGTTCCCCTCCTAGCGAAGCCGCCCCAGCTTGGTCACGGTTCACATTCGCAAAGACAGCCGCGGCCGGCTGTCTTCGTTTTTGGCGACGGGCCACGCCGGCTGGGCCGAGGCCGGTTCGGACGTCGTATGCGCTGCGGTCTCGACCCTGCTGCAGGCGGCTTGGGTCGGCTTGACTGAAGTTGCCGGCTTAAAGGTCAGCGGAATGCGGCGTCGCAGCCGGCTGGAGCTCGTTTGGCCTGCCGCGGCCCGTTCGCGCCCGGCCGTCCGAGCGATCGCCCGAACCGCCGCTCTTTCACTGGGCTATCTCTCCGTTCAGTATCCCGATCAGCTTCGTGTCTTAGAAGAAGCCGAAGACGGGTAAAAAGTCCCCCCGATCTCAAAGGAGCCTTCCATGACCGACATCTTCAAGCCGATCTCAGATGGCAATTCGCCCCCGCCTAGTCCGACCGACCCCTTTCAGAGCACGGGCAACGAGCCTGCGCGCACGCTGATCGCCGGCGTGGTAGGCGGACTGGTTTCGGCCGCCGGTTACCTGATTTACTCGCGCCTTCCCGAAGACCAGAAGGAGCGCATCCACCAGCAGGTGCGCACCGTCGTGGAGAGCCGCGTCAACGAACTGCGTTCCCGCTTTAACATCTAGCGGCACGGGCTTTCGCCCGTCCGTCTTCAGAGGATATCCCATTCGGCTCGCCGGCTGTCCGGCGCCGGTCAGACCGGCGGCGGTTGCGGCGCGCCTGCCTCTTCGCGCGTCGTCGGGCCGGCTGGCTCCGAGGGCGTCCGCCGGGCCGCTTCGGCGATCTCCGCCTCGTCCGCAGCGCGCTCCATCTCACGAATGAAGGACTGGGAAGTCATCTGCACGTCGCGGACGACCCGACCGACCTGGCGCGCCACCTTCGGGAGCTGATCGGGCCCGAAAAAGAGAAGTGCGGCGGCTCCCAAAATGAGCATGTCAGGCGGGGAAAGCAAAGGGTTCCTCCCCGGCGCCGTACAACGGTTCGCGTCCGACCAAACGGTGACCATCTTCTACGGAAGGACCGGCGAGCGCCGCTTGAAGATCATCTACACGCGGGGAAACCGAACGGAGACGCTTGCGTCGATCTCGACGCTGCGAAAGATCATGGGGCGTTTCGTGCGCCATCGCGTCTTCTACGAGGTTTCCTCGCGCAACAAGCGCGGTCATGAGTTCTTTTCGACGAAGAATACCTTCGTGGTCGGCTCGATCGAAGTCGTCAACCGCGATTACCTGACGATCACGATCTTCGATGCGCATAATTCAACCCACAGCATTGAAATCCTCAACCCCTCCGCGATGCGCATCTACGACGAAACGATGGGAAAGGGCTTTGCCGTCTCGTTTCTGAGCGAGTCGCCCGGCGACGTCGAGTCACGCTGCTACCTGCGCGACGAGGGCGACGAAGGGGACGGGATCGAGGAAAAGAGCGAGCTCGAGAAGATCACCCTGCCTCGGCTCTTCGAGTACCTGCAAGAGATCACGCACGTCCAGGGGATCGGCGGGATTCGAGGCGCGCCGCCGCTCGCAGGTGTCTGACGGCTTCCCCGCGCCGTCCAATCCGTTTGAAGGCGATCCCTAGGTTGCGATGAGCGACGGCATACTTGTCGTCGGCACGTAAGGCCGCTTCGTAGTAATCGATCGCATCGAGGGGGTGGCCCTCCTCCAGCAGGAGGCTGCCGAGGTTGACCAGGGCGGGCGCGCAGCGCTCGTCGAGCGCCAGCGCCTCGCAGAATGCGTCGAGCGCGGCATCGAACCGGCGCAACTCGACCAGAGCCACGCCGCGCTTGTTGTGGGCCTCGGCGCGCTCCCGTTCGTTGCCCGCCGCGAGCACGGCTCTTTCGAAGGCAGCCAAGGCTTCAGCCGGCTGGCCTCGTTCCAGCGCAGCGAGACCGCTTTCGTACGGCGTCGCAGGGCGCGGGGGACGCGGCGGCCGGAGTCCGGCGAACAGCCTGTCGAACACGCTTGAAGTGTTATGCGTCGACGTCGTCACGCTCTTCCCCGAGCTCTTCGCCCCGGCAATCGGGCTTTCGATCTTGGGACGCGCCCACGAGCGCGGCGTCGTGACGATCGCCCTCCACGATCTGCGCCAAGCGCTCGAGCCGGGCGAGCGGGCGGACGACCGGCCCTACGGCGGAGGCCCCGGGATGGTCCTCCGGCCGGAGCCGCTGGCCCGCATCCTCGATCCGCTTCTGGCGGCGCACACCGGAGAACGGCGCTCGATCGTGATGACCTCGGCGGCGGGGCGCCCCTTTCGGCAGGCCGACGCCCAGCGCTTTGCCTCGCTCGACCGGCTTATCGTCCTATGCGGGCGGTCTGAAGGCATCGACGAGCGCATCGTGGAGAGCTTCGGCGCCGAGGAGCTCTCGCTCGGCGACTTCGTGCTGACGGGGGGAGAGATTCCCGCCTTGGCGTTCATCGACGCGACGGTTCGCCTGTTGGAAGGCGCCCTCAATCCAGCCTCGCTGGAGATGGAGTCTTTCGCGGCCGGCAGCCTCGACGCGCCGGCCTACACCCGTCCCCCGCGTTTCCGGGGCATCGACGTCCCGGAGATCCTTTTGTCGGGGGATCACGCAAAAATCGCTGCGTGGCGCCGCGAGCAGTCTCGACGGCGAAGCGCCGCGCGGCGCCCCGATCTGGGGGGCGAGGGCTAACCCGACCCGTAAGCCGCCGCCCTTTTACGAGCCGGTCGCGTTTGCGCGGCTAGCGCGCGCATGATACAATCCCGAGGTTGTGCCGCCGGGCTCGGCGTATCCGAGTGAACCTGCATAGTGCGGGTTGCAAAGGGAGCCATGAACGTCATCGACCTGATCGAGAGAGAACAACTCAAACCTGACGTGCCCGCATTTCGGCCGGGCGACACGATCAAGGTTTACTCGAAGGTCGTCGAGGGCGGCAAGGAGCGCGTGCAGATGTTCGAGGGCGTCGTGATCGTTCGCAAGGGCGGCGGCAGCGGCGAGTCGATCACGGTGCGGCGCGTTTCCCACGGTGTCGGGGTCGAACGGTCGTTCCTACTGCACAGCCCGCGTGTCGAGAAGATCGAAATCAGCAAGCGCGGCATCGTCCGGCGCAGCCGGCTCTACTACCTCTCCGACAAAGTCGGTAAGGCGGCCCGGATCAAAGAGAAGAAAGCCGCGCGCTAACCTTCGTGACGCCCCTGGAACTATTCGGACTGATCTGCGCGCTCAGCGTCGTTCGCTTGGCGCTTGCCCTACGCCCCAGCGCCGTCGCGGTGCCCGTTCCGCTAGCCGCCGAGGGCGACGCCACGACGGCTGCCGCCGCGCCGTCTTCGACGGTCGTCATTCTCAAAGAGTACCTTGACGCGTTTATCGTCGCCGGGCTCGTTGCACTTTTCTTGATCACCTTCGTGGTGCGCACGTTCTTCATACCTTCGGGCTCGATGGAGCCGACGTTGCAAGTTCACGACGTCCTGCTCGTCAACGAGTTCGAGTATCGTTTCTCGAAGCCGCACGACGAAGACATCGTCGTTTTCCCGCCGCCGATCGAAACGAGCAATGATTTCATCAAGCGCTTGATGGGTTCGCCGGGCGATACGCTGCGCGTGCACGACGGCATCGTGTATCGCAACGGGCGGCCCTTGAACGAGCCCTACATCGCGCAACGTCCGGCATACGAGATGGAGATCAAGAACTACGGCATCTACGTCGATGGCGAGCCGCTCGATCCGACCGAGGCGAACGTGCCGCCCCGCTCGCGCTGGCAAGCACCCGACCGCATTCCAGCCGGTTGCTATTTCATGATGGGCGACAACCGCAACAACTCCGAGGATTCGCATATCTGGGGCTTCGCACAGTCCGGCGGCACCTTCTTTGCCGGGCCCGAGAAGGGACACGCTGCCGGACTCACCGGGCGTGCGTTCCTCTTGTTCTGGCCGCCGAACCGCATCCGCATTCTCAAGTAGTCGTCTTTCCCGCACGCCTGCCGGCTGCGGGACCGCGCCGCAATTGGGCGAAACCCCTTCCGTGCTTGCGCCAAACCTGCGATGGAAACCGGCGGCAAAGCTGGCGTGGCAAAGCGCGTTGCTCCTCATCATCGTCTTCGCGATCATGGGCCTGCGGCCGGGGCAAGTGACGGGACTCTCGATGGAACCGCGGATCGACTCGGACGAGTACGTGCTGATCAATGCGCTGGCGTACCGGTTTGGTCGACCCGCACGCGGCGACGTGGTCGCGTTCCGCCACGAACGGTCGGCGCCGGAGGTGTATCTCAAGCGCGTCATCGGTTTGCCCGGCGATCGCGTCGCCATCGTTGCGGGCGTGGTTTACCTGAACGGAAAATCGCTCGACGAACCGTACGTGCGTTTTCGCGACCGGCGCAGCGCGCCGCCCGTCGCCGTGCCGCCGGACGCTTACTACGTTCTTGGCGACAACCGTGCCAACAGCGACGACTCGCGCTCGTGGGGCTTCGTCCCGGCGCAGGACGTGATCGGACGCGCCATCGCCGGCGTCTGGCCGCCGCAACGCGTCGGAGCGATCCAGTGATGCAAGCCCCGGCGATCGGCTGGTACCCCGGCCACATGGCGCGGGCTATCCGGCGCTTAGGCGAAGATCTGCGCTCGGTCGACACGGTCGTCGAAGTGGTCGACGCCCGCCTTCCGCTCTCGGGCCGCAACCCTGGGCTGGCGCGGCTGGCGGCCCGCAAGCGGCTGCTGCTCGTGCTCACGCGCGCCGACTTGGCGGATCCCAATGCGACCGCAGCCTGGTTGGAATACTTCCGAGCGCGCGGCAGCGAGGCGCTCGCGATCGACGCAAAACGAACGAGCGACGGTACGCGCCTGCGCGCGAACCTATGCCGGCTCGCGACGCAACGCGCAACGTCGCGCGCGATGGTCGTGGGCATCCCGAACGCGGGCAAGTCGACCGCGATCAACGCGATCGCCGGCAAGAGCATCGCGCGAGCCGAGAACCGCGCCGGCGTCACGCGCGCTCCGCAGTGGTTCCGGATCGCGTCGAACCTAGAGCTGCTGGACACGGCGGGAATCTTGGTTCCCAAAATCGACTCTCCCGAAGCGCAGTGGAAACTAGCCCTGATCGGCGCGGTCCCTTCCGCGCGTTTCGATCCCGAGGACGCGATCGCGCGCTTGGGACTGTGGATGGCGGCGCGCGGTCGCGAAGATGCCGTCGATTTGGAAACATTTTCGCAAGAGCGCGGCTTTCTGCGCCGGGGTACGATCGTGGACACGCATAACGCAGCATGGTCGTACATCAAAGAGCTCAATGCCGGCACCTTCGGGCGGATGACGCTGGAGGAACCTCCGGCATGACCGACGCGGGTCGCAAGCGGCGGTTGAAGCGCGAGCGCGAGCGCAGGCGGCTGCACCGCCTGCACCGTTACGAGCGTGAAGCCTATGCGCGCGGCTTTACGCTCGTGGGCGGCATCGACGAAGTGGGCCGCGGGCCGCTGGCAGGCCCGGTCGTGGCAGCCTGCGTCGTCGCGAACGGACCGCTCATGTTGCGCGGCCTCAACGATTCGAAGCAAGTCCTTCCCGAAACGCGTACCGTCCTTGCGGCGGCGATCAAGGAACGGGCCGTCGCTTGGGCCATCGGGGAAGCCACCGTCGCCGAGATCGAGCGTTTCAATATCTATCGCGCCAGCATTCTCGCAATGGAGCGGGCGCTGGCGCTGCTCGGGTTGCAGCCCCAGTATCTTCTCACCGATGCCGTTCGCATTCGCTCGTTCGAAGGCGAGCAGTTACCGGTCATCCGTGGAGATGCGCTCTGCGCTACGGTCGCGGCGGCGTCGATTCTTGCCAAAGTGCACCGCGACGCGCTGCTCGTCGAGCTCGACCGGTACTTTCCACAGTACGGCTTTGCCGACCATAAAGGCTACGCAACGGCCCGTCACATCGCTGCGCTCAACGATCACGGTCCGTGCGAGCACCATCGCCGGAGCTTTCTGCGGGTGCGCAACGCGCTGACCCTCTTCGAACTCGAATCCTTCGAACTCGAATCGTGAGCTCGCGTACCCAACGTGGGAAAGCCGGCGAGGACGCCGCGGCAGCCTATCTCGAGTCGCTCGGCTTCCGCATCCTCCGGCGCAATCTGCGCGGCCCGGGCGGCGAGATCGATATCGTCGCGCGCGAGGGAAGCACGCTCGTGTTCGTCGAGGTCAAAGCCCGCCAGACCGCTTCGTTCGGCGGCGCCATCGCGGCGGTCGACTGGCGCAAGCGGCGGCGCATCCGTTCGCTCGCCGCAGATTTTCTTCAGTTTATGGAGGACAAGCCGAAAGTTCGTTTCGACGTCCTTGCCATCGACGGCGCGACCATGAAGCTCCATCGCGCCGCCTTTGCTTAAGCGCTGCAGGATTTGCTGAGGCGAGGCGGGGACGGACGGGCGTCGTGGGCAGCGTCGCGTATCTGCCTGCCACGCGGTTTTTGGGAAAGCCGGCGCACCGTTGCATGCGGCCCGTAGGGGTCGCGCTCGGCCGCCGGGAGGCGCTCTTCCTGGGCTGCGATGGCGGCTAACGTCAGCGTTCAGAACTCAGCCTCGGAGCGGCCCTCGCTGCGCCGCGCGGTCACGCCGTGGGGCTCGTTTTCGTGGGGCTATTCCGACGTCGGCGCCGACATCTTCGTTGGCCTGGGCCTGGTGCTTGGGGCGGCCGCCGGCGCCTCCAATGTCGCGTTCCTGTTCGCCGGCATCGTCTACGTCTGCATCGGCCTAGCCTACACCGAGCTTGCTGCCACGTATCCGGTCGCCGGCGGCGGCCAGTACTTCGTCTTCCGCGGGCTGGGCGACATCTTCGGGTTCATCGCCGGCTGGTCGGTTCTGCTCGACTTCACGATCGACATCGTGCTTTTCGCTTGGAGCTGCGTCGACTACTTAAGCAAACTGCTGCCGGTGATTGCGTTCACGCAGCATCCGTGGACGCACTTCTTCTTCGTCTTCGGACTAATCGCCGGACTCGCCGTACTCAACATCGTGGGAGTACGCGAGAGCTCGGCCTTCAACGAGCTGGTCAGCGGTCTCGACATCGTCAGCGAGACGACGATTCTCTTTTTTGGATTCTTCTTTGCGTTCCATCCGGAGACGCTCGTCCACACGATGCAAACCGCCTGGCCGACGTCCTTCCAGCTGATGAACGGCGTGTCGCTCGCCATCATCTCCTTCGTCGGGCTCGAGTCGATCTCGCAGGCGGCCCAAGAGACGCAACGTCCGGCCTCGGTCATCCCGCGCACGTCGATCAGCCTCATTTTGACGATTCTGATCTTTGCGCTCGCGTACTCCAACCTTGCGCTCGGCATGCAGACCGCAACGCCGATTCCGCACGACGCGCACGGACACGTCCAGCCGCTGTGGCATTATTTGGGCAATGAGGAGAACAACGGCGCCGCCGTGGCCGTGCTTGCATCGCTCGTGCCGTATTGGGGCATCCTTGCGGCCTTCTACGTTCCGGTGCTGGGCGCGATTTTGCTTTTGATTTCGAGCAACTCCGGCGTGTTCGGCAGCTCGCGCATCGCTTACGCGATGAGCGGCACGCAGCTGCTGCCCAGCATCTTCCAGCGCGTCCATCCGCGCTACCGGACGCCCGCCATTTCGATCGCCTTTTTCTGCGGAGTCGCCGTCTTGGAGCTGATTTTTGCTGCGCTCCCGAGCCTCCACCCCGCATTCAAAGCCCTCTACGCGCGGCTCTTTCGCGGCGAGGACGGCATCACGTTCTTGGGGGATCTCTACGCTTTCGGTGCCGCGGCTAGTTACTCGCTCGTCTTCTTGGCTCTGATCGCGCTGCGCTTCAAGGACCCGCAAAGCCCGCGGCGCTTCAAGATGCCGCTCAACATTCCGCTCACGTACAGGGGCGGCCGCGTCGAGTTCCCGGTAACGGCGGTTATCGGATTCCTGGGGATTGCCTCGATCCTCTCGTTCGTGATGATCACCCACCAGCTCGGCCGCATCGCCGGGCCGACGTGGATCGTGTTCGGCGTCCTGGGATACCTGCTGTACCGGGCCCGCAAACAGCTCCCAGTTCTCCGCTCGCAGCCGCACGATTGGCGCAAAGCGCAGATCAACATCCTGCAGCAGGCGGGCGAACTCGATATGATGGACGAGTACTTAGCCAACGTCAAGGCGCTCGATGAGCGCAAGGCCAAGGAGCGGACCGTCACGTGAGGCGTCTCGTCCGCAGCCCCGGCTACGCCCGCGCGCGTCTGGTGACGGGCACGCTGTTCGCCGCGCTCGGCGCGGTCGTCATCGTGCGGACCGCCGCCGGCGGAGCCGGTTGGAGCGGGTTCTCCGGCTACGTGCTAGGCTTGGCGATGATTGCGTTGGCTGTATGGCGCTTCCGTGAATACTTCGGGTTCGTGCGAAAGTGAACGCCATCGGACCGCACATCGCCGGCATGGCGATTGCGTTCGGAGTGCTGATCTCAATCGCTTTGACGATGTATTGGATGCTGCACCCGCCCACGACCGTCGCGGAGCGTGCAGCCAAGGTCGTGCAGCGCGACCTGGAGGAGCTGATCGGCAGCATCATCGTCGTGTTTTCCGAAGAGATTCATTCCGATCACATGATGGCGCTGGCCGTCCGCCTGGCACATCGCGAGCGGGCGGTCTTGCTGGCGGCTTACGTTATGCAAGTTCCGCTGACGCTGCCCATCGATGCCGAAATGGAGATCGAGCGCCGCCAAGCACTCGGGACGCTGGCCAACGCCGAGGCCATCGCACGGGCTGCCGACGTCGAGATCAGCACGGAAATCATCCCGGCGCGTTCGGTGAGTCAGGGCGTCGTCGACCTTGCGAAACGCCGGGCTGCGCACCTGATCATCCTCGGCGCGTATCGCGAAGGAAAGTATTCCGGCGCTCCGCTCGGGCGCGAGATCGAGCAAATCACCGCCATGGCACAGTGCGACGTGCTGATCGGCGTCCAGGGCAGGAAAGGCAGGATGCTAACCCCGCCTACCGGACCGCAAGCCCGAGCGCGCGCCTAACGCACCAGGTATCGCTTGCGCAACTCGTCGGTCACGACGGCGAGCAGGATGACCGCGCCGAGGACGATGTCCTGGGTGTACGATTCGATCTGTAGCAAATTCATCACGTTATTTAGCAGACCGATCAACAGCGCGCCGAGAAACGTTGCGATCACGCTGCCGCGGCCGCCCATAAGGCTCGTTCCTCCAACGACCACCGCCGCGATGGACTGCAGCTCGAAGCCGATGCCTGTGTTGGGCGAACCCGATCCGAAGCGCGCCATGAGCAGGAGTCCCGAGATGGCCGCACAGCCGCCGGAGATCACGTAGACCATCGTCTTGACCAAGCCGACGTTGATGCCGGCCAGGCGTGCCGCCTCCTCGTTGCCGCCGATGGCAAACACGTAGCGCCCGAAACGCGTGCGCGTCAGCACGACCGCAAATACGGCAACGAGCCCCACCATCCACAGCACGGCGATCGGTATTCCGGGAAGGCCCAACAGGCTGAGCTGTCCGCCCAGCAGAAAGCCGATGCCGATGTTTTCGAAGGCATCGGAGCGCAGCGGCACGGGCTGACCGTGTCCGAGCTTGAACGCTAGCCCGCGCGCCATCAGCATCATCGCAAGGGTCGTGATGAACGGCGGCAGGTTCAGCTTGACGACCGGGACGGCATTGATGAACCCGGCGAAGCAGCCGACGGCGAGCCCGACGAAGAGCGTCGCCACGACGAGCGGAAACCCGCCGAAGGATACCGCGTTGGCAAACTGTGCCATGACGACGCCGGTCAGCTCGATCAGGGAACCGACCGACAGGTCGATGCCGGCCGTGATGATGACGAAGGTTTGCCCGATCGCCAAGATTGCGACGTAGGTAATCTGTCGCAGAACGTTGGTCAGGTTGCCCGGCGTGAGGAACGTGCCGTGAGAAAAACCGTTCACCGCCACGACCACGATCAGCAGCCCGAGAACGACGGCTCCCGTGCGGATGACGAGCCCGCGGTTCGCCTTTGCACGGGCCGCGTCGGAACTGGCCTCGAGCGCGGCTTGCACGTCGTGCGCCATCAGGCGGCGACCCCGGTCGCGACTGCAATGACTTTGTCGGGCGTGGCCTCTGCCTTGGAGAATTCAGCGCGGATGCGGCCTTCCCGCACGACCAGAATGCGATGCGACATCCCAAGCACTTCGGGCAGCTCGCTCGAAACCATGACGATCGCCGCGCCGTGCCGCAACAGCTCGACCATCAGGAGATAAATCTCCGCCTTCGCGCCGATGTCGATGCCGCGCGTCGGCTCGTCGAACAGGTACACCTTCGCCCGCCCGATCAGCCATTTGGCGAGAACGACCTTCTGCTGCGTTCCGCCGGAAAGGTTTCGCACGAGCTGCTCCGTGCTCGGCGTCCGAATGCGCAGCTCCGCGATCTCCTTGACGGTCGTGGTCTCCTCTTCGGCGCGGTTTACGAAGCCGTACTGCGAATACGCATCGAGGTGCGCCAGCGTCACGTTTTCGCGCACGGTCATGCCGAGCACGAGCCCCTGCGCCTTACGGTCCTCGGTAATCAAAGCAATTCCCGCCTCGATTGCCGTATGGGGCCCGTCGACCGTAACGCGCTTCCCATCCACGTCGACCGCTCCGCCGGTCGGCACGTCGGCGCCGGCTATCGCGCGCACGATCTCCGTGCGACCGGCCCCGACGAGGCCGGCCAACCCCACGATCTCGCCGGCTCGCACCTCGAAGCTCACGTCGTGTACGCCGCTCGCTGAGCTGAGGTGCTGGACGGCGAGGATCACCGCGGCGCCGGCATCCACGGCGGGGAGATCGGGAAAGCGTGCGTCGAGTTCCCGGCCGACCATCAGCCGGATCACGCGATCCTGCGGCATCTGGGCAGTCGGATTCGTCTCGATCGTGCGCCCGTCGCGAATGACCGTAATGCGGTCGGAAATCAGCGGAAGCTCCTCGAGGCGGTGCGAGATGTAGACGAAGGCGACGCCCTGTGACTTGAGTTTGCGGATCAATGCGAAGAGGGCATCGATCTCGCGATCGGTGAGGGCGGCGGTCGGCTCGTCCATCACGATGAGACGCGCCTTGCGAACGAGCGCCTTGGCTATCTCGACCAACTGCTGTTGCGCTACCGAAAGGCGCCGCGCCGGCCGGTCGAGCGGCAGGGCGATGTCGAGCTCGGTCAGCACGGCGGTGGCCGTTCTCAGTGCGGCCCCGCGGTCCAAGAGCAGTCCGCGGGCCGGCTCGTGCCCGAGCATGATATTCTGCACGACGTCCAAGTACGGAACGAGGTTGAACTCTTGATAGATCATCGCGATGCCGTAGCGTTCCGCGGTGCGCGGTCCGTCGATAGTGACGGGCGATCCGTCGATTTCGATCTGCCCCGCATCGGCCCGATAGGCACCCGCAAGCACCTTCATCAGCGTCGATTTGCCCGCACCGTTTTCGCCTACGAGCGCATGGACTTCACCGCTCTGCACCGTGAGTGAAACACCGTCGAGCGCCTTGACGCCGGGAAAGGCCTTGCTGATGCCGCTCATTCGCAGGAGCGGCCGCGCCTCTATTTTGCGTCCGCCTTCGTAAAGGTACCGACCGCAACGCTGATCTTGCGCGGCGGCGTCTTGCCGGCGAAGTAGTCGTGGATCGCGTCGATTGTCTTCGCGCCGATCTGGTCGGGATGCTGGATGGCATCGCCGTACATGGAACCGCTCGCAATCGCCGCACGCGCTTCTGGGGTAGCATCGTAGCCGACCACCACGATCTTTCCCTTGAGGCCGGCCGCGTCGATCGCTTTCGCGGCCCCGAGCGCGGAGTCGTCGTTGATTCCGAAGACGCCCTTGAGATCTTTGTGTGCCTGCAGAATATCTTCCATGACCGACGAGGACTTCGCGCGTTCGCCGCCGCCGTCGATGTCGGCCACGATCTTCACGCCGGGACAGCCTACGAGCGCTGTCTTGAAGCCCTTGACGCGGTCTTGAACGCTCGTGACCTCCGGTTCGTCGATGATCGCGACCGGGCCGCTCTTGACCGCCCTGCAAATCAATTTGCCGGCCTGACCACCGCCCTGCACGTTGTCGCTTGCGATATGGGCCACGACCTTTCCTTGCCGGGACGCGTTCGCGATATCGGCGGTAAACACCGGGATGTTCGCGTCGTTCGCCTCGACGATCGCGCTGCCGATCGCCTGCGAGTCATACGGCGTCAGTACGATCGCTGCAACCTTTTGCGAGATGAAGTCCTCGACCTGACTCTGCTGTTTGGAATTGTCGCGGCTCGCGTCGACGACCGATATGCTGTAGCCGTACTTCGCCGCCTCCGACTTCATTCCCGATTCCATCTGTTCGTAGAACTGCGCTTCGCGATTTTGAATGGAGACGCCGATCGCTTTGGAGCCTTGCGCCGAAGAGGCGCCGGCCGTCGCATTGCTCGACGACGACGTACTCGCAGAATTGCTACATGCAAGCAGTCCCACGAGCAGGACGCCGGCTGGAGCGGCCAAGCGAAACGTCATCCGGAAGCCTCCTCTCTTAAACCCCGTGCCGTCATGCGCTACGCTCGGCATCGAGCCCTGCGAGCGCACCGGCGAGATCGCGCCGGATGTCTTCCGGATCCTCGATCCCGACCGAAATGCGTAAGGTCGCGTCGCTCACGCCGAGTGACAGACGTTGCTCCTGCGGCAGCGAGCGATGCGAACCCACGGCCGGATACGAGATCGTCGTCGCGACTTCGCCCAGGCTGTGTACGATCGCGATTCTTTCAAGCCCATGTAGGAAAGGATCGACAGCGCGCGCATCGGTGAGGTCGAAAGCAACGATGCCGCCCGTTCCCCGTGAGTAGAGCCGCTTCGCAAGCTCGTGCTCGGGATGACTCGGGCGCGAAGGATGGTGGACGCGTCGGACGTGCGGTGACGACGCCAAGAAACTCGCGACCGCGACGGCGTTGCTCGAGTGCCGCGCCATGCGCAGCGCGAGCGTGCGCAGTCCACGCAGCGCGAGCCACGCTTCGAAGTGCGGTAGCATCGCGCCGGTGCGCACCAGCAGTGCCCGAGCCCGCCCGACGAGGCCGGCCCGGCCGGCGAGGACGCCGGCGCCGACGTCGCCATGGCCGCCGATATACTTTCCGACGCTATGGGCGACCAGGTCGACCCCCAAGTCGAGCGGCCGGAGCAAGATCGGCGTGGCAAAGGTTGCGTCGACGACCACGACTGCTCCCGCTTCATGGCCGAGCTGGGCCAGCGCCGCTAGGTCGGGCACACGCATCAGCGGGTTCGTCAGCGCCTCCAGGTAGAGCACCTTCGGTCGCGCCTGTTGCAAGGCGGCCGCGACAGCCCGCAAATCTTGCTGGTCGACGTAGGCGACGTCGACCCCACGAGTTCGATAATCGTTCTCGAGCAGCGAGTAAGTGCCGCCATACAGCTCGCGGCCGGCCAGAACGGTGTCGCCGGCGCGCAGGTTGGTTGCCAGGGCGGCGTTGATCGCGGCCACGCCGGCGGCCGCTCCGACGGCGGCCTCCGCCCCCTCGAGTTCGGCGATGGCCCGCTCGAATTGGGCCGTATTGGGACCGCCATAGCGCCCGTAGATGGCCCCGCGACGCTCACCTTGATAAATTGCTTCGACGTCGGCTAGGTCGGCGAACTCGTACGAGGAGGCTTGGAAAAGCGGTGGGCTGGAGGCGGTGTTCGCTGGAATCTCGAGCCGCCCGGCATGGACGGCAACGGTATCGGGGTGTTCGGAAAGCACGAGGAACCTCTTCGATCTTATCCACATTCGGGCTGCGCTGCCTGTGCAACGTGTGGAAAGCTTGCGTGCCGTTTCCTTCCGATTCGCTCCAATTCGATGCGGCGGAACGGTGCTTTGGCCGCTCCTGCGGCCTTGCAAACGGCGTTTCTTCAGGAATGGTTAAGAGCCAAAATAGCCGCGAAGGCGCTTTATCTCGCAATGGGGCAGACTTTTCTGGGAGCGTCCTGGCTAGGAGGGCTCCGGGCGGCAAGCGCATCTGACACCGGAAGAAGCGCTTGGTTCCCGCGAAAGCGAGGTCCAAACATGCCCCAGTTAACGGTCAACGGCGCAAACCTCCACTACGGCGACACTGGCAGCGGAGCGGAGACAATTCTCTTCTCGCACGGCCTTTTGATGAACGGCGAGATGTTCGGGGGACAAGTAGCCGAGCTATCTGCGCGCTATCGCTGCATCACGTACGATCATCGCGGACAAGGCCGAAGCGAGGTCGCGCAAGACGGATACGACCTCGACAGCTTGACGAACGACGCCATCGGGTTGATCGGAAAGCTCGGAATCGCGCCGGTTCACTTTGCCGGCCTGTCGATGGGTGGATTCGTTGGCCTGCGGCTCGCCGCGCGCCATCCCGAACTCATCCGCTCTCTGACGCTGCTCGAGACGTCGGCCGGCCCGGAAGCGCCCGACAAGGTCGGCTCGTACCGGCTGCTCGGCTTCATCGGCCGCTGGTTCGGTTACGGTCTGGTGATCGGGCGCGTCATGCCGATCATGTTCGGCACGACGTTCCTAACGGACCCCGCGCGTGCGAACGAACGCGAACGCTGGCGCACGTTTCTGCTGAAGAACGACCGCGTCGGGATTCAGCGCGCCTTAGAGGGCGTTCTCACGCGATCGGGAGTCGAGGATGAACTCAGCCGCATCGAGGTGCCGACGTTGATCCTCGTCGGCGACGAAGACGTCGCCACCCCGCCCGCGCTCGCCGAGCGTATCAGCGACGGCATCGCCGGATCGCGCCTGGTGGTGATTCCACGCGCAGGCCATTCTTCGACGATCGAGCAGCCGGCCGCCGTCAACGCAGCGATAAGCACGTTCCTGAGCGGTCTTCCAACGCCGAGCGTGCCGGCGCGGTAAAGCGCCTTATAAACGAGGCAAAGCTTACTGGTCCGAGATCGGACGGCGCCTACGCGCAGCGAACAACGAATAGAAACCGGCGCAGAGTTTATCGAGGCTTTGCTGATCTCCAGTCTCGCGTGTTTTCTACACGGGGATCTGAAGGTGAAAGCACGCATGCACGCTAATCGCTAAGACCGCTGCAAACCGCTCGGTGTTCGAGGGCTCGAAATCAAATCGTGATGATTTGTCTGTGCGTCTGCTAAGACGATGAGTTTTGAACTGAACATCGCCGTTCGCCACGACTCGCTTGAAAAACAAGATGGAAGTGAACCGTCGGCAAAACGCGGCGTATACACGGCGATCACGCTGAACGGCATCTTGGACGCCGAAGCTTCGCAGGCGCTCTTGCAGATGGTAGCCGATGTCTGCAGGGAAGGGGCGGATTCCATCCTAATCGACATGGAAGGCGTCGATGCGCCCGATCACGGTTGTTTGGAGCATTTCGCCGCGGGGCTGATGTCGCTACGAAGCGAAGGGCGGCACGTACAGGTCAACGTACAACAATCGACCTTTCACGCGAGGATGTCGAAGGCGGCGAACTCACGCGATTGGTTGCTCGCGTTTTCCGAGGCGGACGGAAAGGGATTGCGTCGCGCCATCCATTTAGACGGTCCTCGCACGCCGGGCTGACGCCCCTCGGCTTTGGTGGTGGGCGCCGGCGCTCAGTGCACAACGGATAAAACCAGCTTAGAGTCTGGTCGAGACCTTGCCGTTGCCAGGTTTGTCGCGATGGGAAGCCGGAGGCGACGCAACCTGCTTTCGCTGGCTCATTCTGCCGCTATGCTCGGCATCGACGGTTATGTCGTTCGCGTCGAAGCCGATAGCGCTCCGGGTACCCCCGGTTTTGCGATCATCGGGCTGCCCGACCGCTCGCTGAACGAGTCGCGCGACCGCGTGCGATCGGCCATCTCAAACTCGGGACTCGCCTTTCCCGCGGGCAAGGTGCTGATCAACCTTGCGCCCGCCGACATCCGCAAGGTAGGTCCGGGTTTCGATCTCGCGATCGCACTTGCGCTTCTAGCGATCGACGAGCAAATCGACCGGCTCGCCTTGCAGGGTTTTCTCGCGCTCGGCGAGCTCGCGCTCGACGGCGCCGTTCGACCGATGCGCGGTATTCTGCCGATGGTGATCGGCGCCCGCAATACCGGGTTCAAGAAGATTCTGGTGTCCCGTGCAAACGTTCGCGAGGCGTCGTTGGTCGACGAACTCGAGCTTTATGCGATCGAGACGCTGCTCGACGCGGTCGCCGTGATCCAAGGGCACGGAGCCAGGTTCCGGCGCGAAGAGCACGGCCGGTCCTATACAGCCGTGCCCGAAGCGCACGGTGACTTTGCCGACGTTCGCGGGCAAGCAGCAGCAAAACGCGCGCTCGAAATCGCGGCCGCCGGCGCACACAACGCCCTGCTCATCGGGCCACCCGGTTGCGGGAAAACAATGCTCGCCAAGCGGCTTCCTTCGATCTTGCCGGCCATGTCGTTCGACGAAGCACTCGAGGTCACCAAGATTCACAGCGTCGCGGGCCTGGTCGGCGAGGAGGCCGGCGTCGTCGCCGCACGCCCCTTTCGTGCGCCGCACCATACGATCAGCCAGGTCGCGCTTTGCGGCGGGGGCTCGATACCGAAGCCGGGCGAAATCTCCCTCGCGCACAACGGCGTGCTGCTGCTCGACGAGTTCCCGGAATTCAGTCGCAGCGCGCTCGAGGTAATGCGTCAGCCCCTCGAAGACGGCACGGTTGTCGTATCGCGAGCCGCGGGCGCGTTCACGTACCCCTCGCGCTTCACCCTGATCGCGTCGATGAATCCGTGTCCCTGCGGATTCCGAGGCACACGAACGGGCGACTGTCGGTGCGACGACGCGGCGGTCGCGCGGTACGTTGCAAAACTTTCGGGGCCGTTGTTGGATCGCATCGACCTCCACGTCGAGGTCGCGCGCATTCCATTCGACGAAATGTTCGCGCGTACGGCCGCGGAGCCGTCCGCGGCGATCCGGGCGCGGGTTGAAGCGTCGCGCAAACAACAGCGCGAGCGCTATAAAGGAACGGCAATTCACGCCAACGGTGCGGTCGCGGGAAACGATGTACGCAAATGGTGCGCGCTTGATGAGCCGGCCAGTTCTTTGCTGCGCGTGGCCGCAGCCAAAGGCCGCCTGTCGGCGCGTGCCCTCGATCGCATCGCTCGCGTCGCGCGCACAATCGCCGACCTCGCCGGCACGTCGCACATCCTTGCGGGCCATGTCGCCGAAGCGATCGGCTATCGCTCGCTAGAACGACATGGCCTAGCTGCGTAGGAGTAGCCCTCCGGTCGCACGAGGGCGAGCAGAGCCCGCCTAGAATACCGGGATTATATGAAAACGCGGACGTGGGACGAATTCGTGCGACGCAGCGTGGCTGCGTTCGCAGAAGCCGTCCGTAAAGCGATCGCCGCGGCCGAGCTCCGTTAGCGCTGCCGACCCTCACCATCGTAGCCGGCGCCAACGGCGCCGGCAAGAGCACATTTGCTGCTGCCGCCCGTATTCTCATCGGCCCAAACCCGGTCGACCCCGATGTGTTCCCGGTCCCGCAGTCGCGTCGGGTCGCAAGGCCATTGCGAGCGTCGAAGAAGCGTTCAAGCGACGTGAGTCAATCGCCACAGAAACGACGCTAGCCGGACGGCACACGCTGAAGCTGATGGAACGGGCAAAGGCCTTTGGCTATGAAATCGAGTTGGTCTACATCGGAACTACGAGCGCCGACATCAACATTGTGCGCGTTGCAGCGCGCGTATCGCAGGGCGGCCACCATATTCCCGAAGGCGATATCAGACGTCGATATTCGCGGTCGCTCGCGAACCTTTCGGCGGCACTGGCGCTCGTTGATCGCGCGTTGCTTGTCGACAACTCTGGTCACGTTCCAGTCGCGATCATCTCGATCGAAGGGAACAGGCGCCAGCAATTTGAGCCGCTGCCGTCATGGGCGCTGGGACTGCTGTAGCCCCCCATCGATCTTGCCGGCGATGTCGTTCGATGAGGGCGCTCAAGGTCACCAAGATTCACAGCGTCGCCGGGCTCATCGGCGAGGACGCCGGCGTCGTACCCGCCCGGGCCATTCCGCGCGCCGCACCATACGATCAGCCAGGTCGCCCTTTGTGGCGGAGGCTCGATCCCGCGGCCAGGTGAAATCTCCTTGGCGCACAACGGCGTACTGCTCCTAGATGACTTAGCGGATACGGAGTTTTGCGTAGCGGCACGTGGGGCTTCGCGTGTTATGCGTCAAAGATTTTCCGCGTGGACTATTTCAGAGGAGACTTGTACGGAGGGCGCGAGGAACGGTCTTGGCGCGATACGATGCAAGTCTGTATCGAAGGGCAACGTCATCACCGATCAGCTCGTCGATTCTCCCGATTTAGGCAAGCTGTTCTGTCCGAAGGAGCCTTCGCTGGCTGTTCCGGAAAGCAGTGCAAACCTGCGGGCGGATGAAGCAATGCAATACGGCGCCATCGCCCTCTTCGTCGATCGAGCCCAATCGGTAGACAATCGATTTGCGTTGAGTGACGGCACCGCGCCGATAGTCGCCGATGTATGTCGCCGTCTGGACGGCATCCCGCTTGCCATCGAGCTTGCCGCCGCGCGCCTGCGCACACTATCGATCGCAAACCTTTCACAGCGGCTGAGCGATCGCTTCAAGCTGCTCACGGGAGGCAGGCGCGACGCGGTACCGCGCCAGAGGACCCTCGGCGCGCTCATCGACTGGAGTTACGATTTGCTCGAGCCGCGAGAGCAACTGCTCTTCACGCGGCTTGGCATCTTCTCCGGCGAGTTCGGCTTGAATGCTGCTGCAGCCGTCTGCGCCGGCGCCGGACTCGACGAGAGCGACATCCTCGATATGCTCTGCTCGTTGAGCGACAAGTCGCTCCTCGTCGCCGACACGACGGGCGCGCAAGAGCGGTACCGTTTGTTCGAATCTACGAGCGCTTACGCGCTGGAGAGGCTGACGGCGTCCGGGCAGCACGCTGCGCTCGCTCGCCGCCACGCCGAATATTTCCTGGATGAAGTGCGCGCCGCGAAGGAACGTTTTGGCGCCGATTTCTTCTATGCGTGGGTGCCCGAAGGAGAGCTCGACCTCGACAACTATCGCGCTGCGCTCGAGTGGGGGCTCACGCAGCGTAACGACGCGGTGCTGGGCGCCGCCATCGTTGCAGCTCTCGAACCGATGTGGCGGAAAAACCCGGTTGAGGGCCGCTACTGGAACGAGCTCGTAATCGAACGCGTTCGGGAATCGGAGCACCCAGGTATCGTTGCCGGCGCGTACACCGAGCTGGCCGCGCTCTCAGCCGGCCAGCCCTCGTACGAGTTCGCCATGCGAGCGCTGCACCTGTACGAGTTGGCCGGGCCTCTCGGTCGCGTCGCCAAAGCGCAATATCGCGCCGCAATAACTCTCGCGCAAATGGGACGCCTCGAGGAGGCGAACGAATGGAATGCGCGCTCGCTTGCGACGGCGCGCGAGTGTGGGGACGAACGGCTCGTGGCCGCGAATCTCTCCATACAAGCGTGGCGCGCATGGCAGGCGGGCAAATTCGACCTGGGACGCGAGCTCTACGCCCAGGCGTACGCGGCCTACAAAGCGTTAGGGTACGAGCCCGGTATGGCACTCGCGTTAGGCAATTTGGCGGAGTTGGAGTTCAACGACGGTCGTCCCGGCGAAGCGCTGCGACTGGCCGGTGAGGCGCTGGCGATGAAATCGCACACAAAAGCCAATGAGGGGCTCTCGATCAGCCATGGCAACATCGCCGCGTATCGCATCGCGCTCGACGATCTCAGCGGAGCGCGAGCGTCCGCGCGAGAGGCGTTGCGCTTGGCACGGAAGGGGCGCAACGAATTCATCATCGCGATCGCACTCGATCATCTTGCCGTCGTGATGGCGCTCGACGGCGAGCAAGTCGGCGCCGCTCGCTTGTGGGGCTACGTCGAAGCGCGGTACAATGCGCTCGGGTACACGCGTGGCCCGTCCGAGAAGCGCGGACACGGCCGCCTGATGGCTGCGCTCCGCGTGAAACTTGACGATCACGAGATCGAAAAACTAGCCGCCGAAGGAGCGGCGTGGTCCGAAGATCGAGCCGTCGAAGAAGTTCTCAATTAAGAAAGGATGGAGTCGGCCCATGTTTTGTTTTCGCAGCTTTGCTCGCCTGCGTTGGACAGCAGCGATATCGCTCGCAGCGCTCGTTGCCGTCACCTCCACCCAGGCGGCACTGGCCGTCGACTACTCGATCGTCGATCTCGGCGCGCCGGCTTCGAACTACGCGCTGTATTATGAGGGCGGGAACGTTTACGTCAACGACACGGGCCAGGCGATCGGACTCGTGTCGGCCGGTTCTTCGTATCCGCTCTGCATCGTTTACAATGCCGGAGCCTGGATCCCGCTCGAAAAGCCCAATGGCCTGAGCTGCGCTCCAGCGCAAGAAGGTCTCAGCGACGCCGGCAAGTCCGGTACGTTTTTCGCCGTCGGCCAGATACAACTGCCGACCGTTCAGGCCCCAGCCTCGATGCATGGCGCGAACAACATGTTCGTCGCGAAAGTTGGAGTATCGAGCGCGAAACTCCAAAGCTACGGTCAGTATTCGGAGTCGGCATTCGACGGCATCAATGAGAACGGTTTGGCGGCCGGTTACACGGACTACCTTCCGATGAGCGGCTGGGAAGGCGGCATCGCCGCCCTCACGCAGCAAAACGGCGGTGCCCTCCACTTTCCCTTGCAACCGAACTGCGCGACGGGCACGGCCTCGGGTGAACCGTGTTTGAGCTATCCGCTCGGCGGCGGGCGCGTCGTCAATAAGAGCGGCACGGTTCTCGGTTACATTACCGGCGATTCCACCTATAACGGAACCTTCGCAGAAGTCAGTGCGACGACGGGCGCCGTAAACGGTTTTCAACTTCCAAACTGGAACAACATCGTCGCAGGCATCGACGACAAGGGTGACGTCGTCTACATGCAGAGCGGAGGCGGCGTTTACAGCTACGACCCGGCAAACCAAAAAGCCACCGAGCTTGGGCGTGGCTCGGGCTGCTCCCAACAAATTCCGCAGTGGGTCAACGGGCGCGGCGACGTCCTCGCCTACTTCAATGACTGCTCGTCGCCCAGCAACAACGGCTGGTACCTCTGGACGACGTCGAGCGGCAGTTGGTCTGCGATGACGTTCGGCTCCGCACCGAACGGTTGCAGCAGCCCGTTCTTCGACCTGAT
Source organism: Candidatus Tityobacter terrigena (assembly GCA_003156715.1). Lineage (GTDB taxonomy): Bacteria > Vulcanimicrobiota > Vulcanimicrobiia > Vulcanimicrobiales > Vulcanimicrobiaceae > Tityobacter > Tityobacter terrigena. The sequence goes on from PMHO01000016.1 coordinate 65,000, forward strand.
CACACAGATGAACGACAAGGATCAGTTCGCTTTGCCGATGGCGTGCGGCAGCCTGACGCACTGGGCGCTCTTGTGCCCCTCGGGTTCGTCTTGCGGCGGATCGAATGCGACCCGGCTCGGCTCACGCTACGGCATTCGCATGCGTTCGATGTCGGGCTTCGAGCCGGCCTACCGCGGAGCGAAGCCGGCAGCGGCGAACCGGCCGGCTTTCTCGTCGCCTCTCGACGAGGTGCTCGCTGCACGCCCAGCGCCGTCGATGCGATCTGAGGCAACGTCACGTCTCGTTCAACGAATCGGGGCGGCCCGCGAAGTGCGCTCGCCGTTGGCTCGCGAATCGAAGTCGTATTCGATCGACGACATCGGATCGCCGCCGGCATCGCTGTACTCCGAGGGCTGCGGAGGAAGCCCTTCAGGGTGTGAACTCGGTCCGATTACGTTGAATGACACGGGCCAAATCGTCGGCCAGGCATATCCCAACAACGGTTACGACCGGCGGACCTGCCTAGCGTGGACTGGAAGCGCTTGGGTCAATTTCGGGCCGAGCGACTTGGCGCAATACGGCTGTTACCCGTCGGTTGGAATCACCGATGCGAAAAACGGAGCCTTCCATTCCGTTGGAGCTACCAGCTATCCAACGATCGGAGGCAACCGAATGGTCGGGTACGACGCAAACGTGGGCGCGTCAAGTGGAACGATGACCATCTTCGATCTCAATTCTCCGTCCGTGCTCACCGACATGAACGCGAAAGGCACCGCCGACGGCCAAACGTACTACGGACCCTTCGGCGGATGGTACGACAACGTGAGTTCCGTTACGTCGACCGGCAAGAAAATGCAAATCCTGCAGAAGAAATGCGCCGGGGGCGGGAACCGGTGCATGTTGGCTCCGGCCATGGGCGGCAGCAGCGCCGACACGCTAAGCTTGGCCGACTGCAACACGAACTCTTACGGCGTCCGTTCGATTTCGACGAACGGCACCGTCTTCGGATGTTCCGATCTGGACGGTTACTACGTCGAAGCGAACGGCAGCAAAGCCGTCGACTTTACGCTCCCGCTAGCGAGCGGATCGCAGGTCGGGTCCATCGTAGGCATCGATGACAAAGGCAACGTCATTTACGAGCAGTCCGGTTCGGGCACGTCTTGGATCTACGACCCATCGACGGGCACTTCGGCCAGCCTCGGATCGCTCGCGGGCAGTTCTTGCACGGAGTACGTCCCGATTTCCGTCAACGCATCCGGCGAGGTGCTCGGCGAAGCCGCCAACTGCAGCAAGGGCGACAACGTCTACTGGACGTGGACCTCAGCGTCCGGCATGCAGGCGGTCAGCGTACGCGGTAGCGAGGACGAAACGTTCGCCGCGTTCTGGCTCAACGACGACGGCCAGATTCTCGTCGAGTTGAGCGGCAACGGCTTTAGCGGACATTGGGGAATCCTCAGTCCGCCCGGAAGCAACCTACGGCGCTCGCGCTCCGCCTTCGGTGCAGGCTCGTTACGCACCATTCGCATGCGTTAAAGGTCGTAGCCGCCGGAAAGTGCGCCGACTGTCACGGCGAGCACTTGCAAGGTCAAAGGCTCGATTTTCTCAACCCGGCCCTGCCGGCGATCATACAGCGAAAGGCACCCAGAATCGCGGGGCTGCCACAACTTTCGCAGGCGCAAGCTGCCAGGTTCCTGCACACCGGAATCCTGCCCGACGGGAAGCCTGCGCGCCCGCCGATGCCGCAGTACCGATTCAACCTCGACGACGCAACCGCGATTGCCGCGTACCTCGAGAGTCTGCCCCGTCATTAGCGCAATCCGCTGAACGCGGCCGACCAGCACGTCGAGGTCGCAGCGTCCGTACGGGCTCGGTCGCACCAGCGCGTACGTCCCAGACTCCCTACGCATCGGGAAGGCTTGGTTTAGGTTCGTTAAGAGGCGGGCTACCCCACGACGACGTTAACTTTGAGGCCTTGGCGACGGGCCGATTCTTGCTCGAGGCGCTCGAGCCCGAGGACATCGAACGTTGTTCGCACTGCTATACCGGCGTCGGCGGAACGAGCTTTGCCGCGCCGATTTGGGCCGGATTCATCGCGCTCGCCAATCAGTACGCCGCGGCAACCGGAAAACCGCCGATCGGCTTCATGAACCCCGAACTGTACCGGATCGGTGCCGACGCCGTCTACGCAAAGGCCTTCCACGACGAAGTCGCCGGCTACAACGGCCTTTATTACGCTGAGCCGGTTTCGATCTCGTGACCGGCTTTGGCTCGCCGAACGGCGACGCGTTCATCAGGGTGCTCGTAGACCGCAACCGCTGACTCGCGCGTGGGAACCGGCGGTTATCGTGGGTGCGTATGCAGCCCGGGGGCCACACATGCACTGGCAGAAGTGTACGCGCCGAGTCTGGCGCACGGCCACGTCCGACCTCCGCTGAACACAACTAACGGCAAGAACAAGCTAGCTGCCCGTGCATCTGGCCCATGACCTAGGCTACGGCCTGAAGCGTATCCCCGTTGTGAACAGGCGTGGGGGGCCAAAGTGATTGCCCTGCGCATTGAGTAGCGTGACGTAGTACCGGTCGTTGAGCAGGTTTTGGATGCCGAAATATAGCGCGCTCTTGTTACCCACGGCCACGCCTTTTTCGACGTCGAAGATAGTATGCGGTGTCTCCTTGCATAAGAGGTTCGCCGGTGCGCAAAATGCAGAGGAGAGACCGCCGCCGTAGTAGCCGTCCGCGGAGAACCATCCGCTGTGACTGTCGGGGAACAGCACGCCGCCGTTGATCGTCCATCGCTGCTCGTGGTCTGCGGGCGTGAAGCCCGTCGGCTGCCCTTCGCACGGTGCTAAGAGCTCCGTCTCACATCCGCTGTTGAGCGAGATGACGTGCGCTACCGCGAAGTAGGCTCGCCCGCCTCGCGCAAGCGGCTCCGTGTAGTTGAGCGCCTCTTGCGACAAGCGGCCGAGCACGTAGTTGATGTCCTGATGAAGAAGCGTCAAGCCGACTTGCGTGTCGTCGATGAGATCGTTCGCGTTCTTCTGCCACACACGAAAGCCGAGGTCACCGTTGCCAACCGGCAGATGACCGCCGATTTCCAGGTTCGTGTCGCGTTCGGGCGTAAGATCGTACTGCGCCCCCGGCTCTTTGAGGCAGGCAGGGCCGTATACCGGACATTGCACCGGGATGTCGAGCAGATACGCTGCCTGCGGACTCACGTTCTCGAAGGAAGGCGGTTCGAAGAAACGCCCAACGTACACGTAGATGCTCGCCCGGGTCCCGAAGAACCGGGTGAGTTTGAAGCGCGGGCTCACCCCGCCAAAGCCCTCGTCGAAGGACGTCGATTTGATGTTGAAGAAATCGTAACGAAGTCCGTAATCCGCTTCCAGCTGCGGATCGATACGCCAGCTGTCCTGCGCGTACGTAGAATACGTATTTCCGATGTTTGGCGCGTTGTCTACCACGGTGCTCGGGGCGTCCGGCGTTCCCGGAGTCACGAGCGGCGCCAAGAAGTTGTCAGGCTGCAGCGTGACCGCGTAGTATTTGAGAACGCGCGTGTTATCGTACGTCGCGCCCGTTTGGAAGGTGTGATTGCCGTAGTTGCGCGTGAAGTCAGTTTGCCAGATGGAGTCGAGCGACGTGCGATCGTCGTTCAGCGAGTACCCGCACGCCAGCAGAAAGTTCGCCTGATTCCCTTTCGCGGGCGCGAAGACTGAAGCAGCATTCGCGCAATCGGTCGGTGAGCCGCCGTTCCCAAACGGCGGGGGTGTGACGTTGATCGCTTCGCCGTAGGCCCAGTCCCCTTGCGGGTCACCGAAATCTTGGATACGCGAGGACTTGAAGGCGGGACCAAAGTTCCATGCGCCGACATCGCCGATCGCATGATGGAACTGCGCTGAGACGAATGCGTCCTCCTGATCCTCGTTATCGTCCGTCCAGGCCGGCTCGCCGAAGTCAAGGTCATTAGGAATCTGGAACGTTCCATTGCTATGAAGGATCGTGACGTTCGTGTAATCGTTCTTGCCGGCCGGGAGCGTGAAGCGCGCGAACTGGCTCGTCGAACTCGCATGATTATGCGGTGAGGAAAAGTCGGGCGGATCGAGTCCGCGATCTGTCTGCATATCGGTGACCGCGACGTCGTAACCGCCGCCGCCGGCGAGCGGCGAATGATAGCCGAGGGTCGAATTGACCGTACCATAGGATCCATACGAAAGATTTCCATCCAGGCCGGCCGGTCCGGTGCCGGCACGGGTCTGCAAGTTAAAGACCGAGCCGAACTTCAAACCATATTGTGCGGGGTACGCGCCCTCGATGAGATCGACATACGAGAGATCGTTCAGATTGATTTCCCCGCCGAGGTCTCGATTGAGTTCCTGCGGGAGCATGACGCCGTCCAACTGAAAGTCGATCACGCCATGGTCGCCGTTCATATGAACGACGCCGTTTGCGCCTTGCGCGGCGCCGGGCAACTGCGTCATCATTTGCGCGAAGCCGTTAACGCTGTTGGCGTAGGGCATTTCGGTGAGCGATTTGCCGTTAAGCACGACGTCGCTTCCACTGCCACGTACCGTGCTTGTCGTCGCCGCAACAACCGCGATTTGCTTGAGCGTCGTTAGTGCGAGCGTCACCGAAGCCCCGCTCGGCGCGAGATCGATCTGCGTGCTTGCGTGCAGCGTTCCCGAGACGGCCTCTAGACGGTACGTTCCGAGAGTGAGCGGCGGAAAGCGAAAGCGCCCATCCGCGTCGGTCTTGGTCACCGAGGTACTGTTATTCCCGCTAGCCGTGACCTGGGCACCGGCGACGGCAGCTCCGTTTGCAGTTACTTCACCAGCAAGGAATGCGCTCGCATTGCCCGCGTAAGACGGAAGCGCGCACGCAAGATTGAGGACGATGGCAAACAGTGCAGCGCGAAGAAGACGCGCTGACGGGCGGTACATAGGGGACCTCGCGGGAAGATATGGTACGATGGGTAGTCGCCTAGATGAGAATAGTGTATCATTATCAGATAGTCAAGCCCCTTTGAGGATACGCCCGTGAAAACCCAGCCGGCCCGGAAAACTAAACAGCGCGATGCCCTGCGGGAAGTCCTCGAACGCTCCGAGCGGCCCCTTAGCGTCAATGAACTGCTCGAAGCAGCCGCGAAGCGCGTCGACGGCCTGGGCGTCGCGACCGTTTACCGAACGGTCGGCGCCCTGCTCGGTGACGGCGCGATCGAGGCCGTCGAGATCCCTGGCGAGCCGGTTCGATACGAGCGCGCGAACAAGGGTCATCACCATCATTTCCAGTGCGAAAAGTGCGCCCGCGTCTTCGATATCGCCGGATGCTTAGAAAATCTGCGTACGCTCGTGCCGCCAAAGTTTCGCATTCGTACGCATGACGTGACGTTGTATGGGCTGTGCGCGGCCTGCGCGCGCTGACCACGAGGCGCCGGCCTTACGCGTGGCAAGCTTCAGTACCGCTCCGCGGTAGACCGGAGCCCTGCCGGTGCGAAGGACGACGACGCCGGCGTCTCTCTTTGCGAGCGCGCAAGGCGGCGAGCGGCTCCATCTACTCGGAAGGTTGCGGCTCCGTTGACGATTGCGGTCTCTGGCCGAGGGAGCCCGGAATGCAACCTTCTCCGCTCCCGGGCGGGTATAAGAGGCATAAAGCGCGATCTTTCGAGTGGTCGATACGTCGAGTGGTCGATAAGTAGCGCCCCCCGAAAGACAGGCAAGAAAATCTCCACTTTCTCAGAGAATTTGCGCTGACGCTCGCTTACTATGCCGCATCGACGAGCTTTACTCTAAACACCTCACGCCCGTCCGGCGGAGGCTATTTCCGTTGCGCTGGCCGGCAACGGCATTTTTACGAGCGTGCCAACCCGGAGCCGACAAGTCAGGGGCTTCGAAATTCCCCTGCTCCAAAGGTTGCTCCAGCGCTGCAGCGATCGCGCCGCCTGAGCCAGAGCGCGGCTCGCGAGCTGCCGCAATCGCTCATCAGGTCAGGAAATCGGCGAAATACACAGACCCGTGCACCACTCCGATTAGCGGAGGGGCGACAACGGATCGTGCATTGGACCGAAGCACTTTTTTGTCAGGCCGCTCGCGCCCCGGGCGTTCGCGCGGCACCGATGTTCTTAAAGTCGAAGAGGAGGATTCGCTATTCCACAGCGCAATCGGGATCGCAAGGCTAGCCCGCGCGTCTCGAAGACCAACACCACAAAGGACACCAAAGAAGCTCCTCTGGAGGTCTTTGGCAGCATCCGGCAAGTCTTTCCCAGCACGACGTTTTCCGTCGAACTGGATAACGGACATACCATCTTAGCCCATATCGCCGGCCGTCTACGCCGACATCACATCAAGATTCTTCCCGGCGATCGCGTCGACATCGAAGTTTCGCCATACGATTTGACGAAAGGACGCATCGTTTACCGCTATCGCGCGGGAGAGGCGCGCCGTTCGGCGACGTGATCTTGGGCGTGCCGTCGCTTTAGAAAGACGTAGCCCACGCGGACAAGGCGGCAGGCAGTCGGCGCACGCGGCAGCGGAGACGAAACGTTCGTCGCGTACGGGCTCAACGACAACGGACAGATCCTCGTCGAGCTGAGTGGAAACGGCTTTAGCGGACATTGGGGAATCCTAAGTCCGCCCGGAAGCAACGTGCGGCGCTCGCACTCCGCCTTCGGGGCGGGTTCGTTGCACGGTATTCGCGTGCGCTAAGCCCCGCTAGCGTCAACCCCGTGGGATCCGAGTGCGCAACGACTGCGTTACGTCGCAGCGATCTCGAGGCACCTTTACTGCGGAATCAATCCGATGTCGGAGATGGTGCCGCAACTAACGCCGCTGGGCTCGTAGCAAATGTAAACCTGATCCACGAACCTGACTCTCTTGCTTGGCGTCAAAGCCTTGGTCTCGACGATGTATTGGCCCGTCGGATCACCCGGGAATGGATCCCAATATTCTGTGAGCCTCCTGATGGGCGGCTTGTCCTTATCGTTGACGATTATCCCGTACGCGTAGTACGGCGGGCTTTCTTGTGATCCGCCGCATGAGGAGCCGCCTGAGGAGAAGCAGACGTACGGCCCAGAGCTCGATGGTGTGATGTCTACGCAGAAGAGGTACTTCGAGCTCGGGCATTCGTTCTTCGTGTCGCGGTTCATCATCGCGATGGGCTTGAGGGCCCCGATGCCGCCCTGATGATTCATGGATGTTAACTGCTGGGATCCGCCCGGCGCCGCAGAGGATCCGCCGCCGCTATTGCAGGCGGATAACATGAGCCCTGCTGCGATCAGACTGCTCGCAATAAGGAGGTTAAAACGCACGTTTGAGTCCTCCGTAGCTAGGTGTTAAACCTTCCGCCAAGAAAAGGGATGCTGCTTGCCGGAGTGCGATTTCAAGGCACCGCCTCCTGCTAGATAGAGCGTCGCTACCTAGGCGCGCCGGCCGGGGCGGAACCGTAGTTCCAGTCAGCGATGTTCCACAAGTCCGAGCCAATCGGCGCCGGACGCAGACCGTGGAGGTCGACGTTTGCGGCTGCGATCTCAGGCAACCAGTCCAGCACGTACTCGGGAACGTCGCGAATGAGGATTCGATCGATCTGTGCGTACGCGGGGCGGCGAACGCGGGGATCGAAACTTGAAAGGCCCAGCGCTTCGAGGCGAGCGACCTCAGGATTGACGTAGAAGCTGGCATTCTGGCCGTTCGGTGGTAGCTTTGTCGGAGACAGGACGTTGGTATCGTCGGGGTCGGGCCATCCATTTTCGTAGGTAAAGAGCGCGACGTCGAGCTTTCCGCCAAAAAGCAAGCCTCCGGTGCCGGCCGGCGCGAAGATCATGGGTGCCGCTGCGTTCTTGACGATCGCTTCCGCTCCGACCGCGCGCCAGGCATTTTGCAAGTAGACCTCGATCGCTTCTCGCTGCTTCACGCCGGCGACCGTCGTCAAAACGAATGATAGCGGCTTACCATTTTTTGTCCGTACGCCGTTCGGTCCGAGCGCCCAGCCGGCCGATTGGAGCAGCGCCGCCGCCCGTTTCGGGTCGTACGGGTAGTAACCGATACGCGAATCTCCCCAGCCGAAGTCCGGGTTGAAGTGCGTCGGCTTCGCGCGGCCAAAGCCGTGATAGATCTTGTCGAATAGCACGCGTTCGTCGAACGCGTAGCACAGCGCGAGCCGCACCGCACGCTCGTTCAGCGGCGCCCGGCGAGTGTTAAACACCAGATGCTCCCAGTGCAGCGTCGAATTGGCGTGGGTGATATTGATGTCCGGGATGGTCTGCACTTGCGAAAGTTGCTGCAGCGAAACGTTGTAATATACATCGATCTCGTGAGTGCGAAGTTCCGAGACCATCGTATTCTGATCGGGAACGAAGCGAAGGACGACGTGGCGGATCTTGGGGCGGCCGCGGAAATAAGCATCGTTGGCGTCGAGCCGGATGGCATTTCCATGTTCCCACGAGCGCAGGATATACGGTCCCGAGCCGACCGGCGTTGAGTTGAACGGTACGCGGTTGAGGTTTGGATAGCTGCCGAGCACGTGCTTGGGCACGATCGCACCGAGGGTTCCGCAAGCAAAGAGATGGAGCGCGGGCGGATACACTTCGCGCAGATGAACGCGAACCGTGTGCGGATCCGGCGCGTCCATGCTCGCAATCCGATCGTAGCCATTGCGGCTGACGGCCAGGTTTTGCGGGTTCATGATGGCTTGCCACGTGAAGATGACGTCGCCGGCCGTGACCGGGACGCCGTCCCACCAGCGCGCGTTAGGCATCAGATGGTAGGTGATCGTGCGGCCGTCGTGCGAGATGCCGCCGTTTTCAAGCGATGGCACTTCGCGCGCTAGGTCGGGGATCGCATCTCCGCGATCGTCGTAACGGATCAGTCCATCGAAAATCAGTTGAAAGACGTCGGTTGAGAAGGCCATCGTTCCGACCACAGGATTGAGCGTATCCGGCTCTTCCCAAAGTCCGATTCGTACGGTATCGGGAATCGTCCACGGATGCAGCGAAACGCCGGTTCGATCGGCGCTTCCCAAGCGCGTGCAGGCGCTGAGGGCAAATATCGCGAGCGCCAAGCACACCGCTCTTTTCATCGCATTCCTCCCGGCTTCACGATGCCGGCCACGCTTATCACGTCTTATGCCGGCCAACTCTGCGCGGCTTGCTTCTTGGCGCTTGGCTTCGGGCGGTTTCCGCATTGCGAGACTTTCGCAGCGCCGGCGCTCTAGCGCGAGATCCGTTTGATGCTGACGATGGTCACCGGCTTCGTGAGGAGCTGATTTTCGGCCGGCATGTTCGCGATATTACGAACGACCACCATTCCCGAGGTCACGCGCCCGAATGCGGCGTAGCCGGGTTGCGACATCGACCCGTCGAGGCTTGGCTGGTTGCCATCGCAGATGAAGAACTCCGATGTCGCCGAGTTCGGTTCGCGCGTGCGCGCCATCGAGATCGCACCGTCAACGTTGCGCAGACCCGTTCGGATAGGGTCTTCGAGCGGGAGTTTCGGATCGGTCGGGCGTTCGAGCGGCTTGTTACCGCCCTGGATCACGAACCCGGGCACCGAGCGGAAGAAAGAACCGCCGTTGTAAAAGCCGGTGTCGACGTAGTGCAGGAAGTTGGCGGTCGTCTTCGGCGCGTGGGTCCGGTCCAGGACGACGTCGATCGTGCCTTCGGAAGTCGTAATGCGTATCCGCACCGCATCCTTCGGTCCCGTCGTCGTCATGATGAGTGGGGCCGCCGCCAGGGCTGACGTTGCCTCGGAGGTCGTTCCCGATGACGAGGAGCGCGAGCATCCGGCGAGAGCTGCCGCGCCCACCAGCATCAGCGCGACGACGGCGGCGACGTGGCTGAACGGAGACCCTTGGAAGCGTCGAAGTCGAACGTGCATGCGCGGTCATGCGCCGGAGAGGCTAGAGATTCCGGCTTTGGCAGACCGCGGCGCCCCGGCGCGCCGGCAAAATGCGCGCGCCAGAAAGCACACCTCACGCGCCCGCGTTGGGACTATCGAAAGGAGTCCGGGAGGTGATTGGAGACTCCGGGCCTTAGTTTGTCCTCATGCGAGTCATTTGCGCGCTTTTGTGCCTTGCTGCATTGACCGGTCCCACCGCCGCCCAGGAATTTGGGCATCCCGTCCCAGGCATCACGGTAACCGGACGCGCGACGTTGCTCGCCCACGCCGACGTACTGTACGTCTTTGAATCGTTGACATCCGCACCCAACGGGCCGTCTGACATCGACGGCGCGAGCGCAGCGGTCGTTGCAGCTCTGCAGAGCGCCGGCGCAATCAGCGCATCCACCGGCGACGTCATCGACGGGCACGGCCTGCAGGGCCGTTCGATTACCGCGACCGTGCGGGAACCGACCCCCGCAGGTCTGACGAAGGTTTCACAAGCGATCGCGGAGGCGCTCCAACGTTTCCCGGGTACCGTGCAGCAAAGCTTCATGCCGGTTCTAGGGCTAACGCACTGCGAGGAAGTGGAAGGGCGGCTGCACGCTATTGCGATCGCCGACTCACGGGCGCGCGCGCAACGGCTCGCAAACGCAGCCGGTGTGAACCTCGGCGCGCCCACCGCCATCGCGCCCGGCGCGCTGGCGGGCTATTTCTTCCCCTGCAGCCCAAGCCGCGCGCGCCCTCTCGGTGTTGCGACCACGCTACCGGAAGACGGCAACGTCGAGTTTGGTCTCTACGTCAACGTCACGTACTCGATCGTTTCGCGTTCGGGGGCTACCTAGCTCGGGAAAGCGCGATAAAAACCGCAGTAACCTCCTCGAAGGGGACAGAGTGATCACCGGCATCCACGCGATCTTCTACACAAAGCACTCTAAGGAGATGTACGACTTTCTCAAGGACGTGCTCGACCTGCACTACGTCGACGCCGGCAACGGGCGGCTCTTCTTCGCCGCACCGCCGACGGAACTCGCCGTCCATGAGACCGAAGACGACCCCAAACACGAACTGTGGCTGATCTGTGACGACATCGCCGCGACGGTACGGCAGCTCGAGAAAAAAGGAATCAAAACGACACCGGTCGCCGACCGCGGCTGGGGCTTGGTGACGACGCTCGAACTCCCCGGCGGCGACGAGCTCGGCCTCTACCAACCAAAGCACCTCTCGCCGCTCACGTAGCAGGCGACCGCGCGTAGACCAACACTCCGTCAATGAGGCTGACCAATCAGGCTCGCCGCAGCCGATCTGAATCCGCTCGTCTAATTCAGCCTCAGAACAATTGTCTGCCCAAGTCGCGAATTATGAGGGCCCCATTGCGACCTATAAGCCGGAGGGAATGCAGACGCCCCCGATGACCATTGCTGGGCTAGGACGAGCTCGAGGGCCGAGGAACGTAGCTCGCGTACAAAGCCGAAACTCATGCAGCGCATTCTCGTAATCGGTCCGTGCGGCGCCGGAAAGTCGTTCGTAAGCGAACGGCTGGGAGAGGCGTTGAACCTGCCAGTCATCCACCTGGACGCCGAATACTTCCTACCGGGCTGGGTGGAACCCGATCCTGATTTTTGGGAGCGCCGGCTTGCCGACCTGATTTCTCGACCCTCCTGGGTTATCGATGGCTCCCACTTGACGACATTGGCACAACGTCTGCGGCGCGCCGACTCGGTCGTTTTGCTTGACATCCCGACATGGGTTTGTTTCTTACGCGTCATCCGCGGCGTCGCGACGCAGTACGGTCGCGTACGCCCCGACATGGCTGCCGGTTGCCCGGAACAACTCGACGTTGCATTCCTGAAGTTCGTCTTGCAATATCGACGAGATCAACTGCCGCGCGTGCTAGCGCAACTCAAACAATTCGAAGGAAGCGTCTTTCGGCTCCGCGCAACTCCTGAAGTCAATAGCTTCTTGGCATCACCTTCAGCTTGGCTAAGCGCGACTCAGGGCGCATTGCACGAGAGCAACTCCAACTCGACCGTTGTCGAACGCGCGTTCGACCCATGAGCTTCGATCTACCTAGAGTCCAAGCATCATTGCGTTATGTTATCGGGTGGACGGCTTTCGGGCGATGCGCTAGACTGCACGACATATGGGCATCGATCGAACCAACCTCCCGCCTCACGTCGAAGAAGCGATCGGCTCGATCGCCGAACTGCATGCCCAGCACTCGCGAGGGACGTCGCCGGTGCGCTTCGGCATCGCTCGGCTCACGAGGATGCTCGGCCGGCCCGCATTCCTAACCGCGATGATATTCAGCATCGCCGCGTGGATGCTCCTCAACGTCGCTATCGTGCATACGGGGTGGCGGCCATTCGACCCGCCGCCCTTCGCTTGGCTGCAAGGCACGGTATCGGGGCTCGCGCTGCTCATGACGATCTTGATTTTTTCGACGCAACAGCGGGACGACGATATCGGCGACCAACGCGACCGGTTAGCTCTGCAGCTCGCGCTCCTGAGCGAGCAGAAGCTCAGCAAACTGATCGGGCTGGTCGAGGGTCTGCGTCGCGACGACCCGCTCATCGCGGACCGAGAAGATTCGCAAGCGGCAGCGATGGCGGTACCAGCGGATTCGCTCGCCATGTCGGAAGCGATCAAGAGGGAGATCGAGCGGACCGGGCCCTAGCGGCCTGCACGGGCCCGAGGCGTAGGATCGAGCTCTTGTTCATTGTCCGTGTGCGGCGAGAGGCTGGGGACGCACCTGAGCCGTTGCGCGGCAGCGTCCTCGACGTGGCCACCGGCCGGCAACGCTTAGCCCTGCCGACCGGCGATAAGTATGATATCGCTTTCTTAAAGAGGGTATAAGCCGCGGGAGGACGTTGCATGAAAGACATCGAGGACGTATCTGGCTCGTTTGGGGTGCTCGAAACCAGCGGTGACGCGCAGACCGCCGTCATGCGCTTGAAGCGCGGCGAAGCGAGCGGCGAGCTCGGCAACGAGCATCCCGGCAGCCTACAAGTCCTGTTCATCATCGACGGCGCGGTCGAGGCTGAAATCGACGGCCAACGCGTGCTATTGCAGCCTGGTCAGAGTGTGATCGTACCCAGGGGCGCGCCGCATCGGTTTTCCGGCGCGTCGGACCGGACCGCCGTGACCTTCAACGTCTATTCTCCCCCGTTTTACTAAAGCGACCTCTTTCTTGCGAACGGAGACAATTAGGATGACGATCGTACGCCCAGCGTTGGTTGCTGCGCTCTACGCGTTTGCGTGGACGCCGGCCCTCGCCGCCACAAACACGATGAATCACATCACCAACGCACTCTCCCCGCACGCGATGACGATCAACCTCGGAGCCCAGAATCATTCGAGACAGGATGGGCAAGCGTTTCTCAACGACACCGCGGGCGGCCTTAAAGTGAAGCTGCAGGTAAAGAACGAGCCGGCCGGTGCGTCGGAGCCGTCGCACATCCATCAAGGCACGTGCGCTAAGTTGAATCCCGCACCATGGAAACCGCTCTCGAACGTCGTCAACGGCGTGTCGGTCACTACCATACCCGGATTGACCATCGCCGCTCTCAAGAAGGCGCACTACGCGATCAACGTACATAAGAGCGCGGCGGAGCTGTCCCACTACGTCTCGTGCGGAGACCTGTGATGGCCGCGAAGAAAACGAGCCGCAAACAGACCACACGCAAGTCGACGGGTCAAAAAAAAGGCGTCGCGCAGCGCGTCACTACGACGGCCCGAAAAATCGCAAGCGGAGGCAAGAAGGCCACGACGACCGTTCGGAAGGTCAGTCATACGGTAAAGGCGGTGACCGATGCCATCGGCACCGTCGCGCAGGCGGTGGAAGCGGAAGCCACAGCGCTCGAGACCGCGACGTCACGCCGGCGCAGACCATGAACCCTCAGTTCCGTTGACTGAAGCGTAGCTTCGCTGCGCTGCCCTTAAGGTTAGACGGCAGGAAAGGGCAGTAGCGCTCTGCCCAGGTGGCCTGAGCGGTGGCGGACCGCTCAGGCTGCGGCTACGCGCTCTCGTGCCCGAGAATGTCCGCGATCATCCACGCGACCCCGGCTATCGCAAAGGTCTCGATACCTTCACTCCAGTTCGAGTGCGTCTTTGGATAGACGATCAGGATCGGAATCCATATCGTAACTCCGAATATCCCGAGCATCAGCGCAAGAAGCCGCGCGGCTAGCAGCGCTCGGTAGCCTATGACGAGCGCGATGCCCGCGAGCCCGAAGGCGATCGTCGTGGTGATGGCCCAAAATGTACCGTTCGGCGGGATCCACGGCGGAACCAAACTGACCGTTCTGGCCAGAAACTCGACCTGCTCGATCGCGAACGAAATGTTACACAGGCCGAAAAGCATCACCGCGCCTCTGCAAAGGTTTGCGATCTTGGGCCGCGAGGGCGACGCCGATCCATACGCGACCACTGCCCCTGCGACGAGAGCCAGTTGGTAGAAGACGTTTCCCCAGCTTGCGTAAACTCCCGGCTCGCCGGCGATATCCGGCACAAAGGTGAGCGAAAAGACGAGATACACGATGCCCAAGATGATGGCGCCCAGCCGCGTAGACTTGCGTAACAGCATCGCGACTCCGCCGACGATCTGCGCGACCGATGTGACGATAATGAAAGCCCAGGTGCCCGGCAGTTGCCAGTTCGAAATCAGCTGATCGTTCAAGACGAGAGCGGCAATACCCAACGACAGCGCCGCGGCTCCAAAAGCGTAACGGCCCAAGCCATCTAAACCGAAATTTCTCATGTCACCGATGACCGAGGCCTTCGACGACTGATGGCCACCTCCCATCCCCCCGCGACGTTGTGGCGTGAAGCGCGACCCCAGGCCACAGGTCGTAAGCTACGTAGGATACGGTGCACAACTCCGGTAACTATGTGAACCTTCGCCGATAGGGCCACGTCAGAGCCCTGCCGCTCGCCGAGGACTGCTTTCAGGAGCCCAACAAGATCAACGGGCGCATCCCAAAGGCTTTTGACTGGGTCGCCTTTTCCGATTACTTCCGGCCCGGCGATGATCCGGACGCGAACGCCGTCAATTGCGCGGCCACATGGAGGACATTCGGGCAGCACGTCCCCGAGCTCCGGAACGCCTCGCGCGAGATTCACGAGTTCGGCATCGCGCCTTGGCCGGCGCCAGGGCGCATTTCGAGGATCGCGAGCGCTGAACCGGGCGCCTTAGGCGCCGTCCTGACTTATCATCTCATGATGCGGCTGCGGGAAGTTGGAATCCATCGTCTGTGACATTGGGACGTCTACGATCAATTCCCCGGCCCACAAGGGACCTTGGAATTATATACGAGCCTAGCGTAGCTGTTTTCCGTGATGGAATACATGGTCGGAGCCGACGCCTATGCCTTTCCGCCGCTAACAACATCAGCACTTGGAACCGTCTATGTAATTGCCGGATGCAATCGAGGGAACGAAGCGATATTTCTTGACTCGGCGTACAATCAAAATTAGCTGAGTCGCGCGTTGAAGACGTGAGGTTTCACGTTCCGGCCGACTATCTGCATCGCTCGCGTGCAGAGGTGCAGTTTCTAAGACTCTCTCGCCAGACTGCAGTGCACGATGTCATACGGGCCGATCTCGCAGCAGCCGGCCTGTTGAACCATACGTATCTCTCGAACCCGTATCTACTCGGAACCGTGAGCCAAATGGGCGGCGCTGCCGCCGAGGCGTTTGTCGGCAGGCATCGGAACAAGTATTTGGCCCGGTGGACCGATTCGCTCACGCTCAGGCCGTTCGATTCGAGCGTCGGGACCCTGCGAGCCGATGACGACGGAACCCTCGTCTCGCTTCGCATGGGTCCGCCTAGTTTACTAGCATTCGTGGCTAGATGGTAGAAGCTAGGTGCTTGCGAGCGGATTAGAGATACGCCCAGCAAGCGAAAACAAGATCGTGTCCCAGGGCGTGGTG
>PMHO01000012.1 GCA_003156715.1 Candidatus Tityobacter terrigena
GAGCCGTTCGCCCGCATGCGACCGGCTCGCAACCACGCGCAGGCCGCTCGCTCGATAGTCCGACACGCCGATGCGACGGTCTGCCGCCGCGCCCTCCCGTTTGTAAGCACCCCCGCCGAGCGTGGCCCAGTACGTCGTCGCTAGGACGGGCGCGTGCACGACCCCGAGCACCGGGCGGCCGCCTTCGATCAGCGCGATGTTGACGGTAAACTCGCCGTTGCGCTTGAGAAACTCTTTGGTTCCGTCGAGCGGATCGACGAGCCAAAAGCGTCCCCATTCGAGCCGCTCGCCGTCCGTGACCGGCTCCGATTCCTCTGAGAGAACCGGCGTGCCGGGGTCGAGCTCGGCCAGACCCGCCACGATCACGTCGTGCGCGGCGCGGTCGGCAAGCGTCAGCGGCGAGTCGTCCGCCTTTCTCGTCGCTCCATGATCCTCGCGCCGGTAAACGTCCAGGATGGCGTCCCCTGCGCTCTCTGCAATTCGAATGATGCCCAAGTGCAAGCTCACCGCGGCGCTTTTCGCTGCGGTCGTTCGGCCCTCCCCGCCTCCTCGCCGCGGCTGCTGCAACATTTGGCCGCGCGGATGGTAGCCAGGTTGCAACAAAGAAGCGAGGGAGGATGACGATCGAAGGGCGGACCGACGAGGAGTTGGTCGGGCTCGTTCTCGGGGGCGATCGCGAAAGCTTCGCCGTCCTGGTCGACCGTTACAAGAGGGGTATCACAAACTTCATCGGCGCCGGCGTGCGCGTACCATCCGACGTTGCAGACCTCGCGCAGGAGACGTTTTTGCGCGCGTATGCCCACCTCGGAACGTTCAACCCCAACCTCGGGCGGTTCTCGACCTGGATTTATCACATCGCGCGCAACGTCGTGCGAACGCACCTGGGCAAGTCGCTTCGCCGGCCGTCTGCGCAGGAACTCGGCGACGAGCGCAGTCTCGAGAACGCCATCCCCGACCCATCGCGCGAGGCCGATCCGTCCGGCGGCGTGCTGCGTGCGGAAGCCGAGAGCGAAGTTCGCGCGGCCCTGGCCGAGTTACCCGAACGAACCCGAGCCGTGCTCTCGCTGCGCTATTACAACGACATGGAGTACCAGACGATCGCGGAGACGATGGGCCTCTCGCTCGGAAACGTGAAGACCCTCATTCACCGCGGCAAGCTCGCGCTCGCACAGAAGCTGCGGGAACGCGAAGCAAGCGCCGTCGAGGCGCTCGAACCACGCCGTCAACCGGGGGTTCCGCATGCGCTGCTCGTCTTTTGAGTCGCGCTTCGACGAATACCTCGACGGCACGCTCGCGCCGCACGAGAGCGCACGCGTTGCCGCGCATGCCAAGGCGTGCCGGCGTTGCGCCGAGACGCTGCACGAACTGCGCGTCGTCGACGCGCTCCTATTGCAGCCGCGCAGGCTCGAGCCGGCACCGAACTTCACCTTCAAGGCAATGGCCGAAGTTCGTGCGCTGCGGGCGCCGCGAGCCCATCACCACCTCGGGTTCGGCGTGCTCGCGACCTACACGGCATTTGCCTGGGCTGCGATCGCCCTCGCCTTCACGTTCCGCGGCGACTTGGCGCGGGCTGCGGTGGCGGTAGTCATGCTTTCGCTGCGCCGCGGCGCCGATGCGCTTGCGGTCCTGGCGAGCAGCGTCTCACATCTTTTCGGGGGTCACACGACCGACGTGACCGCGGCCGTCGGAGGGATCCTGGTCCTCGACGTCGCCGCCGCAGCAATCGCAATCGTCGCGTATACGGTCGTCCGCCCGCGCCTCGCCACCCATCTCGCCAGCACCTCGGAGTTCCCATGATGCATCTGACGCGCCTTGCGCGCGTGGTCGCGCTATCCGCCTTTGCCTCGTCCCTCTTCGTGGCACTCGCCACCACGGGCGCCACCGCTCACACCTACAATCACGGCAAGACGGTCTGGTTTACCGACACCGAGATCCCGGAAGGTGACGAGGTCCGCGGCGACTTGAACGTGTTTTTCGCGAACGTCGCTTGCGACAGCGGCGCCCAAATCGATGGTAACGTGAACGTCTACTTCGGCGATTTCGACCCCCACGACGGATGCGACGTCGGCGGACGCGTCAACGACTTTTCGAATGGCTCGTCGGTCGGCATGCTGATCCCTTGGCTCAATCCGGACAGCGTGAGCGGAGAGGTCGCGGCGGAAAACCATCGCCTCTTCGAACAGCTCGGGTGGGATATCGTCGTCGTCTTCGCGTTCTTGCTTTTTCCGCTCCGCGTGCGCATTGCGCTGGACCGCGTCGAGCGGCATCCCGGTCTTTCAGCTGCTACCGGCACGCTGGCGCTGATTGCCGTCATCCCCATTATGATTCTGCTCGCGATCAGCATCATCGGCATCCCGCTCATCGTGCTCGAAATCGCGGCGCTCTTTGCCGGCGCCTGGATCGGGCAGGCCGCCGTCTCGCTCCTGATCGGGAGGCGGCTATACGAGCTCGTACGTCCGCACACCACGCCCTCGCCGCTTGGCGCGCTCGTGCTCGGGTTGATCGTGGTCAGCGCCGCCGAGATCCTACCGGTGGTCGGCTGGGCCGTACTCGCGGTCGTGTGGCTGGTCGGGTTGGGAGCGGCGATCCTGGCCTTCGTGCGCGAGGTCAGTTTGGGACCCCCACCGGGCGGCGCGCCGCTGACCGGAACCTCAATGAGACAGGCGTAAACGCAGCTCATTTTACCGTAGGGCGTCGTGCGAGAAACGCGAACTCGACGCTCCTAGCCCAACGTAGGAGGTTGCATGGCGACGGTTGTGACCGGTCTCTCGCAAAACGGCGACGTGAGCGCGCTCGAGCGCGCGCTCGGCGAGGCCGGCCTTTCGATCGACCCAATCTCGGTCATCGGACCCGACGACGCGAGCCAGCCCCTCGCGCGCGGACTCATCGGTGAGGAGTTGATGGAAGGGGACCTCGGAGCGGGCGTACCCGGCATCAACTACGGGCATCACCGCTTGCAGAATTTTTTCCGTAACGAAGCGCTCGACGACCGCTTAGGCGACCTCGAGATTCCCGAAAGCGAATTGGACAACTACGTCGAGGCCCTCGAGCGCGGCCGCAGCCTCGTCGCCTACTTCGCCAGGCCCGACACCGTCGAAAAAATCACCGAGATCTTCCGCAACGCCAACCTAATGAACGTTCGCGCGTTCTAACTCGCTCGCGAGCTGTTCCGCAGGAAGTTCTGATTTAGCCCGGGCCTAGGCGCCTCCGGCCTAAGTTTACTACCGGTAAATGAGGCCGGCGGCAACGACGGCCTGGGCTAAATCAGGACTTCCCAATCAAGGGATGGTCGGGTGGGAGCGGTCCGCACTGCGCGCACGAACGCTTTGCGTCGTCGACCCGCCGGGCGCAGCGGCATAGCCACGCGACCCGCCGTGCCGGGCAACCGACGACGAGCGCGTAGGGCTCGACGTCCGCGCTGACCACGGCAGCGGCGGCCACCATCGCCCAGCGCCCGATCCGGATGTCCGGCAGGAGCGTTACGTTAGCGCCGATCGAGGCGCCGTCTTCGACGACGATCGTTCCGACGGTCCAATCGCCGTCGCGCAGCGGCGCGAAGGCTGGGTTGGTCGCACGAGGCCTGCGATCGTTGGTGAAGACTGCATGCGGCCCGACGAAGACGCCGCGCCCGATGCGCGAACCGTGATAGATGCACGCGTAATTTTGCAGCTTGCAATCGTCACCGATCGCGACGTTTACGTCGACGAAGACGCCCTTTCCGATCACGCACCGGGCACCGATGTCAGCGCCGGCACGAATCTGCGCGTGGTGCCAAACGCTCGTGGAGGGGCCAATCGATGCACCGTTCTCGACGAGCGCCGTCTCGTGAACGAAGGCGCCGGCGTCGACCGGCACCTTAAGCCGGCCGCGCGGCCGTTCCTCGCGCGATTTGCTGCCGGGTGATCTCGGCCGTCGCCTCTTCGGCGATGCGAAGCGAGGCGAGCGCCACATGGGGATCGGGAAGTTGCGCGCCGCGGACGCCGGCCACGAAGACCTCGAGCTGGCGCGCGAGCGGCTCGCGCTTGCGAACCGGCAAAGAGGTCAGCAGGCCGGCCTTGTACTGCGCGACCTGCTCCTCAAAGCCCGTCGTCGGTGAAAAGCTCCGGCCGCGGACGAACGATGCCTCCTGCGTGATGTAGTCGACCCGGCAAAAGCCGTTCGTTCCGGTCAGCGACATTTCGCGCAATTTAATCGGCGTGATCCAATTCGCTTCGATCGAAACGAGGCAGCCTTCCGCGTCGAGCAGCAGGTTCGCGAAGTCGAGCTGGTCGTGCTGCACGGCCATCCCGCCCTGCGCCGAGGTCAGCGTCAAATAGGCCCCGGTGAGGTACGCCACGAGATCGATGTCGTGGACGCCGATGTCCACCAGCACGTTGGCATCCCTGACGCGCGGAGGAAAAGCGCCGACGCGCCGCGCCGAAATGCTGATGAGACCCCCCAGTTTGCCGGATTCCAGGAACGAGCGCAGCGCTTCTACAGCAGGGTTGTAGCGTTCGACATAACCGACCATCAGCGGAACGCGGGCTGCCTGCGCGAGCGCGATGATCCGCTTGGCGGCAGCGAGCGTCGGGGCGAGCGGCTTCTCGACCAGGATGGGCCGCGCCGCGCGGATGAGCTGGGCCGCAACCGTCTCGTGGGCGCTGGTCGGCACCGCCACGATCGCGCCGTCGATGCCGGCCCGCAATAGCGCTCCGATCGAAGAGAAAGCTCGATGGCCCGCTCGTTCCGCTTCGGCGCGCGCCGTCGGGCTCGAATCGACCACTCCCGTCAGCTCGACGCCGCGCATGGCGCCTACGTTGCGCGCGTGATGGCGCCCGATCACGCCGTAGCCGACCACGCCCAAGCGGATGGTCGCGGCGCGTGCCGGGGCCTTAGCGCGCTGCATGCATTGCTCCGTTGCGATCGGCGCCGACCGCCACGCGCACCGCCCGGACGACTGCATCGGCCTGCGCCCGCGTGAGAGCCGGATGGACCGGCAGTGCGAGGATCTGCCGGGCGACCCGCTCGGCGACGGGGAAGTCGCCGGGCCCGTATCCCGCCCCCGCGAAGAGGGGCTGCAGGTGCAGCGGGCGCCGATAGTAGACGCCAAAGCCGATCCCGTTCTCGCCCAGGAACGCGGTGACGCGATCGCGGTCCGCGCCGTTCGGCGTGGCTTGGCCGTCGATCGCAATCGAATACTGATGGTAAGCGTGCCGCATGTTCGTGGGAACGAACGGCGTCGTGATACCCGCTATCCCTCCCAGGCGTTCGTCGTAGAGTGCGGCGTTCGCCCGGCGCCGGGCACTCACCGCCTCGAGACGCGTGAGCTGGATGCGGCCCAGCGCCGCGCACATCTCGGGCATGCGGTAGTTGTATCCAAGCGATGCACATTCGCCTCGCTCGTCGAGCCCGTGCTGGCGAAAAGCGCGCGCGCGCGACGCCGTTTCGGCATCGCGTGTCAGCAGCATTCCGCCTTCGCCGGTCGTGAGGTTCTTGGTCGCATAGAACGATAGGGCCGCAACGTCGCCCAAACTCCCGGCGGGCGCTCCGTCACGCCATGCCCCGATCGCTTGGCAAGCGTCTTCCACGACCCGGATGCCGCGAGCGCGCACCCCGTCGAGGCGCGCGTCATAGGGCAAGCCGAAAAGATCGACCGGAACGACGGCGCGCGTGCGGGGCCCGATCGCCGCCTCCGCCGCGGCCGGGTCGAGCCCGTACGTGTGCGGGTCGATATCGGCGAACCGGACGGTTGCGAGCACCATCAATACCGGCGTGGCGGTGGCCGCAAAGGTGAAGGGCGTCGTGACGACCTCGTCGCCCTCGCCGACTTCCATCGCCGCCAAGGCCGCGTGCAGGGCCGCCGTTCCGGAGTTGAGGGCAACCGCATGACGTGCGTGGGTTACCGCGCAGATCTCCCTCTCGAAGGCCTCGACCTCCGGGCCTTGAGCGAGCCGGCCAGAACGCAGCGCGCGCACGACTGCTTCAACCTCCTCCTCGCCAACGAAGGGACTCACGAACGGAATCGATGGGCGCGCGACAACCATGTCCGTGATGTTCGCCACGACTCGGTAAAGACGCTGCCTTCAAAAGGCTGACCAGCCGAGCTAAAGGCCTTAAGAGCCGGCCGGGAAAAGTCCCGCTCGCCATGCGGGTGGTCTCGGTCGTCGGCGCGCGGCCCGAATTCATACAGGTCGCCGTTCTTTCACGCGTCCTGCGACGGCGCCACCATGAGATCCTCGTTCACACCGGCCAGCATTACGATGCGGCGATGTCGGCCGGCTTCTTCGATCAGCTCGGCATTCCGCAGCCCGACGTCAACCTTGGAGTGGGCTCGCTCGGTCCCGGCGAGCAGGTGGGCGAGATGCTTCGCAAGCTGAGCCCGGTACTCGAACGGCTCGACCCCGACCTTGTGGTCGTGCGCGGCGACACCAACAGCACCCTAGCCGGCGCCCTTGCCGCCAAAGCGCTCGGGTTGCCGCTGGCCCACGTCGAAGCAGGCATGCGCTCGTACGACAAGAGCACGCCCGAAGAACTGAACCGCGTAGCGACCGATCACATTGCGGACGTCCTCCTCGTTACCGACGGTGAGGCGGTCGAACGTCTAGCGGCCGAGGGTATTCGAAGCGGCGTGCACGTATGCGGCGACGTCATGTACGACCTCTATCTGCAAGCGCTGCCGCGCGCCGAGGCGGCGCTATCGCCCGCCCTGCACGAACTGGCGAGCGAGCCTTACGATCTGCTGACCCTTCACCGCGGCGAGAACGTCGACGACGCGGCACGCCTGCGGGCGATCGTCGCGGCGTTCGCCGGCGCACCGCGCCGCGCGATCTTTCCGGTCCATCCGCGCACCCGCTTGCAGCTCGAGCGCTTCGGCATCGCTTTGCCGCCGGAGATTTTCGCGCTCGAGCCGCTCGGCTATCTCGAGATGCTGGCGCTCGAGCGCCGCGCAAGCGTCATCTTCACCGATTCGGGCGGCGTTGCGCGCGAGGCGTACTTCGCCTCGGTTCCATGCGTCACGTTGCGCGACCGCACCGAGTGGACCAACACGGTCGCGGCTGGCTGGAACCGCTTGGCCGGCGCGAACGAAACGCTCATCCGCCAGTGGGTCCGGCAGCCGCCGACCATGCCCCTCGAGCACCCCGCGCTCTTCGGCGACGGCGGCGCTGCCGACCGCATCGTAGCCGCGCTGGAAAGCTCGCGCACCTGCGCGCTGATCGCCTCCGCACGAAAGACGCGCGCGACCCGCGCGTCGCCTGCGGCCGGGGCTTAAGCTACCGCTTCCTTCACGGCCTTGGGAACGATCCGGCTCGGCGCTCCGATGCGATAGAGCGCGATCACGAAAGCGCCGCCGTTTCCGACGATCAAGATGCGGATGACGTCCTGCAGCGAACCGTGCCACGCGCCGATGGCAGCGATTTCGCCGACCGTGATGATGGCGAGCGGAACGACGTAGTCGAACCGATGGATGGCCATCTTGTAGTTGACCGTCGCGTTGAGCAGCGCGATCAGCACCATTGCGGTGCCGTACGGAAGGACGAGCGGAGCGGCGCGCAAGAACGCTTTGCCTGCAAGCGCACCGACGACGCCCGCGGGAAAGGTGGCGTACAGCGTCAGCCCGGCGCCCGCCAGCAGTACGAGGACGGCGGTGCCTTGCAGGAAGACCGGCAGCGGGCGCAGTCCACTGGCCGCGCGGTTCGATGCCATCGGCAAGACCACCGTCGGAACGAAGCCGACCAGATAGAGCAGCATCTTTCCGGCGAGCGACGCCGCGCTGTACAAGCCGGCGGAGCTGGCCGGAAAATAGTGTTTGACCATCAAGACGTCGGTCGAGACGAGGCTCGTCATCAAGAGGGTCGTCGCGCCGACGCGGGCGCTTGTGATCATGAGGCGCCGTACGTCGATGTAGAGCGGCAGCTTGCCGGCGTGCCGGTAGCGGCGCCATAGCTCGAAGTACGTGTACGCAACCGCGAGCGCGACGCCCACGATCCAACCGATCAGCGCGCCGCGAATCCCAAAACCAAGATAGACTAAAGCGACGCCGACGACGGCTTTGCCGCCGGCTTCGATGCAGATGGAGATCGAGAAGCCGACGAAGTCCTCAACCCCCTGCAGCACGGCCCGCAGAACGGGCGAAAGCAAGAAGAACGCGATGAAGAAGCCGGCGAGCACGACGGCCAGACGGTCGCCGATGTGCAAGAAGCCGGCGATGGCGCCGCTCGCGGCGCAAACGAGCAGCAGCGCCGCGACGGCAAAGGCGCCCATCACGACGGTAATCCAGCCGATCAGCGCGCGAATGCGCGCGTCGTCGCCGAGCGCGCGAAATTCCGCCGCGTACTTGACCACGATGATGACCAGAAACGTCGCCGGAACCGACGCGATCACGGTCGTTGCGAAGAGGGCGGAGAGCTCCCCGTAGTTGTCGACGCCCAAACGGCGGCTGACAAAAAAATGGAACGCATAGCTGAGCACGTTCGACGCCGTCGTCGAGGCGAACGTCAGCAGTCCGTAGCGCGCGAAGTCGCCGCGCATGAAACGCCCAAGCGGTATAACCCAACCGGCCAGCGAGCGATCGCCCGCCGGTTCGCTACGCAATCGGTGCCTCGCGGTTCTCCGGCGGGCTGAGCACGCGCCCTTCGAACTTTTGCAGGATCAGCGTAAAGGCGATGGGCAGTTCCTCGACTCCGAGTAAACGAGCGGCGCCGATGAAAACGAGGCTCCCGATCGCAAGCTGACCGAAGAGGTACCACGCGCGCGCGGCAAACGTCGGGCCGACGACCACGCCAAGCGACGCGATCCAGTTCAGCGCAGCCACCATCGCGAGCGAACAAGCCACGATGCGGGCCGTCGACAAGACGATCGTCTTCCAGTCCAATCCATGCACCAAGCGCCACACGAGCGCAAAGAGCAAGGCTGCCTGCGCCCACTGGCTCATCGAATTCGCGAGCAGCAGGCCGCGTGCCCCTAGCGGCCCGATCCACCAAATCGACAAGACGACGTTGAGGCATACCGCGAAGATCGAGATCGCCACGGTGCGCTGCGTATCTTTCGAAGCGAAGCAGCAGCGCGTGAGCACGATGCTGGCCGCCGTGCCGACCAGGCCGATGGCGGCATAGGGCAGCAGGCCGGCGCAAAGCGCCGTCGCGGTCTGCCCGAACGCTCCTCGTTGGAAGAGCGCCGCGACGATCGGATGACCGAGCGTGATCAGTCCGAAGACCGACGGGATCGTGATGAACGTGACCAGGCGCAAGCCCATGACCACGCTGCGCTTGACGCCGACCCGGTTCGCACTTGCGAACTGCGACGCAAGGAGCGGAAAGATCACGGTCGCAATCGCGGCTGCGAAGATCTGCTGCGGAAAGCCGACGAGCTTGGTCGCGTAGTTCATTCCCGCGATGTAGCCCGAACTGAGCGTCGAAGCGAAGTATCGGTCGAAAAAGATGGCCAGTTGCCCCGCGGCGGAGCCGACCACGATCGGCCCCAGCATCAGCCAGATTTTCTGCAGCCCCGGGTGCGAGAGGTCGAGGATCGGGCGGTAAAGGCGAGAGCGCACGATCACCGGAAGCTGCACCACGAGTTGCGCGGCGAGGCCAAGCGTCGTGCCGAGCACGAGCGCGTAGATGCCCAGCTTGTGGTTGAAAGCCAGCACCACGGCGATCGTCACCAGGTTGATCGCCGTGCCTTGAATCGCCGACGCCGAGAAGCGGCTGCGCGCGTTCAGCATGGCGCTCGCGACGCCGGCCAAGCTCGTCGTTACGATGCCCGGCAAGAGCCAGCGCGTCATCTCGATCGTCTGCAAGCGCTGGGCCGGCGGAAAGCCGTGAGCGATGATCGGAACGTAGCTCGGGGCCAAGAACCATCCGACGACGGCCAGCGCCGAGAGCACGATCATGAGCGTGTTGAAAACGGTGCTGGCCAGGCGCAGCGCGGCTTCCTCTTCGCCCATCGCCTGATAGTCCGAAAAAATCGGCACGAGCGCGCTGACGAGCGCTCCGTTGAAAACGCCGAAGAGGATCGTTGGAATCGTAGCGGCCGCCAAGAACGAGTCCATCTCAGCTTGAGCGCCGTAATAACGCGCGTTGACGATCTCGCGCATGAAGCCGAAGATCGTCGAGGCGAGGGTCGCGGCCATCACCAAGAGGGTCGAACGCGCCAGCGAGACGTGGCTCGGCGCAGTAGTAGGAAGTGCCCGAAGCCGGGCCTTCAGCGGGCCCCCTCGCCCCTGATAACCGCCGGGATGGTGCGCAACAGAATGATCAGATCGCCGAGGGGCGACCACGTGTCGATGTACTGGTTGTCGAGCTGCATCCACTCGTCGAAGGAGACGTTCGAGCGCCCGGAGATTTGCCAGAGGCACGTAACGCCGGGTTTCACGGTCAAGCGCCGCTTCGCCGTCTCGTCGTAGTGCGCAACTTCGCTGGGGAGCGGCGGACGCGGCCCGACCAGAGACATCTCGCCCAGCAGCACGTTGATCAGGTTCGGCAGCTCGTCGATGCTCGTGCGCCGCAGGAACTTCCCGAGGGCGTGCAGCCGCGGGTCGTTGCGAATCTTGAACACGGGTCCCTCGACCTCGTTGAGCTCTTGCATCGCCGAGTGCAGCGATTCCGCGCCGTTCATCATCGTCCGCAGCTTCCATAGCCGGAAGCGGCGGCCGGCTTCCCCGACGCGCTCCTGCAAGAAAAGGGGCGGCCCTGGAGAGACGACGCTAACGCTGAGCGCGGCGAGCAGCAACACGGGCGAGAGAACGAACAGAGCGGCGCCTCCGAGCGAGACGTCGACCACCCGCTTGAGCACCGGCCACGAAGCCGGAATGACTCGCCTAGGGTGGGCGCGTACGCTCCCGTTACGGGCCGGTTGGGCGCCCAAGGAGGGGGCGGCGGCCTGCGTTCGGGGGGTCACGGGATCTCCAGCGTCTCTAAGACGCGCTCGCCGATCACGCTCAGGCTGCCCAGGGTCCCCCCAAAGCCGCGCCGCCGGCCAAGTTCGATGAGCGGAACGTACTCGCGCGTATGGTCCGTTCCGGGGGCAGTCGGGTCGCAGCCGTGGTCGGCCGTGAAGATCGCTAGGTCGCCGGGAGCCAAGGCGGCTTCCAGCCGCGGGAGGTGCCGATCGAGGCGCTCGAGGGCTTCAGCGTAGCCGAGAGCGTCGCGGCGATGCCCGAACTTTGTATCGAAATCGTTGAGATTGACGAACACGAATCCTCGGTCGGTGGCTTCCAAGATGTCGAATGTTCGGGACATCGCTTCTTCGTTGTCGGTCACTCGTACGGACGAGGCGATGCCGCGGCCATTGAAGATGTCACAAATCTTCCCCACCGCGTGCACATCTACGCGGGCTTCGGCCAAGCGGTCTAAGAGGTTGGTCGGGGGATCGACCGCGTAGTCGCGACGATTTGGGGTTCGCTCGAACGCTCCAGCAGCACCGGTAAACGGGCGGGCGATGACCCGATTCACCTCGTGAGGCGGAACCAGCATCGCGCGGGCCTGCCTGCACCAGTCGTACAGCAACTCGAGCGGGACGACCTGCTCGTGCGCGGCGACTTGAAAGACCGAATCTGCCGACGTGTAAAGGATCGGGCGGCCGGTCGCCACGTGCTGCGGACCGAGCCGTTCGATGATCTCGGTGCCCGAAGCGGTAACGTTGCCGAGCGGAGCCAGACCGCAAATGGCACTGAAGCGCTCGACGACTTCGGGGGGAAACCCGGCGGGATAGGTCGGAAACGGGACCTCCGTGCGAATACCAGCCATCTCCCAATGGCCTGTGATAGTGTCCTTGCCCCTCGAAGCTTCGCCGAGGCGCGCCACGAATGCGGCCGGCTGGTCGGCTGGTGCCACACCCCGGACGCCGGTTAGGTTGCCCAAGCCAAGCCGCTCGAAATTGGGCAGCCTCAAACCGCCGGCCCGCTCCGATGCATTTGCGATCGTATTTGCGCCGGGCGCATCACCGTAACCGGCTGCATCCGGCAGTGCGCCGATCCCGCCCGAATCGAGAACGATGACGAGACAGCGCGCCATGTTTGCGCGCTTCGCAGTTGAAAGAACGA
This sequence comes from Candidatus Tityobacter terrigena, assembly GCA_003156715.1. Lineage (GTDB taxonomy): Bacteria > Vulcanimicrobiota > Vulcanimicrobiia > Vulcanimicrobiales > Vulcanimicrobiaceae > Tityobacter > Tityobacter terrigena. The sequence continues at coordinate 12,020 of PMHO01000012.1, forward strand.
TGCCTTCCCGCGCTCGCGCACCCAAAGTGCTCGGCATCTCACGTACAACAACGACGATAGAAACGAGTTTTTCAACGCTGCGTTACGCCGTCACGCTCTTGGCCACGATCGCATTGATGCTCGCGTTCGCGCCCGGACGCGCCGCTGCGCAAGTCGGCCCCGCTCCTTTTCCGCAACCGCCGACCACGTTGACGCCGCCGCCGGTCGGAACTCCTGCGCCCGGGCTGCAGGGCGCTCCCGAGCCGAGCGAATCGCCATCGACGCCGCGCCCCGCTCGGCTCAGCGCTTTCGGCGTCACCGCAAAGCGAGTTGCATTTTACAGCAACCGCTACGTGCTCACCGCCGAGGGCGCGGTCAAGTTGCAGTTGGGCGACGGAACGCGCATCAGCGCCAACACGTTCTTCATGGACCTGCGGCTGAACCGTTTTGTGGCGGCGGGCGACGTCACGCTCGTGACCTCGAGCGGAACCTATCACGGCGCGGCGTTCTCCGAATACTTCGATTTCGATCGTGCCTATTTCATTCCGGTAACGAGCGAACCGGACCGATGGACCTATACCGAAGGTCAGTACGCCCACCCCCTTTTCGGTCGTGAGATGCCGGGCGACGCCTTCTTCCTGCCCGATCTGAGCGGACAGAGCGTTTTCTGTTACTCAAAGAAGGCGGTCGTCGATCCGCGCCAGAGCATCCGCTTCACCCCCGCGTCGCTCAACTTCGGGCTCACATTCGTTCCCTTCCCCACGTATTTTCTCAATTTTTCTTCGAACCCGAACTTTGCGCAAAACGCGCTTCCGGGATCCGAAGTCGACGGACCTTACGATTTTGCCGGAGGCGCGCACGGACTGGCCACCGCTCACCTGCGCTACGATCCGGCCGACAACGTCTTCTTCGCCTACGAACAGCACCAGGTCAGCGCCAACCACTATCTCGTCTTTGCCGTCAGCCCCTTGACCCGGCCGCTGAAGGTGTACAACCTGCTCGGGTTCGACCGCCTTTCACCGAAAGTCGAAATTCAAGTGTCGCTGCAGGAGACGGCCTTTCAGCACGATTTCAGCCAGCCGCTCTCGGCAACCGCTTACGGCAACCTGGAGGTGACGGCCGGCCTGCACCATTCGTACTTGCAGCTCAATGCCGACCAGTATTACGAAAGCCTGCTCTCTCAGCCGCAGCCCGGTATCGGTGGTTTGCTGTATTACGGAGACCCGTCGCATAACTGGGTTCCGGACCATCCCAACGACGTGAGCTTGAGTTGGATCGGTTACCGCAATCCGATCGGAAAACTGCCCCTTTATCTGCAACTGCGCTCGTCGATCGGACTCGACCACGACTGGTTGACGCCGCTCTACGACGACCTGCCGGATATCGGCACGATCGTTACGCAGTGGAGCCATGGCGCCGGCATGAACGTCACGACGCAGCAAATCAAGCTCCTCCCCGACCGTTCGGGACAGCACCGCGACCTGCTCCTTACGGCCAGCTTCGACAAACAGCGGCAGTGGTTCTCGATGCCGCATTACATCGACACGCAGGTCGAGACGGCCTCGCTTTCGCGCGCCTTCACGCCCAAGGTCAATGCGCTCGTATCCTATTCGATCACGAACACGGGCGATTTCTGGGGCTCGAAACAGCTCGACGTTTATCCGCCGACGTCGCTGAGCGGCATGAACGCGGCCTACAGCCCGTTCACGTTGGAGCAATTCCCTGGCTACTCTGCGTTTCGCGGCTTCGCGACGGTGCGCTCGCTCAACGAGCAGCTCCTCTTCACGCCGACGACGAGGCTCACGCTGACCTTCTCGATGCGTGAGAACCATGACTTCCCGGTACCGATCCCCGGGCTACCGGTGATCAGCGGCGGGGTCACGTTCTGGCAAAACTACGGCTTCACGCCCTATCAATTCACGGGCGACGTACGCTACCGCATCAACAACATTCTCGCGCTCGACGTGGCCCGCGCGTACTACTTTAATTTCGGCGGGTATCAGCGCTGGAGCCCGGAATTCTTGATAACGCTCCTGCGATGAAACAACGCCGTCTTCTGCTCGTCAGCGCCCTGTGGATCGCATCGGCCCTCGCCGCCGCGACGAGCGGTCTGCTTCCCGGCAAAGTCGGGTTGGCCGCGACGCCCCCGCCGCTGACGGAAACGCCGATCACGCCGCCGCCGTTGAGCGCGACCGCGACGCCGTCCCCTTCGGGCCAACTGATCCGCTATACGGGGCAACTGCTCGACCTGCGCGGCGGCTTTGCGTTCTTCACGACCGGCGACGCTTTTCGGCTGGCTCCCGGCTACAAGGTCGTCGATGCGGCGACCGGCGGGCCGCCCACCGTCCCGGCCATGACGCGCACCTACGCGAGGGCCGCTTTCGACACGGGCAACGGCAGCATCGTCCAGTTGGGACTATCGCCCAAGCCCTTGCCGCCTGAGGCAAACTACCAAGACGTCGCACGTTTTGCGGTCGCGCTCTCGACGTCGGCCCCCAATCCGGACCTCATCCCACACGGGGAAGGCTACAACGGCAAGCCGGTACTGGTCATCTTCACCGTCGAAATTCCGCCGCAAACGCCGTTCAACGACGACGTATACCTGGCAACCGACGTCAGCGGCTGGAGCGCGACGGCGATCAAGATGGACCGCATCGACGCAACCCACTACCGTGTCGAGCGCGACTTCTTGAGCGGAACGCGGCTCCTGTACCGGTACACGCTGGGTTCGTGGTCGTCCGCGGAACGCGGGCAAGACGGGCTCGAGGTAAAGCCGCGACTGTTCCTGGTTCCCAACGCTGACGTCAAGAGCGTTAGCGACACCGTGTACCACTGGGGAAACGAAAATCCAAACGCGCCCGATTTGGGAGAGAACGCTCCGCCGACGCCCTATAACCCAATACCGTTCTTTACGCCGCCGCGCCGTCCGTAGCGCCGGCGGCCCATGGATGCACCGAGCTAGCGCACGCCGTCGTTGCGCTGCCGGGCGTAAAGCTACTTGCGAATGCTTCCTAAGATTTGACGAGACGCTTCATCTGTTGGGCCTTTCGGCCAAACACGCAGGGGCTTCTTCTAATGAGCAGTAAGGCCTTACTTACCTAGTTTTAGTCATTCGAGAGGAGCTTTTCTATGGTTGGTTTTTATGGCCAACTTTTTCGCATGGTCGTCGTTCTCGTGGCGGCGGCCGGCATGAGTTCGGTCGCGCTTGCTGGGACCGCGACCGGACATAGTAATGGATTTGGAAACATGGGGCGCGGAATCGTCCCTAACCGCGCCAGCGGCACCGTCGTCTATGACGACATCCAAGAGGTCCCACTCAAGAACGGTGGGACGGGAATCAGCAGCTACATTCCTAGCGAAGGCTTTGAGTGCTGTTCGGTCAGTGAGTTCGGCGACGGTCTCGTGTTATCGCAAGCGGGTGGAACCTTAAAGGACATCACGGTCGTCTTCGATTCGTGGGCCTGCTATCAAGGCAACGGCACGGATGGTAGCTGTTCCACTCCGCACGGCGCCACGTTCTCGCAGCCGATTACCGTCAGCGTCTATGCAGTCAATACGTCGTGCGTCTCGCCCGGCTGCCCGCCGGGTCCGTTGCTCGTGCGCATCCCCTTCACGAAGTCCATCAAATACCGCCCCTCGGCCAACCCGAGGTGCGACACTCCGCCTCCGAGCGGCTCTCCGCCGAGTTACGGTACGGTTGGTGGGTTCATCGATCACGTCAGCAAGGAATGCGTCTTCGGAATCGCCGACGCGGTCACGTTCAACATGTCGACACCGCGAACGAACAATCTGCCCTCCGAAATCGTGGTCACGGTAGCGTTCAACACGACGACCTGGGGCTACGCCCCGATCGGTCAGAACGCCCCTTGCTTCACGGCCGGAAACGATCCGCCGGGAAGCGATCAATGCCCGTACGATTCGCTCAACGTCTCGGCAGCGGAGGCCCCGCCGGGCAGCCCGCCGAGTTATACAATGGTCGGGTCGTTCCTCGATCCGGGCGGGGTTTTCGTAAACTTCGCCGACTCGGCGTTCTACTGCCAGACCTATTCGCCCACCGACATCTTGCTCTTGGACGGCCAGTGTTGGACCGGTTATCATCCCGAAATCGAGGTCACGACCTTCTAAATCGATCGGTATCTCCCAATCGGAACGAAAGGCCTCGCACTGCGAGGCCTTTTTGTTTATTGTTTAGTGCGAGGTTGCAATCTTGTGGGCCATGGCGGCGCCGCCGAACCCATTGTCGATGTTGACGACCGCGACGCCGGGCGCGCACGAGTTGAGCATCGCAAGCAAGGCGGCGATTCCACCGAAGGAAGCTCCGTAGCCGACGCTCGTGGGAACGGCCACGATCGGGCGGCGCACGAGGCCCGCGATTACGCTCGGCAGCGCGCCCTCCATGCCGGCGACGACGACGATGGCGCGGCACGCATCGAGCTGCTCGATGCCGGCGAGGGCGCGGTGCAATCCGGCCACGCCGACGTCGTAACGGCGCAGCACGTCGTGTCCGAAAGCGTCCAGCGTTAGCGCGGCCTCCTCCGCAACCGCGACGTCGGAGGTCCCGGCGCAAGCGACGCCGATCAGCAAACCGGTGCGTGCCAACGCACCGCAGCGCAACGTTCGGGCGCGCTCGTCGTAGGAGGCTTGGGCCAGCGCTCCTGCAAGCTGCGCACCGGCTGACGGGCTCACCCGGGTCGCAAAGGCAAAGCCGTGTTCGCGATACAGCTCGCGCATGATATATTCGATCTGCTCGCGCGTTTTGCCGGCGCCGAAGACGACTTCCGGAATGCCGGTGCGCGCGCGGCGGGGGTGATCGATCTGCACGTCGTCGCGCTCGTTCGAGCTCATCGAAAACTCATCGAAATCGTGCGAGTGGTCTCGGCGCCGGCGTCGGTCCGCGCGACGACGTTCACTAAATAGTCGCGGTGAAGAAAGGGCGGCGCGGCGCTTGGGATCGTAAACGCGAGGCCGAAGTGTCCCGGGCCGCGCCGTGGGAGGGCGATCGAGAAGCCGGTTACCTGCGCGCTCACGCGGCTCACGTTATCGCTCGTACGGACGTCCCACGACACCGTGTCGCCGCCATGCACGACCGGCGGAGCGGCCGACACCGCGTAGATGTGCGGTGCGAGATCGACGCTGGGCGGAGCGGGAGGCGGACGTACCGGCGTCAACGCACGTGGCGGCGCAGCAGCGGGCAAGGCGCCTCGCGGCTGCGCGCTTGCCAACGATAAGGGGCGCGGCGCAAGAGCGGGCCGCCCCTCTCTAGGCAGCGCGCTTGCGGACGACGGGCGGGCGGGGGTCGCAGCGGCGGCCGTGCTCGGTGCGATGGGTTGCGGCGAAACCGCGTCTTGGCGCGCCGCTGTCGCGTGCGTGCATCCGTATGGCACGGTAAGCAGGACCAGCAGAACAAGGGCTTGCTTAGGAACGGTTGAACCCGCAGCTTGTGCCATACCAGCCGATCGATCCGAGCGGCTTGCGCGTAACCTCGCTCGCGGAGCGGCCATCGAAAGTCCAGCGCGCCGACGGCGGGAAGACGGTTGCTCCGAATGCAGCATTCCGCGCATGGTTCGACGCGCTGCCAAACATCCTGGCCGGCAAAGACCTGCGTGACCTGGTTGGCCGAACTGCTGCCGCCATCGAGCGCAAACGGCCGGTGCTGCTCGGCATGGGTGGCCACGTCATCAAGGTCGGCCTGGGCCCGATGCTGTGCGACCTGCTGCGCGACGGCTACGTCGGGGCCGTCATCGCGAACGGTTCCGTCACGATCCACGACACCGAACTAGCGCTGGTTGGACAGACCTCCGAGGATGTTGACGTCGCCTTGCAGGACGGTTCGTTCGGGATGTCGGGTGAAACGGCGCGCTTCATTCTCGACGCGATTGCAAGCGGGCGCAAGCGCGGCATCGGACGCGCCCTGGGCGACGCGCTTCTCGCCGTACGTGCGCCGAACGCATCGTCGTCGGTTCTCGCCACGTGCGCGGCGCAAGGTCTTCCGCTCTGCGTCACGGTCGCGATCGGCACCGACGTCGTCCACGGACACCCGGAGGCCGACGGGGCTGCGATTGGCGAGGCGGCGCTGATCGACTTTCGCATCTTGTGCTCGATCGTGGCAGATCTGTTGGACGGCGGCGTCTATCTCAACTTCGGTTCGGCCGTTCTGCTGCCTGAAGTGTTCCTCAAAGCGGTCAGCATTGCCCGTAATTTGGGTTATCGCGGAGATTGCACGACGGCCGACTTCGACTTCGTGCGCCAATACCGGCCGCAAACGAACGTCGTGCGCCGGCCGCACCTTGGTACGAGCGGCCGCGGCTTCGCGTTCACCGGCCCGCACGAACTGCTGTTCCCGCTCTTTTGGCAAGCCGTACGATCGGAACTGGCTTGAGCCTGATCAGCGTCGTCATCCCGCTGTACAACGAGGAGGGCAACGTCCCCGAGCTGATGCGGCGCATCAGCGAGGTGTGCGAGCGAATCCGCCGCGGCGGCGACGACTACGAGATCGTCGCCGTTAACGACGGCTCGCAGGACGGAACGCTGGCCGCGTTGCGCGCGGAGCTGCGCGGCCAGCCGCGCTTGGTCATAATCGATCTCTCGCGCAATTTTGGTCACCAAATTGCAGCCACCGCTGGTATCGAGAACGCGCGCGGCGACGCCGTCATCCTAATGGACGGCGACCTGCAAGACCCGCCGGAGCTGCTGGAGGCATTCTTAGCCAAGTGGCGCGAAGGATACGACGTCGTCTTCGCCACGCGGCGCGCGCGCAAGGGCGAAAGCTTTTTCAAGAAGACGAGCGCCCAGCTCTTCTACCGCCTGATACGCCGCCTCACGAACGTATCGATACCGGTCGACACGGGCGACTTCCGCTTGATGAGCCGGCGCGTGGTCGACGCGCTGGCGCAGAGCCCCGAGAAACGCCGTTTCCTGCGCGGTTTGGTAGCGTGGGTCGGTTTTCGCCAGGTCGGCATCGAGTACGACCGCGATCCGCGCTTCACGGGTGAAACCAAGTATCCGTTTTCCAAGATGCTGCGCTTTGCCATCGACGGCATCACGTCGTTTTCCGAGATTCCGCTGCGCTTCGCGACCTATCTCGGGTTCATCGTCAGCGGCGGCGCCTTCGTCTATGCGATCGTGGTCATCATCTTGAAACTGCTGGGACAAAACGAGCCGGGCTACACCTCGATCATGGTCGCGTTGCTCTTTCTCGGCGGCGTTCAGTTGATTTCGCTCGGCATCGCCGGCGAGTATCTCGGCCGCATCTACGACCAAGTGAAAGCGCGCCCGCTCTATTTGGTTTCCAGCGTGGAGCGCGCCGCGCTGCCGCCGGCAACCGTTGCGCGCGAGCCGATCTCAACATAGATGACCGGACGCTTCGCCGGCTCGCGCGCTTGGATGTCGAAAGCATGCCCAATGGCGGGCGCCAAAGCCGCATCTCCGTAAACGGTCGCGAGCGGCTCGCCCGCTTGCACCGGGTCGCCGATTCGTTTGCGCAGGAAAACGCCGGCGCGCGGACCTGCCCGATCCACCGCCGTGCGCGCCGTTTCGCCGAGCGAAACCGCATCGATCCCATGCACGAAGCCTGCGCCGGTGGCGTGCGCGTCGGCAGCGACGGCGTGCGGAGCGAGCCGCTCGAGCGCGCCGGGAAGAGCTCCTTGGGCGCGCAACATCGCCTCGAAGCGCTCGGCCGCCGCGCCGCCGGCCAAAGCCCTGCGGAGCGCGGCGCGCGCGTCGCCGGGAAATGACACGACCCGCAGCATCGCTTCGGCGAGCGCGAAGCAGAGCGTTTCGAGCCGCGGATCGCGCCGCCGGCCGCGCAAGAAATCGCGCGCTTCGCACACTTCGAGTCCCGTGCCGATTGAAGGTCCAAGCGGCTCATCCATGTCGCTGACCAGGGCCGTTGCACCGCGTCCGAAGCGCTCCGAGAGCTCGACGAGCGTCTCCGCGAGCCGGCGTGCTTGGTCAAAGCGCGGAAGCAGTGCGCCGCGACCGGTTTTGACATCGTAGACGATCGCGTGCGCACCGCCGGCGATTTTTTTCGAGGCGATCGAGGCCGCTATCAGACCCAGGCTCGGAACGGTGGCGGTGCGGTCGCGCAGCGCGTAGATGCGCTTGTCGGCCGGCACGAGCCGTGCGCTTTGCGCGGCGATCGCGCAACCCGCACGCTCGAGGCAAACGAAGAACTCGTGCGGCTCGAGTTCCGTGCGCACGCCCTCGACCGCCTCCATCTTATCGAGCGTCCCGCCGGTGTGGCCAAGCGCCCGCCCCGAGAGCTTCGCCACGACGACGCCACACGCGGCAACCCACGGAACCACGATCAGCGAAGTCGAATCGCCGACGCCGCCCGAGGAGTGTTTGTCGACGACGCGCGCTCCGGGCGGGCGCAGCGTTTCGCCGCTCGCAACGAACGCATCGGTCAGCGCCAGCGTCTCGTCCTCGTTCAGTCCGCGGCACAGGCTGGCCATTAGCAAAGCGGCCATCTGCGCGTCGTCAACGCCGCCTGCGAGGTAGGCGCTGACGATAGAGCGCCACTGCGAGGGATCGAGAGCGAAGCCGTCGCGCTTGCGCGCGATCGCGCGACGCATCGCCGATCCATCCCTCATTGCGACCTGGATTTCGCGTCCGCCGAGGCGAAGCCCGCAAGCTCGTGATCCTCCATCCGGTCGTCGATCAGGTCGCCGCACGGCATCCGCTGGACGCCGGTTCGGCCGCCGGTTTTTTCATCGGTATGGCGGCCGCGGCGGCGCTTTCTGCGCGCCGCCCGGCGCTCGGAATCGCCGCACTGATCGTCGCCGGCCCGTTTGCGTTTTATCGCGATCTCGGCGCGACCACGGTGACGCTCCCAAAGGTCGTGCTGATCGGGGTGGCGCTCGGCCTCATGCTGCGCCGTCCAAGCCTCGGCGCGCTAGCAGCGCGTTCGGTGCGGCCTTTATTGTTCGGCGCGATCGCGATCCTCGCGGCCACCGCGCTCTCGGTCCTGGCACCGGCAATGTATCTCGAGCCCACCTTGCGCGAAACGCTCAAGGCCGCCGAGTATCTCGTTCTCTTCGCCGTCGTCGTCATCGCTTGGAACTGCGACCCGGATGAAAACCCGATTCGCCTGGCTTTCGCGGGGGTGCTGGCGCTGGTGAGCTGGCTTGCCATCGCGCAGGAAGCGCTCGGCGCACCCTCGGGTATTTGGTACCACGGCTTCGCCATTCCGCGCATCGCCGGGCCGCTCGAAGGGCCCAATCAGCTCTCGGGTTACGTCGGCATCGCACTGCCGGTCGTCGTCGCTTTCGCACTCGCGCGCGAGGCGACCAAGTTCGAGCTCATTGCCGTAGCGAGTGGCGCGCTTGCGATCGTGCTGACGATCTCGCGGGCCGGGACCTTCGCGGCGATCGTAGCCTTTGGCTTGGTCGTTATCTGCAGCGGTCCTCGCTATCGACGCGCCGTGCTGACCGCGTGCGCCGTCGGCGCGGCTGCCGGCTGCGCGCTGCTAGGTTTATGGGGACTTCTCGGCACGCACTCCCTTGGGAGCGCTGAGGCGTTCTTCGGACGCTTCTGGAACTTTTCAGAAGTCGAGGATCCGGGAGCTGTCGGCAAGCGCTCTCAACTCTGGCGGGCTGCCGTCGATTTGTGGAAGGCGCATCCGGTACTCGGAATCGGTGCCGGGAACTTCGAGTTCGAAATCGGCGAGGCCGGGTTCTACGGTATCCGCACGCACGCGAACAGCCTGTTTCTGCAAGCCCTCGTCGAAGGGGGATTACCGCTCTTCGCCGCGACGCTGTACACGACGATCGCATCGATCCTCACGTTCGACCGGCGTGCCGCGCGCGAACCGCTTGCACTCGGCGCTCTCGGTGCGAGCGCCGGATTCGCCTTGCATCAGGTCGTCGACTTGCTCGTGTTTTTCCCGAAGGTCGGCGGTTTGTGGTGGATCGTTCTCGGGCTTGGCGCCGCTTCGCTCGCCACGGCTCCGCTCGCCGCCCGCCGGCGTTTGTGACCGCGCGCGCCGCAGGCGCCCTCGCCCTAGCCGCGATTCCGGTCTCGTTCGGCCTGGGAGCGTTCGCGGCGCGCCTCGCGCTCGACGAGCGGCCGGCGCGTCTACGCGTCGACTTCGCACAACCGCTCGTCGTCGTTACCGCCTGGGGGGGACTGGGCTGGCTTCTCGGCGCGATCCTGATCGCGACCTTGCTTTGCGCCACGCTCGCGCTCGGGGCGTTCCTCATTCAAGCGGGACGCGTCAAGCATCGGCTGCCCGCGGCGCTCGTCTACGGTGCGGCGGTTCTTTCGCTCGGAGCGGCCTTTACGTGGCCGGTCGTTTTCTCGAGCGACGTCTACGCGTATGCGGCGTACGGTGATCTGGCGCGGGCTGGAATCGCTCCCTACGCGCCGCCTCCTGCGACCTTCCACGATCCATTCGTTGCGGCTGCCGACTGGCAATGGGGCGGGGTTTTTCCGCCCTGCGTTTACGGAGCGGGGTTCGTCGCGCTGTCGATGGCTGCGGTGGAGCTCGTGGGGCGCAACGCAGTGGCCAACGCGCTTGCGCTATTGCGCGTCGCGGCGGCGCTGGCTTTTCTGGGGAGCGCGTATCTTTTTTCGTTCCTTCTTCCGGCCGAGCGCCGGCTGCACGGAGCGGCGGCCTTTGCCCTCAATCCGCTCGCACTTTGGGCGGTCGCGGAGGGGCACAACGATGCGTTCGGGATCTGCGCCGTCTTGGCAGGAGCCGTCGTAGCCCTCCGGGCCGCGGCCTTGGGCGGTCTCGTTCTAGGCCTTGGCCCACTGCTCAAAGCACCGGGTGCCATTGCGGCTTTGGCGCTCGCTCCGCTCGTAGGGGCTCGAGCGGGCGCAGGGGCCGCGCGCCGCTATCTCGGCGGGGCGCTCGCGGGCTTAGCGGTAGCGCTCGCCTTCGCGCTTCGCTTGCAGCTGCCGGCCGCAACGGCGATCGCCGGACACGGTCACTACGTTCCCGAGGCGTCGCTTCAGGCGCTGGTCGGCATCGGGGCAGGGCTGACGGCCGCGCTCCTGGTCGCGCTCGCGGGGGTGCGTCTGCTCTCGATGGGGCAAGCGGCAGGCCTGGTATGGCTGGGCATCGGCCTGTGGCTTGCGATTCCGAACCCCTACCCCTGGTATGCTCTGTGGATCCTGCCGGCAGCCGCGGGCGGACTGCCGGGCCGGCCTGCCGCGGCGCTATGGGCCGCGACGATTCTGGCGGCGCTGCGTTACTTTCCCGACGCCGTCGGAAACATTGGCAGCGACGGCCGAACCTTGCTGGCACTAGCGCAGTTGGCGCCGCTCGGGGTTCTGCTCGCCGCCTATCCAAGGCCCGTCTCGTCAAAGAAGAAAGAAGCCGCTCCCGCTTGACCCAATCAACCGTGCTTGCATCGGTCGCCGCGCTGGCGCTGACGACCCTCGTACCTGCCGGCGCAGCAGGGGCTCCGGCTTCGCCCTCACCCGCGCCGGCCGCATCGCCGCTGCCGGCGCCATCCACCCTGCCGGCAGCGTCTCCGTCCCCGGGGGCATCCCCTCCGGCGGGCTCTTCACCGTTGCCCGCGCCGAGCGCCGTGCCGGGCAGTCCCGCGCCCCCTCCCGGCCCGAGCGAGGCGCCGGGCGGTACCACTCCCGGCCCGGCTCCGGCTCCCTCCCCGACGGTCACACCGAACTACACGTTTCGTTTCATTCCGAAACCAGCCGCCGTCGCGCCAGGAGCTGCGCAGATTCTCGAAGTCGATCTCAACTCGAACGTCTTGCGGGCGCAAGGCGACATCGACATGCGCGTCCTGACCACGGTCAACGTCGTCAAGGTGGTCAGTCGCAGCGGCGGACGCTCGGGGGAGCTTGCGAAAGTCGCTGACGGCGAGTTCGTCGCGGCCGGCAAACTCCCCAAGTTGCCCTTCTTCGTCGGCGGCGTTTCGTTCAATCTCGAGTTCGTCGCTTCGACTGCGGACGGCCGCTCGACGAGCGTGACGATTCCGGTCAAACTGCGCTAATGATGAAGCAAGGTTTCGCTCTACTGGCCATTGCGATCGCCGTGCTGCCCGTCGCCGCGGCAGCGCAGCCGGTCCCGACCCCGCCGGCTCCCTCCGCCTCACCGGCCCCAAGCGCGAAGGCGCAACCAACTGCGCTCCCGCAACCCGCGCCGTCTGGGCCGAACGCGGCGCTGACCCCAAGCCCGGCCCCGGCACCGAGCGCGGCACAGCCATCGGCGGCACCTTCTCCGGCCTTCGGCTTCGTGTTTACGCCCCCACCCGCGCAGGATCCGGCCGGTCCGTCGATTCGCGAGATCGACCTGAGCGGACAAACCCTCGTCACGCCCGGCGAGCTTGCGGTGCGGGTTCTGACGAGTCCCGACGTCGTTTCGGTCGTGGCGCGGACGATCGGGCGCGAGATCAACCTACCCGAAGTGCAGTCGGGCCAGTTCGGCGGCTCGGCCTTCGTACCGGCCCTCCCTTGGTATCTGCGGAATCGTCAATACTCGGTAGAGTTCGTCGCCGCCGCTCCGAGCGGCCGCACGGCCAGCGTGACGCTGAGCGTGGGCCTCAAGTAGGCTCTCAAAAAGCAAGAAGACCGCAGCATGCTCGGTGCTGCGATCTTCTCCGACTTCGCCGATGGGCGGCTAAGCCTGATAGTTGACGGGGATCTTTTTGGGCTGAGCCTTCGGATGAACGCTGAGCGTCAAGGTGAGCAGGCCGTGCTCGACGTTGGCGCCGATGTTCTCGCCATCGATCTCGTCGGGCAGCAGCAGGGAGCGCGTGAACTGACGCTTTTCGCTCTTGCCGGCGACCGTTAGCACGCCGTCTTCGAGCGTCACGTCGATCTCGTCGGGCTTGTAGCCGGCGACAGGAATCTCGACGGTGTAGCCGCCGGACTCGCTGCGGTTGATCTCGATGCCGCCGAAAACGCCGCTCGCACCCGCGAAAAAGTTACGGAATGGATCCCATCCCAGCATGTCGCCGAGCGACCGCTGTGGACTGCCGGGGACGCCCGTACGAACCAAATCTGACATATTTCTTCGAACCCTCCTCAGTGAAACGGCTTGGGGCCGTTGGGGTCATTGTAACGCTGCTTGGCACTCTCGTCAATAGACTGCCAATAGTGCCAAGCAAGCTGGCTTTGAGGTTGCCGGCACACGTCTGAAAGCCCGCAACCGGGCGCGCTCGAGGGTGGTCCAAGGCAAGGTCCGCCCCGAGGTCATAGGCTCTTTATCGCCACGCTCGCTCCGTCGCTCGTCCGCGCTCTGCCCAGCTCGAGCCGTCCCCTGGCGGGGCTGCTCGACCGCCTCCGCACGCACCGCGGTCCTTTTGCCCTGCACGAAACGAGCTCCGCCGCCCGGCCGTACCTAATCGCTGCGTTGCAGCGCAGCCTGCGCGCGCAACTCATGGTCGTCGTGCCGACGGCGGACATCGCCGAGCGCACTTTTGCCGATTTGACATACTATTTGGACGAAGCGCCCGGGGCCGGCGTCATGCTGGTGCGGCCGCGCGAGGAGAGCGTCGGGGTCATCGAGAGTCCCTCCGAGCGCAGCGCCCGGATGACGCTTTTCGCCGACCTGGTCGCGAAGAAACCGCTCGTCGCGGTCGTCCCGGTCGCGGCCCTTCGCCAGTACGTCATGCCGCCGGACGCATTCGCACGCCACTCGTTCGAGTTGCGTGCCGGCATGGAGTTCGGCTTCGACGCTCTGCCCGAGCGGCTTTACGAGCTCGGCTACCATCGCGGCGACGTCGTCGCGGCGGCGGGCGAGTACGCCGTCCGTGGCGGAATCGTCGACCTCTGGGCGGCGACCGCCGATAGCCCCACGCGGATCGAATTTTTCGGAGACGAGATCGAGTCGCTGCGTGCCTTCGAGATGCTTACGCAACGCAGCACGGACGCGCTCGAATCCCTTCAAGTGACGCCCTGGAGCGAGATCGCGCGCACGGAGGCCAATCGGGAACGCGTGCTCGCCGGCATCGAAGGCCGGCCGGCCGTCGTCTCCGCCGCGCGCGCCTATATCGCGAGCGGCGCGGAGTTGCCGGAGGCGTGGCTATCGCTCGCGTACGAAGCGCGGCACACGCTGCTCGACTATCTGCGCGATGACGCGCTCGTCGTTTTGGAAGAACCGGCAATGCTCGCTACGGTTGAAGTGGGCCTCGAAGAGGAGCGCTCGCGCGAGGAGCAGGTGTTGCTGGCCGCGGTCGAGTCGGGCGAGCTCTCCGTCGACGAGGACGCGGTCGGCGAAGCGCTGGTAGCGGAAGTCGCCGCACCGCATCCGTCTCTTGCGGACCTCGGGCCTGCTTTGCGCGAGCGCCGCGCGCTGATCGTTCCAGGCGCGATCGAAGGGGCTGCCGGCGCCTGGCTGCCCGAAGCGCTCGAGTCGTTCGTGCTCGAGACGCGTCCGGTCGAGCACTTCAACCGGCAGATTGCAATGTTCTTGCAACAAGTGCGCGACTGGGTCAGCGCCGGCGAGACGGTGGCACTCGTCTCGTCGGGCGCCTCGCGCCTGAGCGAGATGCTGCAGGGAAGCGACATTCACGTCGAACGAAGCGCGACGTTGCTCCGCCTGCGCGAGGGTGGTTCGGCGTCCTTCGTCGGCAGCGCCGCGGGTATGACGCGCGGCGGTGTGGTCTTCGTCGACACTGGAAGCATCGAAGCGGGCTTTTCGATTCCGGCGTTGCGCCTGCACGTCTTAGGCGATCGCGAGATATTCGGTCAGCCGCCCAAGCGCGTCAAGCTTCGCGCCGTCAAAGAAGGCGTGCCCGTCACGCTGGCCGATCTGCGGGTCGGCGACTACGTGGTGCACGCGGTGCACGGCATCGGCCAGTATCTCGGATTGCGCACCGAAACGATTCTCGGCGCGACCCAAGATTATTTAGACCTCAAGTATGCCGGGACGGACCGGATGCTCGTGCCGGTCACGCAGATGCATCAGGTCGCAAAGTACGGCGCATCCGAAGGTGCGGCCCCGCGCCTCTCCAAGATGGGCGGCTCCGACTGGGCTCGCACCAAGAGCCGCGTCAGCGAGCACCTAGCGAAGATTGCCGAGGGGCTCGTAGCACTCTACGCCGAGCGCGAGCTAGCACGCGGCCACGCGTTCGCTCCCGACACGCCCTGGCAGGCCGAACTCGAAGAGTCCTTTCCGTACGAGCCGACGCCGGATCAGGCCAAGGCGATCGCCGAGGTCAAGTCCGACATGGAGCAGGCACGGCCGATGGACCGCCTCGTCTGCGGAGACGTCGGTTACGGCAAGACCGAGGTAGCCGTGCGGGCGACCTTCAAGGCGATCGCGGATCGCCGCCAAGTCGCCGTGCTGGTACCGACGACACTGCTCGCCGCGCAGCACTATCGCACGTTCAGCCAGCGCTTTGCGAGCTTTCCGATCCGGGTCGAAGAGCTGTCGCGCTTCAAAAGCAAACGCGAGCAGCAGGCCATCCTGCGCGATCTCGCCGACGGCAAGGTCGACGTCGTCGTCGGGACCCACCGCCTCTTGCAAAAGGACATCGTTTTTCGCGACCTGGGCCTCATCGTCGTCGACGAGGAGCAACGCTTCGGCGTCATGCACAAGGAGCGGCTCAAGCAGCTTCGTGCCGAAGTCGACGTGCTGACGCTCTCGGCCACGCCGATTCCGCGCACGCTGCACATGTCGCTGCTCGGCGTGCGCGACCTGTCGCTGATTCAGACGGCGCCGAAGAACCGCATGTCGATCAAGACGCTGGTCGTCCCAACCTCCGACGCGATCGTGCAGAAAGCGATCCTGCAGGAGCTGGATCGCGGTGGCCAAGTCTACTACCTTCACAACCGCATCGAGAGCATTTACGGGGTCGCTCGCGCGCTCCAGCAACTCGTCCCGAAAGCCCGCGTCGCGGTCGGCCACGGGCAGATGAGCGAAGGAGAACTGGAGCCCGTGATGGCGCGCTTCATCGACGGCGAGATCGACATCTTGGTGGCGACGACGATCATCGAGAACGGCATCGACATTCCCAACGTCAACACGATCGTCGTCAACGATGCGGACCGCTTCGGCTTGGCGCAGCTTTACCAATTGCGCGGGCGGGTCGGGCGCTCGAACCATCAGGCCTACGCGTATCTGCTGTACCAAGCGCACAAGGCCTTGAGCGACGATGCTAAGGCGCGCCTCGAGGCGATTCGCGAGTTCACCCACCTCGGCAGCGGCTTGCAGGTGGCGATGCGCGACCTCGAGATTCGCGGCGCGGGAAACTTGCTGGGTGCGGCTCAGTCAGGCTTCATCGGCGCGGTCGGATTCGAAACGTACTGCGAGCTTCTCGCACAAGCGATCGCGGAGCGCAAGGGCCGGCAAGCCCAGATCGAGCCCAAACGCGAGGCGGTCATCGACCTCAAGATCGACGCCTTCATCCCCAACGACTACATTCCGCAGATCTCGCAGAAAATCGCGGCCTACCAGCAGCTCGCGAGCGCGCGCAGCGCCGCGGAGGTCGACGAGGCCGCGGCTGGGCTACGGGATCGCTTCGGCGCCCTCCCGGAACCGCTGCGCAACTTGGTCGAGGTTACGAAGCTGCGTACCGTCGCCCTCGAAAAGGGCGTTACGCGCGTCATCATCGACTCGCGCCGCTTGACGCTCGGGGTCGGCAGCGGCTTTTCCATCCAGCCGACCGCGATACCGCGCCTGCAGTCGCTGACCAAGAACCGCTTTCGCTTCGGCGACGGGCGCATCACGATCGACCTGCCCGACCGCAAGCCCGCCGAACACATGCAGCTCTTGCGGGATCTGCTCGACGCCCTTTAGTCGCGGGCTTCCAAAACGAGGTACGCCGTCATCTGCTCGAGCCGTTTGGCGCAGCAGAATCAGCGATAGGACAAGGCCACGCCGCTGGGGGCGTTGAGCCCGAGGATCGTCGGCGTGGTGCGCGTCCCGTCAGTTTGGAAACTTATCACCGTCATCCCGGCTCCGGCGCCGTAGTTTGCGACGTAGATCTTGCCGCGCGCATCGACCGCCAGGCCGCCCGGCACGTCCAGGTCGGCGATCGTGGGCGTCGCCGGCGTCCCATCCGGCAAATAGGTCGTCAGCGTCCCGTTACCGCTGTTGCTGACGTAAATCTTCCCCGCTGCATCGACCGCCACACCGCACGGACCGTCCAACCCTTCGATCGTCGGCTTGGTCGGTGTCCCATCCTTCTTGTACGTCGTCAAGGTGTTGCTGCCGTCGTTCGTCACGTAAATCTTACCGGCGCGATCGACGGCAACACCGCACGGATGATCCAAACCGCGAATCGTCGGAGACGCCGGCTTTCCGTCTGCCGTATAGCTCGTGAGGGTCGCGGCGCCGCCTCGTGTGCCGTTAAAGTTGGTCACGTAGATCTTGCCGGCGGCATCGACGGCGATCCCGGCGGGCGTGTTGAGATTGGAGGTGATCGTCGGCGTCGTCGGCGTCCCATCGGCCTTGTAGGTCGTCACCTTATTGCCGGCGTTTGCGACGTAGATCTTGCCGGCCGCGTCGACCGCCACGGCGCTCGGCCCGCTCAGCCCGCCGATGGTCGGGGTAGTGGGCGTCCCGCTCGCATCGTAGGTCGTCACCGTGCCGTTGCCGGCGTTTGCAACATAGATCTTCGTCGGACCTTGCTTGTCGGTACCGGCCTGCGCCACGACGCTCGCGGGCGGCACGGCGGCCCCGCTTCCGTCATGCACTCCAAGCAGAAGCGTGCCAACGCAGGCCGCTTCAAGAACGCGCAAACGAAACACGACCCACCGGTTCGTATCGCCGACTGCTTTTCCTTTGCGACCGATGTGGGAGCAGCTTCGCACGCCCGCGTCGAAGGCGCTCGCGATGTTAGGCGAATCGCCGAGCCCGTCCGTGACCGAATCGGACGAGGCATGGGCGCCGGTCGACGAGATTCCGGCGCTGGTCTGGACGGCGACGAACGACGGTACCCTTACCTTTCTCAACCGGCGGTTCTCCGAGTTCGCCGGCATCGACCGGCAACGGCCTGGAACGTTCTCTTGGACAACACTGATGCACCCGGACGATCTGGTGCGTTGGTTGGATCGCGAGCGCGCCGCGCACGCGAGCGGCGAGCCATATGAAATGGAATTTCGTTTGCTCGATCGGAGCGAGCGCTACGTGTGGCATTTGTCGCGCGTTGCGCCGGCGCGCCGGCACGGTGATCGGCCGCCTCAGTGGATCGGCCTTGCGACCGACGTCGATTCGCAGCGGGAAGAGGCCGAAGCACACTCGGCGGGGGAACTGCGCTTCCTTTCCGAGGTCGGCGAAGCGATGCAAGAGTCGCTCGACCTGCCGACCCGGCTCGAGCGCTTCGTTCAAGCCGTCGTTCCACGGCTTGCCGACTGGGCGAGCGTCAACCTCATCGCGGACGACGGCAGCCTCGAGACCGTCGCGATCGCGCACCGCGATCCGGCCAAGGCGAACATTTTGGCCCGTTTGCGCGGCCGCTTCTACGGCGTGCAAGACGCTTCGAGCGGGACGCCCGAAGCGCTGCGCACCGGTCGCCCGAGCCTCATGACGGGCGTCGATGAAGCATACTTGCGACGGCACATTCGCGTCGATGCCCTCGATGACGTCCGTGCGCTCGGCGCCGACTCCGCCTTCGTGGTTCCGCTGGCGGCCTTCGGACGGACATACGGAACGCTTGCGGCTATGCGCGTGGAGCGCGAGCGCGGCTTTAGCCAGCGCGAAACGTGGCTCATCACCGAACTCGCACGTCGCGCAGCCTTTCCCATCGCGAACTCGCAACTCTACGAGCGCAGCCAGAGTGTAGCGGACGCTTTCCAACACGCCTCGCTTCCATCAGTGCTGCCGCGCGTGGCCGGGCTGCGCTTTTGCGCCTTCTACGCGCCCGGCAGTAGCGAAGCGATGGTCGGGGGCGACTGGTACGATGCGTTTCGGCTGGGCGACGGACGGGTGGTGCTCTCGATCGGGGACGTATCGGGGAGCGGCCTTGGCGCGGCCGTCGTGATGGGGGCTGCCCGCCAACTGATCCGCGGCATCGCGCAACTGCAGTCGGATGCGAGTTTCATCCTCGGCGCGGCCGATCGGGCGCTGCGCACCGAGTATCCGGATCAAATGGTGACGGCCTTCGTCGGTATCCTGGATCCGCTCTCGATGACGCTGAGCTATGCCGGCGCAGGCCACCCGCCCCCGCTCTTGCGATTTCCCGACCAAACGCTCCAAGCACTCGATGTGGTTGGACTGCCCCTAGGACTGCGCCAAGACGATGAGCCGGCGGAAACGACCGTCTCGCTTGCAAGCGGCACGCTGATCGTGCTCTACACCGACGGGCTAACCGAATCGACCCGCGATGTGCTGGAAGGCGAGCAGCGCTTGCGAGCTGCCCTGAGCGACCCGGCCGTCACGGGCGCGAGCGACGTCGCCAAAGCCCTTCGGGACGCGATTCTAACCGGGCGGCCCCTGGACGACGTGGCGCTCCTGACCGTCGAGGTGCGCGAGGCCTCGCGCTGGCGCTTCGACTGCCGCGAGGAAGCCGCGGCGCGCTCCGCTCTGGCAGAGTATGTGGGACAGCTGCGGGCCTTGGGCCGCCTCGACGATGACTACGACGGCGCCGCGACCGTTTTCGTCGAACTCGTGGGAAACGCGGTGCGGCACGCTCCGGGCCCGGTCGACGTGGCGATCGAGTGGACCGGGGCCCGGCCGGTCCTGCACGTGATCGACGAAGGGCCGGGATTCCGGACATCGGCCCCAGCCAAAGGCCCGAGCGACCTTCTCAGCGAGAGCGGCCGAGGGCTGTTTTTGGTCTCCGCCTTCACCGAGGACTTCGAGGTTTCGAGCCGCCGCGGGGCCGGCAGTCACGCCCGGGCCGTCTTGAGAATCCGCCGGCGGCAGGACTAACTCGTTCGACGTCGAGAAAGCCTTGGAGTTTGCGGGGTCGGAGCCGGCCCCGCCCTTTCATGCCGCTTGGAGTTTCGAATGCCTAACCCGTACCGCGTTGTCGCCGCCCTTTCGACCGTCGCCCTCGGCCTGGCCCTCGCCGGCTGCTCGGGCGCGTCTGCCGGCGGTGACGTCGCCTCGATCAACAGTCAAAAAATCACGCGCACCGACTTCGACTCGAAGCTCGAGCAAGGCCCGGATGGAAAACGCGTCCTCAACCAAATGGTGCAAGGCATGCTGATCGACCAGTATGCAGCCGATTCGCACCTGCAAATCTCCGACGCAGACGTGCAGAAGAAAGAGGACGACATCAAGTCCAAGTATCCGCCCGGCCAGTTCGAGCAGATACTGAAAACGCAAAACCTGACCGAGGACGACGTCAAACGCATTCTGCGCCAGCAGCTCGTCGTCGAGAAGGCCGTCGGCGCGAACGTGCACATCAGCGATAAAGAGATCGCCGATTATATCGCCAAGAACCACCCGACGCTCGATACCGCACAGCAAGTGCGCGCGCGCCACATCCTCGTCGCCGATCGGGCGACCGCCGATAAGGTTGAAGGGCTCCTCAAAGCGGGCGGAAGCTTCGCCGATCTCGCAAAGAAATATTCGACCGATCCTTCCAGCAAGGACAAAGGCGGCGAGCTCGGTTTCTTCATCCGCGGCCAGATGGTGCCGAGCTTCTCGGCAGTCGCGTTCTCTCAAAAGATCGGGGTCATCAGCCCGCCGGTGAAATCGCCCTTTGGCTGGCACATCATTCAAGTCGAGGAAAAGAAGCCGGCCCAAATTGCAAATATGGCGAACTCGAAGGACAAGGTCAAGGAGATCTTGACGCAACAGCAGGACCAGCAGCAAATCCCGCAGTTCCTCGCCGAGCTGCGGCGTAAGGCGACCATCACCATCTACGATCCAGCCCTCAAGGATGCGTTGCCGCCGCTGCCGCCGCCCTCAGGAGCGCCTGCCGCCGGCGCTCCGCCTGCCGGCAACGCGCCGGCCGCACCGGCTAGCGCAGCCGCTACGAAATAAGGGCCTTCGCGCCCGCATTCCGAAACGAGGTCCCCGGGATGGTGGGCGCTCTCTTGGGCGCACGGCGTTGCGCGGGACCTCCATGGCGTTGATTCGCATCGTCGGGCTCGGCCCGGGCGATCCGGACCTCGTCACGCTGGGGAGCCTCGCCGCGCTGCGCTCCATCGGTCGGGCGGTTACGCTGCTCGCACCGCCCGAGCTCGTGCTGTTTATCGAGAGCGAGGGTGTCGCGATCTTGCGCGATCGGATCGCGCGGCCGGCTCTTTTCACGCGCGGGTCGCGCGACGAGATCGAGCGCTTCGTTGACGAGCTCGACGGCGTGGATCTCGCACTCGGCGTGCTCGGCAACCCGCTCTCCGACTTCCCGGGCTTACCGCTGCTCTTGCGCGCGCTCGAGCGGCGCTCGATGCGCAGCGAGCTCGTCCCCGGAATGCCGCGCGCGACGCTTTCGGCGGCCGTCTCGATGCCGCTCGTTCCGCTTCCGCCCGCTTCCGAACATCACTCGTGGGAAGATCTGGTCGAAGTGATGGCCCGCCTGCGGCGCTCCTGCCCGTGGGATCGCGAGCAGACGCACGCATCGCTCGTCCCGTACTTGATCGAGGAGTCGTACGAGGTCGTCGAAGCGATCGAAGGCAGCGACGACGCCGATTTGTGTGAAGAACTGGGCGACCTGCTGCTGCAAATCGTGTTTCACGCGCAGCTCGCGACCGAACGTGGCGTGTTTTCGATCGCCGACGTGATCGACTCGCTTTCGAACAAGATGATCCGCCGTCATCCGCACGTTTTCGGCGACGAAGCGGTGTCGAGCGTGGCCGAGGTTTGGAAGAATTGGGAGCAGCTCAAAGCCCTCGAGCCGGCCGCCAAGAAACGCGAAAGTCGGCTCGACGGCATCCCCAGAGGCCTCGGCGCGCTGCAGCGTGCGCAGAAGATGCAAGAGAAGGCGGCGCGCGTCGGCTTCGACTGGCCGGATCCAGGCGGCATCCGCGACAAGCTGGTCGAGGAGCTGGCCGAGCTCGAAAGCGCGCGCCGCAGCGGCGACGAGCGCGCGTTGCGGGAGGAGCTCGGCGACGTGCTGTTCACCGTGGTCAACTACGCCCGGGCCCACGCCCTCGAAGCTGAAGGCGCACTGCGCGCGGCAAGCGAGAAGTTCTACCGGCGCTTCGCCTTCATGGAACGGCGCGCCGCAGTCGAGGGCCGGGCGCTCAACGACATGACCCTCGACGAACTCGAAGAGCTGTGGCAACTGGCGAAGGTGCAAGCGGCGTGAGCCGCGCGTCGGAGCCGGTCGTGCTGCGTCTGCGCATGAGTGCCGGCGACGCGCACTACGGTGGCAATTTGGTCGACGGTGCGCGCATGCTCGCGCTCTTCGGCGACGTCGCGACCGAACTGCTGATCCGCAGCGACGGCGACGAAGGTCTTTTCGCGGCGTACGACTCCGTCGAATTCCTCGCCCCCGTCTATGCGGGCGACTACATCGAGGCGGAAGGGCGCATCGTCCGTTTCGGCAAGCGTTCGCGCGCAATCGCCTTTGAGGCGCGCAAGGTGATTGCGGCGCGACCCGATATCTCCGCGACCTCGGCCGAAGTCTTGGTGCAGCCTCTGCCCGTCTGCCGCGCCACCGGGACCTGCGTGGTCCCCGAGCGGAAGTGAGCGCACGCGACGAGGTGGAACGCGCGGTCGTGACGATCGACCGGGCTTGGACCGCCGGACCGCGGGCCGAGATGCGCGCCGTTCTCGAACGCTGTTTTTGCGAAGACGTCGTGGTGCGCTACGGAGCTGCCTTGGCGATCGTGGCACCAGGGCGCGAGGCGTGCATCGGCGCTTACGCGGAATTCGTTTCCCGCGCGACGATCGCGGGATTCCGCACCTCCAACCTTGCGGTCGACGTCTGCGGCCAAGCCGCGGTCGCAAGCTACCAATGGGAGATCGACTACGCGATCGACGGCACGCGCAGCCTCGAGTCGGGTCGCGACGTTTTCGTCTTCCGGCGGGTGGGTGACGCGTGGCTGGTTTGCTGGCGCGCCATGTTGCCCGCCACCGCGACGGGAGCCGGCGGTTCCGGTGCGGCTGGATAAGTTCCTCAAGGTGTCGCGCTTGGCGAAGCGGCGCAGCGAGGCGCACGAAGCTCTCGTGGCGGGGCGCATCACACGCGATGGGCGCCCGCTCAAACCGGGCTACGCGGTCAAGGCCGGCGATGTGATCGTCCTTCACTATGCGCGAAAAGACCTGACGGTGCGCGTGAAGGACGTTCCGCTGCGCGTCACGCCGGCGCTGCGCGCCGCGGCCCTGTACGAAGTGCTTGACGAACGACCGAGCGCGGAATAGCTCGACCCTCTCGGGCGACGCCAAGGATGCGCTGGCCCGCAGCCTTCCTCAAACTCCGCACTGTCGCGAGGCGTTGTGGGCCGGCCTCGCACTGTACGGCTGCGCCCCGGGCTCGCAGGTCTTTCGCACGCAACGGCCGAGCGTGGCGCGGCTCGCGTGGTCGCTGCTGCAAGGCTCGAAGGCGCAGCCCATCCGCAAGATTCCCGGCGTTCGCCTGCAACGCCGCGCCGCCTACGAGATCGATCTCGAGCCCGCCGGCCGGCCGCGCAAACCGACGGCGCGCTGCGACCGGCGCATGGAACTGCGCGCAGCGTTCCTCGCGTGCGGATCGCTCGCGGCGCCCCAACGCGGGTACCATCTGGAATTCGTGCCGCCCTCGCCGGAGCTGACGAAACGACTCGTGGCGGTCTTACGCGCCGAGGGCCGTAACCCGAAGGTTGCCCCGCGAAAAGGGCGCTCGATCGTTTACTTCAAGAACATCGACGAGATCTCGCAGCTACTCAGTTCGATCGGGGCATTTACGACCGCGCTGCACCTCGAAGACGTGCGCGCCCTCAAGGAAACCAAGAACCGCATCCACCGGCTGGTCAATACCGAGGCCGCCAACGTCGACCGGGCGGCGAATGCCGCCGCCGCGCAACGCGCGCTGATCGCGCTTGTCGCCGACTCGTTTGGGTTGGGACATCTCTCGGGCAGGCTGCGCGAAGTCGCCGAACTGCGTCTCGCGCATCCGACGGAAACGCTGGCCGAGCTCGGCCGCCGCTGCCGGCCGCCCGCAAAGAAGTCAACCGTCAACGGTCGCATCGCGGCGCTGCTGCGGATCGCGCGCAGAATCCAAGGCGAAACGGGCTCGCGACTGCGCGAAGGCGACGTGACGCCGTTTCGTGAAGCTCAGCGCAGCCGCAACGCAACGTAGGGAGATCGAAATGCGCATCGGTATCAACGGCTTCGGCCGGATCGGCCGGAATTTCGCAAAGGCACTGTTGGAACGTCACCCAGGCAGCGAGATCGCAGCCGTCAACGACCTGATCAGCCCCGAGTTCTGCGCGCATCTCTTCAAGCACGACTCGAACTACGGAGCCTTCGAAGGGCCCGTCTCGCACGGCCCGGGCACCATCGAAATCGCCGGACAGACGATCAAAGTGCTGGCCGAGCGCGATCCGGCCAAGTTGCCGTGGAAGGATCTGGGCGTCGACGTCGTCGTCGAGTCGACCGGTCTTTTCACCGACGCCGCGAAAGCCCGCGCTCACATCGACGGCGGCGGTGCCAAGAAAGTCATCATCTCGGCACCTGCTAGCGGCGAGGACGTAACGCTCGTGCTCGGGGTGAACCACCGCACCTACGATCCCGAGAAGCACCACATCATTTCCAACGCGTCCTGCACGACCAACTGCTTGGCGACCGCGGTCAAGCCGATCGTCGACACGGTCGGCTGGGTCAAGGGCTTCATGACGACGATCCACTCCTACACCAACGACCAGAACGTCCTCGATGGCCCGCACAAGGACATGCGCCGCGCCCGCAACGCCGCGACCAACATCGTGCCGACCTCGACCGGTGCCGCGAAGGCGTTGTATTTGACGATCCCAGAGGTCAAGGGCACGTTCGACGGATTCGCGCTGCGCGTCCCGACGCCGACGGTTTCCATGATCTACTTGGTCGTCCAGACCAAGCGCGCGACCTCACGCGACGAGATCAATTCGATCATGCGCGCCGCCTCAGAGAGCACCGACCTGCGCGGCTTGATGGACTTCACCGAGGAAGAGTTGGTGTCGAGCGACTACAAGCGCTCGTCTTTTAGCTCCATCGTCGACGGCAAACTGACGGGTGCCAACGGGGATCTTGTGCAAATCGCGGCCTGGTACGACAACGAGTGGGGCTACTCGTGCCGCTTGGCCGAACTGACCGCGCTGGTCGCCGGCAAGCTTCCGGCTCGCGTCTGATCCCGTCCCGCGAGTGATGCGATTTCGAACCCTGCGTGACGTCGAGGTTCGTGGTAAGCGCGTCGTCGTGCGGGAGGATCTCAACGTACCGATGAAAGACGGAGCGATCGCCGATGACACGCGCTTGACGGCCTCGCTGCGAACCCTGCGCTATCTGCGGGAGCGCGGCGCGCGGACGGTCGTCCTTTCGCACTTGGGAAGGCCCGACGGCAAGCCGGTGCCGTCGCTTTCCCTGGCGCCCGTTGCACGGGAGCTAACTAAACGGCTCGGCGCGTCGGTGGCCTTCGCTTCCGATTGCGTCGGCCCGGTCGCAGAAGAAGCGGCCGCCGGGCTGCAAGACGGCGGCCTGGTCGTCTGCGAAAACGTGCGCTTCCACCCTGAAGAAGAGCAGAACGATCCGGCCTTCGCGCGCCGATTGGCGGCGCTTGGCGACCTCTACGTCAACGACGCATTCGGAACCGCCCATCGCGCCCACGCCTCGACCGAAGGCATCGCTCACGACCTGCCCGCGTATGCGGGCTTCTTGATGGAAGCGGAACTCGCGGCACTCGACACGTTGACGCGCGATCCGCAGCAGCCGTTCGTGTGTGCGATCGGGGGTGCCAAAGTCAAAGACAAGGTGGGCGTCTTCACCAACCTCCTGGCGCGCGTCGCGGCATTTGTCATTGGCGGCGGCATGGCTAACACGTTCCTGGCCGCTCGCGGGGTCGACGTGGGGACGTCGCTGCGCGACTCGGATCTGGCGCCGGCGCAGCATATCCTCGCGCAAGCCGAACGAGCCGGCGTTCCGTTCCACTTGCCGACGGACGCCGTCGTGTCGACCGCGTTCGACGCCGACGAGCAAGCAACGATCGTACCGATCGGCGATGTCGGCTCGCGCATGATTCTCGACATCGGTCCGCAAACCGCGAGCGCGTACGCCGCGGTCCTGCACTCCGCGCGGACGATCGTGTTCAACGGACCGATGGGCGTCTATGAAAAGCGCGCGTATCAGAACGGGACGCGCGCGATCGGTGAAGCGATCGCCGAGGCGACCGGCCGCGGCGCAACGAGCGTGGTCGGCGGAGGCGATGCGGTCGCGGCCGCGGTCGAGCTCGGCTTCGCAACGCAGGTGAGCCACGTCTCGACCGGCGGCGGCGCGACGCTCGAATATCTCGAGGGCAAGACGTTACCGGGAGTCGAGGCACTCGAACGCTCGGCGCGTGCGCCGGCATGATCGCGCGAGCGCAGCGCGCGTGAACCAGCCGGGCGCCGTGCGCCGGCCGCTCATCGCCGGCAACTGGAAGATGAACAAGACGATCGCGCAGGCGTGCGAACTGATCCGCGAGCTGCGAGCGTGCACGTTGCCGGCAGGCGTCGATGTCGTCGTCGCGCCGCCGTTCACCGCACTGCAGGCCGTTGCCGCAGAGTTGCGCGGCTCCTCGATCGGCCTGTGCGCGCAGACGATGCACGAGAACGACCACGGGGCGTACACCGGCGAGATCGCGCCCCCAATGCTGCGCGAGATCGGCGTACGGTACGTCATCTTGGGACACTCGGAACGGCGCGCTTACGACGGCGAAACCGACGAGGCCGTCGGGCGAAAGACGCGCTCGGCGCTACGCCACGGCATGACGCCGATCGTGGCCGTCGGTGAAACGGCGAGCGAGCACGAGGAAGGGCTCACGCTGGAAAAGGTGACGATGCAGGTGCGGGCGGCCTTCGCCGGATTGGGAGCCCGCGAGGTTGCATCGTGCGTGGTCGCCTACGAACCGATTTGGGCGATCGGCAGCGGCCACTTTGAGGAACCTGAGAGCGCAGACGCGGTGATCGCGCACATTCGCCGGGCGGTCGACGGCTTGGAGGACGCGCGCTTGCTGTACGGCGGCAGCATGAAGGCGCAGAATGCTGCCGCACTCATGGCCCAGCCGAACATCGACGGCGGCTTGATCGGCGGCGCGAGCCTCGCCGCTGCGACGTTCGTGCCGATCGTCGAGGCGGCGTACGCCCATGCCTGAGCGGCGCGTGCGCACGGGGCCGCTCGTGCTCGCGATCCTCGACGGATGGGGCTACCGTAACGAGACGTACGGCAACGCGATCGCGGCCGCCGACCTGCCTAACTGGCGGCGCATCTGGCTGACCTATCCGCACGCGCTGCTTGCGGCAAGCGGCGAGGAGGTCGGCTTGCCCAAAGGCGTTATCGGAAACAGCGAGGTTGGGCACATCAACATCGGCAGCGGCCGCGTCGTTCCGCAAGGCGTCGTCGTTATCGATGATTCGTTGCGCGACGGATCTTTCGCGCGCAACCCGGTGCTGCTTGCGTGCCTCGATCACGCCAGAGCGAACTGCGGGCGCCTACACCTGATGGGCCTCCTTTCCGACGGACAGGTGCATAGCTCGATCGAGCACCTCTTTGCGCTCATCGATGCGGCCGTCGCGGCCGGAGTCACGCTTGCCGTTCACCCCTTCGGTGACGGGCGCGACGTCCCGCCCTCATCGCTGCAAACGTACCTCGACGCGTTGGAAACGCACCTGGCGAAGGCCGGCGCCGGCGGAGCGATCGCGAGCCTGACGGGGCGCTACTTCGCCATGGATCGCGACCACCGGTGGGACCGGACCGAACGGGCCTATCGCGCGCTCGCCGATGCCGAAGCCGAGCACGCGTACCCGAGCGCGAGCGAGGCGCTCGAAGCTGCTTATGCCCGCGGTGAAACCGATGAATTCATCGTGCCCACGCTCGTCGGCGAGCCGCGCCCGCTGCGCGACGGCGACGCCGCGATCTTCTTCAACTTCCGGCCGGACCGGGCACGCGAGTTGACGCTGGCGTTTTCAAAAGCCGGCTTCAAAGAGTTCCCCGTCCATCGCTACGCGAACCTTACCTTCGCGACGATGACGCGATACGAGGAAGATTTTCCGAACCCGGTGCTGTTCGGACCCCGCCCGCAGAGCGACACGTTCGGCGAGATCGTCGCACGCAGCGGGTTACGCCAGCTTCGCTTGGCCGAGACCGAAAAGTACGCGCACGTGACCTACTTTTTCAACGGCGGTCGCGAAGAGGTGTTCGAAAACGAAGACCGGATCCTCATTCCCTCGAACCGGACGGTCGCGACCTACGACGAAGCGCCCGAGATGCGCGCGGCCGAGATCACGACGGTGGCGCTAGAAGACATCGCCGGCCGCGCGCACGATTTCATCGTCATGAACTACGCAAATGCCGATATGGTCGGGCACACGGGAGTCCTCGAGGCAACCATCTCCGCCTGCGAGACGCTCGACGTGGCGTTGGGCCGTCTCGAGCAAGCGATTCTCGATGCGGACGGACTGCTTGCGATCACCGCAGACCACGGCAACGCGGAAAGCAAGCTCGATAAAGACGGGCTGCCGCTCACGGCCCACACGACCAA
This sequence comes from Candidatus Tityobacter terrigena, assembly GCA_003156715.1. Classification (GTDB taxonomy): domain Bacteria; phylum Vulcanimicrobiota; class Vulcanimicrobiia; order Vulcanimicrobiales; family Vulcanimicrobiaceae; genus Tityobacter; species Tityobacter terrigena. The sequence goes on from PMHO01000012.1 coordinate 40,498, forward strand.
TCCCGTGCCGATCGTGCTCGTTTCGCGCGCCCCGGCCGGACGCTTCCGCAGCGATGGGCGGCTGGCCGACGTCGCACCCACTCTTCTCCCGCTCCTCGGTTTGGAAGCGCCGGCTGCCATGACGGGAAACGATTTGCTGGTGCCGCTGACCGCGGGCTCAATCACCGATTAACGGCAAGCTCGCCGTCGCGGCCGAACTCGTGCGGCAGCGCGCGGGCGGTTCGATCGAAGCGGCGATCGTGCTGGGCAGTGGGCTTGCGCAGGGACTGCGCGAGCGTGTCGACGGCAAGACGATCGCGTACAAGAAGCTTCCCGGAGCGCCGCAAGCTAAGCTAGCCGGGCATCCCGGCTACGTGCTGTGCGGACTCTGGAGCGGCAAACGCGTCGCAGTCTTCGCCGGCCGGGCACACCTGTATCAAGGCTTTGCGGGGGACGAGGTGACGTATCCCGTGCGTGTCGCCGCCGCGTCCGGCGCAGGCACGATCGTTCTCACCAACGCCGCCGGCGGATTGAACGCGCAGTACGCCCGCGGCGACTTGATGCTGATCGCCGACCATCTCAACCTGACCGGCGCGACGCCGCTCGGTCCCGAAGGCAAGCGCGATCCATTCCTGAGCCTGAGCGAGGTCTACACGCACCGGCTTCGCGCGCTCGCGCAGACGAGCTGCGGCAACCTCGTGCTGCACGAAGGCGTGTATGCCGGGGTGCGCGGGCCGGCGTATGAAACGCCGGCCGAAGCGCGGGCGTTGCGCGTTCTCGGCGCCGACGCCGTCGGGATGTCGACCGTACTCGAAGCGATCGAGGCTCGTGCCCTTGCCATGGACGTGCTCGGAATCAGCCTGATCAGCAACCTCATCGGCGCCGATCACGACGTTTCGCATAGCGACGTGCTGGCCGCGGCGCGCGACGGCGCCGAGCGCATCGCGCAGCTCGTCGAAGGCGTACTCGCCCGCTTGCCGCACAAAAACCGCGACGCGCCGGATCGATGAGCGACGCCGACGTGGCGGCGACGGGCCGTCCGCTTCGCGTGCTGATCCTGAACTGGCGCGACCCCAAGCACCCCCAAGCGGGCGGCGCAGAAACGTATCTGTTCGAGCTCGCGCGACGCTGGGTGCGGCTGGGGCATCGCGTCAGCTGGTTGACCGCCGGCTTCCCGCACGGCTCGGCTCGCGACGAGATCGAGGGCATCGAGATTCACCGCGTCGGCGGACGGGCCACCGTCTATGCCCTGATCCCGCTCTACTATCTGCTCCGCTTGCGGGGAGGTTTCGATGTTATCGTCGACAGCGAAAACGGCATCCCGTTCTTCAGTCCTCTGTTTTCATCGATTCCGAAGGTGTGCGTCGTCTACCACATTCACCGCCGCGTGTTCGAAGAGAACTTGCGTTGGCCGCTCTCGCGTCTCTTCATCTGGCTCGAATTGCGATTGATGCCGTTCCTTTACCGCGACTCGACCTTCGTTACGATCTCGCCGACGAGCCGCGAAGAGATGGAGCAGCACCGGATCAGCTCGCGCAATATCCCGATCGTGTACAGCGGCGTCGACGAAAACCTCCGGCCGGGCTGCAAATCGAGCACGCCCACGATCCTGTACCTCGGCCGTCTCAAGGAATACAAGCGGGTGGATGCACTAGTGCGTGCGATGCCGGCGATCCTCAACGATGTGCCGGAGGCCAAACTGATCGTCGCTGGCGACGGCGACCAGCGTCCCAAGCTCGAGCGCCTGACGAGCGAATTCGGCCTGGGGCGCAGCATCGAATTCGCGGGCTTCGTCGACGAAGGGACGAAGGCGCGCCTTCTGCGTGAAGCCTGGGTTCTAGCGCACCCCTCGTCGATGGAGGGTTGGGGCATTACCGTGATCGAGGCAAACGCCTGCGGCACGCCCGCGGTCGTAGCCGACTCGCCGGGATTGCGCGTCGCGGTGGTCGACGGGGTGAGCGGCTCGGTCGTCGCCGTGGAAGCGATGGCGGAAGAAATCCTGCGCGTGCTAACGGACACGCAGTTGCGCGAGCGGCTCGCCGCCGGGGCCAGCCGGCGGGCTGCATTTTTTTCCTGGGATCGTGCCGCGAAGCGAATGCTCGCGGCGATCCGGCGCGAGCTCGAAGCTTCGCGCCGATCCTAGTCCAAGCGGTAGGAGCCCGAGAAGTCGACGCTGAGGCGGCGTCCGCCGACGACGATCGAGCGCACCCGGTGCTCCCAGAAACGCACGACCTTGACGACGCTGGGACGCAGCCGCTCGAGCAGCGAGCGCGCACGCTGCGAAACCGAAAGCGTGTCGCGCATCCAGGCCGGGTGATCGCGCGGAAGATCGCTCGCGAGCTCGAGATCGGGATCGATCGCGATCGGTGCGAGCGGCGGCGTGACCGCAGCAGCGAGCGGCGAGGCCGGATTCGATGCATCTGCATCGACGGCTCGCGTACTCACAAGCCGGGCAACGCCACGCGCAAGCGCGCGAGCGCGCTGCGGTGCAGTTGCGAAACGCGCTGAGCCGAGACCTTCATGCGCGCGCCGATCGCGTGGAGAGAGAGGTCTTCGTAGTAGTGCCAAGCCAGGATGCGGCGCTGGCGCTCGGGCAGCAGGGCCAGCGCTTCGCGCAGACGCCGTTGCTTATCTCGTTCGTCGGCGCGACGGGCCGGATCGGTGCCCCAGTCGACAAGGACCGCACCGTCGTGCGGGAGCGGCGCATCGAGCGACAGGGCGCTCAGCCGGTGTGCGGAGGTGCGCGCTCGACGAAGCCGCTCGTCCGCGCGCTCGAGTTCGGCGATCGGCGGCAGCGTTCCGCATTCCTGAGCCAGCTCGTAGCGGCGTTGTTCGGCGACGCGAAGCGTCCGGCGCGCGCGCTCCGAAACGGGATCGAGACGGCGCAGGCCGTTCAGCATCGCCCCCAAGATCAGCCGCCGCGCGTAGCTTTCGAGCGCGGTTCCGCGTGCGGGATCGAACGTGTCGACGGCGCGAATCAAGCCGATCGATCCGTCACCGACGAGGTCGTCGAGATCGGCGGCCGGCACGACGCGCAACACGCGTCGAGCAACGGCGCGCACGAGTGGAAAGGAGGCGCGGATGGTCGCTTCGCGCGCACCTTCGGCCGGCGCGTCGGACTGCAGCCGGCTCAAGCTCGCTCCCGCGCGATTCGCTCCAGCTCGAGCGCGAGACCGCCGCTTTGCGCTGCGGCCACGCTGTGCGCGGCCTCCGCTACCACTAGGTCGCCGTAGAATCCCATCGGCTTGGCGAGGGGTCGCAGGGCCTGCGCGAGCAGCAGCGCCTCAAACTCCGTTGCGACGCCGCGCACGTCCGCTGCGGGCGGCGCGAAGTCACCCGCGGTGGATGTTATTGGCGATGCGCAGCATCTCATCTGCGGCCTGCACTCCCTTTGCGTTGGCTTCGTAGGCGCGCTGCGCGGCTAAGATCGCCATCATCGACTCGACGATGGACACGTTTGATTTTTCAAGCGTGCCGAACGCGATCTTTGGCTGACGGTCCCCACCGGCGGGGATCGTATGTGGCGCTCCGCTCGCTTCGGTCGCGGCGAAAATTGCCGAGTCGACCTGACGCAGGTGTTCGGGCGCGACGAACGCGACCAGCTGGATCCTGCCCGCGCTACGCGGTTTTGCGGCGACTTCGACGGTAACGCGCCCGTCGGCCGCGACGTCGACGCGCGTGGCCGCTTCGGGAATGCGCACGCCGTCAAGCTTCCAACCATCGGCATCCTGCAGCGACCCGTCGCGGGCGCGCGAGAACGCGCCGGCGCGGGTGAACGCGCGGCAACCGCCGCGCTCGACTTGAAAGAAGCCCGCACCATCGATCGCAACGTCGAACGGTCCGCCCGTCCTGACGAGCTTGCCCTGCGTGAAAAGCAGGTGCGTTCCGATCTCCGTCGTGCCGAGCGACGCGTTCCCTCCCAGCGCCGCAAAGGCCGCAACGTCGCTCTTGAAACCCGTGACGTCGGCGTTGGCAAGGTTGTCTGCGACGACGTCGAGCGTTTGCTGCGCAGCCGCCATGCCGCTGGCCGCCGCATACATCGCGCGGTTCACGAACGCACCCGCGCGACGTCGTTTGCGTCCTTGTTGCGCGTCTCATCGATTGCCCCGAGCGCTTTCTGCGCCGTCTCGAAGGCGCGCTGCGCGTCGAGCACGTCGATCATCTCGTGCACGGCGTCGACGTTCGAACCTTCGAGAAAGCCGCTGGCGAGCGAAGCGCCGGCGCTCATCTCCATGCGCCCGGCGACGGCGCCGCCGTCGTGAACGACGCCGCTCGGGTCGATCGTAGCGCCGGCTCCAACCGCAAGCGGCCCGTGCTGGCCGAGCAACGTTCGCCCGCGCTCGTCGTTGAGATGCCCCGCAGCGTCGCGAAAGAACGAACCCGACCGCTCGGCCGCGACGCGCCCGTCATGCTCGCGCACGGAGAACGTGCCGGCGCCCGCGACCGCGAGATCGAATGCGCGCCCGGTGCGACGCAGCGGGCCTTGCGCGGGATCGAGCGAGGTTTCGGTTTCCAATCCGCCCGCAGTCAGCCGAGCGCGGGTCAGGCGCTTGTGAAACCCGTTGCTCGAGACGTTCGCCAGATTGGCCGCGGAAACGTCGAGCCGCTCCTGCGCGGCCCGCATCGCCGTCGCCATGAGTGCAATGCCATCCATCGCTCGAGCCTATCGTGCAGCGATGACCGGCCAATTACCAAGTTGCGACGTCCGCGCGTCGCGCGAGCGGTGCGCCGGATTGTCGGTAGCGGAAACCTGCTAGGGGGGTCCAGGCGCTAAGCGCCGGCAGGGCAAGCGCCGTCGGCTAGATCGCCGGCCAAAAAAGAAAGGCGGCTCCGATGAGCGCGATCAGGGCGCCGCTGAAAACCTCACCGTATCGCTCGAGCGCGCCGAAACGCATTCGGCGCAGTCCGGCTGCGGAGGAAACGCAAAGAACCACGTAAGTTGCCATGGTAGCAACGCCGAGCAAAGATGCCATGAGGGCCAACAGAGCCACTCCATATTTTGCAGCGGCGAGAAACAACGGAATGCCTTCGACCATCGGCGACGAACCGAGAATCAGCAGCAGACTAGTACGCAGCGAACGTTTGCGGCGCTCTTCGAGCAACTCGCTTTGTACGCTTTCATGATTTGCGCCCAGCTCGCGCAGAGCGCCGAGCGCGACCCATCCGCCGAAAGCCACAAGCGCCGCGCTGGAAACGTAGGATACGACGTGGCCCAAGCGGTCCGCGAAAGCGACGCCCGCAAGCCAGAGCCCGAGGCCGAGCACCAGTGTCGAAGCGACGTGACCGAAACCGGCGATCAGAGCCCGCCGCGCCGTCTGGGCACGCGTCCAGCGTTGCTGACGTGCGATCAACGCGATCGGCACCCAATGATCGGGAACGACCGTATGCAGAACCCCGACGCCGCCGGCAGCCACGAGGAGCAATAGCTCCGGCGTCAGTACCACCTCGCTTTAGAGCCGCGCGAGGACGCGCTCGGTGAAGGCGCTGGTGCCCAAGAAGGGCGCGTCGTCGCGCACGAGATCCCTGGTGCGCGCGCCTAACGCGACCGCGGCGGTGACCGCTGACTCGATTCGTGCAGCGCTCGTTTCGTCGGCGAGGCTGTAGCGGCACAGCAGCGCTGCGGAGAGGATCGCAGCGATGGGGTTTGCGATCCCCTTCCCGGCAATGTCGGGGGCGCTGCCGCTGATCGGCTCGTACAAACCAAAGCGCGGCCCTGTGGTCCCCGGCGCCTGCGCGCCGAGCGTGGCGCTGGGTAGGTTGCCGAGCGATCCCGTGAGCATTCCGGCTTGGTCGCTCAAGATGTCCCCAAAGGTGTTCTCGGTGAGGATGACGTCGAAGCGTTTGGGATCGCGCACGAGCTGCATCGCGGCATTGTCGACTAAGAGATGGTCGAGAGCGACGTCGGGATACTGGGTAGCGACCTGCGTGACGATACGGCGCCAGAGGCGCCCGGTTTCGAGGACGTTGTGCTTGTCGACAGAGGTCACGCGCCCGCGCCGTTCACGCGCCAGCGCGAACGCAACCTGCGCGACGCGCTCGACTTCCGGCGCGCGGTACACGAGGGTATCGACCGCGACTTCGATGCCGTCCTCGAACGTCGTCTGCTTCGGCGTTCCGAAGTACAATCCGGAGGTCGTCTCGCGCACGACGATCAGATCGAGCCCGCGCACGACCTCGGGTCGCAGGCTAGAGGCGGCTTCCAGCCCGGCGATCGTCTTGACCGGCCGGAGGTTCGCGAACAGATCGAATTCCTTGCGCAAGCGCAGAATCGCGACTTCGGGACGCAGCTCGCCGCGTGCGCCGTCGTAACGCGGATCGCCGACCGCACCGAAGAGGATCGCAGCGCTACGCCTGCACAACGCGGCGGTCTGCGAAGGATACGGCGAGCCATACGAGTCGAGCGCGGCCGCGCCGACCAGGCCGTGCTCGTAGGTCAGCTCCGGGCGAACCGCTCGCAAGACGGCGAGGCCCGCAGCCGTAACCTCGGGACCGATGCCGTCGCCCGGAAGAATTGCAACCGTCACGCGCTTACGAAAGAGCGGCTGCGATCAACGCTTTGCGCCGAACCTAGCCGAACCCTAAAAGAAGCTGAACGGCGCGCGCGGGCCCTCGAGATAGTAGGTCAACCCGAGCGCCCCGCCTGCGGTCGAAAGCCCCTGGAGGGTCGTTTTCAGGCTCGCGCTCTGCGCTTGGTCGAGCAGCAGCGCCGACGCGAATAACTCTCCGCGGCGAACGTCGGCGGCAACGCGCCGCGTCGCCGACGGGCCTTCGCTGCAGGCGCGTTGGAGCTTTGACAACTCTTCGGCGACCGGGGAATCGACGCGGGGCACGGCAGCGCGCCCGCCGCGCGTCGCCCGGGCGCTGACGCGAAAGAGATACGATTCACTGCCGGGCGGAGCGTGCGGGCCCCGAAACAGATGGACCGCGTACTCGCGGCGAGTGCCGAGCCGCGTCAACGCACGAGACCAGCGCGCGTACTGTTCCTTCGCGTAGGCCTCCAGTGCGCCGAGCGTTGGGTGGACGCTCAGTAGCCGCGCGGGGAGAACCGGGCCGAGAACGGCAGCACGCTCCACGGCGCGTTCGTGAAGCCGGGCCTCCGTTCGCAACCAAGCGACCTGCTCGCGGTTGCGAGCCAGCTCTTCGGGACCGAATTGCGCGGCGTCGACGTAACCGATTGCGAGCGCCAAGCGCCCGAAGCGGACCGCTTGCACGCGCCGCCCTTCGATCGAGAAGCGCCGGCCGGCCATTTGTGAGGCACCGATCGCGAGTAGAAGCAAAGCGCGGCCGGCCGGGAAGACTCGGGGCTGCACCGATGGTGCAACGACCGAACGAGCCATCGCGATCGGCCTCAGTGCTCGACGAGCGCGGCAGCCGAACCGTTAGCGAACGCCGGTTGCGTCGCGAACGGCAGTTCAGTGGCGGAACGTTCCGGCGTCTCGAAGGCCGTTTGCAGCGGAGCCGGGGTTGGCGCGGGCGGCTGCACGTCGGGTCGATCGAGCAGTGCGAGGTGGGTCATCAAGAGGCTGCGCAGCTCGCTTTTGGCCTGCTCGGCGGTCTCGACCGCGCGCTGGCTTTCGCGGCGCGCGTCATTGGCGCGGTCGCTGTAGCTTGCGATCTCCTTTTCGACCGACAGCCGCGCCTCGGCCCGAATCAGGTCGGCCTCTTTGTGGGCGGAAGCCTTGACCTCATCGGCGGTGCGCTGGGCGAGCAGCAGCGTGTGTTGGAGCGACTCCTCCATCGCCTTGAAGTGGCTGATCCGTTCGCGAAGATCGGAGATATCCGCTTCCAGCGCGGCGCGATGTTGCGCTTCATCTTCGAGCGTCTCGATGAGCTCGTCGAGAAACTGGTCGACGTCGGCGGGATCGTAGCCCTGCAGCTTGCGCTTGAACGTCTTGTGCTGGATGTCGATTACGGTGATCTTGTTCATATGCAGTGCCTTCATCAACGGTTCATCATGAAGTCGAGCATTGAGTCTCCGCCGAGCGACTCCCGAATACCCGCCGAATTAACGGTGATACCCGGCGGAACGACGAGGTAGATGCCCTCGGCGAGTTTTTGGATCTTGCCGTCGAGCGTGTAAGCGACGCCCGACGTAAAGTCGACGATCCGCTGCAACAGCGCACGGTCGACGCTCTGCAGGTTCACGATCACGACCTGACGGTTGCGCAGGGCATCCGCGACGTGCGTCACGTCACCGAACGCGCGCGGAACGAAGACGCCGACCTCCGCACCGGCGCGCCCCGACCGCGAGTCGCGGGACGAAAGAGCGACGACATTGCGCTTTGAAGCGGGCACGTCGTCTTCATAGAAGTCCCCGCCTTCGTCCTCGCGGAGCGAGAAGAAAGAGCCGATCCGATGTAGGACGCCCATACTACCTCCCTGCCGCGGTTCGAGCGCGTCGTCGCCGGTCACGTTTTCACTCACTGTGGTAACCTCGAACTCCGAAGATTGCCGTTCCGATGCGCACCATCGTCGAACCGCAGGCGATCGCTTCCTCATAGTCGTCCGACATGCCGATCGAGAGGATCGCGCCGCCGACGCGCTCGAACGTGCGAGCCGCCTGTTCGAACGCCCGCCGGATGACCCCGCGGTCCGACGTGTTCGGTCCGATCGCCATCACGCCGTCGATGTCGAGTCCCTCTTCTTCGCGCAGCAGCGCCGCGAATGCAGGAGCGGCCGCGGGATCGAGGCCGAATCGTTCGGAGGGCGAGATGTTGATTTGGACCAGTGCCCGCATCCGCTTGCCGAGCGTGCGGGAAGCCCGGCCGATGGCGCGCCCCGCCTCGAGGCGATCGATGGACTGAACGACGTCGAAAACCTCGACGATGGCCCGCGCTTTGTTGGTCTGCACGTGCCCGAGGAAGTGTTTGCAGGCCATCAGGTCAGCGTACTTCGGGCGTGCCTCTTGCAGGTAGTTTTCACCGATATCGCCGAGGCCGGCTTCGATTGCGTTGAGCACGAGCTCGCGCGGTTGCTCTTTCGTGACGCCGACCAAACGAATCGACGACGGGTCGCGGCCATGCTTTCGCGCGGCGCCGGCAATCTTCTCGCGCATCCCCGCAATGCGTCCCGCGAGCGAATTCGGAGCGCCTTCAGGCAGAACTCCGACCTCGAGCTTCATGGGAAGGTTCACTTCCGGCGGCAAGCATTTTTTCCCTATGCGCTCGCGCCGTGCCGGTCGCTCAGGCGATACCCACGGTCCGTTGCGCCGGCACGACCGGCGCAACGTCGGTGCGCCTTCCTCGACGCATGCACAGAACGACCAGCGTCAGGCCCACCGCAATCATCGGCAACGCAAGCAACTGGCCGCCGGTGAACGGACCGACCGAAAGATCGGTTTGGCGCCAAATCTCCGCGACCGACCGCGTGATCCCATAGCACGTGAACCACGACCAGGCGACGACCCCGTCCGGCGGACGGCGCCGGTAGATGAAGTACACGATCGGCAACACCGCGATGTCGAGGATCGCTTCGAAAATCTGCGAGGGATAGCGATAGCCGTCGACGTTGGGGAACTTGATGCACCAGGGGTGGTCGGGAACGCAGACGTTTCCCCACAGCTCGTCGTTGATGAAGTTGACGACGCGCGTCAGCGCGATGCCGATCGGCAACATCACGGCCACTTCGTCGGCCAGCACGCTGAAACGGACTTGCGGATGGCGGCGGACGAAGAGCAGCATGGCCACGAGCACGCCGATCAGGCCGCCGAAGAACCCCATGCCGCCGTTCCAAACGGCGATGAGGTTGAGCCAGCTGCGCGGCGCATCGCCGAAGTAGAGCGAGGCATCGTGCTTGGTGACGATGTCGGCAATCACGAAGAACAACCGGCCGCCGACCAGCACGCCGACCAGCGCATAAAACAGGAAGTCTTGCACGCCTTCGACCGTCAGGCCGAGGCGACGGCGACCTTCGGGGCGCGCCAGCCACGCACCGACGCAGAGAAAGCCGATCAGGTACGAGAGGCCGTACCAATGGACCGCCAGCGGCCCAATGCGGAACGCCACCGGGTCGATATTCGGATAGCTGAACCAGTGCTGCACGACTGCGGAGCTTGCGACCAGCGGCTACCGGACCCTGCCGGCAGCGGGCGCCGCGGCGCGGCCGGCTCACAGGCCTGCAGCGGGAACCGGTCGTAAGATGAGGGTCGCCCATGCACACCCAAGTGAACCTTTTCGTCGCTTTCCTGGCGGGCCTGGCGTCCTTCGTCTCGCCCTGCGTCTTGCCGCTCGTGCCGTCCTATCTCTCGTTCTTGACGGGCACGAGCCTCGAAGACCTCAAGACCCAGGATTCGGCGGCCGCCAAACTTCGCACGATCGCCCACTCGCTCGCCTTCATCAGCGGATTCACCGTGATCTTCGTGCTGATCGGGCTTTCGGCGAGCGCCGTCGGCGGCGTCTTCACCGACCACCGGCGCCTCGTGGAAATCGTGGGCGGCCTGATCATCATCGTGTTCGGCCTGCACATGATGGGCGTCCTCAAGATTCCGCTGCTCATGATGGACAAGCGCTTGCACCTTCGCTCGACGCGGCCCTCGCTAGCCGTCTCGTTTCTGATCGGCCTCGGCTTTGCGGCCGGGTGGTCGCCCTGCATCGGCCCGATCCTTTCGCTGATCATCCTCAAGGCGTCGCAAGAAAAGATCGGCGAGGCGACGTACTTGCTGCTCGGCTACTCGGCTGGTCTCGCCGTGCCGTTTCTCATCGTCGCTGCAGCGATCACCCAGTCGCTCGGAGCGCTCAACCGGATCAAGCGGTTTCTGCCCGCAATCGAGACCGCTTCGGGCGGCATTCTCGTGGCGACGGGTCTGGTCGTTGCGACCGATCAGTTCACGCGGATTGCGGGCTTCTTTTACCAGTATGTGAAGCCGCCGAGCCTGTGATCTTTTGGCTCGCGGCCGCCGCCGTGCTCGCGCTCGACCAACTGACCAAGCACATCGTGGTCTCGACCTTCGCAAGCGGCGAAAGCCGCATGTTCATCCGGCACGTTTTGTACTGGACGTTCGTGCAGAACCGGGCGGGGGCGTTCGGACTCTTTGGAACGCAACCGTGGCTCTTGGTGAGCATGGCACTGGCGGTGCTGGCGCTGTTCTGGTACGCATTCCGCGATGTCGCCGCTCGCTCGCCGCTCGTGCGCCTGGCCTTTGGCGCAATCGTCGGCGGCGCCGTCGGCAATATCGTCGACCGCTTCCACTACGGCTACGTGGTCGACTTCATCGATCTTCGTTGGTGGCCGGTCTTTAACGTCGCCGATTCGTGCATTACGATCGGCGTCGCGCTCCTGGTGCTTTCGACGATCGGACGCGAACGAGCCGGCGCACGAGCGAAATCGACGGGCACCTGAACCGGCACACGGTCACCGCCGAAGAAGCCGGAGCGCGCACCGACGTCACCGTCGCGCGGCTAGCCGGCGCTTCGCGTTCGCGCGTCGCGGCCGCAATCGACCAGCACCGCGTATTGCTCAATGGCGACGTGCCTAAGCCGAGCGCAACGCTTGAAGAAGGCGACCTGCTCGAGTTCCTCGTCCCAGCGCCCGTGCTACTCGAGGCGCACGCGCAAGCAATTCCAATCGACGTCGTCTTCGAGGACGATGCGATCGTCGTGGTGCACAAAGCCGCCGGAATGGTCTCGCACCCCGCGCACGGTTCGCGCCAGGGAACGCTCGTCAACGCGCTGCTGGCTCACGCCGGGGCACTGCCGGGCGATCCGCTTCGCCCGGGCCTGGTGCACCGTCTCGATCGCGATACCTCCGGCCTGCTCGTGGTCGCAAAGACGGAGCTTGCGCTCCGGCGCCTGGGCAAAGCGATGATGCGGCGCTTGATCCTGCGCGAGTATCTGGGCTTGGTCGCGGGAGTCCCCGAACATCCCAAAGGAACGATCCAGGGGGCGATCGGGCGAGATATCAACAATCGCCTCAAGTTCGCAGTTCGCGCCGAAGGGAAGCCGGCGGTGACCCACTACGAACTGCGCGAGGCGCTCGCCGGCGCAAGCGAGCTACTGTTCAAGCTCGAGACGGGGCGGACGCATCAGATTCGCGTTCACATGGCGGCCTTCGGGCACCCGCTCATCAACGACTCGCTGTATGGGAAGCGCGACGCACGCGTCGCGCTTCCGGGCCAGGCCCTGCATGCGTGGCGGCTTGCCTTCGCACATCCGCTGACGGGCGAAATGCTGGTCTTTGAAGCGCCGCCTCCCCAGGAGTACGTGCGCGCGCGCGACGCGCTCCGTTCGTGAACGGCGCCTTCACGCTGCACGCCACGAGCGGTGCGGCGCGTCGCGCGAGCCTGGCGCTCGCTCACGGGATCGTCGAGACACCGGCGTTCATGCCCGTCGGCACCGCCGCAACGGTCAAGGGCCTCACTCCGCGCGATCTCGTCGAGATCGGCGCCCAGATCGTTCTGGCTAACACCTACCATTTGTGGTTGCGCCCGGGTCGCGAGACGCTGCTCGAGATGGGCGGCCTTCACGCCTTTATGGGCTGGTCGAAACCGATCCTCACCGACAGCGGCGGGTTCCAAGTCTTCAGCTTGGAATCACGCCGGACGCTCGACAGCGAGGGTGTCAGCTTTCGCTCACATCTCGACGGGAGCGAGCAGCGTTTCACGCCCGAGGCAGTCGTCGCATTTGCGGAATCGCTCGGCGTCGACATCGCGATGACGCTGGACGTGTGCGTGAAGCTGCCCGCTGCTGCGCGCGACATCGAGCAGTCGGTGCGGCTGACGAGCCTTTGGGCGAAGCGCTCGGCCGGTGCCCGGACGCGCGCCGAAACGTTGCTCTTCGCGATCGTCCAGGGCGGCCTCGACGTGCAGGCGCGCGCGCGAAGCGCCGTCGAGCTCGTCGCGCTCGATTTGCCGGGATATGCGATCGGCGGCCTATCGGTCGGCGAGCCGCGGGCGGACTTGTACCGCGTGGCGCGCTTCACGGCCGATCTCTTGCCGGCCGACCGCCCGCGCTACTTGATGGGGATCGGAACCGTTCGTGACATCGTGGAAGCGATCGATTGCGGGGTCGACCTGTTCGACTGCGTGTATCCCACCCGCTGCGGGCGAAACGGGCGGGCGATTACCCGGACCGGCGAGTTCCACATCCGCAATGCGGCGTACGTGCGCGACGCGCGCCCGCTCGACGAGTCCTGCGGGTGCGCCACCTGCGGCTCGTTCACGTGTGCCTACCTGGCACATCTGTTCCGCTCGGGCGAGATGCTGGGCCCCCGACTGCTCTCCTATCACAACTTGAGTGCGCTCGTGAGCTTGACCGCCGAGGCTCGAGACGCGATCGCTGCAAACACCTGGCCGCGCTTTCGCGATGCCACCTTGCAGGCGCTTGAGGCTGACCCGGGCGAGCGAGGCCTCGAACGCGCCTCCCCCGCGGGTGCTGGTTTACCACCGAGCGGCGAATGGTAGATGCGCTTCATGAGGACGCGAACTGCGGGACGACATTCGGGAACGGACTCGCGCCGAGCGGGGTACCGGCCAGTGGCGACGAGACGAGTGGAGGAAAACCGGAAGGAGCAGTGGCGATTCGACGCCGCGGCCCCGATTGCGGCGCAGCGCGCGAGGCGGGCTTTCGTTGAAGCGCTCCGCGCTCGCTCGGTCGCGGAAACGAGTCTGGAGGCAAGCGCGCTCATCTTCGGCGAGCTGGTAGGCAACGCGGTACGGCATGCGCCGCGCGGCGCGCTGCTCGTCGAACTTGACTGGGGCGGCACACATCCGGTGCTGCGCGTCTGCGATCGCGGTCAAGGCTTCAGTCTCACACCTTCGCTTCCCGCCGCTGACCGCGAGACGGGCCGGGGCCTGTTCCTCGTTTCGCGCATCGCTCTGGGCCTGGACGTCTCGACGAAACTCGGGCAAGGCTGTACGGTTAGCGCCGTCCTGCCGGTCAACGGCGACAGCTAGGCCGGCCCGAAGCGCCCGGCGCAACTTCGCCCGGGCGCGGGGTGGTCGCGCTGTAGCGATGGAGCAACTCTCGCTCATTGGACCGGCGCCCTCAGCCGCTAGAACGCTCGTCGACGACGCGAGCGGGCGGATCGTCTACCAGCCCGAACTCGTCCCCGCGCCCGAGTGCGCCGCTTGGTTTGCAGCTCTGCGCGACGGGATAGAATGGCAGCACGAACGTCGTCCGATGTACGATCGCATGGTCGATGTGCCCCGTCTTACCGCCGGGTTCGACTGCACCGGACCCTTGCCGCCCGCGATCGCGGCAGCCAAGCAGCTGGTGGAGGCACGCATGGGGCTGCGCTTCAATTCGGTCGGCCTCAACTTCTACCGTGACGGCAACGACAGCGTCGCGATGCACAACGATCGTACGGCCGAGCTGCTGCCGCGTTCGCCGGTCGCTCTCTTGAGCTTGGGGGAGACACGTGTGATGCGCATTCAAAGCAAGGCGCGGCCCCGGCGCGCAATCAAGCTCGCGCTCGAGGCGGGAAGCCTCTTGCTGATGGCGGGCGCGGCGCAGGAACATTGGGAGCACGGCATCCCCAAGGCGCGCGAACCGGTCGGCGCACGCATTTCGCTCGCTTTCCGGCAGCGGCCGCGCGCGAACGAAACGGTATGAGCGCTCCGCCCCGGGCAACGTATTGGATCGACGGGAAAGCGACGTCGGCCGAGGCAGCACACGCCCCGGTTCTCGCACACGGGCTTCACTACGGAACCGCCGTCTTCGAGGGCATTCGCGCTTACGACACGCCGCGCGGTATAGCGATCTTCCGCCTCGGCGATCACTTACTGCGGTTCTTCGCGTCGGCCGCGCACTACGGCCTGGAGCCCGGGTACTCGCTCGATCGGCTGCGCGCGGCCATCGTCGAGACGGTGCGTGCCAGCGGTTTGCGCGACGCATATATCCGGCCGCTGGCATACTTCGGCGACGAGACGATTGCACTGACCCCGCGCTCGCACTGCTCGACCCACGTAGCCATCGCGGTCTTCGGTTTTCCTCCGTTGATGGAAGGCACGGCCGGCGCGCGTGCGACCATATCGCCGGTCCAAAAGTTTTCGTCGCGCGCCCTGCCGGCCACCGTCAAGGCGAGCGGACACTACACCAACTCGGTCCTCGCACTGCAGGACGCGGTGGCACGCGGCTTCGACGAAGCAATTCTGCTCAACGAGCGGGGCGAGGTCTCCGAAGGAAGCGGCGAAAACATCTTCATCGTCAGGGATGCCGCCTTGCGCACCAACGACGCCTCGGCCGACATTTTATACGGCATCACGCGCGACTCGATCTTGCAGATCGCCGGGGCCGAGGGCATACCGGCAACGGTCGGCCCGATCGCGCTCGACGATCTCTGGCAAGCCGATGAGGCGTTCTTCACCGGCACGGCGGCCGAGGTGATTCCCATCCTATCCATCGATGCGCGCCCCTTGCCCCAGCGTCGTCCGATTACCACCGCGTTACGCGAGGCGTACGCCCGCATCGTGCATGCGGGCGACGAACGTTACGATCACTGGCTGACGTTCGTCGCTCCGCCGGCTCCATAACGCGCTTTCGGGCTTGAACGCAAAGAAGCCCCGCTGGCAGCGGGGCCTCGGCCGAGCAACGTGTTGCGGCCCGCCTTAGACGAGCGACGTCGCGAAGAACGTGCCGTCGAGCCAGTAACCATGCGCAACGACTTGGCGGCCGACCGCGACTTTGCCGGTGCGGTTCGAATCGAGCGCGGGCTGGTCGTTGACCACGAGCTTGCGATCGGTCAATTGCAGCGTCACGAGGTGACCGGTGACGAAGACGATCGTTCCGGCGATGTGCTCGTGGCGCAGCTTATCGGTATCCGGCGGGCAGTTTCCGTTCGGTACCCAGTTGTCGTCCTGCCACGTGCCGCAGTGCGAATCGATGTAGGGCGCGGCATCAGCAGCCGGCGGCGCCGCAGGCGGTGCGGTATCGGGTCCGGCCTGCTGAGCTAAGGCCGTAGCGCCGGCGAGGCCGACGAAGGCCAGACTTGCGCCGAAGACGGCGGCGTTGAGGGCGGCGGAAATCTTTCTCACGGGCGGGTTCCTCCTGTTGACGGTGTTCGTTTTCGGCGCTTCCGAGAGAGCGCCAGCCGAATCGTACCCGCAGGCGGTTACGGCAAACCCCGCCGAATCTAGAGGACGCTAAAGCAGCGGCTCGCTTCCCCGCGCAGCGCGCCGGTAATCGAACGCACGCCCGCTGCGATGCGCGCGAAGGTCGCGCAGTCGATCGCTTGTGGAGCATCCGAGCGCGAGCGGTCCGGCTCGGGATGCATCTCGACGACCGCACCGTCGAGCCCGGCAGCCGCCGCCGCCAGCGTCAACGGCTCGATCAAACTGCGCCGCCCGCTCGCGTGCGACGGGTCCACGATCACCGGCAAATGCGAGAGCTCCTTCAAGCGCAGCGCGCCGCCGAGATCGAGCACGTTACGCGTGTTCGAATCGAAGCCGCGAATGCCGCGCTCGCACAGCACCACACGCTCGTTGCCTTCCAAGAGAACGTATTCTGCAGCGCACAGCAATTCGTCGAGCGTAGCAGCGGGTCCGCGCTTGAGGAGGATGGGCATGCCGGTACGCGCCGCCGCGCGCAGCAGCGGAACGTTCTGCATGTTGCGCGCACCGATTTGGATCATGTCGACGTAGGTTTGCAGCAGTGGAACCTGCGATTCGGCGAGCGCTTCGACGACGGTCGGCAACCCGGCGTGCTCCGCGGCATCTGCGATCAGCGGCAGCGCGCGGTCGCCGAGCCCCTGAAAATCGTACGGCGAGGTGCGCGGCTTATACGCGCCGCCGCGCAGCATCGCACCACCCGCATCGCGCACCGCCGTCGCGACGCGCTCCATTTGATCGGCGCCCTCGATCGAACACGGTCCGCCGATGAGAGAGAAGCCTCCGTCACCGAAGCGCGCGCCCCCCGCTTCGACAACGGTCGAACGGTCGATTCGTTTGGCAAGTTCGTATCCGGCCGGCATCGGGACTCTCCTCAAGAAGCATCAAAAAACCACCCTGGTGAGGGTGGCTGCGAAACACAATGTGTTCGGGGCGCGCGCTTACCTCACCAGCATCCTTTGTGGCGTAAACCAGTACCAGTAGGCAAACATGCGGCGCGACATCAGGGCATCAAGCTACCACCCCAAGCCCGTCCCTGTCAACCGGGCTCTCCCAATTCTTACGCCGATTCAATCGAGCGCGAGCGGCCTACCAGGACGGCGCCTCGGTAGCCGCGCTACGGGCGGTCGACTCGAGGATCCGCGTCGCGTAGCGCGCGCCGTGTAGTTTGCCGAGGATGGTTTCGAGGTCGGCCGGCGAGCGGGTCTCGAAGGTGATGTCGAGTTCGGCGTTCTTGGACGGCACGTCGTACAAGAGCCGCTGGTGCGTCACGTCGAGAATGTTGGCTCCGCACTCGCCGATGAGGCGCGCTACGTCGGCCAGGATTCCGGGCCGGTCGTCGATTTCAACGCGCATCCGCACCACGCGCCCTTCGCGCAGCCGCACGCGGTTGATGACGTTGGCGAGCAGACCGGTATCGATGTTCCCACCGCTGATGAGGATGCCCACGCGCCGTCCGCGGAAGCGCTCGGCGCAATCGAGGAGCGCGGCGACCGGCGCCGCGCCCGCGCCCTCGGCCAAGAGCTTCTCTTCTTCTAAGAGGAGGTGGATCGCGTGTTCGATGGACTGCTCGGAGACCAAGATGACGTCGCCCACGAGCTTCTCGATGATCGCCAGGGGTAGGCGGCCGATGGACTTGACGGCGATGCCCTCGGCGACCGTCTGACCGCCGTACCATGGCTCGAGGCCGGCGCGAATGCGCGCGAGCGACGGAAAGGCTTCGGTCTCGACGCCGGCGATCTCAATCCCAGGCCACACGGTTTTGGCGACCAGCGAGCAGCCGGCGATCAGGCCGCCGCCGCCGACCGGAACCAAGAGGACGTCCAGCTGCGGAACTTCGAAAAGGAATTCGAGCGCCGCGGTGCCTTGACCGGCGAGCACGTCAGCATCGTCGTACGGGTGGACGAGCGTGAAGCCGTGCGCGGCGGCAAGCGCGTGCGTGCGCTCGGCACAGTCGGCTAGGCTGTGCCCCTCCAGGATGATGCTCGCGCCGAACTGTTCGGTGCGCCGAACCTTCGTGAACGGGGTGGTCACCGGCATGACGATCGTCGCCGGAATGCCCAAGCGCGTCGCCTGGTACGCGACCGCCTGTGCGTGATTGCCGGCCGACATCGCGATGACGCCGGCCGCGCGCTCGGCTTCGCCGAGCCGCAGCATACGGTTCGCCGCGCCGCGATCCTTGAAGGAGCCCGTTCGCTGGCGGCTCTCGAGCTTGAGCCATACCTGCGCGCCACTCTTGGCCGAGAGTGCCGGAGCGAACACCGACGGGGTGCGCACGATCGAGCCGGCGATGCGCTCGGACGCGTCGCGGATGTCGTCGACGGTTACGGGAAAGGCCATCGCTCCGACAGTACGACCGCGGCGCCGAGAGGCCTCGGACGCGAGCGGCGGCCGGACAGCGGGGTCGGCTCGCGAAGAGGCCCACTTCGGCGCTCGCTCCGGCGCCGTGTCGAGGGAGGACCCCGTTCCGATGAAATCGCGCGCCGCTTCAACTCTCCGCATGCTTGCCGGTATCGCGGCACTGATCGGATTCGCCCTGCCGTCCGGTGCGGCGAGCAGCGGCTCGGGCCTCGATCTCTCCAACGTCGATCGCTCCGTCCCTCCATCGGTCGATTTCTACCGCTTCGCGATCGGCGGATGGCTCGCGCGCACGACGATTCCAGCCGACCGCGCCGAATGGGGCTCGTTCGACCAGGCCGATCGCACCACGATCGAGCGGCTGCGCCGGCTCCTCGAATCGCCCGATCAGAGCTTGGCTCCCGTCGGCAGCGAGCGGCGGAAAGTCGGCGATTTCTACGCCGCCTGCACCGACCTCGAAGGGATCGAAGCAAATGGGTTGAGCGCGCTTGCCCCGGTACTGCGCCGGATCGCCGCCCTGCGCTCCGTTTCGCAACTCGCTTCGGTTGCAGCCGAAAGTTTCGCGCTCGTCCCCTCCTTTGCAAATTCGCCGCTCTTCTCGTTCGGACCCGAGCAAAATCCCAAGGACGCAACCCACGTCATTGCGAGCCTGAGCCAAGGCGGGTTGACGATGGACACGCGCGACGACTATCTCGAGCGCGATCCGCACTCGCTCAAGATACGCCGCGCCTATGCGGCCTACGTCGGGCGCGTTTTCGCACTGCTGGGCGACAGCGCCGCGCGCGGCGCGGCGGAGACGCGCGCCGTGCTCTCGCTCGAGACTGCGCTTGCGAAGGCATCGAAAGAACCTGCCGACCTGCGCGATCCGCTCGCGAACTACCATCCGATGCCGATGGAAGCGGTGGTCTCGCTATCGCCGCACTTTGCCTGGCGGCTCTACTTCGCCGGGACCGGACTTTCCAATGCGCACGCGGTCTTGATGGACGTCGGCCAACCTGGCTTCTTCACCGCACTCGACGCGTTGCTTTCGAGCGCGCCGCTGGATTCTTGGAAAAGCTATCTGCGCTGGCACGCCGTCTCTGGAAACACCGCAGCCGAACCGAAGGCCTTCCGGATTGCGGCTCTCGCCTTTCGACGCGCGTATTACGGCGTGACCTCCGAGCCGCCGCGCTCGGAGAGCTGCACGCGCGCGACCAGCAATGCGCTCGGCTTCGCCGTCGGAAGCTTGTACGCGCGATCGTACTTTCCGCCCAAAGCCCGCGCGCGGGCGCGGCGCGAGGTCGCCTCGATCAAGGCTCAACTTCACGAGGACCTTGAGACGCTGGCTTGGATGGGTCCGGTCACGCGCGCCCATGCGCTGGCGAAGCTTGCCAAGCTCAATACCTCCAAGGTCGGCTACCCCGACCATCCGTTGCGCTACACGCGACTAACGGTCGGCAGCGCTGACTACCTGGCCGACGTGATCGCTGCGAATCGCTTCGAATTCCGGCGCCAAATCGCGAAGATTGGCAAACCGACCGATCGCAGCGACTGGGGCATCACGCCCCAGACCGTCAACGCGTACTACGATCCGTCAATGAACGAGATCGTGGTGCCGGCGGGGATCCTCCAGCCGCCGTTCTTCGATCCGAACGCCGACGACGCGGTCAACTTCGGCGGCATCGGCGCCGTGATCGGGCACGAACTCACCCACGGCTTCGACGACCAGGGCACCGACTACGATGGCGACGGTAACCTCAAGCCGTGGATATCGCCCCGCGACGCAGCCCGCTTCCGCGTTCGGGTCGGCTGCATCATCGCGCAAGCGAACGCGTACGCGGTCGGCGATGGGCTCGATCTGCACCTCAACGGACGGCTCGTCGCCGGCGAAGCGACGGCCGATCTCGGCGGAATCACCCTTTCGTTTCGCGCGCTGCAAGCATCGCTTGGAGGACGGCCGGCTGCGCCGATCGCGGGCTTTACTGCGCAACAGCGTTTTTACCTCAGCTTTGCGCAGATCTGGCGCTCGAAGATTCGACCGCTGGCCGAGCGCGCGCAGGTGCTCGGCGATCCGCATCCCGTGTCGCGCTATCGCGTCGACGCCACCGTCTCCGACGCGGATCCCTTCTACGCCGCGTTCGGCGTAGCGCCGGGCACGCCGATGTATCGCGAGCCCGGCAAACGCTGCCGCATCTGGTGAGCGGGCGAAGCTAAACGGCGCGCCGCTCGAGCCAGTCGCGAACCGTGGTGACGCGCTCGGCCATGAATGCCATGTAGCCGCCCGAGCGCAAGAAATGCTTGCGCAATGGATCGAGCGCGAACGCGAGGACCGTGCCGTCGGGACGGGTGAGCCGCTCGGCTTCGAGATCGATCGAAAGCCGAGGCGCTGCCAGCAACGCGTCGACCTCGGCGGCGTCGACGACGACCGGAGCGATACCGTTGTTGTAGGCGTTCTCAAAGAAGATGCGCGCAAAACTCGGAGCAACGACGGCGTGGAAGCCGCGATCCTTGAGGGCCCAAGCCGCGTGCTCGCGCGAGCTGCCGCAGCCGAAATTTTCGCGCGCGACGAGGATCGACGCGCCCGCATAACGTGCCAGGAAGTCCGGGCCGCCCGGCATCCCCGCAAACAGGTGCTTGCCTAATCCGGTCGTCTCGACGCCGGTCAACAAATACGCCGGAACGATCTGATCGGTATCGACGTTGGCGCGGTCCAGCGGCAGGACGGTGCCTTCGACGATCATCGTGCGCCCACCGCAACGCTCGCTTCCAACTCTTCGGGCGACGCGATGCGGCCGAGCACGGCGCTCGCCGCAACCACGGCCGGCGAAGCGAGATGAACGCGCCCGCCGCTGCCCATTCGTCCCGGGAAGTTGCGATTCGACGACGAGATGCAGCGCGAGCCTGGTGCAAGGACGCCCATCGACATTCCCAGGCACGGACCGCACGATGAATGCGTCCAGAGCGCGCCGGCATCTTGGAAGACGTCGTGCAGCCCCTCGCGCTCGGCGGCACGCTTGACGGCTTGCGAACCCGGCGTCACGATCGTCGGCACGCGCACGGTTCGCCCGCGCAAGACATCCGCTGCGGCGCGCAAGTCGGAAAGGCGCGAGTTGGTGCACGAACCGATGAAGGCTTGGTCGACGGCTAGCGAACGCAGCGCGACGCCGGGCTGCAGATCCATGTACGCCAAGCTTTGCGCACTCGCGCCGCTCGGCACAAAGCCATCCAGCGGAACGGATTCGCCGGGGTTGGTTCCCCAGGAGACCATCGGGCGCAGCTCGTCGACGTCGATTGCGATCTCCGCGTCGTAGCGCGCATCCGGATCCGCGCGCAGCTCGCACCAGGCCGCGACCTTTGCTTCAAACGCCACGCCCGCGGGCTGCTTGTCGCGCCCGCGCAGGTACGAGAANNTTGCACAGCGTCATGCGCTCGTCCATCGAGAGCGCCTCGATCCCGGGGCCGACGTACTCGAGAACGTACCCCGTCCCGCCCTTGAATCCGAGGGTTGCGATCACGAACAGGGCGAGATCCTTGGCGGTCGCACCATGTCCGAGGCGCCCGCTCACGCTCAGGCGCATCACCTTCGGCTTCTGCAGAACCAGGCAGCCTGCGAGCATCGCCCCCGCCTGTGCGGTGGTGCCGATCCCGAGCGCAAACGATCCGAACGCACCGAGCGTGCAGGTATGGCTGTCCCCGCATGCCAGCGTCATGCCGGGTTCGACGTAGCCGCGCTCGGGAGCGATCACGTGGCAGATGCCGTTGTTGCCGATGTCGTACAGCTCGATCTGGTGGCGCCGAGCCCAGTCGCGCAGCAGCTTGGCCTGAATGGCCGTCTCGCTGTCCTTGGCGGGCGAGACGTGATCGTTGACGGCCACGATGCGCTGCGGGTCGAACAGCCGGTCGCCGTAGCGGCGCTCGATCTCGAGCGCGCCCTGCGGCGTCGTAATCTCGTGAGCGACGATGCGGTCGACGAAGATGAGCGCATTCTCTCCCGGCAGGCGGTCGACGACGTGGGCTTCCCAGATCTTCTCAAACAGCGATTGAGGCATGCTCTCCCTCGTTGACGGCGACGGTGCCGCGCAGGCCGCTGCAGCGCAGGTTGTCGAGCCGCACGGCGCGGTTGAAGCCGCTGAGGACGGCGCGCAGCGAGGCGGTCGTGATACTCGCGTCGCAGCCGGCGCCGAAGTGCGTGCGCCCCGCCGTCTCGAGCTCGACATACGCCATGGCACGGGCATCGGCTCCCGCTCCCACGGCGTGCTCGTGAAAGTCGCGCACGCGCATGTCGACGACGAGATCGCGGCGCAGTGCCGCAACGAATGCGTCGATCGGGCCGTTGCCCGATCCCCACAGCGTCCGCACGCCGCCGCGTTCGGCGACGCTCGCCTCCACGAGCACGCGCCCATGCCCGTCGTCGGCCACGTGGTAGTCGACCAACTGCAGCGGGAAGGCCGCACGGAGGTATTCTCGCTCGAACGCGATCCAGATGTCGTCGGAGCTCACCTCGCCGCCGCTCGCTTCGGAGAGCGCCTGGACCGCCTTACTCAACTCGACTTGCAATCCGCGCGGCAAGTCGAGGCCGAAGTCCGCCTGCATCACGTAGGCCACGCCGCCCTTGCCGGACTGACTGTTGATGCGGATGACCGCCTCGTAACTGCGCCCGACGTCCTTGGGATCGATCGGCAGATACGGTACTTGCCACAGCTCGCCTCCGCCCTTCTCTAAGGCGGCAAAGCCTTTCTTGATGGCGTCCTGGTGGGATCCGGAGAAGGCCGTGAAAACGAGCTCGCCGCTGTACGGATGGCGCGGATGCACCGGCAACCGGTTGCAGTACTCGACGGTGCGCACGATCTCCGGCAGGTTCGAGCAGTCCAGTTGCGGATCGACGCCCTGCGAAAAGAGATTGAGGGCCAGCGTGACGAGGTCGACGTTACCCGTGCGCTCGCCGTTGCCGAGCAGCGTCCCCTCGACGCGCTCCGCACCGGCCATCAGCGCGAGCTCCGTGGCTGCGACCGCCGTTCCACGGTCGTTGTGCGGGTGGACCGACAGCACCACGCCGTCACGCGCTTTCAGATTCCGGTCGAACCACTCGATCTGGTCGGCGTAGACGTTCGGGGTCGACATTTCGACCGTCGCGGGAAGGTTGAGGATCATCTTACGGTCCGGCGCCGGCTCCCAAACCGCCATCACGGCCTCGCAGACTTGCATCGCGAAATCGAGCTCGGTTCCCGTGAAGCTCTCGGGCGAGTACTGCAGGCGCACTTCGCCGCCTTGCCGACGAGCCCGTTTTCGCACGTTTTCAACGCCCTGCACCGCCATGTCCAGGATCCCGGCGCGGCTCATCTCGAAAACGACGCGGCGCTGCAACGTCGAGGTTGAGTTGTAGAGGTGCACGATCGTGCGAGCCGCGCCCCTGAGAGCCTCGAAGGTGCGCTCGATGAGCTCCTCACGGGCTTGCGTCAGCACGCCGATCGTCACGTCGTCGGGAACGAGATGCGCTTCGATCAGCATCCGCACGAAGTCGAAGTCGGGTTGCGACGACGACGGGAAGCCGACCTCGATCTCTTTGAATCCCATGCGCACGAGCAGCTCGAACATGCGCCGCTTGCGATCGAGCCCCATCGGCTCGGCCAGCGCCTGATTTCCGTCGCGCAGATCGACGCTGCACCAGGCCGGCGCGCGCTCGATCGTGCGCGAAGGCCAACGGCGGTCGTCGAGTGCGACCGGCACGTAAGGTCGATATTTATGAATCGGCATGGAAGCCATCGTTCTTTACATCGTCCTTAAAAAAGAACCGGGGCCCGCCGCTTTCGCGACGGGCCCCGGGTGAAGCGGGCAAACGCGCTTAGCGACTAGGCCGGAGGCACGCCGCTAAGGATAATCGAGAGCACGATCGTACGCGCGTTCATGTGCGGACCACCCTATCACGCCGGCCGCCCGGCCGTCAAGCGGCGCCGGTCTCCATCGCTGATTTTCACATCGCGCAGGAAAGATTGTTTCGCGCGCTGCCGCATTGACTTTTGCACGGGCCACATGGTAAAGGTCAGTGCAGCAAATGTTTATTCGAGTTCTCGTTCTCGTCGTCCTTATTCGCCAGCCTTTGGTTCGGCGCAGGGTAGCTTTCGCGTAAACACCGACGAGACAACGACGCGAAGCCCCCCGCCGAACCGGCGGGGGGCTTTTTCATTAGCAGGGAGCCTCTCGTGCCCGACCCAGCCGACTCTACCGGCTCGCAACTGATCCTCGACATCCTCTCCGACGAGGGCGTCGACGTCGTATTCGGATACCCGGGCGGCGCCATCATGCCGCTCTACGACGCGCTCCACCGCCACTCGATCCGGCACATCCTCACGCGTCACGAACAGGCCGCTTCCTTCGCGGCGGGCGGCTACGCGCGCGCGACCGGACGAGTCGGCGTGTGCATGGCAACGTCCGGCCCGGGCGCGACGAACCTGATCACCGGCCTGCTCGACGCACAGATGGACTCGGTGCCGGTGGTCGCGATCACGGGTCAGGTGCGCACCCCGTTGATGGGAACCGACGCCTTTCAAGAGGCCGACGTCACCTCGATCGCCGCTGCCGCCACGAAGCGCAGCGTTTGCGTGCGCGACGTCACCGATCTCGAGCGCGCGCTGCGCGCGGCGTTCCGCGTCGCGCGTGGACCGCGTCCGGGCCCGGTTCTGGTCGACGTGCCGCAAGACGTTCTCAAGGCTGCCTGTCCGCGCTTCAACGCGTTCGCCGCGCGACCCATCGCGGTCGCGAACGAACGCCCCGGCGACGCGGCCCTTTCTGAAGCCGTCGAGTTGATCCGGCGTGCCGAGCGTCCGGTCGCAATCGTCGGAGGCGGCGCACGCAGCGCCAACGCCACCCAGATGTTCCGCGAACTTTGCGCCCTGCTCGAGCTTCCACACACGGCCACGATCAACGGCCTCGGCTGCGCCGCGCCGCACGACCCGCGCTTTCTTGGGATGCTCGGGATGCACGGCTGGAAGGCGGCAAACCTGGCCGTCAACTCAGCCGATCTCGTGTTGGCGCTCGGAATGCGCTTCGACGATCGGGTCACCGGACGCCCCGACAAGTTCGCCCGCAACGCGGTCGTCGTGCACGCCGACATCGACGCGAGCGAGTTCAACAAGGTCATCCCCGTCCGGGTCGCTTTGCGCGGGGACTTGCGCCATACGCTGGCGCACCTGCTGCAGCGGCTCGCCGAACTCGAGCACCGGCCGCGCTTCTCAGGGTGGGCAGCGCAAGCCAAAGCACTCGGCGGTCCGTTGCCGGCCGACCGCACGCCGCAAGGCGAACTCTCGGCCACCGAAGTGCTCGATGCGTTCTTCGCCGTCGCACCCGACGACGCGATCGTGACGACCGACGTCGGACAGCACCAGATGTGGGCCGCGCAGCGCGCCCGCGCGAGCCATCCGCGCAATTTCCTGACCTCGGCGGGACTCGGTGCGATGGGCTTCGGCGTCCCTGCCGCGATGGGCGCGCAGCTGGCGTTTCCGGAGCGCACGGTGGTCGCGATCGTGGGCGACGGCGGGTTCCAAATGTCGCTCCCAGAGCTCGCGACGATCAAGCGCTACGCGCTTCCCGTGAAGATCCTCCTGGTCGACAACCGGCGGCTCGGGATGGTGCGGCAGTGGCAGGAGCTCTTTTACGAGCGACGTTACTCCGCAACCGATCTGTCGGACAACCCCGACTTCGTGACGATCGCGCGCGGCTACGACCTGCGCGCCGAGCGCATCGACGATGCGGGCGAGATCCGCGACGCACTCGAGCGCTTTCTCGTCGCGCGCGAGCCCCGCTTGCTGCACTGCGCGTGCTTCCCGGCCGAAAACGTCTGGCCGCTGATCCCGCCCGGCGCCACGGTCGCCGATGCGATGGAGTGCCGGCCAGGCGAAAACCTGGAAAGCGAAGCGATCCCGGCTTGATTGCACGAGCGTGACGCTTGCACTCGTCTTGCACGACTGGCGGCTCGTCGAGCGGATCGTCGGGCTTACCAACCGGCTCGGCTGCGCCTTGACGCGCCTCGACCTCCACCTGCGCGACAGACTCTATCACGCCACCATCGACGTTACCGGCCCGCCGGACGCGCTGCGCCGGCTCGACGCCCAACTCACCCGTTTGCTCAATGACGACAAGGAGATGTCCCGATGAATGCCTTCTACGATCGCGACGCACGTCCCGAGAAACTCGCCCGCAAGACGGTCGCGATCATCGGCTACGGCAGCCAAGGCCGCGCTCACGCGCGCAACCTGCGCGACAGCGGCGTCGACGTGATTGCCGGCTTGCGCGAAGGCTCGCCCTCGCGCAGCGCGGCTGCCGAAGACGCAATCGCCTACGACAGCATCGAGAACGCGGCCGCGCGGGCCGACGTGGTCATGCTGCTCGCGCCCGATGAGGAACAGCCGTCGATTTTCATGCGCCGCATCGCACCCTCGTTGCGCCCGGGCAGCTACCTTGCGTTCGCCCACGGTTTCGCCATCCACTTCGGCACGATCGTTCCACCGGCAAACGTCAACGTGTTCATGGTCGCACCGAAAGGGCCCGGCCGGCTCGTGCGCACCGAATACGAAGCCGGGCGCGGCGTTCCGTGTCTGATTGCGGTCGCACAAGATCCGGCAAACGACACGCGCGAGGTCGCGCTCGCCTACGCTTCGGCGATCGGCGGCGGCCGGGCCGGGATCCTCGAGACGACGTTCAAGG
>PMHO01000057.1 GCA_003156715.1 Candidatus Tityobacter terrigena
CCGTCCCGGCCGCACCGCTTGTGCCGCCACCGGTCGCGCCGCCAGTGCCGGTCGCGCCCCCGCCGCCGGTCGTGCCGCCTCCGCCGCTCGCGCCGCCGGCGCCGGAACCGCCGGATGAGGTGCTGCCCGAACCTGTGGAATTACCCGCGCTCGACGTGCTTCCGGTGCCCCCGGTGCCGCTCGTACTCGCCGACGTCCCAGCGTAGGCGACGTGAATCGGCAGATTGGCGACCGATTGCGGATCGAAAATGTCGCCTCGCACGTCGATCTGCGTCTCNNGATGATACCGCCGGGCGCACGTAAATTATTGGGCGAAATTGCGTTGACGACGTCGGTTACCGTCAAGTTGTCGGCAGCGAGCAAGCTC
Organism: Candidatus Tityobacter terrigena; assembly: GCA_003156715.1. Lineage (GTDB taxonomy): Bacteria > Vulcanimicrobiota > Vulcanimicrobiia > Vulcanimicrobiales > Vulcanimicrobiaceae > Tityobacter > Tityobacter terrigena. The sequence goes on from PMHO01000057.1 coordinate 368, forward strand.
GGATTGACCAGAACCTCGTATGCGGCCTGGGTCGTCCCGTAGACGCTGGCCTGCGAGATGCCCGGATACTGTTCGAGGGCGGGCACGATCTGGTTGTTCGCAAGCGCACCCAAGGCCTCGGCATTATATTTTTTCGATACGAGGGCGAGCGTGATGATGTTCGGCTCGCTCGGGTCGGCGACGCGGATTGTCGGCGCCTGAATCGCCGTCGGAAGCTGTCGCTGAGCTGCCTGCAGCGCCTTCTCGACGTTTGCGATGTTCTCNNCGTTCGCGATGTTTTCGGTGTCGGTCGAGTTCAGCGCGAAGGCAGCAGCGATCGTGACGTTTCCGGTCTCGATCGTCGTGTCGATGTGATCGAGATACGGCGTTCCTGCAATCTGGTCTTCGATCGGTTCGGCGACCTCGGTCTGCAGCTCGGTGGTGGAGGCTCCGCTGTACGAGACCTGCACCGTAATCGTCGGCTGGCCGGTATTGGGATTTTGCTGCACGACGAGCGAGCGCAACGCAAAAATGCCGGCCAAGAGCGTGACCGTCACCAGAACGAACGTGAGCGTCGGGCGTAAGAGAAACGCTCGCGTCAGCCCCATCTATTTCGTCGCTACCTTCTGCGTCGAAGGCGTCACCCGGTCACCGTTGCCGACGGTCACCGAGTTCACGTTCTTGATCACGAGTTCGCCGTTCGCTACCCCGGTCACGACGGCGTTGGCGCCGTCTTCGGCAATCTCGTTGACCGGCTTCTGATGGACGACGCCGCCGTCGACGGTGTAGACGGTCGTTCGCGTATCGTCGATGAAGGCCGTCATCGGAATCACGAGCCCACGCGCAGGCGGGAGGTCGACGAACCCGTTCACCGGCATGCCGGCGTGAAGATGGTAGTCGGCGTTGCCGACCAGGACCTTCACCGTGAAATTGGTCGTTCCGGGCTGGATTTGGTCGAGCACCGCGTCGACGGTTCCGTGATCTTTGTGCACCTGCGGATTGGCGCTGTAGGTCGTATTGACTTCGACCGAGGCGCCGGCTCCGCGCCGGATGCTGACGACTTGGGCGGTCGATGCCGGCAGAAGCGCGTAGACTTGCGAATTCTGTTCGAGCGTGAAGAGTTGCCGTGAGGCTGGGTACTCGCCGGGATTGGCGTTGACGGATTCGACCACGCCGTCGACCGGCGCCACGATGACGGCGCGGGAGATCTCGAGTTTGAGCTGGTTGACGGTCGCCTGGGCTGCATCGACAGCCGCCCGAGCGGCCTCGAGTTCTTGTTGCTGGACGCCGGCGTTAAACCCGCTTCCGTTTGCGGTGTTGTTCACGATTGCGGCGTTGAGCGAGGCGCGCGCAGCGGAGACTGCTTGACGGTCCGCGTCGACGGTGACGCGCTGCTGATCGACCGTTTGCGCGGAGATGTAGCCGTTGACGGCGAGCGCTTCGTAGCGCCGAAGGTCGGTTTCCGCTCCCGTCAGATTCACTTGCGCCTGTCGCAAAGATGCCTGCGCCGAGGTCACGCTCGACGAATTCTGCGACGTCGTCGCCGCTGCCTGATAGACGGCCTGTGCGAGGCGCGCCGCATCTTCTCCGACGACGCGTTCGGAGGAAACCAATTGTGCTTGGAGATCGTCGACCAAGAGCCTCGCCAATACCTGGCCGGCCCGAACCTGCTGGCCCTCGACCACGTCGACTTCGGAGATAGGCTCGGACAGATCTGCCGTCACCGCGACCTGACGGTACGGTGCAATCACGCCGGCGATCTGAACGCTCGGCGAAATCGTGCCCTCGCGAACGGCTACCGTCTGCACCTGCGGGGGCGGTGGGGTCGCCTTGGCGTTCCCCTCCGCCTTGCCGCCGCAGCCGCTGCAGACGACGCAGAGCACCAGCATAAAAAACCGCAACGTGGCGTCGCTGTTCACAATATAACGCAGTGTTTCCCTTGCCGCCGCCAGCTAAACCGCTCGTCTGAGAAGCCCCCGTGAGCGCCGAACGCTTGCGCGACGGCGCTTCCTTAAGGGAAGCTGGGAAAGCCGGCGTTTGCGACACATCCGATCGAAGCGCTCGCCGCAACCGTCCGGCTTGCTCTTCTTACGCCGTTTTTTGCCGGTTCCGGGTAACGAATGCGACCAGCGCGACGAGCAGTATGAGGGCGAGCAACGCCCCGAGCCGAAGGCCCCATGGCGTAAACTGGGCGATGCGCGCGCTGCGCGCGCACGCCGCGTAGGGGGCAGTCGATAGGACGGTGGCGGCGCACAAGTAATATCGCCAGTTGGCGTCGGTAATCTCGATCGATCCGGCGCCGTCATAGAGCCGGGCGAACGTTTGCCGCAGGTTGCGATTCCGTTCCATCCGCCTCTGCAGTTCGAGCAGATCGGGACCCGTGAAGCGCTCGACCCCGAGCGAGTTCAGACCACCGATCGCCCGCCAACGTTTCCAGTCAAAGGAAAACTCGGTAGCATTACGGATCGTCCCATGCCCGTCGACATCGATGCGCAGGAACGACGGCGCGTTGTAAAAGATCGGCGAAACCGATGGCGCGAGTAAGACGGGGACCGGTCGGGAGCCGCCCGCTCCGATCAACCGGTACGCAAACTTGTGCGAGTGGGCGGCCAGCACGAGCGCAACGTGGTTCGCCGGATCGTCCACGAGCGCTTGCAGACGCGCATCCGCGTCGGGGCTTAGGAACGGGACGACGAACAAACCGCGGGTGAACTGGGTCGAGAAGACGTCGATGCCGGGCGGGATGTGGAGGACTAGCCAATTGTGCGAGCCGGCCGATCCCGCGCGGAGCATGCCTCGCAGCTCCGAGAAGGCGCGCAGGGTGGGATCGGAACCGCGGCCGCAGCGGTTGCGGTAACGCGGCGACCAGTACACGTCGTTGACGACCACCGCACGCAGTTTCGGGATTGGAAGCGAGGCAACGTACGAGCCGTCGCGCGCGAACGTTCGCATGAAACCGGGGGCGGCGCCGTTCCGATCGACGAGTGGGGCCCATGCCTGGGCGACCGCCCGCAAGAAGGCGCCGCCGGGGGTTATTTCGTAGTCGCCGCAGTCGGAGTCGTTGTTCCCGAGCGTGATGACGAATTGACTACCCGGAAAGGTTCGATCGAAGCGGCGCGCGAGCTCGCGCATCGTCGGCGCCGCATCCCATCCATAAAAGCCGTGTGCGAGAAAGTCGCCGGGGATGATGACGACCGGTGGATGCGGTTCGGCCGCGCGCAACGCGCCGAACAGCGAGTCGAGCAAGGCCTGTTGCGTATCGCTGCCGGGGTGCGAGGCCGGGTGGTAGAGCGGATTGTAGTGAATGTCGCTGACGACGAGCCATGAAGCCCCGTCGGCCCGTTCCGGCCGGCCGATGAACATGACGATCGCGCAGACGAGCGCGAGGGACGCGAGCCGCATACGACCCTTCTTCTTCACGGGCGCCGGCGATGCTCCGCCGCCTATTCCTCGACGGGTCATTGCCGTACGGTCGCGAATTGACGTCCCGACCGTCTCGAATGCGATGAAATCCGCGCGTCCCTACTTTGTCTCCGGAGGTCCGCCGTGAACTGTCCTAGCTGCCAAGCGCCCCTTGTGCCCGGCGCCAAATTTTGTGCCAACTGCGGCGCGCCGGCGCCGCAAGCGACTCAGGTCGGTGCGTACACCGAGCCGCTTCCCGAGACGGACAATCCGAAGGATCCGATCGTCGTCGGCGACATGACGATCAAGATCGAGGGCGAACTCGTACCCGTCGCCGACGTCGAACTGGGTCGCCAGCAAACGATTTATTTCGAGCATCACATCTTGCTTTGGAAACAACCGAACGTCACGCTCGGCTTCATGAATCTCAAGAATGCGGGCAAGCGCTTCTTCTCCGGCTTGCAGATCTTCATTTCAACGGCGCAAGGGCCGGGCAACATCGCCTTTTCGCGCGAAGCGCCGGGACAGATCGTGGCGCTGCGCTTGCGGCCCGGCCAAGCCGTCGACGTGCGCGAGCATCAGTTTCTGCTAGCGACGAGCAACGTTGCCTACGACTTCTACTGGCAGCAAGGTCTGGCCAACGTCTTGCTGGCACGCACCGGTCTCTTCATCGACCGCTTCACCGCGCAACAGGAAGGCGTCGTGCTGTTGCACGGCTACGGTAACGTCTTCGAAAAGACGCTCGGCCCAGGCGAAGTCCTCGACGTCGAGCCGGGTGCTTGGCTTTGGAAGGACGCCAACGTGCGCATGGACACCGTTTCGGTTCTGCAGTCGCAGGGCGCGGGCGGCCTGCTCGGGGCGCTCGGAGCCTTCGTTGGGGGAGCGGCCCTGGTCCTCAACCGCTTCTACGGTCCCGGTCGGATTGGGATGCAGTCGATGACCTATCACGAGCCGCAGCGCGAAGGCGCGCAGCAGGCCGGCGGCACGAGCAACATCGGCGGCGTCCTCGGCTCACTCTTCGGCGACCGCCAGTAGAGCATCAACGTTTAGACGATTCCGTTTCGAATGGCGTGGACCGCAGCTTGCGCGCGTGCGGTGACGTTCAGCTTCGCGAAGATTCGGCCGACGTGGTTCTCGACGGTCCTTTCGGATAGTTTGAGCCGAGCGCTGATTTGCTTGTTGGCTAGACCCTTGGCGATCAGCTTGAGGACCTCCATTTCACGCAGCGACAGCTCCATGCTGTCTCGCTTGCCGTCATTTTGGCTGCGCTTGCGTAGGAGGCCGGCGGCGACGCTGGGGTCGACGTATGAATAGCCTCTGCCCACCATCTTTAAGGCGGATACGACCTCGGCCGGCGATATGTTCTTCACGATGTACGCATCGGCGCCGGCGCTGAGGCAGCGCTGCATGACCTCCGGCAGCGAGTGAATCGACAACACGCACACCCGAGGCCGCGATTCTAGCTTGGCACATACCGCAATGTGTCGTTCGACGTTGCCGGCCTGACCGTCGATGTCGAGGACGATGAGGTCGGGCCGGCCGGCGTCGAGCCGCTTAGCAACGACGCTCCGATACTCGCCGACGACCGTAAACTCCGAATCGGCGGCGAGGATCGCGCTGAGAGCTTTTGCGAAAAGAGTGTGGCATTCGACGATCGCCACTCGGTACTGCGGTAACTCCATCTCACTGCGCTCTACAGCCGTCACCACCCGTGATAGGCGACGATGCTCTTGGTCATGCCGAGGAAATGTTCTCGGTACAGTGCCGCCTCTGGGAACAGCGTTTGCATCTCGCGGATGGTCAGCAGGCGGATCGAGCGCACGATTTCCTTCGCGATGTGCTGGTCGCGCTCGCGCGGCACCCACCCCAGGCGAGATTGGCGCAGGAGGAACGCCCGCAAGTCGATCGGCATGAACTGAAATCCCGGAACGAGAAAGTGCGGCTCGATCGGAAAAATTGCATTCGGCGTCTGGACGAAATAACGCTTGGCGACGCGCCGTATTTCGATTGCCATCTTTCGCTGATCGTCAAGGTCGCCGACGTGTTCGATGACCGAATTCGAATAAACGACGTCGATGGCTCCGTCCGCGAACGAACTCAGATCGCGCGCGTCGCCGATGAGGGTGTCGAAACGTGGATCGTCGATCGCTTCGCTGCGGACGTTTAAGATGACGACGCGGACACCATCGTTTGCGTCCTTCAACCTCTTCCAGAAATCCGCCGTACCGCCGACGTCGAGGATCGTAAGCGGCCGGGGCACTCGCGCGAGCAAATGTCGGAAGAATGCGAGCCGGCGTGCTCGCAGGCGCGCGGCAAGCGATGTCTGATTGCGGTGGTCCGCGAAACGCGAGAACAGGGAGGTCACCGTCATCGTTCCACGCCTCTGCAGCGGAACGGCGCGGCCGGGAAGTTTTGTCGCAAGTCGGCAACCATTTCGTCCTTCTCGATTCGGGCTCGTGCCTCAGCGCGCTGCACGGTCTGGCCGATCGTAGGCTTGGTACGTGTGACCGAAGAGCCCGGCAAAGCCGCCGAGTCCGTGCGCCACGTCGCTGAGTGCCCGTACGGCGCCTGTGCGCCCGCGCAGCAGCATGCCTGGGACGAGCGTCGCGCATCCGCGGCCGATGCGGGCGCATGCCTTGAGCGCGCGAAGCGCGAACGCCCGCGCCCGGCCGTCCAAGCGGCGGTCGCAGAGCGAGAGCGTGTTGCCGCGGCGAAAGTTCAACTGCAGAATGTAGGTAGCGGTCAAGCGCTCGGCAGACATGGACTCCTCGGCGACGGCGTGCGCGGCATACGCGAGCTTTGCGCCACGGCCGAGCATCTCGCGAAAGAACATCAGATCTTCGCCCCCGGCGAAGTTGAGCGCGAGATCGAAGCGAACGCCGAGCCGCTCGATCGAGCTGACCCGCAGGAGACAGTTGCCGCTATAGCCGTCCTTGACGCTCGATCCATCCGCATATACCGGCAAATCGAAGAATTTGCCGGTGCGCAACCAATGCGATGCATTGGGCGGAAGCAGACGCGGAACGGGTCCGACGACGCCATCGGCTTGCGTCCTCTCTTGGACTCGCATCAGCTCGAGCAGCCACTGCGACTGGGGAAGCTCGTCGTCGTCGATCATGGCAAGAAAATCGAAGCGTTCGCGCACCCAGCTTAGGGCAAAGTTGCGGACCGATGACAGGCCGGGCTCCTTCACGTGCGCGTACGAGAGGGCGAATGGGAAACGTTCGCGCAGGTCGGCGATGGCAGGGCCGGCCGACTGCGCCGGATCGTTGTCCATGACGAGGACTTCGACCACGCAGGCAGTCGGGATGGCGAGAGCTGCGACTCCACCGAGCAGGCGCCGGAGCAGTTCGGGACGGCGATAGGTCGGAATCGCGACGCAGACGCGCAGCGGCCGGCTGCGCGTGGGGATCGCTTCGGCGGCGGAAACGATAGCCTCAGTCATACTGCAACTCGAGGCCGGAGTCGGCCAGACGGCGCTGCCACCAACCTTGGCGCGCCAGGCGATGAAAGCGCTGAACGGTGAGCCGCGCGGGGGCGATCAGGTTCAGGCCTGTCTTCGCAAAGATCCAACCCAACGTTCCTTTCACGCTGCTGGGGAATCCCGCAGGATCGAGGCTACCGGCGAGACGGCGCGCATGCTCGTCGAAGCCATACATCAGGAAGCGAAAGTAAAGCGAGCGCAGGACGTTATCGCGCAGGCGGCGAGCTTGGCCGGGCGAGAGCAATGGGCCGAGCTCGCTAAGGAGCGAAAGCTCTGCGCCGAGCGCGGCCTCGTAGTCATTTAGAATCCCGCGACATTTTCCGCCGATCGTCTGCCGGTAGACGGCGAGGCGCCGGCACGTCGAATAGATTGGAAAACGACGGGTAGCACGGAGGATGAATTCGTGATCCTCGTGGTAGGAGTTGGGATGGAACGTTCCCACCGCGTCGAAGACTTTGCGATCGAACAGGCAGAGACTCGGCATGAGGAAATCTTCGCCGTCGATGAGCAGTTCGAAGGCGTTGCCGGCGTGGCGCCGCACCGGCGAAGCGTGTAGCAACCGGCCGCGGTCGTCGACGGCGTAGTGAGAGCTGTACGCGATCGCTACCGGGGCGGCGGCGTGCTTGAGGACCGCAAGTTCGGTTTCGATCTTTTCCGGAAGCCAGCGGTCGTCGCAGTCCAGGAAAGCCACGTAGCGGCCGCGCGCCCGGGCGAGCCCGGCGTTGCGCGCCGCGCCCGTTCCAGCGTTGGCCTGTCGCAAGACGTGCACGCGCGGATCGTCGATGGTAGCGAGTCGCGCAAGGGTGCCGTCGGTTGAGCCGTCGTCGACGACCCACACCTCGAGTGCGCGGTGCGTCTGCGCAAGAGCCGAGCGGACGGCACCGAGAACGAAAAGCTCACCTTGATAGACCGGGATGATGACCGAAACGAGCGTTTCAGCCGTGGGCGGCGCGGGAGGCGCCGTCATCGTTGCGCTCACGAGCGCGTTAACCCCGCCGCGGGCGAGAACGATCCTACATACGCGCGAATTCCATGCATGTGCGTGAGCGCGATCGCTACGGCATAGACAAGAGCCCCGACGACGGCGGCAGCAGCGAGGCCGGGCACGCTCGAACGTCCCGGCACGAGGACCATCGCGCCGACCATAGCTGCGGTGGCGGCACCCACTTTAAGCCAACTCTGCGTTGGGATCGGCACGTGCATCAAGCGACGCGCCCAGAGAATGCTGAAAACGAGGCCCGTCCCTTCAGCAAGCAACATCGCGAGCGCTGCACCCACCGCGCCGTAGCGGCCGATCGACCAAAGGCTGAATGCGATCGTCAGAACGACGCGCAGGATCGTATTGACGGCGAGGGCTCGCGTATCGCGGGCGATCTCGAACGCTTGTTCGAAATAGCTGCCCCGCAGACCCGAAAGAAACATGACCGCAGCCGTAATGGCCATGACCGTTCCGGTGTGCACGTGAAACCGCGGACCAAGATAGACCTGCGAGATAGGACCGGAGAGCGCCATGAGCCCTGCAGCGGCTGGAAGTCCGACGCCGAAGACGAGCCGCGCGTTGTTCCGCATCTGTTGCGCAAGCTGTTCCTTACTCCCAAGATCGCGGGCGCGAAAGGCAAGCGGCTGTCCTGCGAGCGTGGCCGTGCCGATCAGCATTCCGACGGTCTGCTGAGAAAAGTCGCTTGCCGCGGAGAAGATTCCGACGAGCGCGCTTCCACCCGTCGCATCGAGAACGAGACGCTGAAACGTGCTCGAGAGATAGCTCAGCGCCGCCGCGCTTGACGGCCACCCAAACTGAAAGACTTGGTGTAATAAACCGCGTTGAAGCCGACCGCGGAGTGCGCTTTTCCAGAACCCGCAGGCGCCGAATCCGGCGCAGTTTCCGATCGCAAAGCCGCCGAGGAGGGCGTTTGCTTTGAATCCCGCTACGATGAGCGCCACCGAGCTCAGCAATGCCACAAGCGCCCGGGCCGCCTGCAGCAGACCGTAGGCCACGACCTGCAAGCGTGCTTGCGCGAGCGCGACGTTTAGCTCGAACCAGCCGCTCGCGATCGCGCAGGCCGCCGTCAACAAAGCGGGTGCCCATCCCAGCTTCGGATCGTAAATGCGGACCACCGATACGATGATCCCACCGACGAGGATCGACACCGCTGCGAAAGCAACGGCGATCGTGGCCAACATGTTCGGCTCGTCGCCGGGCGCGACGGTGGCCATCATGCGGAGGCTCGCCACGCGCAACCACGAGTACCCGATCAAGCCGATCAAGAACGAGATGCTCAGCAATAAGGCGTACGTGCCGAAGCTGGCGGGGTCGAGCAGCCGTGTATACAAGGCTATCCCGGCGAAGCCGACCACCGCGGGCAAAATGCGGCCGGCGAGGTAGACCGGCCACTGTCTGAATATCTGCATGGGTCCGGCGATCAGCCTGAGACCAGCGCCTGAAACCAGCGCTGCAAGAGATCGCACGTCGAAACATAGTTGCCCAGGCTCACCTCAGCGACTGGGACACCCGCACGTTCGAGTGCGTCGTGGTCCATATCGCCGCCCAGCGCGAAGTAGTCGGAGCGCTCGAGCGACGGGAACTCGGAGACGTGCCCGTTCAGCTTAAGGACGGCGCGAAGCCGTCCACTCTCGGCCCAGGGTGAGGTCGGACGTGCCAGGCCTGGGTCGACCGCATAGAAAGCGATGTCACGCGACGTCGTGTACCATGGCGACGCCTCGACCGCTCTGCGGTATGTCGTCGGCAGTTCTTCGAGAACCGAAAGCGTCACGTACAGGAGCTTTCGGATCGCAAGCACGGTCAGCGTCGTGCGGTCGATGAGTGCGTAGTCGCCGCCCAGCAGCCGCCAACCCCGCGCGTGAAGATGGGCGGCCAGTACGAGACCCGATTCCCAGTCGTCGCCGACGAAGGCAACCGCTAGCCCGTCGCGTTCGACAACTGCCGCGCGGCAGGCGCTCAGCCGAGCCGCCTCTGCGACATCGGCGATTACCGCCGAAACGACCGCGCCGCCGACCTGCGGAAGCGCGCTGCCTGCACCGAGAACCTTCATGCTCTTCTGGGAACTGCCGTTGATGCGCCAGGCGAACTCGTCTCGATCGACTTCGATCGTAGCGCGAATCGACGCGCCCGCCGGCGCGCGGCGAGCGTGGGCCAGCGTTCGATCGAGGATCGCAAGCACCGTACGTGGCGCCCGGATTGACACATCGACGCCGGCGATGGTGACGCACACCGAATCAATATCGGCTGGATCGCAGGTTTGCACGCGTCGAGCTACCGCCTGCGACCGAGGGGCAAGCGGAAGCCGGGGTTAAGACTGGGCACTAAGCGAACACCAGACGAGCGTCGCGGAACCAGCGGTAGGTTGCGAGCAGACCGTCTTCCAACGTCGTCGATGGAGCCCAACCGAACGTCCTGGCCCGCGTCAGATTCGGGCGGCGCCGCTGCGGATCCTGTTCGCGCGAGGCAAGGTAAACGGACGCGTACTCGACGCCGGCGACCGCGGCTAACGCCCGGCCGATCTCCTCGACGCTGCGCTCATCGTCCGAACCGACGTTCACGGGAGCCAGCGTCGACTGCCGAGATTCCATCACCAGCCGGATCAGCTCCACGGCGTCGGCGACGTAGGTCAACGAGCGAGTTTGTCTTCCGGTGCCGTGAATCGGGAAAGGCTTCCCATCCAAAAGGGCCTCGATCAGCGCGGGGATCAGCCGGCCGTCGGCTTTGTCCATGCCGGGTCCATAACAGTTGAAAAGCCGGACGATGCGTCCATCGAGGCCATGCGCTCGAACCGCCGCGGCGACCACTGCCTCGCCGAACCGTTTACCTTCGTCGTATGCGCTACGTGGACCAATTGGATCGACGTTTCCAAAGTAGTCTTCGGGCTGAGGATGAACGGCAGGGTCGCCGTAGATTTCGGACGTGGAGGAAAACATGAATCTCGCGCCTTGATCGAGGGCTAGCTCGACCAGCGACATCGTCGCGAGGCTGTTGACCGCAAGCGTTCCCCAAGGATTGGCGCCATACGCGTCGGGACTCGCCGGCGAAGCCAGGTGATAAATGCGGTCGATCTTCGCCTTCGTCGCGTCACCGACGATTTCGGCAAGGCGTCGATATGGCACGGCGACGTCGGCGTATACGAACGTTGCGCGCCCCGATGACAGTGCGTGCTCTAGGTTTCGTACGTGCCCGGTGGAGAGGTTGTCGACGATGATGGTGCGATCGCCGTCGTCGACAAGCGCGTTCACCAGGTGACTACCTAGAAAGCCGGCGCCGCCGGTCACCAGGTTGTGCATGAGATCATATCTCCAATTTCGCCAAAGAGTCGGTTGACAGCGAGTACGGTCGGGCGCGCAGCGGTTCGCTCCCGCGGCGCAACGTTTCAAATCCGACAGGCTGAGTGTTCGCTTGCGTCCGCTCGAATGTGGCGACCGCCTCCTGGGAGGTCGCGACGACGCCGATGACGCGTCCGCGCGAATGCGCGATCGTTTGAACCATGAGTTCGTCCTCGTCGGTCGGGGCGCGCCCCACACGGACGGCCAGCAGGATGCCGTCGACCAGCCACGCAAGCGCCATCGCAGTGGCGCTGTTCAAGAACGTTCCTGCATCGACGATCGTGAAGTCTTGGCTCGATCGCATCTCCTCCACGAACGCAGCGAGTCGCTCGCGCCCAATCGCTTTTCCATCCGCGTGCGGCAACTCGACCATCGTCACGTCATGGCGTCTGGCGCCGCTCACGGTTAAATCGACGAGTGCCGTGCGATGACCGGACTCCATGAAGCAACCTGCCAGCAGGTGCGCGGTCATATTCGAGCCGTCGCCGCCGGCGGCCGAGGTTACGAGGATCACGGCCGGTTTGCCAAGCTCCGACTCGACGCGGGAACGTAGAACCTGAAGTTGAGAGTTCGGCACCGCCTCCGGCGCAGCGGACTCCGGTAGGTTGAGGTCGTTCATCGGTTACCTTCCGAGCGTAGCAATGACTGGCTTCCCGTAGAGATTCTCGATCTGAGTCGCGCGGCGAAGCCGCGGATTCATTTGCTCGGCGAGGAAAGCGCAAACGATCGCGAGGAAAAGGCTCACGAGCGCGAAGGTGGCGGTCAGGCGACGGAGGCCGATGGCAATCTGCGCCTGCGAAGCGAGGGCACGATCGATCACGACGACAGAACCGAGTGAGAGCGCATCTGCACGATCGAGGAGCGTTGCGCCGCGGTGAGCTGCGATCGAACGGTATTCGTTCTCAGCGGCCTCGCGTTCGAGGCGAAGGAGCTCGAGCGTCCCAGCTCCTTGAACCTGGCTGCCCGTGCGAGCGATCTCACCGTCAAGAGCCGCGACCTTCGCGCGATCGCCCTCAACGACGGCTTCCGCTTTGCGCTCCCCGGCGATGGCGGCGGCGATGGTCGGGCTGTACGCATGTGAGGATGAGAGAGCGCGAGCCGCTTCAGCCGTGACGCCTGCCTGCAGGCTGCGAACCTTTGCCTGGAGCGCAGGTAATCCTGGATAGTTGGAGGTGAACTGAGCGCGAAATTCGGCCAGGTGCGCCGCGCTTTCAGAGGCTTGCGCCTCGAGGGCGGCATAGAGCGGGTCGGCTTGGAGGATATCGCGCCGAGCGATCTCCGAACGGGTTCGAGTATCGGTGGCGGCGGCTTCCGCCTGCGCCATATCGCCCTGTAGCTCCGCGTTTGCGAGCGCGCGCTGCGTCTGGAGAGCGTTTACCTGATCGACGAGACCGTCCTGGCCCTTGTCCTCGGATGCCATCGATTGATCGCCGCCTTGCGACTTCAACAGCGCGTTGATGCTTTGGATGCGCGCTTTCTGCTTGACGAGCTCGGCATCGAGTGCGTGCAGGTCGTCGTCGTACCGTGCGGTCGAAAGCTGATTGTAGTAACTGGCCAGTTCGTCAGCCACGCCGTTAGCGATCGTCGCCGCACCGTTCGGGGTTGGGTCGGAATACTCGATCCGCATAATGCTGGACTTATAGGCCGGGAGCTTGGCGCTTAGGTTTTGTTTCAGCGTGGCCAACGGCACGTCGAGCCCGAGGTTTTTCTCGACTTGCTCGAGCACGCCGGTGCTCGCCGCAAGAGTTGGCAGATCCGGCGAGGAGAGGGTCGGATCGTTCCTCGAGTTGCCGTTGACGATAAGGACGTTGGCGCCGACGCGGTATAGGCGCGGCGTTATGGCGATCAGCGCTACGGAAATCGCCATGAAAACGATAAAGGCCAATACGACGAGGTATCTGTGCCGCCAGACGGTGGTATAAGCTTCCTTGACTTGCACGGCCGTAGCCTGAACGTATGTCACATCATCCCCCGGTTCTAAAGCGCTGAAGCATAAGAGAGTTGAGCCGCCGAAGGCGTTCCCGGGCGGCCGATCCCGCGATAGGTCAAGCCTGCCGAAGCGATGCGCCTCGCATCGAGGACATTGCAGCCGTCGATAACGACTCGCCGCCGCAGCATGTGCGCAAACGAGAACGGATCGATGCCGTAGAATTCGGGCCAGTCGGTGAGGACGACCAGGGCGTCGGCGTCCGTAGCTTCGACGGCCGAGCGAACGAGCCGGCTCCCGGGCGGGAGCGGCGCCACGTAGACGGCCGGGTCGTACACGGTCATGACCGCGCCGCGCTCGGCGAGCTCCTCGATGATGCGTACTGCGAGCGAGTGCCGGATATCGTCCGTTCCAGCTTTGAAAGCGAGGCCCCACACGCCGATGGCGGCGCCTTCGATGCTGCCGATTTCTGCGCAAAGCGCTTCGATCACGCGCATCGGCTGGCGCTCGTTCACGCGCAGCGTCGCCGAAAAGAGCTCGCGGCTAGTTTCCAGCTGGATCGCCGTGTGCCGCATGCTTTTTACGTCCTTTTCGAAGCACGGGCCACCGAAGCCGATGCCCGGCCGCAAGAAGTCGGACCCGATTCGTGGATCGTATCCCATGCCCCGAAGCACGTCGTCGTAGTGCGTACCCAGTGCGTCGCAAAGATTGGCGACTTCGTTCGCATAGGTAATCTTCATCGCCAGGAAGGCGTTCGAGCAGCCCTTTACGAGTTCGGCGTTGCAGAGCGAAGTAAAAACAACGGGCTTCTGCAACGCTTCGAACAGACGGACGTAGGGTACCGCGATAAGGGGCCTACGCGAGCCCACGATGATGCGGTCGGGCTTGAGGAAATCATGAACTGCCGAGCCTTCACGCAGAAACTCCGGGGCATAAACGAGGTCGCCCCAACGCTCGACGAGCGGCGCCAGGCGGTCGCAGGTGCCGGGCGGCACGGTAGAGCGAACTACGATCGTCGGCCACGACGCAAAACGAATCGTGGAGAGTTCGGCGAGAACGCACTCGAGCGCCCGAACGTCGGCGGATCCGTCTTCGTGCGAAGGCGTCCCTACCGCGACGATCGCTATCTCCGTATCGCGCACTGCTTCCGCCACGGAATCGAAGAAGTGCATGCGCCCGTGCGCGACGTGGTGCCGCAGCGCCTCCTGGAGCCCCTGCTCGCGGTAAGGCGGCTGGCCGTGGCGAAGCCGCTCGATTCGATCGGTGGAGATGTCATATCCGTGCACGGTCCAGCCGAGCTCCGCGAGCCCGATCATGCACGCCATGCCCACGTAACCCGTCCCGATAATGCAAATCGGCCGGTTCATAGCTTCAGTACGCTCCTCGCTGCAACACGACGGAAAGGAAGGTTCTCACGAGAAGTGCGCCGTCCAGTGCAGGCGACGCACGACGGATGTAGTCGATGTCGAGCGCGGTCGCCTTGGGGTCTTCTAACGGGATCCGCGAACGGCACGTCGCCTGCCAGATACAGGTGATCCCAGGAGCGATCAAGTGGCGCAGGTGCTGCCAGCGCTCGTAGTTGTACGTGATGAACGGCATCTCCGGGCGTGGACCGACGAGTGACATGTCGCCGCGGAGAACGTTGAAGAGCTGCGGGAGCTCGTCGACCGATGTCTTGCGGAGAAACCGCCCGAAGGTAGTGACCCGGGGATCGGCGTCATCTTTCGGCGACCGCACGTCCTGACACAGCGACTTGCGCATCGTGCGCACTTTGTAAATCGTAAAGGTACGTTCGAAGCGTCCGACGCGGCGCTGAGAGAACAGGACGGGGCTTCCGTCCTCCATCCAGGTTAGAAGGCAGGCCGCCGCGATGATTGGCAACGCGAGTACGAGCAGGATCGCCGCCGCGCTTATGTCGATCGCTCGCCTTGCGCGGGATGCTGCCAGATTCGGCCGATAGACTAGGGCCAACTCATCTGACGCTTGAATCGGCATCACCTGAGCAACAACAAGCCGACACCGCCTAGGATGCTCTGGAAGATGCTCTTGGAGTCGACCTTGTGTCCCTCGGGTACGAACACGACGTCGCCATCCTTCAACTGCGGATTTTGCGATGTATCGCCGTGCACCATCTTTCCGATGTCGTACGTCGTCTTCGCGTCACCGCTGATGACTTGGACCTGGCTCAGATTGGCCCACGTCGTGGGGCCGCCGGCGGAGTACAGTGCGCTTAGGAGCGAAAAGTCGGTCTTCAGGGTCACGGTTCCCGGCTTGTCGACCAGCCCCGCCACAACGACACGCGGCGCCGACGGCACCGTAACGATATCCCTGTTCTGCGCTGGACGCACGAATATCGCGTCGCCGAGAGCTACGACTTGCGTCGTGCCGGCGCGCGCCAGCGTAAGATGCGACGTGGCGGCCGATGCCGACAATCCGCCCACTTGGGCAAAGGCATCGGAGAGGGGTTCGTCGCTCCAAAGGTACGCGACGCCCGGCGTTTGCACGGCGCCGTTCACGCGGACCGCAACCGGTTTATCGACGAGTACGATCGTGTCGCCAGGTTGCAGCGTCGGACCGCTTCCGCCGTCGGCCGAGAGCTCGGTCGCATCGAACGTGCCCAAGCTTTTTCCGTCACGCATCACGCCCACGCGGCGTAGATCGATGCGCGATGTGGCGGTGGAGGCAAGCCGGTCGTCGCTGCGGGTCGCACCATCCGCCGAAGCTCCCGACGCAACCTCTCGGCCGCTTAGGGGAAGGTCGGCGAGGGCAGCGGCCAGGGTCTCTCCCGGCTGAAATTTCAGCACTCCGCCGGGGCCTCCCGAAACGAAGATCCGATCGGGCTGCGACTTAAGTTGAACGTCGACCGCGGGTTTGATCAGATACGGCCCGAGAGCTCGTTTGATTCGCTCGGCGATCTGTTGCGTCTCCAAGCCGTGCACGTCGATGGTGCCGGCCAACGGCAAGGAAATGCGCTCTTCCGCGTTTACGGCGAACGGCCCGGTCAATTCGGGGTGACCGTAAACGGTGACGAATAGCTGGTCGCCCGCGTGGATCGTCGAAGCGGCTGCTACTGGAGATACCAGCAGCGCACACAAAACGATCAGGGCACGCGGAATCGCCTGAAATTGCAAGAGTGATCTCCTCGTAATCACGCGGTCGCACAAGGGTGCTGTATGCGCTCCCCACCGGAGGACCAGAGCGTAACCGGAACGCGCTTGCCTGCCAATAGCCCAAATCGGGGCTGTCGCGGGCATCGGGCCGCCTCATCCGCGCGGCGCCTTCTTCGGATGGCCGGTTCCGAAAAGCGATTGAGTCGCTTCAACCGAACGCTGGGGAATCGTATCTGAAAGTCGACAGGCATGGATATCTGACGGATGATGAAATCGGCTCTCGTAGAATTGACGCCGCATAAAAATCGGCCAGTCGCCTCAACTTCGCGAAGCTAGGCAAGCCGAGCGCCGTGAGGCAAAAGGCCCCACGCCGTTAGTTCATTAGCCCTAACCGAATAGGGGGCGCAAGAGTCCAGTCCCAGGTTAAGGTGAGCAATTCGTCACTTCAGACTCATTACAGAATCTGTTCCAATATCTGTGGGCTTATTGCTCCCCTGACCGGCCGTTTTACGAACGGTCCCGCTGCTTTCGTGGTGTTCTCAAAGTAGGATGCAGATTACTACACTTGCGTCTTCCCCGTCTTTTGTTGTCGTCGACACGCGCTGTCGCGTCAGGTACGTTTCCGCGCCCGACGGCGAATTCAACCGGCTCGTCGTAAGCCGCGTGAAATTGCAAGACGACGTGGAAGCTTTCATCCGCAAACTAGCCGCGGAGCCGGAAGAAGCTGCTTCGCCGGTGAGCGTCGGCCTCCTAAGCGACAACCTGGTGTTGCGGGTCGTTCGCGTTGTGGGTGGCGAGGGGATCATGTTCATCCTCAGCGTCGAAGAGGACCGCAACTGCGACAGTTTGGCACGCGCGGCTCGGCGCCATCAGCTGACGCGGCGGGAAACCGAAGTGCTCTCGCTCATTTTAGACGGCTCGAGCGCCGGTGAGATCGCTCAGATGCTGGCGCTCTCAGAGCATACCGTACAAGGGTATTTTAAGCGGCTACTTTTCAAGACCGGAGCGCGCAATCGCGTCTCGATGGTCGCCGGAATATTCGACTGGGATCCTCAAATGCGTGGAGCACGCTCGATCGCTTCTAGCGTACGGGCGCAGGACCGGGCACCCGGTCGGGAAGCTTTGGTCGACGCAACCGCCTAGCGGTTCGGTGCGCTCTCTCTGAGGCCGAGGCCGGCGCGGCGGCGCTCGTACCAGGTGCCGTCGCGTGAGGTGAATGCAACCCGGTATCTGGACGATATGAACGCGACCATTGCGGGCTCCTTGCGCACAATCGGCATGAAAGTGCTCTGCACCATTATGTATGGCGGCGCCGCCAAGTCTAATTCGTCACGGAGCCGGTGCCACTCCGCGGGCAGCAGCAACTGCGGCGACCAACCGTTGATCGAAACAGCTTGATCGCGCCCCGAATAGTAGTACATTCGTGGATCGCCGAAGATATAGATCGGACCCGGACGCGCGTCGGCACGGTTTAAGAACGAACGTTCGGACGCAGTGGCGCGTTGGTTTTCACTCGCCCAAAGAAACCACCGAGAACGCATGCGGAGCCCCACCAACGTCGACGAGGCGACCATAACGCCGAATGTGCCCACAAGCAGCACCTTTGTCCAGCCCCCTCGGGCTCGCGCTACACTCCACAGACCGTCAATTCCGCTCGCCGATAGGACCCCCATCGGTACGACGACGATGAAAAACTTATAATAAAATGACCACACCTGAAGAACGATGAGGGCGAAGCCCGCGACTATCCATACGGCCATCTGCCTCGAGAGCACGTCGGGCCGGCGCCGATCCGAGAGCATACCAATGAACGCAAGGGTCACGAGAGGCCACATTGCGCGGGCAAATTCTCCCGTCTCCAGCCAGAACGGACTCCGGTACGCCGGCGCGAGTTGCTGAAAAATAACAAGGGGGTCTACGAAGGTCGTAAGGAGTGCGACATTGAGTACGCCCGCCGCTTTAAAGTGAACCGCGAGTATTGCCAGGGGCGCAGCACAGCCGAGAATGAGAAATAAGGCAAGGCGGAATCTGCGGCTGCCGTCTCTCCGGATGCCTAACGTTAAGGGTACCGCCCAAAGCGCGACGACGAGCGGTAGGAACGCAAGCTTTAGTGCCGCCGCTAGCCCCCCGGCAATGCCGGCAGCGGTCGCTCTCCAAATAGAGCCGCGCTCCGTCCGAAGTGAGTCAGTCGCCCAAAAGGCCGCCAGGAAAATCGGAAAGCCGGCTAAGGCCTCGACGGACGTGAGGGCATCATTGTTGGCAAAGGCATAGTATGGAACGATGGTCAGCAACGGTACGATGCTCGCAACCCAGCGAAAGCGAAATCGCGGCGCACATACGGCGATCAGGGCTGCGGCGAAGATCGTTTGGTAGAATGCCTCAAACAGGTGGATGCCCGCCTCGGTGAAACCAAAAAGCTGTCCAGCGGCGGCGTAGAAATAAAAGATAAGCGGTTGCTTGAGATCCCAAAACTCACGGTACATGACCCCGTGTGCGACTTTGTGTGCGCCGACCAAATAGAGAAATTGGTCACCGGCAAACGGCGAGTAAACGTGCGAAAGTCCGGTCCCGAAGACAGCACAAAGCGCGACGACATCGAGCCAAGTGGGGTAAAGTTTACTTGCTCGTTCGCGTGAGGCGCCCTCGAAGGCAAGCGTATCCCGGTAAGTCGTGGAATTCATGTGCTACTGCGAACGCCCGGGCCCCGCGCCAAAAACCGGTTCGATGTTGAGGCCGCTGATACAGTTGTGTCGAACGTTTATACAATGATATGCGATCCCGAGGTGGCGCTGCGCGATTAGTCTCTTCAGGCGGCTTTGCAACTGGGCCGAAGGGCCGAGCGCAAAGACGTCCGTGAAACGACCTTGCGGTAACATGCTTACGTCTAATTGTTTCTTCGCATCGTCGGCGCACTCGTAACACGATGGGCTCAGTGCCACGGCGACGCCGGGCCGAAGGTAGTTGCTAAGAACGAGGGCATAGTCGACATATGCGTCGCTGACCACGAGCGGTCGCGGCGTTCCGTTGACCGCGCGCGCGACGGCAATGGAATTGTCCTGCATTTTGTTCCACCACGTCGTCGCTTGGGAACTGGCAAGACACGATACTGCTTTCCCGGCAAGAAGCGCTACTAGGAAGGCGTTCCCAATGAGGGCGCGACGTGCGTTTCGAGAGGCAGTTGCGGCGTAAAGCAATCCGACCAGGCAATAATCGAAGTAGAGGTAAGCCGGAGTGAAATAGCGCGGATTGCGTACGCGTTCGCCGCCGCTGAACAGATCGGGAATGAGGAGGGGAAGCGTCGTCCACAGGATCGGTAGAGCAAGAAACAGCCAAACGCGCGGCTGCTCCCGGAGCGCGACGAATATGAAGGCGACCAAGAGCGTAACGACGGCAACGGCGGTGGTGACGACGCCCGCGTGCGAAGATCGAACCAAATTCGAATCGAACATATCGAGGCGCAACGAGCCGGCAAACGCACGCAGCACGTCGCCGGGTGAGGTCCGGCTTTGGAACGTGGAGGCAAGCGAGTCGGTGACCGCGTGCAGATGATGTAACAGGATAAGTAGCCACGGAAGATACGCGACGGTCCCGAGCGCTAAGGCGAGGCCACAGCGAAGCAAGAGCTTCGGCTTTCTCCATTGCGTTGCGAGCACGTAGGAAGCAAGCCCGGCTAGCGGGAGAAAGGTGAGCGGGAATACGTATAAGCTGAATGCCGTCAGCACGGTCAGAAGTCCCCAAGCAGCGGGGCGGTCGAGGCGCAGGGCGCGCAACAGCGCAGCGTTGAGTGCCAGCAGGGCGATACCCCAGAGGGCGTATTCGCGTGCTTCCTGGGCGTAGATGACCGCGACCGGGGATAGCGCTAATAAGGCGACGGCGATCCAGCCGGCCCGACGCGACCCGTATAGTTCGAGGCCGAGCCAAAATGCGAGTGGCAGTGCAAAGAGCGATATTAGCGCCGACAGGCTGCGCGTCGCGACGATGGAATTGCCAAAGAGCCCGGCCCACAAATGCGCCAGTTCGTAATAGAACGGCGGGTGGTGTGGCTCTTCGAGCGCAAGCCCCGAGGCAGGTGCAAGGAAATCCACAGCACCTCCGGGCGCTACGGGATGTAGGATGAGCTGTAGATCTCGAACGTCATGGAGGCCGGGGGCACGCCGAACGACGCTCGCTTCGGTTTCGCCTAGCATTCGCAGCGAGGTATAGACCTCGTCGCCCCAATAGACTTTTCGCTCGATGTGGTAGAACCGGAAGAAAATGCCGAGCGCTAAAGCGGCGATTGCGATAGCCAGCAGTAGGGTACTTGCGCCTAGCGGGCGTTGCCGCGGCAGGCCGAGCGAGGGCTGCTCGAATGTTGTAACGGGCTCCTGCGCGAGCCGTATCACGAGGTTTATGTCAACCGTTCGGCCGGCACGCTGAAGCGTATCGCCTACGAGGTCGCGGACGTCTTCGCGATTGCACTCGAGACCTGGCAAGTGGGGATCGGAACGCCGAAGGCCGCTTGGAGGGCGTCAACCGACGATCTGGGCGTATCTGCTGCAGCATCGTGATACGCCTGCAGATAGAGTTCCGCCGATTTGGTGAGCGACAGGTGTTGGCTGACGTAGCGTCGCGGCGAATAGGAAGCCAGTCTGCTCATGAAACGGTCGAGCGCAGGCCCCAGATCGTGGAGCCCTTTAAAACGCTCGCCGCATTGATCCGAAAAGTATGGAACCGACGTGGCCGCGACGGGCCCACTCTCCCAGCGGTGTCGATTTGGGTCCAGCCAGTAACCCTGATCCCAAGCTAAGACGGGGACGTCGCTGGCCAGGGATTCCTGATATGCCATCCCCTGCGTCTCGTGTTCGCAAAGGAAAATCATCGAGCGGCTGCGCTTGAGCAACGCGCGGTAGCGAGGGTGGGTGTAGCGGCCGTACTCAAGGACGTGAAAGCGCAAGCCGCGCCGCGATAGTTCATCGAGAATCGGTTGTAGAAGGTTCGGAACGAATGTATCGCGGTTCCAACGAATCTTATCGTACACGAGCACGTCGATGCTCTTGGTTAGATGTTTTGCGTCCGGCCATTCGGAAAGGTCTATGCCCCCGAACCACAGACGAAGCATTTCGCTATCGTAGCCGGTCGCGAACATATCGCGCATCCAGTTGCAGAACATCAGATACGATCGAAAACGCGAATCGTCCATTAGCGCGAGATTCTGCCTGGGGTGGTCATAAAGGCCGGGCCCGAGGACGGCGGGGTTTGGAAGCTTCCAGTCGTTAAGGATATGCGTGTAGCCGCAGATGCCCACGGGGTATTCCGGGTGCCGTCGAGCGAGGCGAAAATTATTTACGTGCACGGTTTGGTGGGCCAGCCTCAGAGCCCGGCACAAAAGCATAAACGACATTTCGAAGCCGGTGATGTTCTGCTTGTTAGGGCGAAAAATCGCGGCGGCCTTCCGGAGCCTGCGCCGAAGACGACGATCGCCTCGTACGAACGTATCCTGATCGCGATCCTCAAAGAATAGAAGTACGTCGCGACCAAGCACAGGCTTCCTTAGCACTGGGGGCCTCCTGAAGTGGATCCGCCGCCGTTCGGCGCAAAAGTCGTCACGAGGCGGCGGCCAGACGCAAGGCCAGCGCCGTGGCGTCGCGCGTCACGTCTGGAGAGGTCTGCGTGTAGCCCGCAATTGAAAAGGCGACGTCATCCGCCCGCATCGAACTTGCGAACGAGTCGACCTGCGATTGTAGCAGCGGGCC
This sequence comes from Candidatus Tityobacter terrigena, assembly GCA_003156715.1. Classification (GTDB taxonomy): domain Bacteria; phylum Vulcanimicrobiota; class Vulcanimicrobiia; order Vulcanimicrobiales; family Vulcanimicrobiaceae; genus Tityobacter; species Tityobacter terrigena. Next base: position 22,334 of record PMHO01000057.1, read on the forward strand.
GGGTCCCCAGTACGTGTGACACCACGAGCGATCGTCGATCCAAACGGCTGCCGCGTCGGGGCCAATCACCTTGTCGACATATAGCCCGTACACGAAATACTCGCCGACGGATCGTGCGCGCGTGTACGCGACATGCCACGCCTTCCCCGTGGTCCGTTCGATGTGATCGAGGGCTCGGAGAACGATCGTGCGGTCCCAGCTTATGACGTTGCCTACGTAGTCGGCCATTGGCAGCTCGTCGGCGGGGACGTCCAGGAGGCGACAGATGTTTCTGTGCCATTTGAAATGCTGCATTCCGGCGGTGACGCCATTGGGAAGGCGGTACATCCTCGTGCGCCCGCCGGCGATAAAGAGCGAAGGATCGACGGGTCGAACGAAGCGCACGTCCGAGTCGACGTTGACGAGCACGGGCTCATCGAGGGCACTCGCGGCAGAAAGCTTGACTAGCTGCTGGATTAACCAGCCCTTAGCCATAGCCATCGCCGGAGATGAGAACCACCATTTCTTCGAAAACCGCAGCTTCACGTAACCTCTTGGGAGGACGTCTTCAACGGCCGCGACGACGGTACGGCTGTTCGCGAGCGGGCGGAACATGTTGAGGTCGCATGCGTCCACGATGATGTAATGCTTTGCCTGCGGCGGCAGAAAGGCGATGACGCTTTGGTTGAGATCCCTGCACGACTCGAAGTCTCGTGCGAAGCTCGGCGTCACGATAGCGATACGGTCATCGGTCGTCATCATCGCTCCGCTATCCCTCGAGGCTCGTCGCAACGGTGGCGGCGAGCTCTTCGAGGCGCTCGCCGAGGGCGGTCATGTGTCCGCCACCCATTGTGACGACCTCGACGTGGCTAGCGACCGCGCCCCAGCCCATCGTGCGATCGTTGAACATCGTCGCCTGGTCTTTTCCCCAAATCAGAGTGACGTCGCCCTCGTGGGGCTGCGGATGGTACGTGAGCGCGGCAACGATGTGTGCGAAAGAGTTTTCGGTCGCTCGGACGCCCTGCCGCTTTTCGAACGGCAGCGGCTCGAGTGCGGTCGCGGTCGCTTGGGAACGGCTTACGATGGACCAAAACGTCCGGCTGAGGACGGCGATGGTAGCGAGCGGACCGCCCACCAAGGCGGCGTGGAGTCGCGCGATGTTATAGCAGAGGCGGTCGCGCAAATGCGGCTTTAACCTGGCGTCCAAGCCGATGCGCCGGACGAGCTTATCGATTGCGGCGATCCGTTTGCTCGGTAGCGGCGATGAATTCATGAGCAGCAGGCGGTCGACGACTTCACCCTGGGAGCGCAAGATGTGCGCAAGCTCGAACGCGACAAGGGCGCTCGCGCAGAACCCGCCCAGCCGGTACGGCCCCTTCGGTTGCAAGCTACGAATTCTTTGCGCATAGTCGCGCGCCATGTCTTCGATAGTGGGCAGCAACGGCAGCCCGCCCGTGCCGTGCGGCGCCGCAGAGTACACCGGTTGATCGGGGCCAAGGGCGGCGGCAAGTCTGCGTGCGTACATTCCTTCGGCGAAGAGGTCGCCGTGAAAGAAAATGAATGGCGTGCGCGTACCGTTCTTGTTCAACGTCACGACCGGCGCTGCATCGTGCCGTGCGTCATTCGTCGGTGGTGCGTCAAGCTGCGCGGCGATGGCTGCTATCGTCGGATCCTCGAAGAGCACGCGCAACTTAAGCTCTGCTCCGAATGCCTCTTCCACGCGTGCGGCGAAACGAACGGCGACGAGCGAGTGGAAGCCAAGCGAGAAGACGTCGACGTCGCGCTCGATTTGGTCGATGCCGAGGAGCTCGCCGAGGATGTTCGCCAGCCGGGCCTCAGTAGCGGAATGGTATTTCGCAGACTTTGGACTGTGCCGCGGCGCGGGAATCGGTAGGGCGCGACGGTCGACCTTGCCATTGGACGACATCGGTAGCGCCGGCAGTGCTACGAACGCTGCCGGCAGCATGAACGCCGGGAGACGCTCGCTCAGCCATGCTCGGAGTGCGTCGACATCGAGCCGCGCGGGGGTCAGACCGCGTGGGACGACGTAGGCGAGTATCGCCTTGTCGCCGGACGGCTGGTCGCTTGCGACGGCGACCACGGCAGCGACGCTTGGATGAGCGGACAGCGCCGTCTCGACCTCGCGGAGCTCGATTCGATAGCCTCGGATCTTTACTTGGTCGTCGCTGCGGCCGACAAACTCGATGAGGCCGTCGCCTCTCTGCCGCACGAGGTCGCCCGTTCGGTAAAGGCGCGCGCCGGGATCGGCAGAAAACGGATGGCGTACGAAGCGCTCCGCGGTGAGTTCGGGCAGGTTGAGGTAACCGCTCGAGAGACCGTCGCCGCCGACGCAGAGCTCGCCGACGACGCCGAAGGGGACCGGTTGCATCCGGGCGTCGAGTACGTACGCGCTCGAGTTCGAAATTGGGCGGCCGATCGGAACGCTCTCGCCGATCGCATCGGCCGAGGGGACCGCATAAGCGCAACTGAAGGTCGCGTTCTCAGTCGGACCATATCCGTTGATCAGCCGGCATTCGCGGTACGTCTGCACGAACTGCCGAGCGTGAAACGGCGAAACGACGTCCCCGCCCGCAAGGAGGTAGCGAAGGCGACCAAACGCCGTAACACCCTGCTCGACCATTTCGCGGAACAATTCCGCCGTCAACCAGAGGATCGTTACGCCGAGCTTTTCGATGGTCTGACTCAGCTCGGCCGCCGAAAGCAGGCGGGGCGGGGCAATTGCGAGCCGGCCGCCATTGAGCAGGGGCGCCCAAATCTCAAACGTCGACGCATCGAATGCCAGCGATGCGTACTGTAGCACGGTGTCGTTCGCGCGAACGTCGATGTAGTTCGTCTGGCACACGAGTCGCGCGATCGCCCGATGCGCGATTGTAACGCCTTTGGGACGACCGGTCGAACCCGACGTGTACATGATGTACGCCGGAGCGTCTCCGCCGCACTCGACGTGCGGAGCGTCGTCGCGCTGCACTCCGATCCGAGAGGCTGACTCAGTGAGGTCGACGATGGACGCAAAGCCCTCCGGCAGCAGTCCGCGGATCGTCCCTTTGGTGACGATTACCTGGACGCGGGCGTCCTCAATCACAAACGCGAGGCGCTCCCGCGGATACGTCGGGTCGAGTGGAACGTAGACCGCCCCGGCTTTCAGAATTGCAAGCAGGACGACGGGCAGATCGAGCGAGCGCTCGAGCGCGACGCCGACCGCCGCGTGCGGAGTCACACCCAGAGTCTCTAGGTAGCGTGCAAGCCGATTCGAGTCCCGGTCGAGCTGCGCATAAGTGAGTTTTGAAGCGCCCTCGATTGCGGCAACGGCGTCGGGCGCGCGTGCGGCTTGCATCGCAAATAGCTCGTGCACGCTCTTATCGCGGCCGTACGAGCTCGACTCGCCTGCGCCAAGCGCTTCGAGAAGGCGACGCTCCTCGTCGCCCATGATCGGGAGAGCCGAAATCGTGCTGCTCGGAACACGAGCAACCGCGCGTAGCAGTCCGACGAAGCGGGCAAGCATTCGTTCGACTGTTTCGCGCCGATACAAATCCGTATTGAACTCGACCGATGTGCGCCATCCGTCAGGCCGTTCGACCATGAAGAAGTTTATATCACAGATCGGCCCCGCCGAGCGCGAAGGGAGATCGATGAGCCTGAAGTTGCCATACGTCTCGTTCTGGATGAACGACCTCTGGTAGACAAAGTTCACCGGAAAGAGCACGTTGCGGCTCAAGTCGCGCTTGGGCCTGACGATCTCGATCAGTTCTTCGAGCGGTATGTGGCGCAGCTCGAGCGCATCGGTCACGGTGTCGCGCGCCCGTGCGAGCAGTTCGACAAATGTCGGGTCGCCGGAGACGTCCGTACGCAACGCGACGGTGTTTATGAAGGTCCCGACGAGCGGTTCGAAATCCACTTCTTCGCGCCCGGCAATCTGCGTTCCGACGGAAATGTCAATTTTTCCCGAGTAGCGGTACAGCAGCACGAGCAACGTCGCATACGCCGTCATGAAGAACGTGCAGTTGTTCGCTCGCGATAGTCCTGCTAGGGTATCGGTCAGACCGCGTTCGAGCAGCACCGAGACGATTTCACTGTTTGCGGTTTGGATGGCCGGGCGCGGCTTGTCGGGCAATATCTCGAACTGCTCGAATTCCAGCAGCTTGTGTTTGAGGCAATCGCGATCGGCGGCGTGGGTGCTTGATGCAGACAGCTCGCGCTCCCACGCGGTATAGTCCGCGTACGACGTTGCGAGCGCAGGAAGCGCCGGAATCTGCGCGGCGCTCAGGGCGGCGCAGATTTGACCCATCTCGCGGGCAAGGATCCCGACCGACCATCCGTCGCACACGGTGTGGTGGGCAGTGACCAAGATCATCGAGACGTCGGCCCGAACGCGAACGTGAGTAACGCGGATCAGCGGCGCGAGACTGATGTCGAAGGTGCGCTGGGCCTCGATTGAGGCAATGCGCTCGGCTTCAGCATACGCATCGCCCTCGGGTAGCGGCGTCAAATCGATGACGGGGATATGAAATGTGACCGCGGGTTCGACGACTTGGTGCGGCTCGCCGTCGATGGTCGCGAAGAACGAGCGCAGCGTCTGGTGGCGTGCGATCATGAGACGCCACGCCTGCTCGAGCTGTGCGTTGACGACCTCTCCCTCTAGGCGCCAGCGGACGGCGACGTTGAGTGCCGGGTTGTCGGGATGTAGCTGCGACTCGAACCAGAAGCGTTTCTGCGACTGCGAGCAAGGAAAGGCGAGCCGGTGGCGGGCATCGCGCAGCTGCGTGGCGTTTGTGCTCACGAATGCTCCGTGATCCGCAGGACGCCTTTGCTCCGGCGCGGGGAATCCTCTAGAGGAGCGATTCGCGCGATCGAAATTGGGGAAACGGGGACGGCCCGCTCTTGTAGAGGCGGCGCGACTTCGTCGAGCCGGCGAGCCAGCGCGGCGATCGTGGGATGCCGTAGCAGCTCTTTCGCCGCTAGTCGAAGGCCGTTCTGGTTCGCGCGCGCAGTGATTTGAAAAAGGTGAATCGAGTCGCCGCCCAAGGCGAAAAAGTCGTCGTCGAGCCCGACCCGCTCGAGGTGCAAGACATCCCCCCAGATACGCGCCAGGGTCGTCTGGGTGGGCGTCTCGGGCGATCGAAAGTGGCTCTGGCAAGGCAATGGGTCGGGAGCGGGGAGTGCGGCGCGGTCGACCTTTCCGGCTACCGAAAGGGGCATGCGTGCCAGCTTGACCCACGCCGAAGGAATCATATAGTCGGGAAGGTTTTCTGCCGCGAGCGTTCGCAGCGAGGCGGGGTCGTGCGCCGACTCTTTCGGATCGACGTAGTAGCACACCAGGCGCGGTTCCCCGGGGAGGTCCTCACGCAACATCACAACGGTTTCCGCGAAATCGGCCTTGTGCCGGAGAACGTTCTCGATCTCGCCGAGCTCGATCCGAAAGCCACGCAGTTTGACCTGATGATCGATGCGACCCAAAACCTGCACCCGGCCGTCGGAGGAGACGCGAGCCAGGTCGCCGGTCCGGTACATGCGCCCTGGGCCGAACGGGTTCGGCACGAACTTCCGGTCGGTGAGGGCGGGCTGGTTCACGTAACCTCGCGCGAGGCCGTCCCCGGCGATGTGCAGTTGGCCGATCGCCCCGAGGAGTGCCGGCCGATCGGCGCGGTCGAGGACGTAGAGTTGCGTATTCGCTACCGGCGTGCCGATCGAGATCGACTCCTGGCCGCGTTCGATCTTTGCGCAGGATGACCAGATCGTCGTTTCCGTTGGCCCATAGACGTTCCAGAGTTCGCCGCCGCCCGCGAGGAGCCGGTTTGCCAGCTCGCGTGGGAGCGATTCGCCGCCGCAAAGCATGGTGAAGCTAGGATGCGAACGAAATCCGGCGTCGAGCAGTGCCTGCCACAGCGCAGGCGTCGCTTGCATCGACGTCGCTCCGACGCTTCGCATCCGCTGCACGATGGTGATCCCGTCGGTCAGGTCTTCACGCGAGGCGAGCGCGACCGTCGCGCCCACGACGAGCGGCAAAAACAACTCGAGCGCCGCGATGTCAAACGATATGGTGGTCACGGCGAACAGCACGTCATTCGCCGCAAGACCGGGCTTTCGCGACATCGACGTCAGGAGATTGACGACCGAGCGGTGGGTGACTTCGACGCCCTTTGGTTCGCCGGTCGACCCTGAGGTATAGATGACATAAGCCGCGTCGGGAGCCGGCGCGAGCGCCTGGGGGTCTGCGTCGGACGCTCTCGAGATGGCACCGGCGGCACCGCGCAGATCGATCACCTCGACGCCGCTGGGAATGCTCGAGGCACCGATCGACCCGTCGCAGATGAGCGCCGCGACGCGCGCATCTTCCACGATACGCCGCAGGCGCGCCGGCGGATGGGCCGGATCGAGCGGTACGTACGAGTGCCCGCTGCTCAGAGTCGCGAGCAACGCCACGAGCAGGTCGGGCGAACGGTCGAGGCAGACCGCGACGCGCTGACCTGGACCGCCGATGCGGCCGGACAAGTAATTCGCGGCTTGATTGACGCGGCGGGCCAGTGCGCCGTAGCTGATGGCCTCGTCGCCGAAGCGGACTGCGAGCGCGTCCGGGCGAGTTGCGGCCATCGCGCGGAAGAGTCCGTGCACCGTCTGCTCCCGCGGATACTCGGCGGCCGTGTCGTTGATCGCCGAAAGGAGTCGCCGTTCGTCGTCCGGCCGGAAATCGACGCGGGCGGCCGCCTGCGCGCCGTCGCGGACGATTTCATCGAGGAGCGCTCGAAAGTAACCGAGCCAACGATCGATGGTCGCAGAGTCGAAGAGGTCGGTGTTGTAGTCGCAATCGACGCGCAAGCCGTCGCTCGATTCGACCACGTTGAGGAAAAGATCGAAGTTGACGAAAGCCTTCGGGTTGGGCACGACGGTCGCCTCGATCGATCCGAAGTTCAAGCCGTCGGCGAAGCGCTCTAAATTGAACTGGATCTCGGCGAGCGGGACCCGGCCCTTCTCGCGCTCCAGCGCCAGCTTGCGGACGAGCGTGCCAAGCGTGTATTGCTGGTGCTCGTATGCGTCGAGGACGCGGCGCTTGACGTCGACGAGAAAGCCCCCGATGGTCATTTGCGGGCTTTGCCGGGTGCGAATGGGCAGGAAATCGACGCAGTGCCCGACCAGGATGTCGCCCTCGAGCAATGCCTGTCCGGCTGCCGGCACGCCGACGACGACGTCATCTTGATCGGCAAGGCGGCCGACGAGAAGGTCGAACGCTGCCAACAGGGTCACAAAGAGCGTGCATCCGTGCCGCGCGCCGGCCTTCTTGATGGCCCGGTAGCAGTCGCCGTTGACCGTCGTGGTGCGGGTGTCCCCGTTGTACGTCTTGATCGCCGGCCTTGGCCGGTCTGTCGGCAACTCGAGCAGCGGGGGCGTGTGGGCAAATTCCTCGAGCCAGTAGGATTCGATTCTTGCGATCTCGCCCGGGTCGCGCAGCGTCTGCCGCCGCGCGTAGCTAGCGAACGCGAGGGCTTCCAGCAGTTCCGGCTCGCGCCCCTGCGAAAGCGCCCTATAGATTTCGGCCAGTTCGGACAGAATGACGTTCATCGACCACCCGTCGCACACGATGTGGTGCGCGGTGAACACGAATGCATGCTCGTCGGACGCGAGGCGAACCAGATGCGCGCGCACGACCGGTCCGCGCGCGAGATCGAATGCGGTTCGGGCGTCCGTGTGGACGATTTCGCGAAGCGCCGCCTCGCGCTCGGATGGCGATCCCTGCGCGACGTCGGTGTGCAAAAATGCGAGTGGCCGCGGCGGCGTGATGCGCATCGACTCACCGGTTACGCCGAACGAGGCGCGCAGTGCGTCGTGGCGGGCGACGATGCGGTTCCACGCGTCTTGAAACGAAGGTCCATCGAGCGGTCCGCGCAGACGGAGCGTTACCGATTCATTGAAGGCGCAGGACGCTTCGTCGCTCACTTGCGCAGAAAGCCAAATCTCCGTCTGCTCTTCCGTTAGAGGAACCTCGTCGAGAGGAACCTCATCCGGCGCAGTTACGGCTGCGATCGGCTCGCGCGAAGCATCCGCAAGAATGCCCACGCCCTGCAACTCGCCCAGGCTCTGCGAGAAGGCGGCGACGATCGCGTCGATATCGGCATCGGTATGCTCGGTCCCAATGAAGCTCGGGAAGCCCTCCTGCACGTAAATGCCTCGTAGGCGCAGGTGATAGTAGAGCAGGCTCGCGAGCCGGTCTTCGGCGGCGAAGTTCATGTAGAAAAGGCTGCCGTAGGTCTCGATGCGTGACTCGATCCCTCGGGATTCGAGCTCGGCGTTCAGCCGAGCGACCAGCGCTGCGGTGCGCCGGGCGAGCAGCTCTTGCAGCGCGGGTCCTTCCGCTTTGACATGCCGCAGCACCGCCAGCACCGCAGCCATCGCGAGCGGATGCCGCACGAACGTGCCGGCCAGAAATGTCGGCGCGACCTGCGGGAACGAGTCGTCGCCGTATTGCCACATGCCGCCGTCGAGCGCATCCATGAAGCGCGCCTTCCCGGCTAGGATGCCGATCGGAAGACCCCCGCCGACCACTTTTCCGTACGTCCCGAGGTCGGCGCGGATCCCGAAGATCTCTTGCATGCCGCCTGGGTGCATTCGAAATCCGGTGACGACCTCGTCAAAGACGAAGGCCGTCCCCGACGCCTCCGTGATCCTGCGAAGTTCGGCTAGAAACTCCTTGGGACGCAGCGCGGGATGGCGGCTCTGAACCGACTCCACGACGACTGCGGCCAACTCATTTTGATGCTCGCGCACCCATTCGAGACTTTCGGATTCGCCGTAGGGAAGAACGGTGATATTGGCCACCGCTTCGGCCGGAATGCCGAGGGCGACCGGCAGGGAGCGGCGCGACGTTCGTGCGCTCTTCACCAGGACTTCGTCGAACTGGCCGTGATACGCGCCTTCGAAGACGACGACGCGCTCGCGGTTGGTCACGGTTCGCGCGACCCGCAGGGCGGCCATGACGGCTTCCGAGCCGGTATTACAGAAGGTCGCCCGCTCGTTGCCCGTCAGCTCGCAGAAGAGCTCTGCGACCTCGCCGGCGAGCTCCGTCTGGGGTCCGATGGCGAAGCCGCGCTGCAACTGCGCCGCCACGGCGTCGACGACGAAATCCGGAGCGTGGCCGAATGCCGTTTGCCCGAAGCCGTTCAACAGGTCGATGTATTCGTTACCGTCGGCGTCCCAAATGCGGGAGCCCTTCGCTCGGACGCAGGTGATGGGGTAAACCATCTCCTTCCACTCGCTGCGGAATCCGGCCGCGACCCGCGGATCCGCCAGCACGCGGCGGTAGCGCTGCGTCAGGCGCTTCGACTCCTGCGTGCGCGCGACCGTGCGCGCGACGAGCTCCTCGATGTGCGCGCGCTGCGCCGGCGTCACCTCGGCCTTGGCGGCGCTCATCACGCGGAAGGCGTCCAAGCGTGTAGACGTTTCGGATTCTGCCGCCTCCGGCGCAGCGGTCGCTGCGGCAGGCAGCGGCGCAGTGCCGATCGGGGACGTTGTCGCCGGCGCGATCTGCAGCCCTTTGAGCGCCTCGAGCTGCTCGCGCATCAACTGCTGCATCGCTTCCAGCTGCTCGCGCATGACGATTTCAATCGTGGTTTCGGCGCCGGCAGACGGGCCGATCGCGGGCTGGGGCCGCAGCGCCGTCGCGACCGCTTCTGTGACCGCTATCTGCGGCTCGGGCGGCAACTGCGGGACGACGTGATCCGTGAGCGCGGCAATCGAGGGGATCTCGGTTAGGAGCTGACGGAAAGTCACGCCCACCCCGAACTGCGACTGGACCTGCGCAACGAAGCGGCCCAAAGCGAGCGAATCGAAGCCCAGCTCGAGGAACGTCGCGCGCGGATCGGTACCTGCCAGACTCTCGCCGGAAAGCTCTTCGAGAAGAGTGCGCAGATCAGTCTGTACGCGCGTCGCGCGCGACGGCCTGGACGGCGCCGCGACCGTCTGTTGGGCGTCGCGACGGTGCGTTCGATCCGTCTCTGGAAGAGTCAATGCCGCGAGGTTCGGTTCGAGTCGCTGCTGCGATGCAACGTTCGACGGCTCGATCCAGTGGCGCGACCGCTCGAAAGGGTATGCCGGCAGAGAAATGCGCGAGCGGACGGTGCCGGACCCAAGCGCCTGCCAATTGGGCCGCGCCCCGGCGATCCACAGTCGCCCGACGGCCTGCAGCACGCCCTCCAGGTCATTGTGTTCGCGATCGCTACCCGGCAGCGTGCCAAGAACCGCAGGGCGTCCACCCTTGGCGGCGCCCTGCAGCGCAAACGTCGCGAGCGTCGTGCCCGGGCCTACCTCGACGAGCGCGTCGACGCCGGCCTCGACGAGCGTCTGTAACGCGTCTGCGAAGCGAACCGGCTCGCGGCAATGCCGGGCCCAGTACTGCGGCGAAGTCGCTTCCTCCGTAGCGATCCACGTGCCCGTCAGGCTCGACACGTATGGCGCGGAGGGTGGAGAAAGACGTACCGCCCCGATGTGGCGCGCGAACGGCGCGATCATGGGATCCATCATCGACGAGTGGAAAGCGTGGGAGGTGTGCAATCGCCGGCACGCGATACCAGCGCCGTTTAGGCGCCGCTCGAAACGATCGATCGCGTCGGCCGCTCCCGATACGACCGCCAATCCAGGCGCGTTGCGGGCTGCGATGTCGAGCCCCGCATCGAGCAAAGGCTCGAACGCACTGGCGGGCGCACGCACCGCTATCATCGCACCTGCGGGAAGCGCTCGCATGAGCCTGCCGCGCTCGGCGACGAGCGCGAGCGCATCTTCGACCGAAAAGACGCCGGCTAGGCATGCGGCAACGAATTCCCCGACGCTGTGCCCAACGGTGGCGGCGCAAGCGATGCCATAGCTACGCAACAGTTCCGCGAGCGCGAATTCGATGGTGAACAGTGCCGGTTGGGCGATGTCGGTCGACGCCAATTCCTCCGGGTCGCCGTCACCGCGCAGCAGCGCGCGCAAATCACGGCCGAGGATCGGCTGCAGGATGTCGGCGCAGCGGTCGACGCTGGCGCGAAACGTGGCGACGCCGTCGTAGAGCTCGCGACCCATGCCCGGATACTGCGCGCCCTGGCCGGGGAACATGAAGGCGACGCTCGGCTCACGTTCGCCCGCCCGTCCGAACGTGAGGCGCTCGGGTCGTTCGAGCGCATCGGCGGCTGCTGCCGGCGAACGCGCGATCACCGCGCAGCGGACAGGGAACGCGCGCCGGCCGGCTTGCAGCGTATGTGCGACGTCGTCAAGCCGTTCGCCCGCGGAAGCGCGCAGATGTGCTGCCAAACGAGCGCGCGCGTCTTTCAGTGCAGACTCGGTGCGAGCCGAGAGCACGATCAGTTGCGGCGCGTCGGAGGCGGCGCGGGACGACGACGATGGAGCCGCTTCGAGCGCGACGTGCACGTTCGTCCCGCCGACACCGAAAGAACTCACGGCCGCGCGTCGTTGAAGTCCGTGCGTGGGCCACTCGGCCAGCTCGGTATTCACGAAGAACGGGCTCGCCGCCAGATCGATGTTCGGATTCGGCGTCTTAAAATGGAGCGTCGGCGGAATCTTGCCGTGACGGATCGTTAGCGCCGCCTTGATGAGCCCCGTTACGCCCGAGGCGACGTCGAGGTGTCCGACGTTGGTCTTGACGGAACCCAGAGCGCAGCTCTTACCGTTCGCGCTGGGGCCGAACGCTTTGCTCAGCGCGGCAAATTCGATCGGATCTCCGAGCGGCGTCGCCGTTCCGTGGCATTCGACGAAGCCGATCGTACTCGGTTCGAAGCCGGCCATCGCATGTGCCGCGCGCACGGCCGACGCTTGCCCTTGAACGCTCGGAGCCGTATAGCCGACCTTGCCCGAGCCGTCGTTGTTGACGCCGAAGCCGCGAATCACCGCATAGATCGAGTCGTGGTCAGCGAGCGCATCCTCCAGGCGCCGCAGGACCACGACGCCGGCACCGTCGCCGAACACCGTGCCGTTGGCTAGCGCGTCGAACGTGCGACAGTGCGCGTCGGGCGACACCATGCCGCCTTCCTGGTACAGATAGCCCCGCTTTTGCGGAAACGAGATCGAGACTCCGCCCGCGAGCATCATGTCGGCCTGGCGCAACATCAGCGCTTGACATGCTTGGGTGACGGCAAGCAGCGACGTCGAGCATGCCGACTGCAACGTCATGGCCGGCCCGCGCAGATCGAGCTTGTACGCAACCCGTGTCGCCAAGAAGTCGTAGCCGGCACCGAGCAGCTCGGGGTAGCTAGCGACCTGGTAGTCGCTGGTAAAGCGCTCGATGGCGTCCCGGCCCCCGAGCACGTTGCGAAGGAAGTACGAGCCGAAACTGCAGCCCGCGAAAACGCCGATCGTTCCCGCGAACGTCGCCGGATCGTAACCTGCGTCTTCCAAGGCCTCCCAGCTGCACTCGAGAAAGAAACGATGTTGCGGATCCGTCAACTCCGCCTCGCGCGCATGCATCCCGAAGAACGCGGCGTCGAAGTCCGCGACCCCGCCCAAGACCGAGCGAGCCTTTACATAGTCAGGCCGCGCCCGCACGCCGGGCGCGAATGCGTCTTCGAGTTCCGAGTCCGTAAACGTTCGGATGCTTTCGACCCCGGCGCACAGATTTTGCCAAAAGGCCGCAACGTCGCGAGCGCCGGGAAAACGGCCGGCGCACCCGACGATGGCGATCGCGCACTGGCTGGAGCCTCGTTCGCTTGGCATCGTGCTCACGACGGCAACACCGTATTGCGAGCCAGGAGCGTTCGCGCATCGTCGATGGTGAGGGCGATGCCGGTGAAAACCAGCCAACCCTCGATGCGATAGCGGCCGCGCGCTTTGAGGTTCCCCAGGATCCGCCGGCCGTCCGACGTGGCGGGATGAACCGAAAACGTGCCTTTGTCGGGCCCTTCGGGGACGGCGTCAACGATCACGTCGAGGTAGTCGAGCCAGCCTCCGGTCACCCTGAACTGGCACTTGTAGAAGGCTTCCTTCGCGCTAAAGGCGACGGCCGCAATCCGCTCGCGTTCCGATGCGGTAACGCGTGGGAAGTGCGCCGCTTCACCTGGGGTGAAGACGTGCGTCCAGAGGTCGGCCGTCACTCGCGCCACAATTTCGGCGTCGATCCCGAGGCCCGCGAAACGATGGCGCAAGGCGGCAACGGCGCCGCAGAAGCCCACCGTGTGTGTGATGCTGCCGACGGCGTGCTCGGGCCAGCGAGGGCTGCGATCGGTGTTCCGAAGGAGCGCGAAATCGCCGAAGCCGATCTCCTGGAGCGCACGGCGAGCGCATAGCCGGCCGGCGGCGAACTCCGCCAAGCGCTTCGGGCGAAAAGCTTCGCACGTGCCGGCTTCTTGGGGCAAAAGCGTCCTCGGGTCAGCGGATTCTCTTAACTCGTAGGCCGCGACCGGGGAGGGAAACAACTCTGCTAAAAGCGTCGAGGCGAACGCTGGGTTCGCGAGCGTCGGCGTCATACCGGCATCAGCGACCGCGCGACGAATGCCGCCAGCTTCCGTACCGTGCTCTGTTCGAAGAGGTCGGTGACGCTTACGTCACAGTTCAGTCGCTCCCGAAGGCGTGCGTGTAGCATGAGCAATCGAAGAGAATCACCGCCGGCGTCAAAAAAGTTCTCGTCGAGTGCGCGTTCACAACCCAGGAGCTCACTCCAGATGTCGCCGATGGTGCGCTCCAGTCCCACCACGCTTTGATCCCGCAGCAGGGGAGGAGCGAGCGGCTCCGGCCCTACCCGCTTAGCTGCGAGCGCAGCGCGGTCTACCTTTCCGCTTGGGCTCAGTGGCAGTTCGCCGAGCATCAGAATTTGATGTGGGAGCATATACGGCGGAAGCGTCAGCATTAGATGAGCGCGCAAGTCGCGATGGTCGGCGCACGCGCCGGGTACAGCGACGACGAACGCGACGATCTCCTTCTGACCGTTACGAACGGCAACCACGACGGCGGCATCGCGCACGCTAGCATGCGTGCGCAGCGCGCACTCGATCTCGCCAAGCTCGATACGATAGCCACGAACCTTCACCTGATCGTCGTTGCGCCCGAGGAATTCGAGCATGCCGTCCAAGCGCCGGCGCGCCCGGTCGCCCGTGCGGTAGAGCTTCGCGGACCGATCGGCGCAGAACGGATCGGGTACGAAGCGTTCCGCCGTCAGTTCGGGAAGATTGACGTATCCGCGCGCCACGCCGTCGCCGCCGACGCACAGCTCGCCGCTCACTCCTGGCGGCACTGGCTGCAGCTCAGCGTCGAGCACGTACGCGCTAGAGTTCGCGATCGGAGCGCCGATCGGCACGCTAGTTCCGATCGCCTCCTGCGACGAAATATCGCACCACGTGCTGAATGTCGTGTTCTCGGTCGGACCGTACACGGCGCTCAAACGACAACGTGGCAGGGACTGCAGGAAGCGCGCCATATGCGCCGTCGACGCGACCTCGCCGCCTGTCAAGAGGTGGCGCAGCGACGTAGGCCGCGCACCTGGCGTGTCGACGAAACGCTGGAAGAGCGAAGTGGTCAGGAACATCTTCGTCACACCGAACCGGTCGATCGTTTCGGATAACTCCTCCATCCCGAGCAGACCGGCGCGCGGTACCGCCAGGCGCGCTCCGTTCAACAGGGGCGCCCAAATCTCGAAGGTTGACGCGTCGAATGCGAGTGGAGCGAAGTGCAGGAAAGCATCGTCCGGCCCAATCGTAACGTAATCGGTGCCACGGACTAGGCGCAGCACGCCTCGGTGCTCGATGGCGACACCTTTGGGACGACCGGTGGAACCGGACGTGTAGGCAATGTAGGCAAGCGATTTCGGACCCGACAAAGCCACCGGCCGAGGCTCGTCGGGGCCTTCGAGCGCCGCGGAGATATCCACGCGAAGCGCCGCGCTCTCGGGAAAGTAAGTGCGCCGTTCGTCGGTCACAACGAACGCGACTGCGGCGTCCGCCATCATGAACGCGAGTCGATCGCGTGGATATGACGGGTCGAGCGGAACGTACGCGGCACCGGCCTTGAGGATGCCGAGCAGAAGTGCCGGAAGGTCGACGCTGCGCTCGAACCCAACCCCAACGCCGTCCCCCGGCCCGATGCCGAGCGCGAGAAGGTAGTTTGCGACTCGATTCGCTTGACGCTCGAGCTCGGCGTAGGTCAGGGTCCGCTCGTCGGAAACGACGGCGAGAGCACCGGGCCGCTCGAAGGCCTGCTGACGAAGGACCTGGTCGACCGTTCCATCGGGTTCGTATTGGCTGCGGGGCGCCGTACCGAAGGCAAGGGTTGCCCGGACCGCCGCGTCGTCACAGGAGGCAGTCTTTGCAGCCGCTTGCCCACTGACCCGGGGCAGCGTCAGGGTCGTGCTCCTGCCGGTCTCGACCGCAGCGATGGTTGCCTGCGCACAATCACAATCTCATAAGCCTTCGGAAAGCCAACGGGAAACCAAAGCAGAGCGAAGCGCCTTTCCACGCCCTTCTTGGGAGCCTGATTGTACCGGCAAACGCAAGCTGCTCAAATCCCCCAAAATGGTTCCCCCGTCCAAAACGCCGACTTTGAGGGATTGCGGCGGAGGTGCTATCCCCCTACGTTTGGGGCCTCAGCCGAGGCGCGCGGCGGCGCTCCCGGCGGGTACGCGACACTACCGGGAGCAGCCCCATATTAAGGAGCAGCCCCATATTAAACGGTAGCAGCGTCATACGCGACGGAGGGTGAGCGTCTCGAGCGAGCCCATGGGAAACAATGCAAGAGTGTTAACCTCGGAACAGCGGCCACAGTTCGTAACGCACTATAATCGTTCGAGCTTTGCATTCGATCATTCCCTGCACTTGCTGGACATTTTTGACGTTCCACAGCTTGTCGCAATGTCCGGCCGCTTGCCGGATCAGGCCTACTACTCGACGGCGGACAGCGTGGTCAGCGACGGCTGGAAGCACGTGGGCGAGCGTCGCGCTCCGCTCGCCCAGACACTCGAGACGTTGTCCGAAACGAATTCGCTTGTTCTGCTGAAGCACTGCGAGAAGGATTCCGAGTACGGTGGGGTCTTCCGTCGGCTCATGGATGAGGTCGTCGAGCAGGTCGGGGATGAGCTGCGCAGCGACCTCGACGTAGGTCGCGCGACTTTGGTGATCAGCTCGCCCCGGCGCGTTACATCCTACCATATCGACGCAGAGGTGAACTTTCTGCTTCAAGTCCGCGGCCGGAAGCTGCTGCATGCATTCGATCCGAGCGATCGCCGGATCCTGACCGAGTCGGAGCTCGAGGCGTTCTACGGCGGCGATTCGGACGGCGCCCGCTACAAGAGCGATCGTCAAAGTGAGGCACGCGTGTTCGCCCTCACGCCCGGAATGGGAATCCATCTTCCGCTGCACGCTCCCCACTGGGCGCAGAATCTCGACGACGTATCGGTCGGGGTGAGCCTTAATTTCAACCTGCGCTCCGGCACGCGTCTAGCGAAGTTATACAAAGTGAACAATCGTTTGCGTCGGGCCGGAATGGCGCCGGCGTCGCCAGGCGTGTCGGCGTGGCTCGACAGCCTTAAGCTAGCCGCCTTCGACGGCGCGTCGCACTGCCGCCAGTTGGTTCGCCATCGTTCGGTCAAGGCAGCGCTCAGCTGACGCCGCCGCGCAAGCGCGGGTGCGCACGGCCGGCCTCCTCTTCGCTTTTGCAGTCGCGTGCGTGATGGCCGTGAGCTTCGCGTTCGAACTGCCGGCTCCAACCGGCCCGCTGTCCGTCAGCACGATCACGCTTATGCTCGATCGGCCCCGGGAGCCGAACGAGGCGTCGCGAGGCCGCTTTGCGGTGCAAATCTGGTATCCTGCGCGTCCCTCACCGGACCGGGCGCCTTACGGCTCGGGTTCGCCGGGCATCAAGCACTGGATTTATCAGCGGCTCGTTCGGACGCATACTTCGCGCGGCGCGGACATTGCCGATTCGCCGACGCGCTTCCCCATCATCGTCTACGTTGCCGGCTGGGGAGGCGAGCGCACGGAAAACACGGCCCTGTCCGAAGAACTGGCCAGCCAAGGCTTCGTCGTGGCTGCGTTCGGCGATGTCGGTAGCGACGATCCGCCGCTCCGCCGCCTCGGGGGACCAGCGGATTTCAGTTCGGGACAGGCGTACGGTGCGACGCTGCGACTCGGGCATCAGAAGCTTCGCTACGCTGCGCGGCGCGCTTCAGCGGTGCTGGATCGCTTGGCGATCCTTGATGCCGGGGACTCCGCCGGCCGCTTCACGCATCGGCTGGACCTCAGTCGCGCCGGCATCATGGGTTTTTCGTTCGGCGGAGCCGTGGCACTCGCGGCCTGCCGCTACGAGCCGCGCTTCAAAGCGGCGATGAATATGGACGGCTGGCTGTTCGACGCGGGCTCCGGCTATCGAGGCGGGACCTCGTATTTTCTCGTGTCCGACCAAGCGCCGGCACCTGGGCCGGACGACGTCAACGCGGCAGACCCAGTGCGCCGCTACACGTCGCAATTGACGGTGGCCGACGAAGCGCTGCAGCAAGACGTGCTGCGGCGGGGCGGCTACTCACTGCTCATCGCCGGCGCCGATCACTTCAGCTTTACGGACGTTCCTCTCTACGCGCCGCTGCATCGGTTCTCCGGTGGTCCGCTCAATTCGCAGCGCATCGCGCGAGCGGTACGCAATTACGCAGTCGCCTTCTTCGAGCGCGTTTTGGAAGGAAAGCCGTCAGCTTTGCTCGTTCCCGGCAACAAAGTTGACCCGACGATGACCTTTGCGAGCTGGCCTTCCGGGCGCGTTCAGACGTCCGTCGTTAATAGGAGCCGATCTTACGATGCCGATTTCTCCCGCAGCTAGCGCGAACGGGGTTATTCTCGAGAACGAGTTCTTCAGCCGGAACTTCGACCGCGAGCCTTTTGCATTCGAGCACAATCTAGCAGGGCATCCGCTGTTTGACCCGGAGCATCTCTTGCGGCTCGCGCGGCAGATGTCGGCGGATCCGCGCGACATCTACTACGATGCGGGCGACGTTCGCATCGATCAGCGCTGGGACCAAACGCCCGTGTGCGATCTACCGATTGACGAGCTTTTGCAACGCATTGAAACCGCGGGCGCGTGGGTCGTCCTCCGTCGCGCCGAAAAACACCCGGATTTCGCCGCTCTCCTCGACGCGTGTATGGACGAAATCCAAGCCCTGTCGGGCCGGGATATGCGCGCCAGCATTAAGCTACGGAACGCGATTGTGTTCATCAACTCGCCGAATCGCATCAGCACGTACCACATCGATCGCGAGTGCAATTGCCTGCTCCAGATTCGCGGCACGAAGAAGGTAAGCGTGTTCGACCGAGACGATCGTGACGTGTTGCCGGATGCGGAGGTCGAGCGATTCTGGGCCGTCGACAATAATTCCGCGGTTTACAAGCCACACCTGGAGAATCGAGCGCGCGTGTTCGAGTTGACGCCGGGGCGAGGAGTACACGTTCCGGTCAATGCGCCGCACTGGGTCCAAAACGGACCTGAGGTTTCCGTCTCCCTGAGTATCAACTTTCACTATCATGACGCACTTCTCGCGGACGTCTACCGCGCCAATTACTGGCTGAGGCGTCTTGGTCTGCGGCCGGCCCCGCCGCGGCGCTCGCCGTTGCGGGATGCGGTGAAGAGCGCGCTTTACCGTTCGGCCCGGGCCGTCCATACGACGGCGCGACGCCTCGTCGCGAGCCGGTAGCGACCGTCATGCCGAATGTGTTCCAAGGCTGGAGGCCGCTGCTCGAGGGCGGCGCGCGGCTGCCCTTGGCCGGATTCATCCTCGAACGGGCGTATCGGCGGTACTTTCTCCGGGCGAGCGGCACGAAACGGCTCTTCTGCGGCATCTTTCCCGACTTCGACGCTGCGCTGCGCGCGATTCCGAAAAGCCGGCTCTGCGGTTACGACAATGAGGCCTCAGCGGATCGCATGATGGGTGAATGGCTGGGCGTCTACCCGAACGACTATCCGGTCCTGTTCTGGCTAGAACGCCTGCTCCCGGTGACGCAGAACGTGTTCGACTGGGGTGGCAACGTCGGAATCAAGTATTTTGCATTTCGCAGATATCTAGACTATCCCGTGCGGCTCGTATGGTGCGTCAGCGATCTGCCGGCCATCGTCGAGCGTGGACGCCTGGTCGCGGGTCGCGAAAAGGCGCCCGCGCTCCAGTTCACAAGCACGTTGGAGGCACTCGCCCAAGCCGACGTTCTGCTTGCATCCGGGGTCGTTCAGTTCGTCGACGATCCGTTCCAGCGGCTTCGTAGCGTTCCGCATCTGCCGGATCATCTGATCTTCAACAAAGTTCCAGTCTACGACATGCCCTCGCAGGTAACGCTGCACAACATGGGAACCGCGCTCTGTCCGTACCACCTGTTCAACCGCGCTGCCTTCGTACAGTCCATCGAGGCGCTCGGCTACCGTTTGAGCGATCATTGGACATCTCCGGACGTTGCCTGCGCGATTCCCTTCGCGCCGAGACACTCGATCGCGGCATACTCGGGTTTCTATTTCACAAGGTCCTCGATCGCGAGCGTTTCGCATGCGGCTCCCGGCGTGCGACTCCTCCAGGTAGCGACACCATGATCGCAGCATACGACGTTCCGCGTCTCGTGGTCGATTCGGCAAACTTCGACCGTTCGTTCGACCAACGTCCGTTCGGGTACGAGCATAATCTGAGCGGGCTCGATCTCTTCAGCGAACCGTCTCTACGCGCCCTGGCCGCACGCTACGATCGCGACTTCATGGTCGCCGCCAGCGCACCGACGCCGGCGACGAAGTTTTACTCGGTCCCCTATGGCAGCCATACGCCACTCGAAGCATTCGACCGGCTCGATTCGGGTAATCAGCGCATACTGCTAAAGATGCCTGAGAACCACGACCGGCGCTACCGCGATCTGTTGCATACGCTTTTCGAGCAGGTCGTCGCTCTGCGAGGCGGTCTGCGCGGGGAGCGCGTCGAGCGCCTCGCCTCGTCGATCCTCATCAGCTCTGCGGAAGCGATCACGCCCTTCCACTTCGATCCGGAGATTTCGTTCTTTTTCCAGATTTCCGGCGAAAAAGTTTACCATCTTTACGCGCCTTCGGTCCTTTCCGAGGCCGAACTCGAACGCTTCTACGTGATGGGCATCGTCAACATCGGTCAGGTCGAGTTGGCCGGACGTGACCCGAAAAGCGAATACGTCTTCCGGCTGGTCGACGGCAAGGGCATGCACCAGCCGCAGAACTGCCCGCACTGGGTCGAGACCAGGGCGAATCGCTCGGTTTCGTACGTTTTTTCCTTCGAAACCGAGACGACGCGTTCGCTCGGGAGAACCCGTGCGTTCAACCACTACATGCGACGGTGCCGTCTCACGCCGGCTCCCCTCGGGGCGCGACCAGGGCTCGATCGGGCGAAGTCGTGGGCTATGCGGGTCGCGATACCCCTGCGCAAGAGCATCGGCCGCGGAATCGGAGCACTGCGCTCTCGGCGCTGAAACTTTCGTCGGAGCGCAAACCTTTCGTCGGCTTGTCTCTCGTTGGGCCGTGACGTGCGCCCCGTTCGTCGAAGCGTGCGTCTGCGGCGCGGGATCGGCAGTGTGCGGGTAGGTCGCGCCTACCGGTAGAATGAGTCACGTTCGCCGAGCGCTACAGAAGTCAAAATGAGTACCGCAAGAGTCGCTCCTTTACCCAAGGACTTGTCAAGGAACAACCGACGCGAAGCCGCGTTTCTTCTCGTCATATTGCTTCTCACGATTCTGATTCCATTTCAGGCCAAGGACAACCCTGAGGGCGCGAGCTCGTCGACCCTCAACCAATTCTGCTGGAGCATCGCGTACCTCGTCTCAGCCGTACGACTCTTCGCGACGCGAGATACGTTCCGCGTTTTGCTCAGCAGCTCGCTCCCCTTGCTAGCCTTTGTTCTACTTGCCTTAGCATCTACGCTATGGTCCGTCGATTCCATGGACACTTTCAAGAATTCGATCGAACTGCTTGGCACCACGTTAATCGGATATTACGTCGTTTCTCGCTTCAGCATGTCAGAATTTCTTGACATCCTATCTCTCTTCTTCGGTATCAGCGTGGTTCTGAGCGCCGTCTTGATCTTCTTCGCTCCGGGGCACGGACGAATGTTTTGGGGCAGCGGCCCCTGGTCGGGCATCTACGAAGAGAAGAACTCCCTTGGCGCGTCGATGGCGATAGCAATCATCGTCTATCTTATCCAATTTTTTCGGGGCTCCGGCAAACGGAAACTGCTGGCCGGATTGCTCCTCCTCGGATCCGTGGCGCTGTTGGTCGGCTCGGACTCTGCTACGGCCCTGCTGGACTGTGGCGCGGCCCTCATCATCGGCGTGCTCCTCGCCGGTTGCCTTATGCCGAAATACCGGCTCGTGGCAGGTCTGATTGCGGGCTTATCGCTTGCCGCGGTGCTCTCTGGGATCTTTGTCTTTGGCCTAACTCCCGATGCACTCATCGCCGCGGTCGGCCGAAGCTCAACGCTCACGGGGCGGACGGACTTCTGGCCGTATCTCGTCGACGCCATTCATGCTCAGCCGCTCCTCGGCTATGGCTACGATGCTTTCTTCAGATCGCCGATCGCGACGAGCTACCTTAGCTACTATGTGATCCAATCTTACGGATGGAGCCCCTACCACGCGCATAACAGCTTTTTGCAGACGTGCCTCGATACCGGCTATGTCGGCCTTGCCAGTCTTCTTTTTCTGATCGCGTTCGCGCTCGTGCGCTCCCTCAAATACTTCTCGCGGAGACGCGATACGATCGCCATGCTACCGATGATGATCGTTCTTTACCTGACCCTTGGAAGCTACACGGAGACATATCTCGGAAATTTTAATACCGTGGAGTGGATACTGTTTGTAGCCGTCTTGCTTTATCCGGTCAGGGACCTGAAGGGCGTTGCGGCGGCTAACCGGCTTCCTTTGAAAAACCAAAATCCCGTCTAACAGGAAGGGCTTCGCATAGTTCGAGCGAGTCTCTAGCTCGACCGCCTTCAGCAGAGCTAGCCATGGAACGTACTTCACGAGCATTGTGGAATCGGTCATAGGAACCTTGGCCGGATCCGTTGCCAACACTTGAAAGGCAGGCTCGAGCTGGTCGCTCGTCTTGGGAACCTGCAATAGAACGAAGCGCGGCTCGTAGAGAAATGCTTTGCGCACCTCGCTGTCGATTTTGACGCCGGCTATTCTAATTCCATATGGATTTGTCAGAAAGTAACTAAAGCCGTATGGCGTGGGCACGCGCGCTCCCGACAGCACGTATTCGGTAGCGGATTCGGGGCTGACGATGAAGGCATAATCGCCGGGTAGGAGCCTCTTCCTCAAATAGCTTGCCACCGATGCCGCGCGATCGGCGTATGGCGCCCTCGGGAGAATGCCTAAGCGATGCCAAGCGATGGTTGCGGCCAGTTCGAGAGGCTTCGCGAGTTGAATCAGGGCCGTGCTCAGGAGCACGGACGCAAGGGTCAGCCGACGCAGGCTGAGCGATGTGATAAGGAGTTCTGCTCCATCGATAAGGACGATTGCTCCGGCGATCATCAAAGGAAGCAAAAGCGGCAATACCCAGTGCGATTCATAGACTCCGAGGGAGAGCGCGCCGATGCTCTCCACGACGAACCACACAGACGCGACGGCTAAGGAACGAGATAAGGGGCTTTGGCGCCGGCCAAACCAGAGGTATGCGGGAGCTAGGAGCTGCAATTCGAGCAGCGGGAACAGAAAAATCAATTGAGACAGAAAGCGCATAACGTTTTCATGTAACGAGATCGGCAGGTCGAAGCGACGAAAATTCGCAGCTATGGTCGATCGGTACAGGACCTGTAACTGACCGGTCGCCAGATAGGGGAGGGGTATCAGGGCCGGCGGCAGGAGGGCAGCAAGAAACATGAGTCCGAGCGGGCGCAGACGGTGATTGCGCGAGCCGAAGAGGGCCGTGACGATCATCGCGGTGCCTAGGTCATAGACCGCCGATTGCTTGATGCAGATGGCCGTTCCCAGAAGGAGACCGGCCCACGCGAATCGAGCCGGCTCGAACGCGCGATTCTCAAGACATCGCGCCGGCCAGATGAGTGCGAACGCGCAGGCCACGAGCGGCATGAAGAATATTTCCGTGTTTGCTTCCAACCCGCTGAAATGCGACGTGTAGAGGACGTAGGCGTACGCAGAGATCAGCGCCATGTCACGACGCTCGTTAGTTGCGACGATTATCAGTCGATATATTGCCAAAGACCCGCACGCAATTGCAATACACGATGCGATGCGGATCGCCGTCATGCCGTGGTGGAATATCAAGAGCGCAGCTGCGAAGATGAGATATATCCCGGGCGCTTTATTGTCGAACGTAGTCGTATAGGGAAGATGCCCCTGCAATAGATTGTGGGCCATGAGAAAGTAGAGCGTTTCATCGAGCCCGACCGCCGAATAAAAGAATCCCGGTAGCCTTAAGCCGACGATCATGATGGGGATCAAGACAAAAGCCAGGGCCTCAGCGCTAAGCCATGGCGAAGGGAAGCGGCGCTTAGTATGTAGCTGCGGCATCCACATGAACTCGGGAGCGATTTCTCGGGAGGTCTCGCCGGTCCATTCCGTCGCTCCACAAGGTGGAGAGCATTCTTGTAAGCTTCGTTATCGGCCGGCGTTCGTTCCGGGTTTGGTCTTTAGTCCGGATTCGCCGGTTTTGGCATTCAGATAGAAAGAAACATATTGAGTGGTCGCGGGCGCGGCGGAAAGGGCAGCGGGTCGATCCACTCGGAGCGTTCTGCGCTCGCGGGTTCGGCGGCCTGCAACGTGAATACCGTGTCGAAACCCGTCGTACTCCGGACTTTGTTGGAACGCACGGTTTCGGTTTCAACGCACTGCCCACACTTCAGGTTGAGGCGCAGCGGGACATTGGGATCGAGATAAAAGCTAAGGGCCAGGATGCTTGGGGAAAAATAGTCGCTTACGACGATCGGCCTTGGCGCGTGGTTGACGATCTCGGCGACCGAGCGGCTGCGTTCGTAGTCCTTGTTCCACCACGTGTCCGCGCGGGCGGCGATGATGCAGGATGCCGCTTCACCCGCCAAGATAACAGCGAACGCGGCGAGCCACACGTTGCGGGCAACGCTGCCCGCTGCTTTGTTCTGAATCGCCGCAGCCAGCAGGCTAGCTACCGATAGCTGTACGCCCAGCAGGAGCGGGATGAAGTAGCGCGCCTGGTACACGAAGTGTCCGTGCCTAACAAGATCGATTAGCACTAGCACGACCATCGGGATACAGAGTGCGGTCACGACGAAACCCCACACCGTGAAGGGGCGGTCGCGAACGAGCGCGGCGAGCGCGTAGGCGCAGAGGGCGACGACGACGATCGTCAACGGGAGATTGACGACCGTTGAACTCAAACCGTCGACCCGGAACTGTCCGAGGTCGAAGAATGGGGCGCGAAGATCTCGCGCGAATATCTCAAACGTCGCGAGCGCCGACAGGTTCCCTCGGACGATACCGGCCATGCCGCGTTCCAAGCCGTGGCTCGAGGCCATGACGTTGAGCCAGGGAGCGAAAGCGGCGAACGCGGCGAGCGTGGCGACCGCCCAACGGCGCACGACGCTCGTCGGCCGGAGCCGTTCCCGGAAGATCAGATAGGCGCCGAACCCAAGTGCAACGAGCCCGGTCAGGGGATACACGTAAAGGCCAAGTGCTGTAAGCACTCCGTAGGCGATCCAGGGACTTCGCGCCGTCGATCGACTCGCGCGCAAGAGGAGCAGTGCGTCAAGCAGGACCACGACCGTCCATAGACTGTATTCGCGAGCTTCCTGGGCGTATAGCACGTAGAACGGAGAGAGGGCGAAAAGCGCGAGAGCGACGAGTGCCGTTTCCGTTGAACCGAAGAGCTCGAGGCAGAGCCAATACACGCAAGGCAACGCGATTACCCCGAAGACGGTCGAAAGGCTACGGACCGCTGCCGCCGACGTGCCGAAGAGCTGCGTCCATAAGCGAGCGGCAAGATAGTAGAGCGGCGGATGCTGCGGATCCTCGACTGCGAGCGAGCGAACCGTCGCCCAGAGCGGCCGGTCGCCGTCCCGGCGAGGGACGTGCAGGTACCGTTGCACGTCGAGCGCTTCGATGAGCCGAGGCGAAGCTTTGACGACTTCTGCCTCCGTGTAGCCCTGCATGTGGAGCGTGCCGAGAATCTCGTCCTCCCAAAACACCTTGTAGTCGAGCCGGTAAGCACGAAAAAAGATCCCGAGCAGCACCAGCAATGCTACGGTCGCACGGAGCCACGGCGAAACGATACCCGCCGGTTCCCAGGCCGCATTTCCACGGCGCAGCGGTTGGGGATGGCCGTCCGTGCGGACGGGCTGTTCGCTCAAGGGCTTCGGCTGCTCATCGGATCGATCGGCGTGCTACTCTCGCGTGGAACCAATTTCGCGCTCGGAATCGCCGGACTTTTGCGTTCATGCGAGCCGCATCCTGCCGCTTGCGTGCCGGAAGACCGCGGTACAATCGGGGACAATCGCTCGCATCGAATCCTTTCGACGATTCGAAAAAGGAAGATGCCTGCTAGATGTTCTACCGGCCATTTTGTGACCTGGCTCAATTGTTGTGTGCTTCGCGCTAAGACGCCAGCACGGAGCAACCGATGCGTTGTACATGCAGACCACTGGCAAGGCGGCTATTTCACCCATGAATTTGCATCTCGCCCTAGCGGCGTTAGCGATCTTCCTCGCGACCGGGTGTTCGATGGGAGGCAGCGGTGGTCCGAACCTTTTTACACGCTCGACTTTGGATTCAGAGAGTCAAGCGGCCGCGCCGGGGCTCGTGTATGGCTCTAATGAAGCCTGCATAGGAGGCTACGTCTACACCAACGATGTCTTGCCGAAGGGCGTCGGTGAATTCGAAACCAACGGGCTAGACGACTATTGGAACCACATGAAGACGCGCAAGGACGCTCCGACTGCAACGTGGGGACCGGGTTACGTTACCTCATGGGGGCGACACCAGTACGATACGTATTTCGCTAATGAGTTTCACGACTCGCCGGATTGGCCCGACCCCATTTACGTGGGCCGCGATACCGCTGTGGCGGGTTCGCCGAATGGTATCCGGATCATGGCCGAGCCGGTGCCCTCGCCCATCGCCACCTCGCTCAAACTCATGGACAACGACCAGTGGATTGTGACCAGCGCGACCGAGGACTTTAAGGTTCCCTCTGAAGGCGCTTCGCTCACCGTCAATGTGGCTAACCCAAACGGCGCGCAAAACAACTGGCGGGTTGGGATTGGTTACAAAGGCGGCGCGATAACGTTCATCGGTACGCTCACCTCAGGCGGGGCCGCACCATCTGGGAATGGAACGGGTGGCTCGAATCCTTGGACGATTTCGAACGTTCACGTTTATAGCGGGGCTCCCGGCACGACCATCGTTCCGGGCCAGAACGACGAAGGCGGAATGCGCGCTTACTACTTCCCCCAATATTATTCCAGCGTTCTGGACACGAACGTCAATCAAGAGTACGGATTCTTCGTCGCACGCTTACGCTTGCCGCCTTATCTGCCCGCGCTCTCCCCGGCGTTCTGGACCCTCGAAACCGGGGGAGTGGCCGATCCGCCATCGGGCCTCCAACGAGACGAACTCGACATCGAAGAGATGTTTGCGGCCACGTCGGGAAACGCACTCAACGCCGGCGATATCCTTTGGAATACATCGCCTTCACAGTTTTGGCCAACGCCGACCGGCATCTATAACTTCCCGCATGGTACGCCGCAACATGACTATCACGACTATGGTGTCCTCCAAGCGCCTGGCAGCACAACCTTCTACCTCGACGGCCGGCCGATTTCAGAGCACGAGAACGGACCGGACTGGACGCAGGGCTCGTCGGACAAAGAGGTCATGCTGATGTTCCAGGTCGGTAGCCCGGGATCGTGGCTCGACCCGAACTCGCAGGGGATGAAAAATCACTGGCCGCAGTACCTTTGGGCCCAGTGGATGCGCATCTACAAGCCGACTTCTAAGCCCTGCTAGCGCTCGGCGAAGGCAAGAACTCCGCAGCTCCATAACGCTCAGGGGTATTCGAGTAACCTCCGCGACAGCGCCTCGCCGGAGGTTACCCCCATTTTGGCCTTGTCGCTCGCTGCCGGTGACCGCTAGACTAGTGGGATGTACGTCTTACTGCCTACACGAAGTCGCCGATGAACCGAGTGGGTTTTCGCGTCGCTTCCTACGCGCTCGTCGTTTGGGTGCTGCTCGCGTGCAGCGGCGGACGCGGAGAATCATCGCAGGGGAGTAGTGACGCCGCCCCTCCCACGAAGCTTACGTACAACGCGAGGACCGCCTGCGTCGGAGGGCGCCTCTACGCCAACAGCGTGTTGCCTAGGGGCGAGGGCGAATTCATAACGAACGGATTTGACCGCAGATGGTGGGGCAGACTGCGAGGCAACGCGGTCGGCGGACATCAGTATTCCGGCTTCCAAACATCTTGGGGCCGAAACCAGTACGACACATATTTCGGTGATTCCAGCGACGGTTTGCGGGGTGGCCACGATCCGTTTTACTTCGGTCGCGACGGCGAAGCTCCAGGCGCGCCGAACGGGGTGCGCATCGAAGCCTTCCCGATGCCTCTCGACCTCGTCGGCGACCCGGCAGTTGGCAATGCCGAATGGTATTCGGGGGTCTTGGATACGCCCGTCGATCTGCGGTACGGCTTCTTCGTCGCCCGGGTACGCGTGCCGCCGCCACTCCCAGGTATCTCGCCGGCGTTTTGGCTGCTCACCAACAACGGCACGCCGCAAGGACCGCACGGCCCGCTGAACGGCGAGTGGGATATTCAGGAAATGTTCGGCAACGACTTCGGTAATGGCATGAACTCAGGTAACATTCTTTGGAATTCTGGGGCGAGCAAGGCGCAGAACTGGGGCGGCACCTATGCCTGGCCGAGTTGGGAGGCGACGACCGCGTCCCGCGATTACCACGACTACGGGGTGTTGATCAGCCCCGGCGGAGCACCCATTTCGGCCGATGACGATGGTCCCGGCGGTCCGGGCTATGTGGACGGGACGCCTGGCACGGGTTCCACCGACTACCTCGATGGCGTCGCTCTCCCCGGTCACAAAGGGGGGGCTGACCTTACTTCCGGTGTCAGTTGGAAAGAACTCATGGCGATGTTCCAGGTGGGCCCCATCGGAGGCTGGCTCGGCACGCCGTTATCGGTGAATTTCCCGGCCTACTACTGGATTCAGTGGATCCGCGTGTACAAGCCTACCGGCGGTTCGTGTTGAGCGTAGCCCCCGCGGGCTCAAGCTTCCATCACGTTACGATCGCGGGCGTTCCGATTCATGCGCTCGGGTTCGATGCTGTCGTCGACGCGATCGTCTCGCGTGCGGGTAGCGGCGCGGAACCGAGCTACGTCGTCACGCCGAACGCTCACCATGTCGTCTTGTTTCAGGACGACGCGCTCTTCCGCGAGGTTTACCGGCGCGCGTTCCTGGTCGTGCCCGACGGCGTTCCGCTCCTATGGGCGGCGTCGCTTCTGGGCGCACCTTTGCGCGGACGCGTCAACGGGACCGATCTCTTCGAAGCCCTTTGCGCTCGCTCCGCGCAGCTAGGGCTGGGGGTGTTTCTCCTTGGGGGGCGCGAGGGGGCTGCAGTTGCTGCGGCCGCGCAGCTTAGGGAGCGTCACCCGGGCCTTCGCATCTGCGGTACCTACTGTCCCCCGCTGGGTTTCGAGAACGACCCGGCTGAAAGCGCGAGGGCCCGGGCCGCCATTGGCGCGGCGCGCCCTGAGCTGCTTTTCGTGGGGCTCGGCGCGCCGAAGCAGGAGTACTGGATGTATCGGAACGCCAAGCGGCTTGCGGTGCCCGTCTCCGTCGGCATAGGGGTCAGTTTCGAGTTGGTCGCCGGCGTGGTTTCCCGTGCGCCACGCTGGATGCAGCGCGCCGGGCTCGAATGGCTCCATCGCTTGTGGGTCGAGCCGGCTCGCCTTTGGAGGCGCTACTTTTTCGGGAACGCGCGCTTCTGCATTCTCATTGCCCGCGAGTACGCGGCGAAGCGGTGGCGGCGTGTCGACCGGCGCAGACGGTCGATCTAACGCGTCAGCCTCTGCGCATCGGGCGGCGTCGTCGGATCGTCAACCTCAGGTAAGCGCGACCGACTATCGAAGGTATCGTATCGGTAGGAACCGGAGGCGCCGATTGGGGTCGGCACCGGGAACGGGGAAAAGGCTGCCGGAGGTTTCGTGAAATCGAAGCAGTCGCGTAAATCGTCGGCGCGCGCGTCGCTCGCAGCCATCGCCGGAAGGCCGAAGTCTTCTTCCGTGAAGCGTAGGATGCTTCCAAACTCGTGGTCGACGTGCGAAACGTATTTTGTTTTGGCGTAAGGCGACACGACGATGAGCGGTACCCGAAAACCGAGCCCCATGCTGTCGAGTTGGGGCGGGGCGACGTGGTCGTACCATCCCCCCCAATCGTCCCACAAGATGAAAATTGCCGTGCTATCCCAGAATGGGCTCTCCCCGATCGCATTGACCAGCTGCGCGATCCATTGTTGGCCGCCCGACCCGCCGTCGTCGCTGGGATGATCTGAATCGACCCACGTTGGCGTAATCCACGTTACGGATGCAAGCGAGCCTGAGGGGCCGCTCACGTCCGTTAAGAACTGCGACGGCGGCGACACGACGTCGTTTGCCCAATCGGGGCCTTCATAGACGTACTGAATGGCCTCGTACTCACTCCAGGAATAGGCGGTCGTCGACGAAAGCGCGCTGGCGTAGTAGCGCCACGAAAGCCCCTTCGCGTCCATCTCCTGGCCGATACTGGGCATATTGAAACACGGAAACGGTCCGGCGTTATCGCTCGGAGAGTCCGGCTCGATCTGATAGGCCCTGGATCCCGCCGGGTCGGCACACCCCCAGCCAACGTTGTAGGCGTTGTCGGACACTGCAACGTAATCGCTGAGGTCCGCTTGCCCGGCGATCAGATACAAATGTGACGGGAAGCTATTGCCGGTATCCGACATAAACATACGATCGGCGAGCGTGTAACTGTGGGCTACCGCCGTGTACGTCGGGATGTCGGATTTCGGAACGTAGGAATACGGACTCTCCGATGTGACGGACGAAGGAGCGCCGACCATGAAACCGTCCATCTTCCCTCCATCGTAGCTATAGTACCATTCGTAGTGATTGTGATATGGGCCAGGATCGCCCGGTCTGGCGTTGATTCCTAGGGGCTTCAGCGTCACGAGCTGCCCCATGTTATTGCCGGTCTGCGCCGTGTCCGCGCCGGGAAACCCGTTGAAGAGATTATCGAAGGATCGGTTTTCCTGAATGATGATGACGACGTGTTGAATCTTGCCGGAACCGATCGGTTTCGCCGGTTGCGGGGTGGGCACGGCGAGCTTGGAGTGCGATGTCGTAGGGTTCACCGTTACGTCGACGGTTCGTTTTCCGTCCGACGCGACAAGCGTGCACTTCGCGAGATTCGACGAAGACGTTACTTGATAATGCTGCGAATCCGTTTCCGATACCGTAAGGACGTCGCTGCTCGCGCAGGCGCTCGAGTTCAATGAAAAGACCGCTCCGTTGGGCGGGCTAGGATCGACGAGCGTCACGGTTCCAGTCTGGGATGGAGCGCTGAACTGCAACGGGTCTGGCGAAGTCACGACCGTGAAGGAGCTTTGCTGCGGTTCGGTATTTGAACCGAAACCCGATTGCGCGTTGGGTGCTACGCTTTGATTAGCGAACGAACATGAAGCTAGGAGCGCCAATGTAACGCCGCCCAGACACGATAAATATTGTCGCATTATAATCGACCCGCCTTGTCGACTCCTCCGGTCATCGCCGGCATGCCTTTTATGCCTCCGCGCAAGGAAACGCGAAGCATAGGGTGCTTTCTTTCCCGGGTGTAAAGAAGAAATTCCTGCTGTCCTGTTCGGCCGCTCGCCCTTATAAGACGTGGGCTGGCGGCGCACGCGCATCAAATAGGAGGCACGGTAACGGTTGCCAGAACACTGATCCGAGGTGCGACTTTCGACCCTAGCAAAACGCGGAAAGACCTAAGCTGTCGAAACGGATTGCCACCGGCCCTATACCAAAATACGCACGCTGCATTGGGCTTGACTGGGGTTAACTCGACGGCGTTGTCGAGTCGAAAACGGTCGGGCGGCTACGAAACGTACGTTACGTTGACGCTGTAACCGGCGGCTTCGGCGCGAGCGAGGACCGCTAGCACCTTGTCGATTTCCTGATCGACGTCGACGATCTCGCGCGCCGTGATGCCGGCGGGCGCGGCGTGCTGCCACAGCACTCGTCGCGCGGTCTCGAGCGCTTTGCGTAAGCGGTCGGGGGTCGCCTCGAGAACCGGCCAGTCTTCGTAGGAGGATGCCGGGACGACGCGCCAGCCGTTTCCGGAAAGCTCGTCCTCGTCGACCAAGGCATTCGGAATCGCCGTGAGGATGTCGATCGCGTCCCTGTCGGAGGGGTGCAGCGGCAGCCCGACGTCGGCGAGCCGAACCACATAGCGAAAGAACGGCGTGCTGCCCACGCTGTACGTTCCTGCCGGCGAGCCGACGCTGACGTGAATCATGAACATACAGCTTTCGCTCGTTTTCGTATGGCACCCCTCCAGAGGGTGCCTGAGCCTAGCGTGCCGGCACCAAAGCCGCTCGCCTTAGGCGGGGACGAGCTCGCTGACGAGGCTGCGCTCCTCTTTGAGCTCCGCGACGCTGAGCCCCAGTTTCTCCTGCCCGAAGGCGTTGAGGGGAACGTCCGCGAGAACTTCGGCGGCCGCCCCGTCGCTTCGCGTCGGGAACGAACAGACGAGCCCCTCGTCGATGCCGTAATCACCCTGCGAGACCGAAGCGACGCTGAACCAGTCTCCGGCCGCGGTCGGAACTGCCAGCGAGCGGACGGTATCGATGGCAGCATTCGCTGCCGATGCGGCCGAAGAGGCGCCGCGCGCCTTGATGACCGCGGCGCCACGCTGCTGCACCGTCGTGATGAAGGGTCCTTGCAGCCAAGCCTCGTCGCGGATGACCTCGAGCGCGGGACGCCCATCGATCTTGGCGTTATAGAAATCGGGATACTGCGTCGTCGAGTGGTTGCCCCAAATCGTCATGTTGGTGACGCTGCCTGCACCGACGCCGGCCTTGAGCGCAAGCTGTCCCTTTGCGCGGTTTTCGTCTAGGCGCGTCATCGCAAACCAGCGGTCGGAGGGGATCGATGGAGCGCTCGTTCGCGCGATCCAGCAATTGGTGTTGCAGGGGTTACCGACGACGAGCACGCGCACGTCTGCGGCCGCGTTTTTCTCGAGCGCCCGCCCTTGCTCCACGAAGATCTTTCCGTTGATGCCGAGCAGGTCCTTACGCTCCATACCGGCTTTGCGCGGCACGCTGCCCACGAGCAAAGCCCAGTTCACGCCGCGAAACGCTTCGTCGACGTCGGCCGTCGCGACGACCCCGGTCAAGAGCGGAAAAGCGCAATCCTGCAGCTCCATGACGACGCCGCCGAGCGCATCGAGCGCCGGCGCAATCTCGAGCAGCCGCAGCTCGAGCGGCTGGTCCGGGCCGAGCATGGCGCCGGAGGCGATTCGGAAAATCATCGCGTAGCCGATTTGTCCGGCGGCGCCGGTGACCGTTACTTTAAGCGGTGCTTTCACGCTGTGCGCTTCCTTTCGAGACGACGCTGTGGCCGTGGACCGGCCCGTGCGTCCGGCCGCCCCGCGCCGGGCAACCGCTCCACGATAGCACCCGCACGTGCAATACCCAAACGGAAAACGTCGCTCTCGATGCCTTCCCGAGCGAAGGCATCCTGCATCGCTTTTGCGATGGCATCTTGACCGCCCTCGACCAGGGCGATCACGCCCGGCCCCGCGCCTGAGAGCGCGACCGAAAGCAAGCCGGGGAGCCGAAATCCCAGCATCTCTTCGAAGCCGGGCACGAGCGGCGCCCGATACGGCTGATGGATGCGGTCGCCGCTGGCGACGCGCAGCATTTCAACCCGGCCGGATGCGAGCGCGGCGGCGAGCAGCGCGGCGCGCTGCAGGTTGAACACGACGTCCCTACGCTCGTAGCTGGGTGGCAAAAGGGCGCGCGCTGCCGCGGTAGGCAGCACCAGGTGCGGGATGACGGCGATCGCCGACAGTCCCGAAGGCGGCTCGAAACGCAAGTACGACGGCGGCTCGCCGTCCGTCATCGCCGCCACGATGATTCCGCCCAGGAGAGCCGGTAACGCATTGTCGGGGTGGCCTTCCAGTTCGGCTGCAGCCCGTGCGAGCTCTGCTTCGGCAGGCTCGTGCGCTGACAGGCGGGCGCCGATCGTGATGCCGAGGACCGCCCCAGCGGCGCTGGCCCCGAGACCCTTGCCGAGCGGAATGTCGTTCTCGACTAGAATGGAGACGTCAGGCCGCGCCCCGCCGCCCAAGATGCGCTCCATCCCGCGCACGATCTCGTTCTCAAAGCCGGCGTTGGTCGGGACGTACTTGCCCGCCTTGAACGAAACCGAAAAATGCAAGGCAGGCTGAACGGTAGCCCGCACCCAAAGCTCGAGGGCAAGTCCGATCGCGTCGAAGCCTGGCCCGAGATTGGCGCTCGAGGCCGGCACGGTTACCGTGAAAGCGTTGTCAGGCATGTACCGCACCGGCCCGTTCGATGAGATCGCGCAACGCGCGAGCGTCCTTTGGGCGCACGACGGCATTGGCGAAAGGCGCGCCGGACGCGTGGTATTGCGCCGCATACGCGGTGTCTTTGAGGAGGTGGCCGGTGAGAACCAGCACGACGTTTTCGTCGCGCGCGATGGTTGCGCTGCGTCGCAAGCGGCGCAGACCCGCGAGCGACGCGGCCGACGCCGGCTCGCATCCGACACCGTCCCGGCCGATTGCGGCGCGTGCGTCAGCGATCTCGGAATCGTCGACGGCAATCGCGACGCCGTTCGATACTCGCACTTCGGCGAGGGCCTTCTTCCACGACGCCGGCGCGCCGATCTTGATGGCGGTCGCGTCCGTTTCCGCTTTGACCGGTACGAGCTCGCCGCCCTCACGAAAGAGCCGCGCGAATGGAGCGGCTCCGGAGGCCTGAACGACCGCGATGCGAGGCAGGCGGGTGGTGAGCCCCAGCGCAAGCGCCTCGCGAAAGCCCTTGCCCAACGCGCTCGTATTGCCGAGGTTTCCGCCGGGCAGCACCAGCCAATCGGGCACCCTCCAGTCAGACGCCTCGAGAAGCGCGAACGCGGCGCACTTTTGGCCTTCGATGCGGTATGGATTCACGCTGTTGAGAATCGCAACGCGATCCGATTCGAACGTGCGGATCATCGCGAGCGCCCGGTCGAAGTCGCCCTCGATGGCGGCTACGGTCGCGCCGTAGTCGAGCGTCTGGACGAGTTTGGATTCGCTCACCCCGCCGGCCGGAACGATCACAACCGCTGCCATTCCGGCGCGGGCCGCATAGGCGGCCATCGAAGCGGCCGTGTTTCCGGTGCTCGCGCAGACGGCGACCCACGTGCCGCAGGCTTTGGCGTGCGAAACCGCGACCGTCATGCCCGCGTCCTTGAACGACCCCGTCGGATTCATTCCGAGGTGCAGATACGCGACGGCGGTTGCGTCGGCGAAGTCGCCGCCGCCCGGCGCCGCATAGAGTGGAACGTCGTTCTCGCGCAGCGTTACGACGCACTCGTCGGGAATCGAGGGCAGCAGCTCGCGAAAGCGCCAGACGCCGCTTCGGTCGATCGCGGCGTTCGAAAGGCGCCGCTCCGCGAAGGTTCGGCGCAGCGCGGCCGCATCGGGCGCGATGGCCTCGAGTTGCAGAACGACGAGGCCGTGGCAGGCGGGGCAGAAGATCGCATCCCCAGGCGCTCGCGCGCCACACTCGCTGCAAACCGAAACCATCCGCGGCGCGTTCGACGGCGCCGGGACGGCGGCCCGCCGAGCGTGCGCAGGCCGCAGGGCCGGAAAAGGTGACATCCGCGTCGGCGCGGATACGTTGAGGTCATCGTGGTGAGACAGCAGCTCCGCTCGCCGCTCGAGCGGATACGGGCCGGGTTCGCGTTGTTGGCCGCGGTCGCGACATTGTACGGCTGCTCGGCGGCGAACGCACGGCGCGACCCCGATACGATCGTTGCCGTCTATCCGTCGGACGCGAACACGCTCAACCCCCTCTTTGCCAACAACGAACCGGCCTTTCTGTTTTACAGCTTCATCTTCGAGGGCTTGACCAACGCCATTGGTCCGGACTTCCGGGTGGTCCCGTGGCTCGCCGTCGGGTGGAAAAGCACGGCCGACCACCTACATTGGCAGGTCGCACTGCGGCGCGGGGTCACCTGGTCGGACGGGGCACCGTTCGATTCACGGGACGTCGTCTTCACCTGGAAGACCATGCTCGATCCAAAGGTTGGCTTCCCATACGCAGGCCAGTACACGTACATCAAAGACGTCGTCGCCGAAGGGCGTTATGCCGTCCGCTTCGACCTCAGCCAGCCCAACGTGCTGTTCGTATCCCTGGCACTTGGCTCGCCGATCCTTCCAGTGCATATCCTAGAGCGCGTGCCCCCGGCGCAACTGCGCACGTCGACGTTCGGTCAACATCCGGTCGGGACCGGGCCGTACGTGCTCGCGAGCTGGCATCACGACGACTCCGTTATGTTCGCGCGCAACCCGCACTGGTGGCACGGCCCGATAAACATCCCGCGCTTGGATTTTCGGATCGTCCTTAACAACGACGCGCGGGTCGAAGCGATGGTCGACGGCTCGGCGGACATCTATACGAGCATTGATCCCGCCGACTACCGCACGCTGCTAGCGGTTGCGCCGCACCTCTCGTACGTTCACCTGCCCGACCTCTATAGCCGTTTCATCTTCGTTAACGAACGCGTTCCCGGCCTCGGCGACCTTGCCGTCCGGCAAGCGATGATGTACGGCTGGGATCGTCGCGCGGTGGTCGACGGTCTCTACCACGGCGACGTCGTGTTGAATAACGGGATCGTCGCCTGGGCGCTGCGCGACTGGCACGACAACGACGTTCCACAATATCCATACGATCCCCAAAAAGCGCGCGCCATGCTGGACGCCGCCGGCTGGAAGGTCGGTGCGGGCGGTGTCAGGCAGCGCGGGAACGTTCGGCTCTCGTACGCGATCGTCAACTCCAACGGTGACGCCTTGCTGGCCGACGTTTGCGCTGCCTTCCAGGCGGACATGCGTGCGATCGGAATTGCGGTTTCGATTCGCAACCTGGACTACGCAACCTTCATCGATCAAACCAACGACATGAACTACCAGCTCGCCCTTTCGGGCTGGGGCGGAGCGACCGACCCCGACGAATACACGTTTTTCGACTCATCTCAAATCGTGCCGGTCGGAAACAACGAAACCGGTTATCGCAACGCACGCGTCGACCGCGATTTGGTCGAGGGTCTGCGCACGTTCGATCAAAAGAAACGACGTGCCCTTTACAACGATATGCAGCTCGTCACGGGCGAGACGGTACCGGTTCTGTGGGGGTTCGACGAAAAGTTCGGGGCCGCGTATTCGTCTCGGGTGCAGCTCGATCCGAAGTTGGTCCTGCCGGACTATTATGTTTGGTGGAACGTTTGGGATTGGAAGCTGGCCACGTGACCGCTTATGTCGTGCGGCGCTTAGTTGCGGCCATTCCACTGCTGCTGCTCGTCTCGTTCATTTCGTACGGCTTGATGGGCCTTGCGCCGGGCGGACCGGCGGCCATCTTGGGCGCGCAGGCCCGCGGGCTTACCCCGGCCGCGCGGGAACATTTCATCCAGCAGCTCGGCCTTGACAAACCCTGGTACGTGCAGTTCTTCTTCTGGCTCGTAACGCTCGTCTTCCACGGCTCGCTCGGCAACTCGTACGTCGACGGGCGCCCGGTGTTCGACAAGATCTTAGAACGTATGCCGATCACCCTCGAGCTCTTGGGCTTGTCGCTCGCCGCGACCCTGATCGTCGCGATTCCGGTCGGCGTCCATGCAGCGACCCACCGCGGCTCGTGGTTCGACTACATCTCCTCAGCGCTTGGTTTTGCAGCCTATGCGACGCCCGTCTTCTGGCTCGGCGTCGTGCTCGTCGACGTGTTCGCCATCCATTTGCGCTGGTTTCCAACCTCGGGCATCGCGTCGCTGGGTTACGAGCACGATCCGATCGACCGGCTGCGGCATCTCGTCTTGCCCGTAGCGGCCTTGACGATCGTTAGCTTTGCTTCCTGGATGCGCTATCAGCGCGGGGCGATGATCGAGGCGCTGCAGGCGCCCTTCGTTCGCACCGCTCGCGCCAAAGGGTTGTCGGAGCGTCTGGTGGTCTACCGCCACGCTTTGCGAAACGCGTTGATTCCAACCGTGACGCTGCTCGGTCTGACGTTGCCCGGGCTCGTCGGCGGCGCGTATTTCGTCGAATACGTCTTCTCGCTGCCGGGCATGGGGCTGCTCGGAATCAATTCGGTGTTCAGCCGCGACTATCCGACGGTCATGGGGATCACGCTGCTCTCGGCGATCGTCGTCGTTCTCGGCAACCTCTTCGCCGACGTCGCTTACGCAGCCGTGGACCCGCGGATTCGGTACGACTGATGCGAACGGGTCTGCGACGCTTCTTCCGCGAGCGTTCCGCCGTCGTCGGCGTCGTCATCGTTTCGGTCGTCGTACTGGCGGCGATCTTTGGGCCGCTCGTCTACGGGGTGTCCCCGATTGCAATCCGGCACGATCTGATGGGAACGCCGCAGGCACCTTCGGCCGGGCACCTGCTTGGGACCGATCTCCTGGGCCGCGACGAGTTCTCGCGCGCTCTGTACGGCGCGCGCGTCTCGTTAACGGTTGGAGTGACGGCGATGCTCGTAGCGATCGGCGTCGGAACGCTCTACGGGGCGGTTTCGGGCGCCGCCGGCGGTGCGGTCGACGCGGTGATGATGCGGTTCGTCGACGCAATGCTCGCGTTTCCGTCGATCTTCCTCATCATCACCGTGGAAGCGCTGACCAACAACTTCGCTCTGGCAGTCATCATCCTGATCATCGGCCTGCTGTCGTGGATGAGCGTGGCGCGTTTGGTTCGAGGGGAAGTCCTTTCGCTGCGCGAGCGCGACTTCGTCGAAGCGGCCCGAGCGCTCGGCGCGAGCCCCGCGCGCTTGATTTTCCGGCACCTGATTCCAAACGCGCTGACGCCGGTCGTGGTCGCTGCCACGCTTGCGATCGGGGACAACATCTTGGTTGAAGCCGGGCTATCGTTCTTGGGTCTGGGCGTCCAACCACCGATGCCGTCGTGGGGCAACATGCTGCAGGACGCCCTGACGCCCGACGCGCGCAACGCGCCTTGGCTCGTCGTGACTCCCGGCCTACTGATCGTCGTTACCTTGCTCGGGTTCAGCCTGCTCGGCGACGGTCTACAGGTCGTCCTCAACCGCTCGATTCAGCAAGAGTCGTCGGGTATCGACGAGCCGGCCGTCGTGCTCAGCCGCCCTACCACCGAAGCCGCCGCTCCCGCGAGTTAGCGGTGCCCGGCCGGCGCGCGCGTGACGGCGCCGTCGCTTGCGGACATGACGAGGGCCGCATACTTCGCGAACACGCCGCCGCTATAGTTCGGCGGCGGAGGGCTCCAGTGCATCAGGCGCTCCTGCAGCTCGACCGGCGACAACTCGGTGTCGAGGCGCCGCTGATCGACGTCGATGACGACGACGTCGCCTTCACGCAGGGCGGCGAGGGGACCGCCGACTGCGGCTTCCGGTGAAACGTGGCCGATCATCAGACCGTGCGTGCCGCCGGAGAAACGCCCGTCGGTGATGAGCGCGACGCTCTCGCCTAAACCCGCACCCACGATGGCGCCGGTGATGCCGAGCATTTCGCGCATGCCCGGACCGCCCTTGGGTCCTTCGTGCCGAATCACGAGCACGTCGCCGGCGACGATCCGGCCGGCTTCGATCGCCGCCATGGCGTGCTCTTCGCGCTCGAAAACGCGCGCCGGACCCCGCTGGTAGGGACGTTCGTGGCCCGCGATCTTGGCGACGGCTCCCTCCGGCGCGAGGTTTCCGCGCAGGATCACGAGCCCCCCGACCGGCTTGAAGGGACGTTCCGCCGTCGCGATCACGCGTTGGCCAGGCGTCTCGACCGCCTCGCGCGCCTCATCCCCAAGGCTGCGGCCGGTGACCGTTTGCGCCTTGGCATGTACGAGCTTCGCTTCGACCATGCGTTTGGCGATCAGCTGAATGCCGCCGGCGCGGTCGACGTCGAGGGCCACGTATTTCCCGCCCGGCCGCAGGTCGGCGATGATCGGCGTCCGGCGGCTAATCGCATCGAAATCGTCGATCGAAAGCGGCACGCCGGCCTCGCGCGCGATCGCGAGAAGGTGCAATACGCTGTTGGTCGATCCGCCGGTGCCGGCGGCTGCCGCAATGCCGTTCTCGAAAGCTTCGCGCGTCAGGATGTCGCGCGGCCGCACGCCGCTGCGAAGCAAATCCATGACGATCTTACCGGCCTCGTACGCCTTCTGCTCTTTGCGCGGATCGGTCGCACCGGGTGAGGCGCTGCCCACCGGCGAGAGCCCGATGAATTCCATCACGGTTGCCATCGTGTTGGCCGTGAATTGACCGCCGCACGCCCCGGCGCCGGGGCATGCGTGGTCCTCGATAGCTCGCAGGCGCGCGTCGTCGATCTTGCCCGCGGCATGCGCGCCGATCGCTTCGTACACGTCGACGATCGTGAGATCCCGACCGTCGAGCTTACCCGGCGCGATCGAACCGCCGTACAGAATCAAACCGGGGACGTTGAGGCGCACGAGCGCCATCGCCGCACCGGGAGTGGTCTTGTCGCAGCCGCACAGCGCGACGATCGCGTCGAACATGTGCCCTCGGCCGACGAGCTCGATCGAATCGGCAATCACCTCGCGCGAGACGAGCGACGCTTTCATCCCTTCGGTGCCCATGGCAATGCCGTCGGAGATGGCGATCGTGTTGAACTCCATCGGCGTCCCGCCCGCCTCGCGCACTCCTCGCTTGACGTGCTCCGCGAGCGCTCGCAGATTCCAGTTGCAGGGCATCGTTTCGACCCATGTGTTGGCGATGCCGACGATGGGCTTGGCCAAGTCGTCGTCGGTGAAGCCGACGGCTTTGAACATGGCCCGAGCGCCCGCTCGGTCGCGCCCGTTGGTGATGACGGCGCTGTGCGCTTTGGGATCGTAGCTCATGGCCGTCTCTCCGACCGCTAGCGCCCGTCCCCCTTCGCACGGCGTTTCGAACGAGGGCGCGAGCGGCGTCTATACGGCTTGGGGCAGCGTCGTCTCCAAGCGCCGGTACCAACGGACGATCATCACGTAACGCACGCACTCGAAGTACGTGAAGGTCAGGAAGAGCAACGGGGCGGTGCCGAGCAGCGTGCGTGGGTCCGCGATGTACGAAACTTCGAGCGCGGCGATGGCGATCGCGCACGGGACCATCAGGACGACGAGCGAAAGCGAAACGACGCCGAAGGTCGAGCCGAAATGCTCGCGTGTCATTGCTAGAGAATTGACGATGCTCGCGCGGAACGCGGCGAAGAGCGATTGCGGCGCGGCTGCGTTGCCCGTGCGCAGGAGCGCGCCGATGAGCGCCTGCGAGAGCAGCACCCCCAGGATGACGCCGGGAACGACCGCCGCCATGTAGCCGAGTTCGGTCACGACGCCGAGGCTGACGACGGTCAGCGTTGCGATCAAAACGCGGGCGAAGTTCATGCGGAAACTGCGGTCGATGCGTCGCAGCGCCGAGGGCCAAATGAAATATAGCCCGACGAGGCCGAGTCCGAGCACGGCGCGTAAAGCGGGCAGGCGCAGGAACGCGCCGCCGGGATCCCGTTCGATCTCGGCCAGGGATATCTGATACAGCCCGGCTGCACCGCACAAAACGGCGAGCGCGAGGTAGACCGGCAGGTGCTCGCGCATCACGGCAAAGCCGTCACCCAGCAGCGACCCCGTCGAACGCTCGCCCTGCGCAGCTCGCCTCGGCAGTAGCCCGGCGTACATTTGGGAACCCTCCATGTACGCCTATCGGCTGGCGCCCGTGCGGACTTGAGCCGGGGCCTGCGTTGCACGCCCTCCCGTGACCTATCGCACGTCGACGACGACCTTGCCCAGCACCGCGCGGTCGGCGACCAGCCGCAGCGCGGCCGGTACGTCCGCAAATGCGAAGACCGCCGAAACGTACGGTTTCACGGCGCCCTCCGCGTACAGCCGCATCACTTCGCGCAGACTTTCGGCCAGCACGCTCGGGTTGCGACGACGGTACAGTCCCATGTGAACGCCGACGGCCGAATAGTTCTTGACGAGGAGATGGTTGGCCGGCGCGCTCGGGATCACGCCGCCGGCGAAGCCGATGACGAGCAGCCGTCCTTCGAAAGCGATGCACTTGCGCGACCGGTCGAAGATTTCTCCGCCGACGGGATCGAAGATGACATCCGCGCCGCGCTTGTCGGTTACGCGGTTGACGACTTCGACAAAGTCTTCCTCGGCCAGATCGATCGCGACGTCGGCGCCGAACTCTTTGCAAAAGCGTGCTTTGCGCGCGCCGTTGGCGGTGGCGATGACGCGCGCGCCGGCCGCGACGCCGAGCTGGATTGCGGCGGTTCCGACGCCGCCTGCGCCGCCGTGCACGAGCAGCGTTTCGCCGGCGCGCAAGCCGGCGCGCCGGTGCAACGCTAGGTGACCGGTCACGTAGGTGATGTAGAGTGCGGCCGCGTCACGGGATGAAAGGCCCGGCGGAAGGGGCA
The DNA here is from genome assembly GCA_003156715.1 of Candidatus Tityobacter terrigena. Classification (GTDB taxonomy): domain Bacteria; phylum Vulcanimicrobiota; class Vulcanimicrobiia; order Vulcanimicrobiales; family Vulcanimicrobiaceae; genus Tityobacter; species Tityobacter terrigena. The sequence goes on from PMHO01000057.1 coordinate 63,950, forward strand.
GCACATCGGCCGCGTCGCACACGATCAGCTCTTGGTAGGCGCCGTTCGGCGCCTTGGGTAAGACGATCACCGGCGTACCGAGCGCAATCCGCGCATCCGGTCCCGCCTCGACGACGTGCCCCGCAGCTTCCAAGCCCGGTGTAAACGGCAGCGGCGGCTTCTCCTGATATTGCCCGCGGCAGAGCAAGAGATCGGGGAAGTTGACCGAGGCAGCCTCGACCTCGACCACGACCTGCGCGGGACCGGGGGCGCCGACCGCGAGGTCAATCAGTTGCAAAGCGTCTTCGGGCTCGCCCAGCTGTACGACGCGCCAGGCGCGCATCAGGGCAGCTCCGGCACGCGCACGGACGTCGATCGTACCTGCATGCGTCCGGCTTCGCGAAGAAGGCAAGCCTCTCCGCGCGTCGCGGCGAAGGCTCGGGAGTGATAGTTTCGCTCGCACCGCGGGTCGTCGGCGAGCTGCGTGAGATTGCGGGCGCCCCACACGTGCTCACCGCGGTCGAGGATTTGATCGCATACGGCTACGACGCGACGTGGTACGAAGCACGGCCGGTGGCGGTCGTGCTGCCGGCGACGACCGCCGAAGTCGCCGCGGTGCATCGATTGGCGACGCGCGAGCGCATCGCGCTCGTGCCTCGCGCGATGGGCAGCGGGCTTTCCGGCGGCTCGGTCCCGCTGGAGGGCAGTCTCATTTTGGCCGTGCCGCGGATGAACCGCATCCTTGAGATCGACGAGGTCAACCGCGTCGCGATCGTCCAGTCCGGCGTGATCAACGCCGCTCTGCAGGACGCGGTCGAGTCGCGCGGGCTGTTCTACCCTCCGGATCCGTCGAGCCTGCGGCAATCGGCGATCGGCGGCAACGTCGCCGAGAACGCGGGCGGCGCGCGCTGCCTCAAGTACGGCGTCACTGCCGACTACGTCGTCGCCCTCGAGATCGTTTTGCCCGACGGTACGATCGTACGCACCGGCGGCAAGATGCTCAAGAACGCGACGGGGTACGATCTCCGCGCGTTATACGCGGGCGCCGAAGGGACGCTCGGGACGATCACCGAGATCACGCTGCGTCTTCTTCCCAAGCCGCGCTTCACGAGAACCGCACTCGCTGCGTTCGCGCGTATCGACGACGCCACGGCGACGGTCCGTGCCGTGATGGCGAGCGGTCTGCTGCCGGCTTCGATCGAGCTGATGGATCGTCTCACGATTCGCTGCGTCGAAGAGAACGCACCCGCCGGCCTGCCGCTGGGAAGCGACGCCGTGCTGCTCTTCGCGGTCGATGGAAACTACGAAGCGATCGTCGACGAGGAATTGGCCACGATCGCCGAGATTGCGAGCGCGCACGGAGCAACCGAAACGCGCGTGGCGGCCAGCGCCGCCGAAAGCGCCCGCTTGTGGGAAGCACGTCGCGCCGTCTCGCCGGCGCTGGCGCGCCGCACGCCGAACAAACTCGGCGAAGACGTCTGCGTCCCGCTTTCCGAAATCGGCGAGATGGTCCGGCGCATCCGCGAGATCGCGCAGAGGTACGACTTGCAGATACCCGTCTTCGGGCATGCCGGCGACGGCAACCTTCACCCCAACATCCTGTGCGACCGGCGCAATCGGGAGGAAATGGTTCGGGTGCGCGCGGCGGCGCGTGAGATCTTCGAAGCGGCCGTGGCGCTGGGCGGAACGCTTTCCGGCGAGCATGGCATCGGACTTCTCAAGAAGCAGTTCATCGAACTGGACGTCGGCAGCGCGGCACTCGGCTTGATGCGGCGCATCAAAGACGCCGTCGATCCGCTCGGGATCATGAACCCCGGCAAGATCTTCCCGGATCCCGGCGGCGCCGACGCGTTCGATCTGCCGTAGATGGAGTTCGTCGAGACGAAGCTCGGGTTCCAGGAGCCGGACGTCCCGCCTGAAAGCGTTTTCAACCAGTGCGTGCGCTGCGGGCTGTGTCTTCCCACCTGCCCGACGTATGTCGAGACGCTGGTCGAGACGTCCGGACCGCGCGGCCGGATCGCGCTCATCAAAGCGGTCTCGGAGGGACGGCTCGATCTCACGAGCCCCGGCTTCATGCACCAGATGTCCGAATGTCTGGATTGCCGCGCGTGCGAAGCCGTCTGCCCGTCCGGCGTCGCGTACGGACGACTGCTCGAGCCGGCGCGCACGCAGATCGAGCGCGCCACGGCCGAACGCCGGCCGTTGTTCGCGCGCCTCGTTCGGGGTTTCGCGCTCGGAATGCTTTTCAGCAACATGGCGCTTATGCGCTTTGCCGCGGCGCTCTTGCGCTTCTACCAACGCAGCGGCCTGCGGCGCTTCGCGCACGAAAGCGGCTTGCTGCGCGGACTGAATCTCGAGTCGCTGGAGGCGCTCGCGCCGGCGATGTCGCGGCGCTTCTTCGTGCCGAGCGGCGAACTGCGCCGGACGACGCATGGCGTCTCGAAGGCGACCGCGTTCATGCACGCCGGGTGCGTGATGCACGTCGCGTTCGCGGAGGTCGATGAGGCAACCGTACGCGTCTTGACGCGCTGCGGCTGTGACGTCGTCACCCCCCGCGATCAGGGCTGTTGCGGTGCAATTGCGGTGCACGCCGGTGAAATGGAGCTCGGTCGCAAGCTGGCCAAACGCAACATCGAGTCCTTCGAGCGCTCAGGTGCCGACGTCTACGTGGTCAATGCCGCCGGCTGCGGATCGACACTCAAGGAGTACGGACACCTTTTCGAGGCGGATACGGCGTGGAGCGAGCGGGCCAGCGCGTTCTCCGCGAAGGTTCGCGACGTCACCGAATTTCTCGACGCGATCGGAATCGCACCCGAGCTCGGACGCATCGACGGCGTCGTTACGTATCAGGAGCCCTGCCATCTCGCGCACGCGCAACGCATCACGGCCGCGCCGCGACGGCTGCTGGCGAGCATTCCCGGGCTCATTCTGCGCGAGATGGACGAGAGTTCGCTTTGCTGCGGAAGTGCGGGCATCTACAACGTGACACAGCCGGAGATGGCGGGACGCCTGCAGGAGCGCAAGGTAGCCAACATCGTTGCCGTCGATCCGGCCTTCGTCGCGACGGCGAATCCGGGCTGCGCGCTGCAGGTCGCGGCCGGCATACGAAAAGCGGGGCGCGCGATCGAGGTCAAGCACATCGTCGAGTTGCTCGACGAAGCGTATGCGGCCTACAAGCCGACCAGTCGTGCGTCGTCGGCCAGGGCCGCGTCCACGCTCGCATAAACGTGAAGAACATCGAGTAAGCCCGTGATGCGGAGCAGCCGCAGGATTTGCCCTTCGTGGGTTACCAAACGAACGACTCCGCCACGCTCGCCGGCACGTTTGTGAGCCCCGATGAGCGCGCCCAGTCCGGTCGAGTCGAGAAACTCGAGGTTGGTAAGATCGACCACGATCGCGTGCTCGGGACGCTCGGCCGCCTCCATGAGTGCGGCCCGCAAGCTGGGAGAGGTTGCGATGTCCAGGCTGCCCGCAAGTGCGAACAACTGCGTCCGTCCGTCGTCGGTCGTCGTCAGGTCGATGCTAAGCGTTTCCATAGACATGGTCATCCCTCGTATTCGCGCCACTCGGCGATCGTCCCGTCCTCAAACGTCACGAGCGCGCAGCCGCTGCGCTGCGTCCAGTCGCCCGGCGGGTCTTCGATCTCGAACCGGTAGCGAACCGCCCCACGCGAGCCCTCGATGATGACGTCGTCGACGTGCAGACGCCAGCGCGGACCGTCGCGAAAAAAGCGGGTAAAGTGCGTGACGATCGCCGCACGTCCGGCGATCGGCTCGCGCCGCGCCTCGATGTAACGCCCGTCCAGAGCAAAATGCGCCCCCGAGCGCAGCGCGTCGCCGTTGCGCCAGGCCGTGAACAGCCCGTCGAGCACGTCGCGCGTCGTCACCCGGGGCTCCCTTCCCTGGTACCGCTCGAGCGGCGAATGAATTTGGCTGGGGCGGATGGATTCGAACCACCGAATGGAGGATTCAAAGTCCCCTGCCTTACCACTTGGCTACGCCCCATTGGTCGCGCGTTTTCCTTCTTTGACGCGGTTTTCGCTCCGATGCATCGCAACTCTCCAGCAGCGACCCGCCACGCCCTAGGCCGAATCGTTTCAGACGAATCGGAAGCGCCTCCATGGATGCGCGTGGTGCTACCGAACGCCCTGCTCTTCACGAAGGGACGCATTGCCTCGAGGCACACGGAAGGACACCGGCGCTTCTCGTCGGCGCCAGGGCTGTTACGTCCTAGGGCTTGTTTCCCGGAATCGGACAGACTAAGCCCTTTGTCGCGGGCCCTTTTGTTAGTAGCGGAGGCGGCGCGTCGTTTGGCTGGCGGCGACGAAGCGCTTTGCGCCGAGGTAGCGTGCCGCCCAGTAACTGTCCCGAATGCGGCTGACGCGCACGCCGTGGCTCGAGCTGTGGATAAACTTTCCATTCCCGATGTAGATGCCGACGTGGGACGGCCCGGGCGCATATGTTTCGAAGAAGACGAGGTCGCCGACGCGGATGCCGTTGGTGATCCGGCCGCCGGCATAGTACTGCGCATCGGCCGTACGCGGCAGGTGGATGCCGAGCATCGCAAAGACGTGCTGCACGTAGCCCGAGCAGTCGAAGCCCGAGGGCGAGGTTCCGCCAAAAACGTAGGGTGTGCCGATGAAGCGCATCGCGCTGCGCGTCAGGCTGACCGCAATCGACGAGGTGCGATTGACGATACCGTGGACGAAACGCTTGATCGACGACGCATCGCGCACCGGCGACGTCACGCCCAGCGCCGAAGCGCCGCGGGAGGATACGTCGGACCACATTTTCAGATCGGCGTTGGCGCTCGGTTCGCTCGGAACGTCGAGCGACGTCAGCTGTGCGCGCACTTCGGTCGGCACGACGATCAAGCTCGGCGCTGGAGCGCTTTCGATGGCAGCCTCGTCGAGGGCAAGGACCGAGCCGGCTGGGAGGGTCTTCTGCGAGCCGTCGATCTGATTGATCCTGGCAAGGTCGTCGACGCTGACGTGCTCGGCCCGAGCAACCATCTGTAACGTTTCACCGGGCGTTACCCGGTGGAAGAGCGCGTGCGTTTGGGCGCGGGCAATGCCGGAAGCGGCGCCGCATAGAACGGCGGCGGCCAATAGCGCTTGAAAGGTCCGAAACAAATGCTCCTCTTTCAACGCTTACGAGGTTAGTTGACGGGTTCGGGCTGAAAGACTGGCCCGCGCGCCGACCGGCGCGTTTACCCCACCTGGGAATCCCCCGCTCCGGACATCGATCCGGATTCAGCGATTTAGCATATCCAATCCACGTGCTCGCCTTAGTGAACCCGTGGAGCCGGCACTCAAGGTACCGGTTTCGGCTGCTTTTTGCCCCAAACGGCGTTTCCCTGCGGCCTCATCCTGGAGTTATCGGTTCCCAGAATTCGTCTCTCAAGGCGCCAGGAACGTGCGGGGCGCTTCAATCTGCGTCGGCCAAGCGTGCCCGCGCTCGCGCAATGCTATTGTGCCGCAGCGCGTAGCGTTTCGGCCACCTCGTGGGCAAGCCGATCGATGCGTGCTTGGTCGTCACCTTCGATCATGACGCGAATCAACGGTTCGGTTCCGGAGGGGCGCACGAGGATGCGGCCCTCGCCGCCGAGTTCCCGCTCGACCCGTGCGATCGCGTCCCGGACGCGCTGGTTGTCGAGCACGTCGCGCCGCGCGGTGCGCACGTTCACGAGTATCTGGGGGAAGACGTGCAGCGCGGAAGCGAGCTTTGCCAGCGACGTTTGTTGCCGCGCTACGATCGAAAGAAGCACGACCGCCGTCATCGGGCCGTCGCCGGTCGTGTTGCTTTCGAGATCGATGATGTGGCCCGACTGTTCGCCGCCAAAGGCGTAACCGCCGGCACGCATCGCCTCGAGAACGTAACGATCGCCGACGGCTGCACGCAGTAGCCGGATTCCCTCCGGCGCAAGGGCGCGCTCGAGGCCGACGTTGCTCATCACCGTACCGACGATGGCGTCGCCGAGCAACGCACCGCGCCGCTTCTTCTCCCGCCCGAGGATGAGCATCACGTGATCGCCCGTGATGACCTGCGCGTTCTCGTCGACGAAGAGCGCACGATCGGCGTCACCGTCGAAAGCGACGCCCAGGATGTGCGAGCCCGGCTCGTTACGGGACAGTTCGCGCACCCTCTCGGCTAGCGGCATGAGGTCGGTCGAGCCGCAGGCCACGTTGATGCGCGAACCGTCGTCCTCGGCATGAAGCGCCACCACCGTGGCACCGAGGTGGGCCAGCGCTTTCGGCCCCACGACGTATGCGGCGCCGTACGCAGCATCGACGACGACCGTAAGGCCGCAGAGATCACCGCCGGCCGCGACGAGCCGGTCGAAATACGAATCGATCAGCCCGTGCGCGGCGCGCGCGATGCCGACGTGCTGATGGGTCGCCCGCGGCAGAGCCTCGTCGTCGCTCATGGCGGCTTCGATCTTGGCCTCGAGCTCGTCGCTGAGCTTGAATCCGTCGGGCGCAAAGAATTTGATGCCGTTGTCTTCGATCGGGTTGTGCGAGGCGCTGATCATCACGCCGGCAGCGGCTTCGAGCGAGCGCGTGATGAGTGCGACGCCGGGCGTCGGCACGATCCCGATCGAGAGCGTGTCGCGCCCGGTCGAGGTGATGCCGGCGGCGATCGCCGCTTCGAGCATCGTCCCTGAGAGGCGCGTGTCGCGGCCGATGACGACGGGGCGGCCCGGCTCACTCGTAGCCGCTAGGACGGCGGCCCCTGCGCGCCCGATCCGAAAGGCGAGCTCGGGCGTGAGATCGACGTTCGCGATGCCACGCACGCCGTCCGTGCCGAAGATTCGGCCCAAGGTTATTTGGGCCGCTGTGCGGCGACGAAGGCGGCGCGAATACGAACCAGGTTCGGCGACACCTCAACGGACGGTAGCTCGCCGCCGAAGGTGTCCGTCGCGATCGGGCGGACCATCGCGTCGAGCTTCGATGCGGTGTTGGGAAGCGGCACGTCGACTTGCACGCTGCTCACGCGTGCCAGGTCGCTCGTTGCTGCGCGCAGCGTCGCATAGCGCGGTTCGATCGAGATCGACTTCACCACGACGCTACGGCGCACCAGGAGTCCGACGTAGTGCACGGCAACCGGGAAGCTGCGCTGCTCGACGCGTTCGATCGAAAGCGTGATCGAGGCCGGCGAAAGCGATTTGATTTCGAGCTTGGGCGCAATGACTTCGACCGGAATGTTGTAGACGCCGGCTACGCGCCCTTCTAGGTGCAGCACGGCGCGAATCTGTTCGGGCCGGATGGTTGCCGTCCCCCGCGGCACGTATACCTCCACGACGACTTGGCGTTCGTTGAACCGGGCCACTTCGTCCGCGCCGAGGCCGATCGGGGTGACCGGTACGCTGAACTGCTGCGCGAAGCGCGCTGCGATGACTGGATTGGGCGTCAAGCGCAGATACGCCCAGCCCGCGACCGCAAGCGCAAGCGAAAGCACCTTCAGCGCAAAGTTGTTTCGAAGGCGGTCAAGCACGCGGTTTGGCAAGACCGCCTGCGTCGCTTGGCAGCCGCCGGCGACCGAAGCGCAGCCGCACCGCTGTGCCCGGCTGACGCCGGCCGCGCGCTGCGCGACAGCATGCGAGCAGCACGGCGCTCAGCCGTTCCTGGTCCTCGAGCTCGCGCGAAAGCTTACCGTCGCGGGCCACCGAGATCGTTCCGGTCTGCTCCGAGACGACCAGCACGACCGCATCGGTCTGTTCCGTCAGTCCGATCGCCGCACGGTGCCGCGTCCCCAAGTGGGCCTCGGTCACGACATTTTCCGAAAGCGGGAGGAAGCAGCCGGCCGCCTCGATCGTGTTTCCCTTGACGATAACCGCGCCGTCGTGCAGCACCGAGCCCGGCATGAAGATCGAGAGGAGCAACTCGATCGAGAGACGTGCGTCAAGCCGCGTGCCGCTCTCGACATATTCTCGCAGCCCGGTCGCGCCTTCGATCGCGATCAGGGCGCCCGTATGGTTTCGCGCGAACACGACGGCTGCGCGCGCCAGGACGCCGATGACCTCCTCGAGACTCGTCGCTTCTTCGGAGGCTTCGGGGCGCGCCAGCATTCCGCCGCGTCCGAGTTGCTCTAGCAGACGGCGAAGCTCGGGTTGAAAGACGATCGGCAGCGTTACCGCCGTGCCCAGGAGCAAGAACTGCAAGACCGTCGCCACGACCAATAAGTGGAAAACGTTGGCGACCGAAAGCAGCACGACCAGCGCTACCAGCCCGAGCATGATCGGCACGGCGCGCGTCCCGCGGATCAGCAGCAAGAGGTAATAGGTGAGCGCCGCGGTCAACAGGATGTCGAAGACGTCGCTCCAACCGAATTGGACGTCAGGCAGCGGAATCGTCAACCGGTTGCCTCGCGCGACAGCAACGGCTCGATGTGCCGCTCGAGGATGCGCGCCGCGTCGAGTTGCGGGGCGTGCAGAGCGGCTGCGGCGAACGCCGCGATGTTATCATCGCTCAGGGGCACGAGCGGAACGATCGAGCGGCCCGGTGCATTCGACAGCTCGCCGTCGATCGTATCAACGATCAACATCAAGGGCGTCTTCTGCGCGTCGAATTCGACGATGATTCCGTCTCCGTCGAGGTACGCGTCGACCACGCCGAGCGGCCGGCCCGGCCCGCCGAGGGCCCCGAACACGGCAGGCCGCGCCGCGGCCATCGATAGCCGAACCGCCATGACGGCGAGCGGGGGCTCATCGATGCGTGCCTCCGGCAGGGCGCCCGAGATCGCCTCCAGCGGACCATCGGAGCTTAGCTGCAGCAATGCATACGAGCGCTTCCCAGATTGGCTCCAGGATAGCGCCGTCGCCGCGAACGAAGCTAGGGTACGCGAGGCGTCTGCGCGTTTTTGCTCGTTTAGCACGCCATCGAATCGTAGGCTGACATACCGTTTCAAAACGCAGTCTCTAGGCCGAAAGGTTGTCCCATCCTTACACGCTGCCGAACGTGACTCATGCGGGATAAGGCGCTCGGCGCCAGCGATCGTGACGCGGCGCCGGCTCGGATCGTGAGCGTCGGGCGCAACTCGGCTTGGATCGCCTTTGAAGGTTCGGACGAGCTGCGTCTTGCGTCGTTTCGCAAGAGCATCGAGCGAGAGAGCATCGTGCCGGGTGACCTCGTCATGGCTTCGCCGCTCGACGACGAACGCTACGTTATCGACCGTCGCGAGCCACGCAGCTTTGCGCTCGAACGCCGAACCGCCGGCGGCCGCTCGAAAACGATGGCCGCCAACATCGATGGCATTGCGATCGTCAGCGCGCTCGCAAATCCGCCCCCGCACGTATCGATGCTCGACGAGCTTCTCGCCTTCAGTGAGTTGCACGAGATCGAGGCGACGCTGCTGTTCACCAAACCCGATCTTGCCGACCCGGCCGCAGTCGAAACGCTCGCCGGACTGTACCGAGGCCTCGGCTATCGAACGCTCATCGTCAACCCCAAGAGCAGGCAGGGCCTCGACGCTCTGGTTTCGGCCCTGGCGGCGCGCCGGACGCTGCTTATCGGACAGTCCGGCGTCGGAAAGAGCTCGCTCTTCCGTGCGCTCGGCGGACGGGCCGACATCGGCGAACTCTCGCGAGCGGGCCGCGGACGCCAAACGACGAGCGCCGGCCGGCTCCACTACCTGGAAGCGGGCTTCTTGATCGACAGCCCCGGCGTGGGCGAGTTCCAGTTGCACGGAATCCCGGCCGGCGAAGTCGCTCACGGTTTTGTCGAATTCGTGCAGCCCGGGACCTCCTGTCGCTTCACGGACTGTTCGCATCGTAGCGAGCCGGGTTGTGCCGTGCGGGCCGCCGTGGGCACCCGGATCGCCACGTCGCGCTACGAAAGCTACACCGCGATCCTGGCGCGCGGGGAGGATCCGGCCCCCTGGGCGCGCTAACGCCGCCGAGCTCGTAACGGCTGGGCGCGCTGGACGCTCTCGACCGCCTGTGCTACACTACCGCGCGTGCCCGCAAGGGCGACTTCCTGCGATTCCGGAGACTCTCTTTGCCGAACATCAAAGCCGCCGTTAAATGGGTGCTTCAAAGCGACAAGCGGGCACTGCGCAACCGCGACGTCAAGACGCGGCTGAAGACCCTCTTCAAGAAGGCCAAGGCGGCCGCCGACGGCGAGGCGCTAGCGTCCGTCGAGAGCCAGTTCGACAAAGCGGCGCGAAAAGGAATCATCCATCCCAACAAGGCCGCGCGCAAAAAGTCGCGCTTGATCAGGGCCGTTCGAGCCGAAGCAGCAGCCGCAGCCGCGCCGGCCGCGAAGACCACCGGGCGCAAACGAACGACCAAACGCTGACCGCCGCGTCGGCTTAAAGGAGAGGCTCCGGCGAAAGGAGCCGCTATGCCTTTTCGGCCACGTACGTGCCGGGGGCCGGGGCGAGCGGGCTAAAGCGTTTGGAACCCAGCTCTTCGCTCGCGGGGCGTTGCTCGCCGGAGCGCTCCGCCAGCCATTCGGCCCACTGCGGCCACCACGAACCGGGGTGCTTCTGTGCGATCGCGAGCCATTCTTCGGGGGTCGGCGGGTTTCGGGATGCCTCCCAAAAGTTGCCTTTGGCGTTGCTCGGTGAGTTGATGATGCCCGCGATGTGGCCCGAGTGCCCGAGCCTGAAGCGAACGTCGCCGCCGAAATTCTGCGTTACCTTGTAGGCCGAGCGCCACGGCGCGATGTGATCTTCGATCGTCGCGACCGCGTACGTATCGTTGTGCACCTCGCGCAGATCGATCGGCACGCCCTTGAACGATAGCGCGTCTGGTTTGACGAGATTGTTCTCGACGTACATGTTGCGCAGGTAATACGAGTGCATCTTAGCGGGCAGACGCGTCGAGTCGCTGTTCCAGTAGAGCAGGTCGAAGGCCGGCGCGTCCAACCCCAGCAGATAGCGGTTGACCGCCACATTCCAGATGAGGTCGTTGGCCCGCAGCATGTTGAAGGTTCCGGCCATTTCGCTTGCTTCGAGCACACCGCGCTCGCGCATCTTCTCCTCGATGTAAGCCAGCGCTTGCGGCGACAGAAAATTCTTGATCTCGCCGGCTTCGGAGAAGTCGACCATCGAGGCAAACAGCGTGAAGGCATTGACGAGCTGTTCGCCGGTTCGCGCCAAGTAGGCGAGCATCATCGAGGTCAGTGTGCCGCCGATGCAATAGCCGATCAGGTTGACGTCGGGCGAGCCGGTCAGGCTCGAAGCCACCCGGCACGCGGCCAGCGGTCCAAGCTCCAGGTAGTCGTCCCAGCCGAGCTCGCGCTGCTCGGGCCCTGGGTTGCGCCACGAGATCACGTACGTTTGGAAGCCGTGGTCGGTCGCGAACTTGATGAAACTGTTCTTGGGCTGCAGGTCGAGGATGTAAAACTTGTTGATCCACGGCGGCGTGATGACCAAGGGCCGCTCGAAGACCGTCGCCGTGGTCGGCGCGTATTGGATCAGTTCGATCAACTCGTTGCGGTAGATGACGGCGCCTTTCGACGCGGCAACGTTACGCCCGACCTCGAAGGCCGACTTGTCGACGAGTGCCGGCCACCCTTCGTTGTCGCGGGCGTCCTCGAGCACGTTTTGCAGGCCGCGCTGCAGGTTGGCCCCGCCGCTCTTGATCGTTTCCTCGATGACGGCGGGGTTGAGAAACGGAAAGTTGGTTGGGCTCATCGCGTCGCAAAACTGCTTGGCAAAGAATTTGACGCGCTGCTTCGTTTCGTCGTCGACGTCGGGGGCGCGATCGACGCTTTCGAGGACCGCTTGGGTCGCCAGCAAATAGCCCTGCTTGAGCGCGTCGAACATCGGGTTCTGCGTCCAAGCCGGATGCTTGAAACGCGAATCGTTGCGGGCCGGTTCGATGACGGCCGGCTGCTTCTGCTCGGCCGGCGTCACCGCACGGGTGGCGACTCCGAGCCACGCGCTTGCAAGCTGCATCTGCTGCGAAAAGAGCGAATCGGGATGCGTCAGCATCGAGCGCCACACTTCAAAACTGGCCTTGCTCACGCCGAGCGGATCGAAGGCATTGGGCGCGGGGCCCGCGCTTTGCGGCACGCTAGCGGCGGCGGGCTGCGGCGGAGCCTTTGCGTCCTCCATTGACGGATGCGCGGGAGGTGAACCGTTGCTCGCTTGCGCGGGCGACGCTTCGGATTCGTGTGACGTCATTGCAACTTTACCACTTAGGGCTGAACGGACGCCGGTTCCTTCATGGGTCGACGTTAACGATCAAACGCGTTGCCGCGTCGGCGGCGGCGAGCGGCTGCAATTGGTCGCGGATGAATGCGCGCAATGCGGGCGGCTCGCCGTGCACCTTGAGCGCCAGACGGTAACGCCATTCGTCGTTGACCCTCGCGATCGGGTATGGAGCGGGGCCGAGCACCTCGACCCCGTCCAGGCTCGCTAAGAGCTCGGCGTAGCGCAACGCTGCGGCCACGACCGCATCGCGGCGCCGCCCGATCACGCCGAGATAGACCAGCGCGCCGAAAGGCGGGTAGCCGAGCTCGCGCCGCGACTCGAGTTCGCCGGCGGCGAACCCGTCGAAGTCGTGGCGCGCGGCGTAAACGATTGCGTTGTGCTCGGGCGAGTAGGTCTGCACGATCGCTTCGCCGGCGGCGCCGCGCCCGCTGCGCCCCGCCACCTGCGTGAGCAAGTCGAAGGTCCGTTCGGCCGCCCGGAAATCGGGGGCGTGGAGTCCGATGTCGGCGGCTACCACGCCGACCAGCGTCACGGTTGGAAAGTCCAGCCCTTTCGCGATCATCTGGGTTCCCACCAGGACATCGCCGCGTGCTGCGAATTCGTCGAGCAGCCGCGCGTGGTCGCCGACGCGGGTCGTCGTGTCGCTATCCATGCGCACGACGCGCGCGCGCGGAAAGAGCGACGCGACGCTTTCGGCGACCTTTTGCGTGCCGACCCCGAACTCGCGCACCGGCCCCCCCTGGCAGTGCGGGCAAACCTCGGGAATTGCACGCTGCGCGTCGCACAAGTGGCAGCGCAACAAGCCTTCGGCGCGATGCACCGTCAGCGAAACGCTGCAGCGCGTGCACTGCGGCACGTTGCCGCAGTTACGGCAGAGCATAAAGCTCGACGAGCCGCGGCGGTTGACGAACAGCACCGTCTTCTGGCCGCGCGCAAGCCGGACTTCGATCGCCTCGACCAGACGCGAGCTGAAAATGCGCCTATTGCCGGAAGCGAACTCGCGCGCCATGTCGACGACGTGCGTCCCGGGCAGTTCGCGTCCGCCCGGACGCCGCGACAGACGAAGGTGAGCGACGCGTCCGGCGAGCGCATCGGCGTAGGCTTCCAGCGGCGGGGTCGCACTCCCCAGAATCAGGACGCCGCCCGCTTGTTGCATGCGCGCGCGCGCTACGTCAACGGCGTGGTAACGCGGCACGACGTCCTGTTTGTAGGTTCGTTCGTGGGCTTCGTCGACGACGATGAGGCGTACGTTCGCCAACGGCGCGAAAACCGCGCTGCGCGCGCCGACGACGATGTCGATCTCGTTTCGGGCGGCGGCCTGCCAGCTCTCGAAGCGTTCGCGCTCCGAGAGGCCGGAATGCAGCACCGCGACGCGCTCGCCGAAGGCGCCTTCAAAACGGCGCGCGGTCTGCGGCGTCAACGAGATTTCGGGGACCAAGACGATGGCGCGCGCGCCACGCGCGAGCGCGTGCGCGATCGCGCGGATGTAGACGAAGGTCTTGCCGCTCCCGGTGATGCCTTGCAGCAGCATCTCGCCGAAGGTCTGGGCGCCGAGCGCCGCGGTGATTCGCCCGAGCGCCGCCGCCTGCTCCGCCGTCGCGACGAACTCGTGGCGCTCCGTGCCGAAGGTCGCGCGCCGCAGGTTCGCGCGCTGCTCGCTCTCGCGCAGCGCACCTTCGCGCACGGCTCGCGCCAGCAGTGCGGGCGAAAAGCCTTCCAGAAGCGCATCGCGCCGCCGCAACACCCCTTCGGCGCTAACGCGTGCGACGAGCGCTATGGCGCGCGTGCCGCCAATGGCCTTGCCGGTCGCTTCTAGCACGCGCTCGCGCCGCTCGCCGATCCGCGCCGTCGTGACGCTGCGCGAGCGGACCAGCACGCCCGCCCGAACGAGCGCCGAAAGCGCGCGCTGCAACGTGCGCCGATCGCCCGCTCGGCGCGCTTCGGGATGTCGAAGGATCGCTTCGAGGCTGAATCCCTCGCGCAAGTCGCCTGCGATCAGGCGCAGCAAGCGCGGCGGCAAGCGCGGGAAACGCGCCGGGTCGAGCGGCTGGGCGGGTTCGAAACGATCGCTAACGCGGGGCACTGCGGAAGCGAAGGCGACCGTCCCGAGTGCTTCGTCAAGCGAGCAGCAGTAGCGTTCGGCCATCCAGCGCGCGAGCGCGAGCGCTTCTCGATCGAAGGCGGGCGCGCCATGGACGCGCGCGGCAACTTCACGCAGCCGGCCGGCCGGCGCCACGTCGCGCGGGCCGGCGACGACGTAGCCGAACAGCTCGCGCGGCCCCAGGGGAACGCGCACGACATCGCCGACGTCGAGCGCCATGCCTGCCGGAACGGCATAGGTCAACTCGCGGTCGACGCGGGCGGAGCGTCGCTGCACGATCACGTCGACGGCCAGCATCGGCCCGTTCAGCGAAACTCTGCCGCGCCCGGCAAGCTGCGCACGCGGCGCAGCACGGCGCGAACTGACTGAGCCGGTGCGGTCACGCCGTACTCGACGTCGCCGATCGTCCTCGGCAGCACGAAACGCAGCGTTCCGTTGCGTGCCTTCTTGTCGGAGGTCATCGCATCGAGCACCGTCTGCGGATCGTCGATCGGCATGACGAGGGGCAGCCGCAGCAGCGTGAGCAGCGAGAGGACCCGCAGGTGCTCGGCCTCGGAGAAGCGCCCGGTGCGCAACGCGAGCAGACCGGCCGCGCGAAGGCCGATGGAGACTGCGTCGCCGTGCGGCGTGCGATAGCCGCCCGCAAGCTCGATGGCGTGTGCGAAGGTGTGACCGAGGTTGAGGGTTTCGCGCGCGCCTCGCTCTAAGCGGTCGTCGCCCACGATCATTGCTTTGACGCGCAGAGAGTCGGCAACGACCGTTTCCCACGGCCACTTGCGCAGCGGATGCGGCGCCAGCGTCTCGAGCCCCTCGAAGACGTCGCGTCCCTCGATGATGCCGTGCTTGACGACTTCAGCCAGGCCCTCGCGGAACTGGGCTTGCGGCAGCGTTCGCAGCGCGCCAATGTCGCAAAACACTGCCACTGGATCGCGGAAAACGCCGGCCAGATTCTTGCCCGCGCGCAGGTCGACACTGGTTTTGCCGCCGATCGCGGCGTCGACCATTGCGACGAGCGAGGTCGCGACGTTGAGGAAGGGAACGCCGCGCATGTAGGTTGCGGCGGCGAAGCCGAATAGATCGCCCGCGACGCCGCCGCCGACGCCGACGACCAGCGTCTCGCGGTCGGCTTTCGCCGCGGCAAGGGCATCGAGAACGCGCTCGAGCGTGCGCATCGTCTTGCGGCGCTCGCCGAGCGCGAACTCGATCACCGTTGCGCGGCCCAGCGCTCGCCCAATGGCACGAGCGGGCGCGGCCACATTACGATCGGCCAAAACGACCGAGCGCCGATAGCCTTTGGCGGCAACGAACTCCGCGACCAGAGAAGCGACCTCGGGCGCGATGGTGATTGGGTAGCCGAGGTCGTCGAGCCGCGTCACCGGCTCGTCGCGCTCGCGAGCGGCGCAACCTGCTCCGCCGCCCGCACGAGCGTCGCAATTTCACGTGCGATCAGGGTGCGCGAGCGGCCGGCACTGCGCACCGTGATCTCTGCCGCGCGGTAGAGCGGCTCGCGAAGTTGCAACAGCTCCCGGACGGAGGCCGATGTGGGACCTTCGCCGAGCACGGGACGCACCGTGTGAGCGCGCCGCAGACGCTGCAGAAGCACGGCGGCGGGAACGTGAAGGTAAACGCAGCGCGCGCGTTCGCCTACCAATTCGCGCGTCGGCGCATACGTCAAGGCTCCGCCGCCGAGAGCCACGACTGCCGGCTCGCCGGCCAGCGCCTCGCGTACGGCCTCGAGCTCGTACGAACGGAAGACGGTGGCGCCCTCGCGCGCGAAGATGTCCGCGATGGATCCGCGCGCGGCGACCACGAGCTCGTCCGTGTCGACGAAAGGCCGGCCTAGCTCGCGCGCGAGCCGCCGCCCGATCGTCGACTTTCCCGCAGCCATGAAACCGACCAGCGCGACGTGCCTCATAACGTCGCAGGCACGTCGAAGAGGCGCGAAGCTGCGGCAACGGCCCGCTCTAGGTTGTCGCGCGTCTCGTCGATGGAGTCGCCGCCGAACTTCTCGAGCACGGGACCGGTCATCGCGAGCCGCACCATCGCTTCACCCACGATCGACGCTGCCGGGACCACGCACACGTCGCTGCGCACGATGCTCGCCGGAGCGGCTGTGCCTTCGTGCAGGTTCACGCTCGGAAGGGCCTTCATCAAGGTCGGAATCGGCTTCACGCTAACGCGCAGCACGATATCCTGACCGTTTGAGATGCCGCCTTCGATGCCGCCCGCACGATTGGACTGACGCACGACGGCGCCCTCCGCCAGCGCGAAGACGTCGTGGGCCTGCGAGCCGGGCCGTCCCGCGACGTCGCGCCCCGCGCCGACTTCGACGGCCTTGACGGTTTGCATAGCCATCAATGCGCCGGCCAGCACGCCGTCGAGCCGTGTGTCGGGCTGGCGGTTTGACCCGATCCCCGCCGGGACGCCGGTAACGCGGATGGTAAACGCGCCGCCGAGCGTATCGCCGTCGGCCTTGGCGGCGTCGATGGCGGCGATCATCTCGCGTTCGGCGGCAGGGTCGGGGCAGCGGACGTCGCTTGCGTCGACCGCTTCGGGGTCGACGAGCTCTAGCTCCGCCGCGATCACGGGACCGATCTGCGACACGTAGGCCGCCGTCGCGATTCCCAAGGCTTCGAGGAACTGCGCGCAGATCGCACCGAGCGCGACGCGCATCGCCGTCTCACGGGCGCTAGCCCGCTCGAGCACGTTGCGCAGATCGCGATGCCGGAATTTCATCGCGCCCGCGTAGTCGGTATGCCCTGGGCGCGGGTTGGTCAACGGCTTGCCGCCACCCGTGAGGGGGTCCATCAGCGCGCGATTGTTCTCGTAGTCGCGGTTGCGAACCAGGATCGCGAGCGGCGAGCCGAGGGTGGACCCGCCGCGCAGGCCGGCCAGGAACTCGACCTCGTCGCTCTCGATCTTCATCCGGCCGCCGCGTCCGTAGCCGCCCTGGCGCGCGCGCAGCGTGTCGTTGATGCGGCCGACGTCGAGCTTGAGGTGGGCGGGCAGCCCATCCAGGATGCCGACGAGGGCGGGGCCATGCGATTCCCCGGCGGTAAGGTAGCGGAACATGATGGCGCACTCTTCCACGCGCGGGTGGTGTGCTCCGGGCTCGAACCAAGCGGCGGGGCGCGGGCGGCGTTGAGCCGAAATACGGCGGCATGATTTGCGCCCCCGCTCGCGTGGACGCGGTGATGCTCGAAGCGCGAGCCGCCGCCCTCGCGAAGCGTTCGATCAAAGGGGCGTCAAAGCGCGCCGGAATCGACCTGCTCGTATCGTGCATGGACCTGACGACGCTCGAGGGTCGCGACTCGCCGGGCCGCGTTCGGGCCCTCTGTGCGCGAGCGATCCGGCCTGGCTTCGCCGTACCGAGCGTCGCCGCCGTTTGCCTCTACCCTTCGCTCGTAAGCGTCGCGCGCGAAGCGCTGGCGGGCAGCTCGGTCAAGGTCGCATCGGTCGCGAGCGCTTTTCCTAGCGGCCTCGCGCCGCTCGAGATCAAAGTTGCCGAGACGCTGGCGGCGGTCGCGGCCGGTGCTGACGAGATCGACATGGTCATCGATCGCGGCGCCTTTCTGGCCGGAGAGGGCGCGCGCGTGCGCGCTGAAATCGTTGCGGTGCGAAGGGCCTGCGACGGTGCGACCCTCAAGGTCATTCTCGAAGTCGGAGAGCTCGGCTCGTATACGACCGTGCGCCGGGCGTGCGACCTGGCCTTGGATGCCGGGGCCGACTTCATCAAGACCTCGACCGGCAAGATTGCGAGCTCTTCAACGCCCGCGGTCGCGCTTCTGATGTGCGAAGCGATTCGCGATTACGCCGCTCGCACGGGTCGCGCCGCCGGTCTGAAACTCGCGGGCGGGATCCGTACGACCAAAGGCGCGCTCGGCTACCTTGCGATCGTCAACGAAACGCTCGGGACCGCTTGGCTTCACGCGTCGCGCTTCCGGATCGGCGCCTCGAGCCTGCTCGACGATTTGCTCATGCAGCTCGAAAAGGAGCGTAGCGGCGCCTACGCGGGACCCGCTTACGTGGCGAGCGCGTAAGGTGTCGATCGTCGAGGGAGGTCCTGTGAGCGCGGTGCTGCCGGAGTTCGGCTATTCCCCGTCGCTCGAATCGACCGCTCCGCTGCAGATTCTCGAGCGTTACGGGCTCTTTATCGGCGGCGAATGGATCCAGCCGGCAGCGGGCGGAAGCTTCGCAACGGTCAATCCGGCGACGGAGGAAGTGCTGGCGAAGGTTGCCTTTGCCGATGCGACCGACGTCGACCGCGCGGTGCGCGCGGCGCGGCGCGGCTACGAGAAGTATTGGCGCAAGCTGCGCCCGGCTGAGCGCGCCAAGTACATCTTTCGCATTGCCCGCGCGCTGACCGAGCGTTCGCGCGAGCTTGCCGTGCTAGAGACGCTCGACGGCGGCAAGCCGATACGCGAGTCGCGTGACTTCGACGTCCCGCAAGCGTCGGCGCATTTCTTCTATCACGCCGGCTGGGCCGACAAGCTAGCTTGGGCGCTCGCCGGGCCGGAGCGCGTCCACCCGCTGGGCGTCGTGGGTGCGATCGTTCCCTGGAACTTTCCGCTGCTGATTGCGGCCTGGAAGCTCGCGCCGGCGCTAGCATGCGGTAACACGGTCGTCCTCAAGCCGGCTGAGACGACGCCGCTCACGGCACTCCTCTTAGCCGAGATCTGTGCCGAGGCGGAACTTCCGCCGGGCGTCGTCAACGTCATCACCGGCGACGGGCGCACCGGCGCCGCCTTGGTCGAACACGGCGGGCTCGACAAAATCTCATTTACCGGCTCGACCGAGGTCGGCAAGGCGATCCGTCGAGAAACGGCCGGCAAGCCGCTTCGGCTTTCGCTCGAACTCGGCGGGAAGTCCGCCTTGATCGTGTACGAAGACGCCGCCCTCGATCAAGCCGTCGAGGGAATCGTCGAGGCGATCTACTTCAACCAGGGACACGTCTGCTGCGCCGGCTCGCGCCTGCTCGTTGCGGAAAGCGTCTACGAGGACGTCGTCGAGCGTTTGCGCGCGCGCATCGCAACGCTTCGCCACGGCAATCCGCTCGACAAGAATACCGACATCGGGGCCATCAATTCGCGCGCCCAGCGCGACAAGATCCGCGAGCTCGTGACGAGCGGCGTCGAGGAAGGGGCGACACTGATTCAGGCCAGTTGCGCGTTCCCGGAACGCGGCTTTTGGTTTCCCGCCTCGTTCTTCACGAACGTTCAGCCCTCGTACCGGATCGCACGGGAAGAGATCTTCGGGCCGGTCCTGTCGGTGATGTCGTTCCGCACGCCGGACGAGGCGATCGAGCGCGCCAACAATCTCCCCTACGGGTTGTCCGCCGGCGTCTGGAGCGGCAGCGGAGCGCTCGCGATGTACACCGCGGCACGGCTGGCGGCGGGGGTCGTGTGGTGCAACACCTTCAACCGCTTCGACCCGAGCTCGCCTTTCGGGGGCTACAAGGAGTCGGGTTTCGGCCGCGAGGGTGGTCTGCTGGGCCTGCGCGAGTACCTCTCGTAAGGGCGGCGTCTGCGACCTTCCGCTGATGACAAAAGGGTGCTTTTAGGGTATGTCTGAGCTGTGTTGACATCGTCCCGCCTCAGCCTCGATCGCGCCCTCCTGCGCAGGCGTTATCTCGAGAACCGCAATCGCAGCGCCGAGCTCTTTGCCATTCCGATGCCATCGGCGTATTACGAGCGTCCGATTCCCTTGCGCCACCCGGTCGTTTTCTACGAGGGTCATATTCCGGCGTTCAGCTTCAACAAGCTTGTTCGCGAGGCGCTCGGCGGCCCGTCGATCAACACCGAGTTGGAGCGACTCTTCGAGCGCGGGATCGATCCGGCCACTGTGAACGAAGCGTCGCGTCACGAACGCTGCGCCTGGCCCGACCGCACGCGCGTGCAGAGTTTCGGCGCGGCCTGCGACGCCGCGGTACTGCATGCGCTCGCGGTGGCGGATATCGAAGACGCTGCGGCATCGCCGTTGCTCGAGCGCGGCCAGGCGGCCTGGACCATCCTCGAGCACGAGCAGATGCATCACGAAACGCTGCTCTATCTGCTGCACCGGCTGCCGCTCGAGAAAAAGCGCCTGGCCGGCCGCCGCGGGTCATTCGTGGAGCGCGAACCGCTGGCGACGGGACGCGTTGCAATTCCGCGCGGGCACGCGACGCTCGGCGCGCTACGCAATCAGCCGGCTTTCGGCTGGGACAACGAGTTCGACGAGCACGTCGTCGAGGTCGGAGCTTTCGAGATCGACGTCAACGACGTGACCAACGGCGAATGGCTCGAGTTCGTGAAGGTAGGCGGGCCCTTACCACCGTTCTGGGTCGAACGTGACGGCGCGTTTCGGCTGCTCGGCATGTTCGAGGAGATGGCGCTCCCGAGAACGTGGCCGGTCTATGTGACGCAGGTGCAAGCGAGTGCCTACGCCGCCTGGAAAGGCGCGCGCCTGCCGACCGAAGCCGAGTACCATCGGGCTGCCTTCGGCACGCCGAGCGGCCAGGAACGAGCTTTCCCGTGGGGCGACGAGCCGCCCGACGCGCGCATCCACGGCAACTTCGATTTCCGGCGCTTCGAACCGGAACCGGTCGGCATCAATCCGCAGGGCGCGAGCGCCTGGGGCGTCCAGGACCTGATCGGCAACGGCTGGGAGTGGACCTCAACTCCGTTCGAACCGTTCGCGGGTTTTGCGCCGCTTGCTTCCTACCCGCAGTATTCCGCCGACTTCTTCGACGGCGATCACTTCGTCGTCAAAGGCGCATCGCCGGTTACCGGCCGCGATCTCGTCCGGCGCAGCTTCCGCAACTGGTACCGGCCTGACTATCCGTACATGTACGCCACGTTCCGCTGCGCGTCCGGATAAAATCATAAGCCACATTCGCATGAAGTCATAAGAGAAACTTCATACAGAGAAAGAAAAGGCTGGCTTCTCGTCGTACGCTTGGCGCATGGAAGCCATCCTTAGCCGATGTACGCTGGATCGCGCGGCGCTTCGCGCTCGCTATCTGGCCAACCGTATCCGCAGTTCTTCCTTATTTTCAATTGCACGACCGGCCGCCTATGAGTCGCGGCCGATTCCGCTTCGCTTGCCCATCGCTTTTTACGAAGGGCACCTGCCCGCGTTCAGCTTCAATACGCTGATCCGGCGCGGTCTGGGCGAAGCGTCGGTGAATGCGGGTTTCGAGGAACTCTTCGAGCGCGGCATCGATCCCGCAACCCTTGCCGAAGCCGATTGCCGCCGCGACCGCGCGTGGCCGGCCCAGAACGAAATACGCGCCTTTGGGGCGGTCGTCGACGCGCGCGTCCTGCAGGCGCTCGATCGGGCGCCAATTGACGATGCCTCGCGCTCGCCGCTGCTCGAACGGGCCCAAGCCGCCTTCGCGCTGGTCGAGCACGAGGAGATGCACCACGAGACGCTGCTCTATATTCTTCACCAGCTTCCGTACGCGTGCAAACATACCGGCGGGCGGTCCGGCGCGTACGTCGAGCGCGAGCCGCTGGCACGCGGTCGCGCGACCGTCGGGGCCGGCACGGCGACGCTCGGTGCCGAGCGCGACGCATTGCCGTTCGGGTGGGACAACGAGTTTGAAGAGCGGCGCGTTGAGGTCGCAGCGTTCGAGATCGACGTCAACGACGTCACCAACGGCGACTGGCTCGAATTCGCTTGGGCCGGCGGGCCGTTGCCGCCATTTTGGATCGAGCGCGAAGGCGAGTTCCGTCTGCTTGGGATGTTCGAAGAGTTGCCCTTGCCGCGGACCTGGCCCGTGTACGTGACGCAAGCGCAAGCCGGCGCTTACGCAGCTTGGAAAGGCGCGCGGCTGCCGACCGAGCCGGAATACCATCGCGCCGCCTTCGGCACGCCGCACGGCGACGAGCGCAGCTTCCCGTGGGGAAATGAGGCGCCCGACGCGCGCAAACACGGCAATTTCGACTTCCGCCGCTTCGAACCGGAGCCGGTCGGAATCAATCCGGGCGGGGCGAGCGCCTGGGGCGTGCACGACTTGGTCGGCAACGGTTGGGAATGGACCTCGACGCCGTTTGCTCCGCTCGAAGGCTTCGCACCGATGGCGTCCTTTCCGGGCTACTCGGCCGACTTCTTCGACGGCGGTCACTTCGTGATGAAGGGCGCATCGCCGGCGACCAATCGCAACCACGTGCGGCGCTCGTTTCGCAACTGGTTCCGGGCCGACTACCCGTACGTCTACGCCACGTTCCGCTGCGTCCACGATTGAGCGACCTCTCCGCGAGCAACGTGCTTCGCTAAGCTGAACTCGCCGGAGGCTCGCAGGCCTCCGGGCGGGGATGGTCGGCCCGCTGAATGCGCCAATGACGGCGGAATGTCCACCAAATCGGCACGAGACGCCGCCGTTCCGGTGCTCGACCCGGATGCCGCTCGCGCGCCGGTCGCGCCCAAGCGGCCGTTTGTCACGACGGTTCACGGAGTGCAGCGCATCGACGACTACCACTGGATGCGCGAGCGCGATGCGCCGGAGGTGGCCGCGTATCTGGCTGCCGAGAACGCCTATGCCGCGGCGGTGATGAAGCCGACGGAGCCGCTGCAGCAGGCGCTCTACGACGAGATCCTCGGGCATATCAAGCAGACCGATCTGAGCGTCCCCTACCGCTTCGGCGACTACTTCTACTACAGCGCGACCGAAGAAGGTAAGCAGTATCCGGTCTATGCGCGCAAGCACGGCAGCCCCGAGGCTCCAGAGGAGATCACCCTCGACCTCAACGCGCTGGCGCAGGGCAAACCGTTTCTCGGCCTCGGCGCATACGCGATCGGCGACGACGGGAATCTTCTCGCCTATTCGCTCGACGAAACCGGTTACCGCCAGTACACGCTGCGCGTCAAAGATCTCGGCACCGGGTTCGACTTGCCGTTCGCGGTCGAGCGCGTGGGGACGGTCGCGTGGGGCGGCGACCGGACGCTGTTCTACGTGACCGAAGACCCGGTCAGCAAACGCCACGACAGGCTCTTCCGGCACGTGCTCGGGAGCGGCGTGCACGAGCTGGTCTATCACGAACCGGACGAACGCTTCAGCCTCTACGTGGATCGCACGCGGGACCGCTGCTTCGTCTTGCTCGTCGCGGCGAGCAAGTCAACGACCGAGACGCGTTACGTGGCGAGCGAACGCAACCACGAGCCGCTCGAGGTCTTCGCGCCCCGCCGCGAAGGCCACCGCTACGCAGTCGAGCATCATGGGGACCGTTTCTTCATCGTGACCAACAGCGATGCCGAGGACTTTCGCATCGTCGCCGCGCCCGAGGAGGCTCCCGGCGAGGCGAACTGGTCGGATCTCGTTGCCGAGCGGACCGGCGTTCACATCGACGAGCTCGATCTGTTTGAAACGTTCGCGGTTGTACGCGTGCGCAGCGGCGGCTTCGCCAACCTCGAACTGCTCGACCTCGCGACACATGCGCTGCGGCCCGTCGCGCTTCCGGAGATGGTCCACGCGCTTGGTGCAGCGCCCAACCTGGAGTTCGGCGCCGGGAGCTACCGCTTCGTCTACCAATCGCCGGTAACGCCGAGGTCGGTCTTCGATCTCGACCCGGCAACGGCCGATTGCGTTCTTCTTAAGGAAACCGTGGTTCCGGGTTTCGAACGGAGCGCATATGCGACGGAACTGCAGCTCGCCACGGCCCGCGACGGCACGCGCATTCCGATCTCCATCGTCTATCGCAAAGGCTCGGGAAGCGACGGAGCCGCCCCTCTTCTGCTCTATGGCTACGGCTCGTACGGCATCTCGATCGATCCCGATTTTTCCCCGGCGCGTCTGGCGTTGATCGACCGCGGCGTCACGTTCGCGATCGCGCACGTGCGCGGCGGCGGCGAGCTGGGAGAAGGCTGGCGGACGTCGGGCCACCTGATGCACAAACTCAACACGTTCAACGATTTCATCGCCTGCGCCGAGTTCTTGCTTGCAGGCGGCTATGCATCGCCCGAGAAGCTCGCGATCGTTGGCGGCAGCGCGGGGGGTCTGTTGACCGCCGCTGCCGCCAACATGCGCCCCGACCTTTTCAAGGCCGTGGTCGCGCAAGTGCCCTTCGTCGACGTCATCAGCTCGATGCTCGACGCCTCGCTGCCGCTGACGACCATCGAATATCTGGAGTGGGGCAACCCGGCCGAGCGGGCGGCATACGACTACATGTCGCTTTACTCGCCCTATGACAATCTGCGCGCGCAGGCGTATCCGGCAATGCTCGTCAAGACCTCGTTAAACGACAGCCAAGTCATGTATTGGGAAGCCGCCAAATACGTCGCCAAGCTGCGCACGCTCAAGACGGATTGCAACCCCTTGCTGCTCGAGGTCAACCTCGGCGCCGGCCACGGCGGGGCCTCCGGACGCTACGATGCGCTGCGCGAGATTGCGTTCACGTACGCGTTCGTGCTCGCGGAGCTCGGCGCGACCCGCCGAATCACGTAACCGCGGCGGCGAACGTCCAGGAGATGCGCTCGTCGAGCTCGACGTCGAGGCGGTTGAGGAATTGTTCGGTCGTCAGCCACGGCTGTTCGTGACCGACGAGGATCGCAAGGTCGCGCGTCATCTTGCCGCTCTCGACCGTGTCGACGCACACGCGCTCGAGCGTTTCGGCGAAGCGAACCACATCGGGCGTGTCGTCGAGCCGGCCGCGATGGGCAAGACCGCGCGTCCATGCGAAAATGGAGGCGATTGGGTTGGTGGACGTAGGCTTGCCCTGCTGGTGCTGGCGGTAGTGACGGGTCACGGTGCCGTGCGCCGCCTCGGCTTCGATCGTTTTCCCGTCGGGAGTCATCAGTACCGAAGTCATCAGACCGAGGGAGCCGTAGCCCTGCGCGATGCTATCCGACTGGACGTCGCCGTCGTAGTTCTTGCAAGCCCAGACGTACTTGCCGCTCCACTTCAGGCAGCTCGCGACCATGTCGTCGATGAGGCGGTGCTCGTAAAACGTGCCGGCTGCTTCGAACTCCGCGCGGAACTCGTCGTCGTAGACCTGCCGGAAGATCTGCATGAAGCGGCCGTCGTAGGTCTTGAGGATCGTATTCTTGGTGGAGAGATAGACCGGCCACTTGCGCTGCAAACCGTAGTTCAGGCACGCGCGGGCGAAGCCCCGAATCGAATCGTCGAGATTGTACATCGAGAGCGCGACGCCGGGCCGCTCGAAGGTGAACACGGTGCGCTCGAGCGCCGGCTCGCCGCCGGCCGGCTGATAGACCAGCTTGAGCGTTCCCGGGCCCGGGATCGCGAGCTCGGTCGCGCGATACTGATCGCCAAACGCGTGCCGGCCGATGACGATCGGGTCGGTCCAGCTCGGAACCAAGCGCGGTACGTTGCGGCAAATGATCGGCTCGCGAAAAACCGTGCCGTCCAATTCGTTGCGAATCGTCCCGTTCGGCGAGCGCCACATCTGCTTGAGGTGAAACTCTTTGACGCGCGCCTCGTCGGGGGTGATCGTGGCGCACTTGACGCCGACGCCGTACTGCTCGATGGCTCGCGCCGCCTCCAGCGTCACCCGGTCGTCGGTTGCGTCGCGGTTTTCAATACCCAGGTCGTAATACTTGAGATCGATGTCTAAATAGGGAAGGATCAGCCGGTTGCGGATCATCTGCCAGATGACGCGGGTCATCTCGTCGCCGTCGAGCTCGACGACGGGGTTGCGAACGACGATCCTCTCCATCTCGCTAGGCTTTCGACGAGCATTGCGACGGCACCAGGCAATTGGAGGGGGGCCGGGCAACCTTTGGATGGTGCGAATCGTCAGCTTGTTGCCGAGCGCGACGGAGATTCTGTACGCGCTCGATCTGGAGGCGCAGCTGGTCGGGGTCACGCATGAGTGCGACTTTCCTCCGGCAGCACGGGCCAAGCCGCGCCTGACCGCGAGCGCACTCCCCGATGCTTCGAGCCCTGGCGAGATCGACCGGCACGTGCGGCGCAGCGTGCACGAGGGGTCGAGCCTGTACTCGCTTGACGCCCCTTTGCTCGAACGCCTCGCGCCGGACCTGATCGTGACGCAAGAACTATGCGCCGTGTGCGCGGTCGGCTACGCGATCGTGGCGCGGGCCGCCAAGCGGCTGAGCAGCGACCCTCGGATCGTATCGCTCGAGCCCTCGAGCCTCGAGGACGTTTACGCCAACATCCTCACCTTGGGCGATCTGACCGGGACCCAGCCGCGGGCGCGATCGGTGGTCGATGCACTGCGGGCACGGATGGCCGCCCTTGCGCGCCGGGTCGAGGGACGGGCTCGTCCAAGAACGCTCGTGCTCGAGTGGACCGATCCCCCGATGAGCGGCGGGCACTGGACTCCCGGGCTCGTCGAAGCAGCGGGCGCGGCCCCGGTCCTCGCGCATCCGGGAGCGAACTCGCAGACGCTCGAGTGGAGCGCGATCGCGGCCGCCGATCCCGACGTGGTGCTCGTCGCGCCCTGCGGTTTCGATCTCGAGCGCACGCTCGGCGCGGTGTGCGAACTCACCGCCCGCGAGGCGTGGAACGGTCTTCGGGCGGTGCGGACCGGTCGCGCTTTTGCGCTCGACGGAAACGCCTACGTCAATCGTCCAGGCCCGCGGCTCGTCGATAGCGCTGAGCTTTTTGCGTCCGCAATCCACGGCATGCGCGAAGAAACCGCTCAGACGGATCCGCGTGCATTGGCAGCGATCTGCGCGTAATCTTGCAGGACGCGCGCTCGGCGGCGCCGACAAGACTTCCCCGTGATGATGAAGCAACCGGTTACGGTGAGCACCATGCGCGCGTTGTGCCTCGCGCTGCCCCTTTGTGCCGTGACCGTCGCGTTCGCGCCGGCGCATGCTGCGGCAACGACGTTCGCTTTTCCGGCCCGGCCCGCTTCGGTCTTCGATATCGCGCGCGGGCACGTGCTGCCGGTGCCGCCGGCGTATCATGACTTCGGACCGCACGACCTGGCGGTGCGCGCGTTTCGCCTGGGACGCGAGCGAGACCAGCTGGTCACCTGGCTGACGGGCGGTGCCGTAACCTACTACGGCGAGCACGTGCACAAGGAGATCGAGCTCGACCATACCGTGCCGACGTACGGCGTCTATAGCAACCAGACGATCTATCCCAACCTGCGCGAGGTTGCGAATCCCGATCCAAACTATCCGTTGGTGCTCTTTACGCCCACGATGTTCGGACCGGGCACGGACTGTATCGAGGCGGTCACGACCTACCTGCCGATGGAAGAGCCCGAGATTTGGGCTTGGGATTGGTGCAGAAACATCTCGAATCCGGCCGTGACGCTCGAGGTCGATCAATCCTTCATGTCGACCTACACCGCGACGATGCCGAACGGACTCGTCGAATATACGGTCGAGACGCTGCTCGGCAGCGACGGAAAAACTTGGAACATGGTGCTCTACAATTATGTGACGAAGAGCTGGGTAACGGTCTATCAGACCTCGGGCACGCGCACCGCCGGCGGCTTCCCCTTCCGCGAACGCGGCTGGGACATGTACGAGATGTACTCGCCGGTCGACGAGGAGACGAACGTTGCGGTCGGCTGTGCGCCGACCCATTCAGCTATCGGTTCGGATGGTGTCGCCATCAGTTTCGATCGGACCAGCCAAACGTTCACTCCGGCAAGTCCTTCGAACGCGCGGATCGGTCGCGACCAGCACTTCCACTGCCCGCACCTCGTCTGGAATATCGTTACCGACTTCAGTGACTGGAACGTCACCGACTGAGCGGACGGCCCTGCGAGTCCTAGGCGTCGCGCGCGTGGTCGACGGTCTGATTGAGGACGAGCAAGCGCGCATCCGGTCCAAGGGCAAAGCGCGTTAGCGAGGCCGGCAGGAAACGGACTCGCAGCGACTCGGCTTGGGCCGTGCCAAGCACGACGTGCAGCAAGGCGTGCAGCGGACCGGCATGGGTAACGACCAGGACGCGGCTGCCCGATACGCTGCCGCGCAGCATTTCAGCGAGCGCGTCGGACACGCGCGTGCAGAGTGCATCGAAGCCCTCGCCTCCGGGTGCGTGCGGGAACGCACCGCCCGCGTTCGGCGGCCCATCCGCGGTCGGAAAACGCGCAACGATTTGCGGCCACGTTAAACCTTCCCACGGGCCAAAGTACATCTCGCGCCAGCGTGAGTCGCTCCAGATGGGCAGGCTTCGCCCGCCAAGCAGCAGCTCGGCGGTCTCTCGCGCGCGCGAAAGATCGCTCGAAATGGCCAGGTCGAACGGTTCGCCGGAAAGGTGCTTGCCGAGGGCCGTCGCCTGGAAGCGGCCGACCGCGTCGAGCGGCACGTCGCTGTGCCCTTGATAGCGCCCATCCACGTTCCAAGCCGTGCGGCCGTGGCGCACGACGCACAGCTCGACGGCGCTTTGCGCCGCGCTCAGACCTTCAGCTCGACCTTCTCTAGCGCGCCCTTGGTGGGGACGACATGATGGTTCAGGCGCAGCTCTTCGGGTTCGCAGCCGAATGCCAAGCCCAGGAGCTGCGGCAGATGGAAGATCGGAACGCCGATCGGCTTTTGCAGCACGCGGGCCGCGTCCGGCTGCTGGCCGTCAAGGTTGAGGTGGCACAGCGGACAGGGCGTGACGAGCAGGTCCGCGCCCTTGTCCTTGGCTTCGAGGATGTGGTTGCCGGCCATCGAGAGCGACTTTTCGCGGTTGAAGGTCAGCATCGGAAAACCGCAGCACTTGGTCGCGCCGCGGTATTCCACGGGTTCCGCGCCGAGCAGCGCGATGAGCCGCTCGAGATACGTCTTGCGTTCGGGGCGTTCGCGCAAGCCCAACGCCTCGGCCGGACGCAGGATATAGCAGCCGTAAAACGGTGCGATCTTGAGGCCGGTCAGCTTGCGTTTGACGGCGGCCGCCACGCGCTCGAAACCGATGTCTTCGAACAGCATCCACAAGAGGTGCTTGACCTTCGTGTGGCCGCCGTAGCGAAAGCCTTGGTCGCCGATGGTCGAGTTGACTTTCGCGAGGCGGCTCTGGTCGTTCGCTAAGCCGTGGTTGACGCTGGACAGCACGCCCTGACAGGTGCTGCAAATCGTCATCAGATCGGCGCCCTTGCTCTCGGCCATCGCCAGCGTCAATCCGTTCAACGAGTCGGCCAGATCCGGATTTTGCTCGCCGAGCACCCCCGCCCCGGTACACGGCGCTTCGGTCAACTCTTCGAGCTCGAGACCGAGCGGCTTAGCGATGGCCTTGGCGGAAACGTACAGTTCCGGACATGCGCCCTTGGAGACGCAGCCGGGGTAGAACGCGACTTTCACTTGAACCTTCCTCCGACGCGATCGAAGATCGCCTTGATCCTCCCGACGCCGGGAATCGATTTGTGGACGAGCGGTGGCAGCTTGCCGGCGCGAATCATATTGAACGCGGCCGGCAGCGTCTTGAGCTGGTCGAGTACGTTGAAGAAGCCGACCGATTTCGGCAAGAGCGTCAACTCGTTGAGCCGCCCGCTATGCTTGACCGACTCGGCGAACGCGTCGGCATGCCGCGTGCCGGCGTTGTTCGTGTAGCCCGCCTCCACGGCGAGCTTGCGCAATTTGAGGATCTGTCCGAGCGGGTCCACGCCTTTGGGACACTGCGTGACGCATTCGAAGCAGTGGGTGCAATCCCAAATGCCGCCGGGCCCGCTGTACTGTCCCAGACGCTCGCGCTGTTGCGCGTCGCGCGGATCGGCCGTGTAACGGAACGCCTGTGCCAGAGCCTGCGGGCCGAGAAAGTCGGGGTTTACCGCGAAGGATTCGCAGTCCATCAAGCAGGCGCCGCAACTGATGCAGCTGACCTCTTGGATCAGCTCCTCCATGGCGGCGTTGGAGACCCGATATTCTTCCATCGGACCGGGCGGCGGGTTGGCCTCGAGCCACGGTTTGACGTTGCGATGTTTTTCCCAGAACGGCGTCATGTCGCAGACCAAATCGCGGATGAGCGGCATCGAGGGCGGAGCCTCGACCCGCGTTTTGCCGTCCTTGGTGAACTCTTCGAGCTTGCTCTTACACGCCAGATGCGCGTGCCCGTTGACCCACATCGCGCACGAGCCGCAGATCGCGCTGCGGCACGCGCAGCGAACCGCGAGCGACTCATCCTGATACTCGCGGATCGCAATCAATGCGTCGAGCACGACGGCATGGTCGGGAAGCTCGACCTGATAGGTTTGGTAGCGGCGCGGCAGCGCTTTGTCCCAGGGAGGCGGGTACGGCTCGCCCGGAATCGCTTCCGCGGCATAGGCACCCTCGGGATTGTAGCGCCCGACTTCAACGGTGAACTGCATCAGTAGCTCCGCACTTCCGGCTTCCAGTGGGTGATCGTGACGGGGAGATATGCAATCGCGGGCGCCGCACCGGCCCGGTACGAAACCAGAACGTGTTTGAGCCATTCGGCATCGTTGCGCTCGGGGTAGTCGGTGCGCGCGTGCGCGCCGCGGCTTTCCTTCCGCAGGATGGCGCTGCGAATGACCGCTCCTGCGCAGTCGAGCAAGAAACCGACTTCGAGTGCGAAGGTCAGTGCTTGATTGAAGACGCGCCCCTTGTCCCCGACCGCGAGGCGCGCATAGCGCTGCTGCAATTCCTCGACTTTGCCCAACGCCTCTTGCAGCCCGGCTTCATTTCGGTACACGCCCACCTTTTGGTCCATGGTGACGGCCAGCTCGAGGCGCAGGCGAGCATGCGTTTCACCGGTGTACGGCCGGGCGAGCAGCTCTTCGATGCGTTGCTGCTCGGAGCGCAGCAGGTTCTCACCGCCGCGGGGCGAGGAGGCGTGGGTGACGTAGGCGGCCGCCGCCTTGCCGGAACGGCGCCCAAAAACGATCGTGTCGAGCAGCGAGTTCGCGCCGAGCCGGTTTCCACCATGGACGCTCACGCAAGCGACCTCGCCCGCGGCGTAGAGCCCGGGACACGCCGTCGCGCCGTCGATATCGGTCTTGACGCCGCCCATGTGGTAGTGCATGCCGGGGCGCACCGGGACCGGCTCCTTGATCATGTCGATGCCGAGATAGTCGATCGCCATCTCGTGTATCTGCGGCAGCTTCTTTAGGATGACGTCGGGGCCGACGTGCCGCAGGTCGAGCAGCACGTTCCCTTCGATTCCGCGGCCGGCCGCGATCTCGGTCGTTTCCGCGCGCGAGATGACGTCGCGCGCGGCAAGCTCCATCTTGTTTGGAGCATAATTCTTGAGAAACCGGTCGTGCTCGGCGTTGAGCAGATACGCGCCTTCGCCGCGCGCCGCTTCGCTCATCAAGAAACCGCTGCCGGCGAGTGTCGTAGGATGGTACTGCACCATCTCCATGTCCATCAGCGGAGCACCCGCGCGGTAGGCCAGCGCGTAGCCGTCGCCGGTGCAGATCAGCGCGTTCGTGCTGGGCTCGAAGAGGCGGCCAAGGCCGCCCGCAGCATCGATAACGGCCTTTGCCCGGAGCAGGTGCAGCTCGCCCGCAGTCATCTCGATCGCTACCAGTCCGCGGCAGGCGCCGTCCTCGATGTAGAGGGTCGTGGCGAACCACTCTTCGTAGACCTTGACGCCGGCTTTGAGAATCTGATCGTAGAGCGTGACGAGCAGCGCCTGACCGGTTATGTCGCCGACGAAGTACGTGCGCGCTTGCGACGCACCGCCGAAGGCGCGCGTACCGAGTTTACCGTCCTGGTTACGGTAGAAGATCACGCCCATATGCTCGAATTCGACGATGTCGCTCGGAGCCTCGCGGCACATGATCTCAACTGCGTCCTGATCGGCCAGGAAGTCGCTGCCCTTGATCGTGTCGTAGGCGTGAGACTCCCAGGTGTCGCCCTCGCCTAGCGCCGCGTTGATGCCGCCCTGTGCAGCACTCGAGTGACTGCGGATCGGGTGGACCTTCGTAACGATCGCAACGTCCGCTCCGTTGCGCGCCGCTTCGAGCGCGGCTCGCATACCGGCGAGTCCCGCGCCGAGGACGATTACATCGTGATCGATTAGCACACGCGCCCCTCCCGCAGACGTCGCTGGCGAGATTTGCGCTCGGTTGTCACGCGCCTTCTTTGCCCTCATTGTCCGCTAAAAGTCGGACCGGTCGCACCCAGCTTTGGAGGTTGCGTGAAATATGGCGCCGAACCCGCAGCGGGAAAGAGTTGTGAGTCTCTTGGGTGGAGCTTACGACGGGGGTTTCCTCGATGCGGTCTTGTCATGGTCTTAGTCGATCCGTCTGGTTTGTACTTTCCGCATTGACCAGCTGTTTGCTTTCGGCATGCGCAGGCAGCGGCGCGAGCGGCGGAAGTGCCCCGCTCGACGCGACGCGATCGGCGAATGCGGCGCACTTCGAAGAGCCGCTTGCACGCTTGCGCATGAACGGTTCGTCGAGTCCGATCCAGCACGTGGTCATCATGATCCAGGAAAACCAGAGTTTCGACCACCTCTTCAACGGCTATAAAGGCGCGAACACCCAATCATTCGGCTTGACTCACACGGGCGCGACCGTGCAGCTCGCCGAGCAACACCTGGGCGCCGGCCCCAATACGAACCATTACGCGATGGATTTCTTGATCGAGTACGACGGCGGCAAAATGGACGGTTTCGACCTCAACACCGCCTCCCAACTCGTGCCCTACCTGGGAGCATACCACTACGTCAACCCAGCCGATATCAAACCGTACTACGCGATGGCGCAGCAATTCGTCTTGTCCGACGACTACTTTACCTCGCACATCGACGCAAGCTTCGTCGGGCACCAATATCTGGTTGCCGCGCAGGCTAACCACGCCGTCAACATACCGAGCGAGGCCTGGGGGTGCGACGACAGCAGCGGCAACGATTTCGTCACAACGCTGAATTCGGATCGAACGGTAGGGCCGGTCGAGTCCCCATGCTTCACCTATAAGACGTTGGCCGACGAGCTCAATGCAGCGGGGCTGACCTGGCACTTCTACGCGCCCGCCATCACCGACCCCGGCGGCGAGTGGTCGGCACTGCAGGCCTCGAACCAAATCTATAACGGTCCCGACTGGAAACTAGACGTCATCAGCCCCGAGACGCAGATTCTGACCGACGTGTCAAACGGAATCCTAAGCAACGTCACCTGGGTCACGCCCGACCGCCTCAACTCAGATCACCCAGGGTCAGAGAGCATGACCGGGCCGTCATGGATTGCTTCGGTCGTGAATGCGATCGGCCAAAGCCAATTTTGGGACAGTACTGCAATCTTCATCACCTGGGACGAATGGGGCGGCGAGTACGATCACGTTCCTCCACCCTACATGGATTACGATGGCGACGGTTTTCGCGTGCCGCTTTTGTGCATCTCGCCATACGCCTATAAAGGCGTGGTCAACCACACTCAGCTCGAGTCGGCCAGCGTGCCCAGGTTCGTCGAGAACACGTTCGGATTGTCGACGCTGGCGGCGGCTGACGCGCGCGCGAAGCCGGCCGACTCGGGTTGCACGAATCCAAGCCAGACCGTACCGCGCGCGTTCACGCCGATCACTTCGGAGTACGACCGCAACTATTTCTTGCACGTTCAGAAGCGCTCCACGCTCCCGCCCGATGACGATTGATGCAGCATAAGGTCGTTGGCCTCCCACGGAGAAATGCGATGCTTTCTCGCCTCTGCGCCGGCGCAGCAGCGCTGACCGTAGCCGCTGCTCTCGTTAGCGGCTGCGGGGGGAGTACGAGCGCGACGGGCTGGCAGCCCGCATCCGGTCTCGCGGAGGGTGCGGCGGACCGCTCGGTCGACGCCGCGCCGTTGAGTCAGCTTTCCGGCGGCGCGGCGCCACTGAGCAGTTCTGCATGTGCTGCGTCGTCGTCGGGGGCAGGCTCGTCCGTGTCGCCGGATCTAAAGGCCGGCGGTACGCTATTCGTTAGCGTCGGCAGCGCCGGCGCACCCATCCGGGAATTTTACGGATCCGGAACCGATCCGACGCCATTCAGCAGCATCGACACCCACATCATCCACCCGCGCGGCATATCGGTCGATAAGAAAGGGACGCTGTACGTCGCTGCTTACGATTCGGTCTCCGGCATCGGCGACGTGCTCGAGTTTCCGCAAGGGCAGAGCAGCCCCAGCGTCACCCTCCAGAACATGATGAACCATCCGATCTATGCAGCCGCGGACAACAAGGGAAATGTTTACGCCATAAACGATGACGGGGGTCCGATCTTTGTTTTCGCCCCCGGGAGTTCCACGCCGACCCAACTTGGCGGCTTCACCTATCCCACCTCCCTTGCGTTCGATTCCTCATGGAACATGTACGTCGTCGATCGGTCGTTCGGAAGTTCGGCTCCACTGGGCGCCGTGTTCGAGCTTGCGCCCGGCTCGCAGTCGAAAACCAACCTTGGCTTGACGGGCCTCAACAATCCTGAGGGAATCGCGATCGACTCTTCCAACGACA
The DNA here is from genome assembly GCA_003156715.1 of Candidatus Tityobacter terrigena. Lineage (GTDB taxonomy): Bacteria > Vulcanimicrobiota > Vulcanimicrobiia > Vulcanimicrobiales > Vulcanimicrobiaceae > Tityobacter > Tityobacter terrigena. The sequence continues at coordinate 98,471 of PMHO01000057.1, forward strand.
TCTTCGTGTCGAACCTCGGCGGCAACAGCGTGACCGAGTACGCGCCGGGAGCGACGGCTCCCAAACTAACGATCACGAACGGAATCTGCGATCCGTATTATCTAGCCTTGAACGCGAGAAACTTTCTGTTCGTCGTGAACTACGGCGCACTGCCGAAGGGCGACGTGACGGTGTATAAACCGAACGCGACAAGCCCGCTGATGACGCTGACGGACAAGATCGTCAAGCCGCAGGGCGTCGCGGTCAATCCGATCTACCCATCACCGAAACCTACGGCTAGCCCAACGCCCACCCCGGCGCCTTGATGTTGATGTGATGCGCGGCGAGGGTTGCTGGATGCCGACCCGTCATCCTCATCATCGAGTTAGGGAGGTCCCTTATAAGGCTTCGGCGCTCGCCTGCTGCCTGCTTTCCGCATGCAGCGGAGGCGGCGGAAGCGCTCCAGTCGGGGCGACGCGATACGCCGACGCGGTGCATTTCGACGAGCCGCTCTCGCGGCTGCACCCGCCGCACAGAAAAACTTCATCCAACCCGATTCAGCACGTGGTCGTCATCATCCAGGAAAACCAGAGTTTCGACCACCTTTTCAACGGTTATCCAGGCGCGAACACCGTTTCTACCGGCATGACGCACACCGGCGCGACGGTGCCGCTCGTCGAGCAGCATCTGGGAGCTGGCCCCAACACCGAGCACTTCTCGACGGACTTCTTGCTCGATTACGATGGTGGCCGAATGGATGGTTTCGACCTCAACACAGCTTCCGAGAAACCGTACCTCGGGGCGTACCACTTCATCGACCCGAACGACATTCAACCATACATTCAAATGGCGAATCAGTACGTTTTGAGCGACAACTATTTCTCCTCGCACATCGATGCCAGCTTCGTAGCTCACCAATATCTCATCGCGGCGCAGGCGAATCAGGCCGTCGACGTGCCGAGCGGAAGGTGGGGATGCAGCGTTCTCACCGACGACTTCGTCGCAAGCCTGAATCCGGATCGAACGGTTGGAGCCCTCCAGGCGCCGTGCTTCAACTACACGACGCTGGCCGACGAACTCGACTCGGCAGGCCTGACGTGGCACGATTATTCGCCGGGCATTCAAGCTTCGGGGGGAGCGTGGTCGCCATATCAAGCGGTGAGCCACATCTACAACGGCCCGGACTGGAAAGCCGACGTAATCAGCCCCGAGACCCAGATCCTCGAAGACATCCCAAACGGAATCCTCAGCAACGTAACCTGGGTGACTCCCGACACCGCAAACTCCGACCACCCGGGGTCGGGTAGCCTGACAGGCCCGTCGTGGGTCGCCTCCATCGTGAACGCGATCGGTGAAAGCCCCTTCTGGGACAGCACGGTGATCTTCGTCACGTGGGACGAGTGGGGCGGCGAGTACGACCACGTTCCGCCGCCGTACGAAGATTACGACGGGGATGGCTTTCGCGTGCCGCTTCTGTGCATCTCGCCATACGCGTATTCAGGGGTGGTCAATCACACGCAGCTCGAGTCGGCCGGAATCCCGAAGTTCATCGAGAAAACGTTTGGATTGGCGACGCTGGCGGCCGCGGACGCGCGCGCGACGCCCGCCGACTCGGGCTGCACCAATCCAAGCTTGAGCACGCCCCGCACGTTTACGGGGATCAGCGCATCGTACAGCCGGAACTACTTTCTGCACGAAAAGCACCACAACGTTCCACCCGACGACTACTGATCTCCGATGCGCCGCCGGTTCCCCACGGAGAATCCCATGCGCTCTTCCTTCTCAACCGCGTTGGCAGCGCTGACCGTAGCCGGCGCTCTGGCCGGCGGTTGCGCCGGAAACACGAGCGCAACGAGCTCGCAGTCCTCCTCGTCGCTCGGCGGCGATTCGGCGGACCGCTCGGCCGGCGCGTCGGTGCGCAGCCAGCTCGGCGCCGGATTGGAGCCGGCCGCCGGCAGTTCATGCGACTCGTCGTCGACGATCGGGGCCGGCGCTTCCATGCTGCCCGATACGAAGGCAGATAAGACGGGCGGCACGCTGTTCGTTTCTATTGGGAATTCGGCGGTTCGGGAGTTCTATGGTTCGGGAACGGATCCGAACCCCTTCGGCACCCTTACGGCCCAGCTTGGCCACCCGCGCGGCGTGTCGGTTGACTCGCACGGGACGTTGTACGTCGCGAACTATGATAGTGCATCCGGCCCGGGCGACGTAGTTGAGTTTCCAGAAGGACAAGACAAGCCGACCGTTACGCTCTCCTATCAGCTCGACCGTCCGATATTTGCGGCCGCCGACAACAAGGGAAACGTCTACGTCATTAACGATGCCGGCGGTCCGATCTTGATTTTCCCCCCCGGCAGCAGTTCGTCGCCCTCGCAACTGGGCGGGTTCGATTACCCCACCTCGCTCGCATTCGATTCCTCGTGGAACCTATACGTTGTCGACCGCGCCTATGGGAGCTCCGCGCCGCTCGGTGCGGTGTTCGAGATTGCGGCGGGCTCCCAGGTCAAGACGAATCTCGGACTAACCGGCCTGAACAGTCCCGTTGGGATCGCGATCGACTCATCCAACGATCTTTTCGTCTCGAATCTCGGTAACAACACGGTCACCGAGTACGCCCCGGGAGCGACCGTTCCTAAGCTCACGATATCAGATGGGCTCTGCTATCCATGGAATCTGGCATTGAACGCGTCGAACGACTTGTTCGTCGTGAACCTCGGCGCGCCGCCCAAGGGGAACGTGCTGGTCTACGGTCCGAACTCTACCAGCCCGCTGGCGGCCCTCTCGAAGCTAAACGATCCGCAAGGTGTTGCCGTCAATCCGAACTACCCTGCCACACCATCGCCGAAACCGACCCGCACCCCGAAGCCAAAGCCGACACCGACACCGACGCCGACAGCGGTACAATTTCCGACGCCGACGCCCACGCCGGTGCCTTGAGGCTTGTCTCGGCCCGGTTTCGCGGCGTCCGAGAGAATCGGCCGTGATGGCTACTTATCGAGGAAGGGCGTCCCTTCGTGGGCGACCAGCAGATCGTGCATGTCGTTGGCGTGCTCTTCTTCGACCGAAAGGATGCCCTCTAGCATGACCCGCGTGGTCGGATCCTTCTCGCCGAAATAGCGAATTAGCTCGCGATAGTGCTCGACCGCGATGCGCTCGGCAATCAAGTTCTCCTTGATCATTTCGATCAAGTTGCCGCCTTTGCCGTATTCCGATGCCGAGCGTGAAGACAAGCCCTCGGGATTGAAGTTCGGCGTGCCGCCGAGCTGATTGATGCGTTCGGCAACGGACATCATGTGTTCTTGTTCCTCTCTGGCATGTTCGGCAAATTCGTCTTTGACGCTCTCGCTGTCGATTCCGACGGCGGCGACCGCATGCATCGTGTAGCGCAGCACGCACACGATCTCGGTGGCGAGCACGCTTTGCAGGATGTCGATCGTCTGCTCGACGTCGCCCTCGTAGTTATCGGTTACGGGCCCTTGGCCGATCTTTTCCTTGGCCCGGCGCCGCAGCTCGAGTACGTCGGTCAAGAACGGCTTGGTCGTCGCGTTGTCACTCATCGAAGGGCGTCCTTTCACGGGCGAGGGGCGGAGCGCCGTCTGCGCTTGCGCAACGGTTGTTCCCTCTTTTGGTGCGCTTCTTACGGTTGCCCGTCCGAGGCTGCCAAACCATTTGCCGCATCGCGGCGCCTGGCCGATGCATCTCGCAGCGCCGGGTCGCCGTATCCTCCTCCGCCGGGCGTCTGCACGACGAACTCGTCGCCGGGAAATAATTCGAGCGTCGTCTTCGCCGGTAGCGCAGTGCGCGAGCCCTCGCGCAGGAGCGTGTGTTTGCCAGGCGCGCCGTCGCCGCCGCCGCAGGCGCCGCTCGGCGCGACGCGCTGCCGCTCGGCCAGCAGCGAAACGCGCGCCTGCCCGTCGGTCAGCGCAAAGCCGCGCACGAGGCCGCAGCCGCCGCGGAAGCGGCCGTCGCCACCCGTTTCGTCGGCGAACTCGTAGCGCGTAACGCGCACCGGAAAGTAGCGCTCCAGCGCTTCGACCGGCGTGTTGAGGGTGTTGGTCATGTTCGTCTGGATACCGTCGATGCCGTCGGCGTCCGGGCGAGCTCCCATGCCGCCCCCGATCGTCTCGTAGAATGCCCAGGCCTCTCCGGCCGAGTTCACGCCGCCGCACATGACGTTGGCCATCGTGCCGCTTGACAGCGCCGGCATACGGTCTGGTGCGAGGGCGGCGAAGGCGCGCAGCATCACATCGCAAAGGCGCTGCGCCGTTTCCACGTTGCCTCCCCCGACCGGGGCCGGGCGCTTGGGGTTGACGAGGCTGCCGCTCGGCGCGTGGACCTCGACCGGGCGAAAGCAGCCCTCATTCATCGGGATCGTATGATCGGTCGCCGCGCGAATGACGTAGTGCACGGCGGAGAGCGTCACGCCGTACACGGCGTTCATGGGGAACGGTAACTGCGCGGCGGTCCCGCTGAAGTCGACCGAGAGCGTGCCGTCGTGCGTGCGCACCCGCGCCCGAATCGGAACGAGCGGCCCTTCGGGTGATTCGAGAACGTCTTCGACCGCGACCTCGCGCTCGCCGAAAGACCGAAGCTGAGCGCGCATGCGCCGTTCGCTTTCGGCGAGAATGCGTTCGACCGCGGCCTCGAACGTCGCCTCGCCGTAGCGCGCAACGAGTTCGAGCACGCGCCGCTCTCCGGTGACGTTGCCGGCGATCTGCGCCTTGAGGTCGCCGCTACGCGCCTGCGGCGTTCGCGAGTTCGCACGCAAGAGCGCAATCGCGTCCGGATTGACGCGGTCGTCGACCATCAGACGCATGGGCGGCAGGATCAAGCCTTCGGCGAAGAGCTCGCTAGCGGTTGCCGACATCGAACCCGGCACGGCGCCGCCGACGTCGGTGTGGTGAGCTTTGCTCGCAGCGTAGCCGAGGTGCACGCGGTTCGCATCGCCCGAGAAGATGGGGCGGAATACCGTGACGTCGTTGAGATGCGTTCCCGACACGTAGGGATCGTTGACGACGTACATGTCACCCGGCTGCATCACGGTCGAGCGCTGCACCAGCGCTTCGAGCGTAGCCCGCAGCCCCCATGGCAGCGAGCCGAGATGGACGGGAATGTGTTCCGCTTGAGCGACGAGGCGACCGCGACGGTCGAAAAGCGCGCAGGAATGATCGAGGCGCTCTTTGATGTTAGGCGAGTAAGCCGCGTTACGAACCGCCAACCCCATTTCTTCGCTTGCATAGGCAAGCGCAGACCTGATGACCTCGGTCGTGATGGTGTCAATCGCCGGCACGAACGCCATCCTTCGTCAGCAGCAGGTTGCCGAAGCGGTCCACGATCGCGTCCCAGCCCGGTGCGACCAACGTGCACGAGTCGTACTGTTCGATGAGCGCCGGGCCTGCGAGGCGGTTGCCGGGCTTGAGTGCCGCGCGCGCAAAGACCGGGGTCGCGCGGCGTCCTTCCCCGGCGAAATAGACCTCGCGCCGCTCGTCCACCGCCGCGGGCGCGGGCGACCGGCTCGCCGCCGCGCCCGTAACCGCGAGTTTCGGTTTTGCTCGCAAACCGACCGCGGTCGAGCGCGCCGCGACGATTTCGATTGCGTCCTCGGGCGAGGCGTAGCCGTACGCCTGATGGTGTTGGACGTGAAAGTCTTCCAAGGCGCGCTGGAGCGCGACGCCGTCGAACGGCGTCGACGCTGGGACGGCGAGTTCGAAGCCTTGACCCAAGTAGCGCACGTCCAGTTCGCGCGTCAACGCCGCTTCGCCGTTGCGATTGCCCTGAGCGGCGAGCGCCTCAACCCCGGCACGCTCCATCTCGGCGAACAGCGATTCGGCGCGCGCTGGGTCCAGTCGCTCGGCCGATTCCATCACTGAGCGTACGGCGTTGACGCGCAGGTCGGCCGCAAGCAAACCGTAGGCGGAGAATAGCCCAGGATCGACCGGGATGACGATCCGAGCGATGCCGAGGTCCCACGCGACCGCGCATGCGTGAAGTGGTCCGGCGCCGCCGAAGGCGATCAAGCTGAACGAACGCGGGTCGTGGCCCCGCTCGACGGTGACGATGCGCAGGATCTTCGCCATCTCCGCGTCGACGAGGCGAACGACGCCGGCGGCGAGTCCGTCGAGATCGAGCTCGGGCAGACTTGGCAAGAGCGCTTCGAGCGCTTGGCGCGAGCGGCTCGCGTCGATCTTTAACGCCCCGCCAAGCAGGGCGAACGGATTCAACCGGCCCAGAACGATGTCAGCGTCGGTGACGGTGGGCTGCATCGCGCGGCCGTAGGCCGCGGGCCCGGGGTCGGCGCCGGCCGAGAGGGGCCCGACGCGCAGTGCGCCGCCGGCATCGACGAAGGCGATCGTCCCCCCGCCCGCACTGACCTCGGCCAAATCGACGAAGGGGAAACGAACCGGGTAGCCCGAGCCTTTGACGGCGCGCCCGGAATGCGTCCGGCCGGCTGCTTCCAGCTCGCGAGCGACTTGGACGCGGCCGGCCACGATCGTGCCCGCTTTGGCGGTGGTGCCGCCCATGTCGAACGAGAGCACGTTTTCGAGACCGAGTTCCGCGCCCAGATATGCGGCAGCGATGACTCCCGAGGCGGGCCCGCTTTCGATCAGGCTAGCGGGCCGGTCCGCGACGGTCCCGAGTGCCGCCATGCCCCCTCCCGATTGCATGACGTACGCGGGCGCGCCGATGCCGAGCCGGCGCACGTGCGCCTCCAAGCGCTCGAGATAGCCGCGCACGAGCGGCCCAAGCACCGCGTTGACCACCGTCGTGCTCGTGCGCTCGAACTCACGATATTCGGGATCGACCTCGCTTGACACGATCACGGGCAATTCGGGAAAACGCTCGAGGAGCGCCGCGCGCGCCAAGCGTTCGTGCTCGGGATTGGCGTAGCTGTGAAGAAAGGCGATCGCAACCGCGCCGACGCCGGCACGTGCCAACTCGTTCAAAATGGGCTCGAGCGAAGCTCGCTCTAGCGCCGTGACGACGCGCCCGAACGGATCGAGTCGCTCGCAGACCCCGAAGCGCAAACGGCGTTCGACGAGCGGTACCGGCCGGCGTACGGATAGATTGTAGAGTTCGCTACGGTTCTGCCGGCCGATCTCGAGGACGTCGCGGAAGCCCTGCGTCGCGAGCAGCGCGATTGTAGGCAACTCCAAGTTCAATTGGCCGAGCAACGCGTTGGTCGCGACCGTGCTCGAGTGCGACAGCAGCACGATGTCTTGCGGCGCGACCTCGCATAACAGCGAGCGCAGCGCCTCGGCGACCCCCAGTTCCGGCGCGCGAGGTGTCGATGCCACCTTGAGCCGCATCAAGGCGCCGGTGGTCTCGTCGAGGGCGATCACGTCGGTAAACGTGCCGCCGACGTCGATCCCGACGCGTACGCGCCCCGCCCCCGTTCGCGTGGGCAACCGTTCGCCCAACGTCGAAGGCCTCGCCGGCAGCGTCGCGCATTCATCGCGCACCTCGGGTAATCGACCTCGATATGGGCTCAAGCCTGCGCGAACGCGCCGCAGAATCAGGAATCTGCGGCTGCGATGAGGGGCAACCGCCTGGGACTTTCGTAGGTCAACGGCACCTGCGCGGGCCGGGACAAGACCGGTTTGGGGGGTTGAACCAGCGCTTGCGTCCGCGTTAGCATCCTCGGGTGGCGTCCGGGAGCGTTAATCGCCCGTTGGCTTCCGGCGTGTCGGAGGCTGTAGCGGCGCGTGCCGACCGAGCTGCTGCAGGGTCGCCCAAGCGTGCGGTCTGTCTGATTGCCACCTGTCACGCCTGGGAATCGACGGCGTTCTTACCCTCGCTTTTAGCCGGGGCCGGGCTTGAGGTCGAGGCATTGTCGCCTGGCCTCGTAGGCCTGAGTTCGTTCGTCTCGCGCCACGAGCGCTGTTCGCGCCGGCCCTCGGAAGCCGCTTGCCAATTGGCGCGGCTGATCTCGCAACGCCGTTACGACTGGATCATCGTTTCCGACGAAGATCTGCTGGCAGCCGCCGCAGAGATGATGGACCCGCTTGAGTGCCGTGCTTGGTTTCCAGCCGATGCCAAGCGTTCGGCGATCGTTTCGAAGTATTCATTTCTAGAGCAGATGAGCGCGCTGGGGGTGAGCATACCGGCTTTCCGTTTCGTTCGAAGCGCCGACGAGGCAACGGAGTGGATGGGCGAATTGCAGGCCCCGCTGGTCATCAAAGGCGACCGAGGATTCGGCGGGAGGGAGGTTCGCCTCGCGCCCGATGTTGCACATTTGCGCTCCGCCGTGGCGGCCCTTACGCCGGTTTACGGCCGCGTTCTCGCGCAGCGATGGATCCGTGGCGACGACGTGTCGGCGAGCGTGCTCTACCGGCACGGTGAGCCGATCGCGTGGCAAGCTTTCCGAACGTCATGCTGTTATCCGGACACCTACTCAGCCTCCACGCTTCACGAATCGATCGTTCATCCGGCGCTCGAAGGCATCATCCGCGCGGTCGGCGCCGCCACGCGATTTCACGGCTTCGCCGGCGTGGATTTCATCGTCGACGCCGCATCGCGCGAGCTTTTCCTCTTGGAACTCAATCCTCGGCCAACGCTCGGGCATGCCGGCGCCGCCTTAAGCCGGCGATTTTTCGAGCCTGCCGTACGTGCCTTCATAAGCGACGCGACGCAGGCCGAAGTGCATCGCGAATCGGGCGCCCCGGCGCGGGTATTTTTTCCATCGTACCTGTTTTATGCATCGAAACATCCGCAACGGGCCAAACTGTCGCACCTGCTTCGCTGTTTCTCCGACATGCCGTTGAGCGACTGGCGCGTATGCACGTGGCTGGTCATCCGTTCGCTGAAAAACGCGTTTACTCGCGCTCCGCAGCGCGCACGTTCGTTTCCTTTGCCGGCGCGGCTTCCTGCGCGTCGCGCGCTCAGCAGAGGCAGCGTATGAGCGGCGCTGACGTGGCGGTGATCGGTGCCGGCCCCTATGGTCTATCCATCAGCGCGCACCTGGCCAAGGGCGGTCTGAGCGTACGTACCTTTGGAATTCCGATGGAAAGCTGGCGCACAAGCATGCCTGCCGGTATGTTCTTGAAATCCGAAGGGTTTGCCTCAAATCTGTATGCCCCAGGTGGCGCGTTCACCCTCGCCGAGTACTGCCGCGCACGCGGCATCGAATACGCCGACTTGGGCGTTCCGGTCTCCCTCGAGACGTTTTCCGCCTACGGCGAGGCCTTCCAGAAAAAGTTCGTGCGCGAAGTCGACTCGCGCAAGGTCGTAAACATTCGCTGGAAACGTGCAGCCGGATTCGAGATCGAGTTAGAGGACGGTACGTACCAGAGCGCGCGCAACGTGATCGTGGCGGTGGGCCTCACACATGCGCAATACGTACCTTCGGCCTTAGCAGAGCTTCCCGCCACGTTCTGCTCGCACAGCGCGCGGCATCACCGCTTCGACGACCTTGCCGGCCGCGACGTGACCGTTGTCGGCGCAGGCGCGTCGGCCGTCGACTGCGCCATTGCCTTGCACGCGTCAGGAGCAAACGTCCGAATCGTCAGCCGGCGCGAACCTAGCTTTCATTCGCCTCCGGAGAGCGCAACGCGCTCGCTCTACGAGCGCGTTCGTCACCCTTGGTCGGGTCTTGGAAAAAATTGGAAGGCGTATTTCTACGCTGAGTTTCCGCACGTTTTCTATCGGCTTCCGCCGCCCGTGCGCGTGAAAGTGGCGCGTACCGCGCTCGGACCGGCGGCCGGCTGGTTCACAAAAGATGCCGTGGCCGGTCGAATTGAGGTGCGTTCGGGGCTTGTATGCCGGCGTGCCGAGGTTCGGAAGGGACGCGTGCTGCTGCACATGGAGAGCACCGCAGGCGGTCCAAGCCGGCCGCTCGAGACCGACTTCGTTCTTGCGGCGACGGGCTTTGCGGTCGACGTGAAGCGCATCCCGTTTCTCAATGAAATGCTGCCGTCGATTCGCTTGTTCGAGAGGTCGCCCGTCCTTTCGCCCAGCTTCGAAAGCTCACTTCCCGGCTTGTTCTTTGCTGGCGTTAGCGCGAAAGACAGTTTTGGGCCGGTATTGCGGTTCGCATTCGGCGCGCGATTCACGGCGGAACGGCTTGCCGCGCGCCTTTTGCGCATTGCGTTCGCAGGTTCGCCGGCCGGTCGCGCAGCCGAAGCCAACGGACGACTTGCGGCCGGCCTGGCTGGAGGTTCGTGAGGGCGCCGCGCCACGTTGCGTTTTCCTGAAGAGGGCGCGTCAAAGGGTGCTTACACGCCGCTGACGTAGCCTGTCGAGGTGCCGAAAACGCGCGAACCCGTCCGCCTAGACGTCAGGAAAACGTACAAGTTGTACGTCAACGGCGAGTTCGTGCGCTCCGAGTCGGGCCGCAGCGACGTCGTGGGCGCGGGCACCGATGACAGCGCCAACATCGCACGGGCATCGCGCAAGGATTTACGCGACGCGGTCGTTGCGGCGCGGGCCGCCTTCGCGAGTTGGGCTACCGCGGCGCCGATGAATCGGGGTCTCGTGCTGTACCGCCTGGCCGAGATGATGGACGCGCGCCGCGCGCAGTTCGTGGAGCGCTTGCGCGCGGGGACGAAGCTCGACGAAATCGAGGCGTTGCGCGAGACGAATGCGGCGATCGATCGCACCCTTTGGTACGCCGGTTGGTGCGACAAGTATGCCGCGGTGCTCTCGTCGCGCAACCCGGTGGCGGGGCCGTACTATAACTATTCCACGCCCGAGCCGATGGGCGTCGTCGGCGTCGTCGCACCCGACGAGCCGGCCTTGCTCGGGCTGGTTTCGGCGGTCGTTCCGCCGCTGGTCTCGGGAAATACGGTGGTCGCACTGGCCTCCGAGGTCGATCCGCGCACGGCGCTCGTCTTTGCGGAATGCGTCGCTACCTGCGATCTGCCGCCCGGCAGCGTCAATCTTTTGACCGGCCGCCGGATTGAGGTCGCGCCGCACCTCGCTCGCCACATGGACGTCAATGCCCTGGAGACGTTTTCGCTCGACACGCCCTTCGCGACCGAGCTCGAGCGGCTGGCCAGTGACAACCTCAAGCGTTGCCGCGTCGTCCCGTCGCCGTCGCCGGCCGACTGGTTCGCCGACGAAGCGCAGGACCTAGCGCAGATTGCGGCCTTTACCGAAATCAAGACGATCTGGCATCCGGCTGGAATCTGATCCGGGGCACCTGGGGTAGATGCGGCGGGGGCGTGTTCGCCGAAGGGAGCTCCGTGCCAAACGATCCAGCACCCTTTCCACGTGACGACCTGCGCGCTGCGACCGACAACGCCAACGCGCACGCCGCGATCGACGCCCTTCACGCCGAGATTGGGAGCCCACAGCCCGACCCCGGCAGGGTCCGCGACCACGTTGCGACGCTTCAGCTGTGGCCTTCGCTGATCGCCCCGCTCGAGCGCTGGTATTTGGATCCGCGCACGCAGACCTTTATCGCCGACCTCACCTCCGCAGGCTTATAGGGCTCGCAGGCGGCGAGCGCGGCGGGCCGAAGTGCGGGCCGACCGGTCGGGGAGAGGTGGCAGAGTGGTCGAATGCACTCGCTTGGAAAGCGAGCAGACCTGATGAGGGTCTCGGGAGTTCGAATCTCCCCCTCTCCGTCGGGTGCCTCGGTGGCGTTGCTAGCGCTCGCGCTAACCCTCGGTTCGGGCGGCGCCTCGGCGGGTACGACCTTGAGCGTGAAGGGCTCGGTCGTGAACGATCGGGGCAAGGCGGTGTCAGGGGCCTATGTTTTCATGTGCGACGCGCGCAACGGCGTCAAGCTTCGTCGCGGGCTGGTTGTCGCTGGACCTGGCGGGCCGAGCGATCCCGTTTGCGGAGCCGGCCTTTACAGCGACGCGCATACGAGCGCTAACGGTGCGTTCGCGCTCGTCTCGAGGCCCGCGCCGTACGTCATCGTGGCGGTCCAAGACGGCCGGTATTCGGCTGAGGAGTGCGCTTACCGTGGCCTGCCCGATGCTGAGCTTCGCCTAAAATTCGTGCTTTTCGAGCCGCGCCGCGGCCGTGGCCCGGAGGAAGAGCCCCAGCTGCGGTCGTGTCCGGCGGCCTCGCGCCCGGAACTCGGCTTTCCGCAAGACACGTATATACTGCAGAGCCGATAGCTCTGGGAAATCTGGAGGATTGTGATGAGTGGAATCGTGAGAATGTCGATCGCCGGGCTGACTCTCGGGCTGGGACTATGCGCTAGCGCGTCAAGTGCGCTGGCGGGAAACACGATCAGCGTGACCGGCTCGGTCGTCGATACGCAAGGCAGGCCGCTGGCGGGGATACATGTCTTCGCCTGCGACGCGCGCGGCGACGTCAAAGCCGCCTACGGTCAGGCCGTTTATCAGGGAGCGGACCGGCCGAAAAGGACGATCTGTGGAACCGACCTTTACCAGGATGCGGTAACGCGCGCCGATGGCTCGTTTGCGCTCGTCGCTAGCCCGGCAGCGCACTTGATCGTGGCCGCCGGAGGCGAAGGATACGTGCGGGAGCCGTGCATGTATCGCGCCATTCCCGACGACTCGCTCCAATTGAAGTTCATTCTTTACCCGGCCGAGCGTGGTCGCGCCGATAACGAAACGATGTTCTGCCCGGCAGCTCCGCGGCCCGGTTCTGGCGAGACGACGAAGCAGTACTTCATGTAGGGCTTCGGCCGATCGCGCGCTAGCGCAGCAAGCGAAATAATTCGAACGAGGCGCGGCTGCTCGCGCGGAGCATCGCCAGACCGTCATGGACGTCGCCACGACCGAGGGCGGCCCCGAGTGTCGCTCGCGGCCCGTAGTTGGCGTCGATCACGATCCGCGTCTTGAGGAGCGCCGCGCGCAGATCGGGGTCGAGCGTGGCGCCCGGGGGCAAGGTAGCGATTGCGGCCTCGATCGGCTCTGTGGGCCGCCAGATGCGGGCTTCCAGGGCCATAGCGTTCGCGCGCGCGAGCGCCGGCGTGCGGCTCCAGACAAAGCTCTGCGCGCCGCCGGCGGCGAGCGCGACCAGCACGGCACGCGCGGTTGGACCGGTGCCGAGCACCAGGACGCGAGCGCCGTGCGACTCGCCCAGACCCGCCTCGCGCAGGGCCGCCAGCGCGCCGACGCCGTCCGTGTTATGCCCCTCGACGCATTCCGGCCGCAGCAGTAGTACGTTGACGGCGCGCGCGGCGAGCGCGACCGGGTCGCATCGCTCGGCGCGCAGGAAGGCTTCTTCTTTTAGGGGCGTGGTGACGTTGAGTCCGGCATAGCCGTGCCTGCGGAGCGCATCGACCGCGCTCGCACAAGCGCCTGCCGCAACCCGGATCGCCTCGTACGTTCCCGCGATTCCTGCCTCGTCCAGGAAGCCGTGCTGAAGTTCGGGGCTCTTGGAGTGCTCGACGGGATCGCCGATCACTGCTAAGCGCAGCATGCGCTCACGAGTGCAGTTTGTCGATCGCCTCGGGCCGGAACTCGCTCACGCGCCGCGTCCCGCGCCGAGGACGAGCCGCTCGAGCAAGCGCAGCACCCGCGTGCCGAGCCAGTCTCTGTGCTCGAGCGGCTTGGTCAGAATGCTGCGTAGTCCGACCAGCTTTGCGCCGAGGACGTCGGTGAAAAGCTGATCGCCGACGACGATGGTCGCGCGCTTCGGCGTGCCGAGCACGCGCAACGCTTGGACGAACGCGCGCGGCAATGGTTTGAGGGCGCTCGGAATCGCCGGAACGCCGAGTTCGGCGCTGACGCGCTCGACCCGGCCGGTGAAATTGTTCGATACCAAACAGACGCGGAAGCCGCGCGCAAGCGCTTCGGCGATCCAAGCGGCGTCAGCGGGCGAGAGTTCCTCCCGACCGTATCCCACGAGCGTGTTGTCGAGGTCGACGATGATCCCGGCGATGCCGCGGGCGGCCAGATCGCCGAGCGAAACACTACTCAACCGGTCGGCAAAAGCATCCGGGCGAAGCACTCGCCCAGAAGTTGCCCGCCCCATCCCCGCTATCCTCGATATCCCGCCCACCTTATCCACCGCGCAGCGCCGCAGGCGCGCGGTGCCCACAGCTTTTTGCGGTTCTTGACGGCACTCCACAAGCTCTGCCCAAGGAAAACGCCGCAAGGCGGTCCCATATCTTGTGTCCGGGCGGCGAGCGGAGTACAATATGAGGTACTGAATCTCGAATCGAGCCCGTTCCTCATCGAACAGGTGTTCGATACCCGTCTCCCGAAGTATGGATTTGATGGAGGGCCTTACCCCGATGTCCGACGCCCCGCAAGCAGCCTCCCTCCCGCGCGGCCTGGCCGAACCGGCATTTGATCCGAACGCCTTGCGGGTGCTCAAGGAGCGGTATTTTGCGAAGAAGGCCGACGGGACGCTCGAGACGCCCAAAGAGTTCCTGTGGCGCGTCGCCTCGGCGATCGCCGAGCCGGAGCGTCCCTATGCCGAGCGCTTTGGGCGCGATGTAGCGGGGGTCGTCGACGGCGTGGCGCACGGCTTCTACGACATGATGGCGCGGCGCGACTTCATGCCCAACACGCCATGCTTGGTCAATGCCGGCCGGCCGCTCTCCATGCTGTCGGCCTGCTTCGTGCTGCCCGTCCCCGACTCGATCGAAGGCATCTTCTACAGCGTCAAAGCCATGGCGCTTATCCAAAAGAGCGGTGGCGGCACGGGATTTGCATTTTCCGACTTGCGCCATCAGGGCGCCGAGGTCAGCTCGACCGGACGGGATGCATCGGGCCCCGTGTCGTTCATGAAGGTCTTCAACGCGGCTACCGATTCCATCAAGCAAGGCGGCGTTCGGCGCGGCGCCAATATGGGCGTGCTGCGCGTCGACCATCCCGACGTCTTTCAGTTCATGCGCTGCAAGAAGGAACTCGACGCCGAGAATCGGGCGCTGTGGAACCGGCTTTCCGACACGGGCCGCTATACGCCCGAAGAACTCGCCCACTTGCAGCAAGAGTTGCTGCAGACGCAGATCGCCAACTTCAACGTTTCGGTCGGCGTAACCGACGAATTCATGTCGGCGGTCGAGAACGACGCCGATTTCGATCTGCGTGATCCACGCACCGGGAAAACGGATCGCACGGTGCGCGCTCGCGAGATCTGGGACGCGATCGTCGAGGGCGCCTGGCAAAACGGTGAGCCCGGCGTGCTGTTCCTGGATCACCCGGATTGGAACCCGCTGCCGGGTCTCGGCCCAATTCAAGCAACAAACCCGTGCCTTGCGGGAGACACGCTTGTGGCGGTGGCCGATGGTCGCGGACACGTGCGGATCGACGAGTTAGCTGCCACCGGCAAGGACGTTCCCGTATTTTGCATGGACGACGCCGGGGCGATGATGGTTCGTACGATGCGTCGGCCCCGCAAGACGGGCGAGAACGTACCGGTCTATAAGGTAACGCTCGACGACGGCTCGGTTCTGCGCGCCACGGCGAATCACCGGTTTCGCCTGCGTGGAGGCGCCTATCGCGAGGTCAAAGACCTGCTCCCGGGCGACAGCTTGAGAATCATGACGCGCTTCGCGGCGTCGATCAAAGATGTCTTCCGGAACGGAAGCAAACGCTCGCAAGACTACTGGTGGGTGAACTCCGGTCAGGCCAGCAATCGGCTGGAACACCGTTTTATCGCCGAGTTCCATTATCAGTCGAAGATACCCGCAGGCTTCGTCGTGCACCATCGTGATTTCGACGCGCAGAACAACACGCCCGAAAATTTGGCGATCATGAGCCGCGAGCAGCACGACGACTTGCACCGGGCCGATAAGGTCGGCGACAAGAATCCGATGCGCCGCGCGTTGCAGGCTTGGGATGCAGAGCGGTGGGCGGAGTACAAAGCGCAACACAGTCACAATAACGCGGGGGAGAAAAACAAGCGATTCTCGGGGGTTACGAACGAGCAGTTGCGCGATGCGGCACTCGAGTTAACGCAAAGCCTCGGCCGGCGCTTCAGCTACGCAGAGTGGGTCGCTCACGCTCGCGAGCGTGGCTTACCCGAGCAGTTCAGCGGGTGGCGTCGCTCGCATCTCAACGGTAGCGTACCCGGTCTGGCGAAGTGGGCTGCGGCAAAGCTGGGCGTCGAGATCGCAGCCTTTGCCGACCCGCGCGTCATTCGACATTTCCTGGAGGCTCTCGAACAAGGGTACGACCCGGAAATCGTCGGCGGGGTTCTGTTCGTGCTCAAGCGCTGCGAGATTTGCGATGACGAATTCCGGGTAGCGTATGCAAACCGGGAAATTGCCTACTGTTCGAGGGCCTGTAATGCGGTTCGCCTCAATAGCGATCCGAATCTTCACGTGCGCCGCCATTCGGCCCGCCGAGAAACACTGGAAGCCAAGCGTCTGGCGCTGGCCGAACGCCAACTGGAGATTTATACCGAGTTACGAGCCAAGAACGGCCAGGTAATGAAGCGAGACTGGCTTGCCGCGTGCAAGTCGCGTGGCGTGTCGGGCGAGATTTCCCGAACGAGCAGCCCGTTCCGCAGCTACCACGAGTTGCACGAAGCCGCGGCGACCTTCAACCATCGGGTCGTTTCCGTGGAACTTGATGGTTCGCAGGACGTCTACAACGGCACGGTCGACGAAGTCCACAACTTCTTCGTGGGTGGCTTCGAAGGCACGACTGCGAGCGGTAAGCAGAAGTTCACGTACGTTTGCAATGCCCAGTGCGGAGAACAAGCGCTGCACGGATGGGATTCTTGCAACTTGGGCTCGCTCAACGTCGGGCACTTTTACGACGCGGGAACCAAGGACGTCGATTGGGAGCGCCTTGCGCAGTCGACGGCGCTGGCCATTCGCTTCCTCGATAACGTGATCGACGCGAACCTCTATCCGCTGCCCGAAATCGAAGAGATGGTCCGCGGCAACCGGCGCGTCGGCCTGGGCATCATGGGCTTCGCCGACCTGCTCATCCAGATGCGAATCTCGTACGGCTCGCCCGAGGCGATCGCTCTTGCAGGCAAACTGATGAAGTTCATGCAGGGCTGCGCCGAGGACACGAGCGAACAGCTCGCGCGCGAGCGTGGCGACTTCCTCAACAAACACCTCTCGAAGTGGGCCGACGACCCGCGCCCACGTCGCAACGCCGCACTGTTGTCGATCGCTCCGACGGGCACGATCTCAATGATCGCGGGCTGCTCGTTCGGGTGCGAGCCCTACTTCGGAATGGCCTACACCAAGCACGTCATGAAAGACGCGCAGGGCCGGCCGCAGCACCTCTACTACGTCGTGCCACTCTTCGAGGAGGCCGCCAAGGACGAGGGCTTCTTCTCCGAGGAACTGCTTGCGAAGATCGAGGAGAACCGGGGCTCGGTCCGGGGACTTCCGGAGGTCCCCAAACGCTGGCAGGACGTCTTCACCGCGTCCGCCGACGTGACGGTGGATCAGCACATCGACATGCTCGCGGCGTTCCAAAAGTACACCTGCAACGCCGTCAGCAAGACGATCAACGCTCCAAACGACGACACGCGCGAGAACGTCGCGCGAGCGATCTTCCGAGCATACCGCTCGGGTTGCAAAGGCTTCACCTACTACCGCGATGGATCGCGCACGGAGCAAGTCGTCACGTTTTCGAAGGACGGAGACCTGAAGGGCGGCAACCGGGATGTCGCCGCCGCCGCGGTCCCGTCGCAGCCCCTTTCGAATGATGCGAACTTGGACGAACTCGATATCGAAGCGCTGCTCGCGCGAGCGAACGCGCTGCTGGAGGTACGCTAACATGGATGAGACCGCACTCAAGGCGACCATCGCCGGCTTGATCGCGCGCGTCGAAACGCTGCAGGCCGAAAATAGCACGCTGCGCGCGCAGGCGCGCGAGTGCGGTCAGGCCGTAGCCAAATTGACGAAGCGTCTCGAAGCCGTTGCGGCTCAGAAAGAGGAACACGCTATCGCGGGGCGGTCCGGCGGATATCGCGGCCGCCCGCCCGTGCTGCGCGGCCGGACCGTTCAAACCAACGTTGGTTGCGGCCCCTTATATATCACGCTCAACGAGGACGAGCAGGGCGCGCCGTTCGAGGTCTTCTTCAAGCTCGGAAAAAGCGGCTCGTGCCAGCAGTCCTATTTGGAGGCGTTGGGGGTAGCGATCTCGGTCGGCTTGCGCTACGGCGCCGACCCGCAAAAGTTCGTCGAGAAGTTCGAGGGAATGCGCTGCCCGAATCCTAAGATGCGCGACGCTGCCGGCCCGACGACGTTGTCCTGCGCCGATGGCATTTCACAAGGTCTCGCGAAGGCGCTGGCGCTCGCGCTGCCGATCGCCGACGTCAACCCGCGCGGCGAAGCGGACCTGGTTGCCGTCGCCGAACCGCAATACCGGCCCAGCGACGAAGAGCGCGCCGAGCTCGAGGCAAATGCCAAGTCCATCGATCTGATTCCGCACGTCAACGGCAGCGGGCGCGGTAACGGCGACATGCCGATGCCGATGCTCGCGACGATGACCACGCTTCCGTCTGCCAGCGTCCGGAAAGCGATGATGAACGGCGTCGGCATGTGCCCCAAGTGCGGCGGCAACCTGATTTCCCAGGGCGGCTGCATCCAGTGCATCCAGCAATGCGGCTACGTAGGGAAGTGCTCTTAGCCGGGAGGGGAAGCGTTTAGGGACTTTTCAGTGGGAATTCGCTATCGATGTTCGCGACATCGACGCCGAGCGTGCCCGCGATTCCGCTATCCCCTAAAATATTTGGCGACGTTTGCCCAGCTACGGAAATAATGAGCGAGCCGGCAAACCCATTCCCCCCCGTCGCTGCCGGAAGTGATGATAACGGTATCGCCGCAGCCAGATCGCTGTAGAATTTCGAGACGAGGCTGCTCGGAAGCGTCACTGTGTTCACTTGCGGTGGCGAGGTTTCGTACGTCAGCGTGGCCGAACCGTTGGGTTGTACGGTAAGCGTCGCCGCGACGCCGCCGGGCGGGTCGCCCGCACCCCTCTCAACGGTAACGGGTGAATTCGAAATGTTGATTGGCTGATTGTTACCGCTAGCGCTGCCGCCGCAGGCGGTAAGTGCGAGGACCAGGCTTGTTCCGATGAGCGTTCGCACAGGGCCTCCAATCGTGAGGTGCCACGTTGCGCGGTATCTCCGCTCGGCTGTTCCATCGAATGGGGGATTCAACATATGACCGTCCTAATGGAGCCATCACCCGGTGACGCCGGCGGTTTGCGGGGCTCTCGTCGAACCGCGCGTCGTTTGGCCAAAATGAAGTCCGCGTCAGCCTGCCCTCTTGATCGCCATGCGCTGGGCCTGCCCACGAATGGGTGCTTCGACCTGATCGATTTCATTCCGTCAACACCTCGACACGCCCATCGTCAAATACCATTAGAATCTTCTTAAAGGCGGTCACCGCGCGCAGCTGCGAATAGACGTAGCGGTATGCCTCTAAGCATGAAGTCTCTCCGGTAATCAAGAGGAGCCATCGATCGCCCGTAAGCCTCGGCGCCCGCCTCCCATCTGCGGCGCTGAGTAGCCCAAGCAGTTCGCGCGTCAGGTTCAAGAGTAGACGCGGATCTGAGTCAGGATTATGCACGAACCCGATCATTTTCGGCGCTCGACTAGACTCGTCTCTCAAGAGTCGAATAAGGACGCGATTCCCATGAATCGTGTCTTTCACATCTCGACCTTGCGATCTTCGCCCCAGAAGGGTTCGTAGTTTCTCTTCCAGCGAAACAGCAGTCTTTGCCGGTAAACGGATGGGAGCGGTGATGGTCAGCAAGACGGTCGTGCCGTCCGGCACGGTTTCGCGAGCGGCGGCTTGCAGATGTTCGATGAGCCTGGTCGCAACCTTGTCGAACCTCAAACGAGGCTTGGCGCCGTTAACTTGACCAGTGCCGCGCCGTTTGAGGGTCGCGATGTCGACGGCAACCCGTTTCCCGGCGACCATGATATAGGCGTCGAAGAGATCGCTAGCCTTTTCCCGCGTTGCCGAGAACCGTCTGGCGACGGCTTCGATGGCGGCTAGCTCGTGCTTCTTCAAATCCCTCATGCGCCATCCCCAGTTGGAATATCCCGCGCTTGCCGGTAAACGATTCGATATT
Organism: Candidatus Tityobacter terrigena; assembly: GCA_003156715.1. Taxonomy (GTDB): domain Bacteria; phylum Vulcanimicrobiota; class Vulcanimicrobiia; order Vulcanimicrobiales; family Vulcanimicrobiaceae; genus Tityobacter; species Tityobacter terrigena. The sequence continues at coordinate 118,372 of PMHO01000057.1, forward strand.
CAATCCGGCACAACATGTTTCGCCGATCGTTTGCGCTTCAAGCCCGGAGCGCGAGCAGGGCCGCCCGTATCCGGCGGGAAGACAGCCGCTAGGGCGAACTTCTTGTCGTCGGGAGTTGATTTATGCGTATCGCTTCTTCACTTGCACCGGCTTTGATGTGCGCCTTTGCGCTGAGCGGTGCGGGGGTGCCGGCTCGAAGTGCCGCGACCGATCGCCCGGCGGTTGACGGCGCCGCCGCCGGCGCGTATTGCGTGCAGACGCACGGGATCGTCGAGCGCCGGGTGCCGGTGTACGGATCGAACAGCTCGCAGTTCTTACGCCTCTCGGGTTCGGACGATTTTTGCCAGTATACGAGCAAGAAGGACGGTTCGCGCATCCACATCTTGTTGAGCTCGCTTTACACGACCGAGCCGACGCTTGCGGTGATCGCCTATTTTGCCAAGGTTCCGCTGGGTTCGGGCTGCAACGGAAATCCGGCGTCGTGTTACTGTACGCTGCTCGGCGGTTCCGATCTTTTCGGCGGGATCAATGCGGCTGGAGGCGGCTGGTATCTTAAGGGTGCAATCGATGAAACCCTCGAGGCATGCATCTTCCCGGACCTTTCATCCATCGATTCGTGGGGGCTCGCGTATCATAGCGCCGGCATCATCCGGGGAACGAACCTCGAAAAGGTCGTCAGATATATGCCTCCGCCGAGCGAAGTACGCGTTCCGAGTAAGAGCCGGTAAACTCCTTAGCGGCGTTTGAACTTCATGCGCTCCTCTGCCGCGCGCGTGAGTTTCTTCCAGCGCTGCTTCTCGGCATTTCTCACTTGAACGTCGCTTTTGCGCTCGACGAAGGCGGCCTCGCGCTGCAGCTTGCAGTAGTTGCGCCAGCGCGCTTCGTCGAGCGTCACGCCGATCGCGGGCCGAACGGCGCAGCCGGGCTCCGAGTTGTGCCCGCAATCCGAGAAACGGCAACGTCGGGCGAGGTCCACGACGTCGGCAAACGTTTCGTCCAGGGCCTCTTCGTCGGCCAAGAGCTGCAGCTCGCGCAAGCCCGGCGTGTCGATCAGGAGCGCGCCCGAAGCCAGCTTTAGCAACGAGCGAGCCGTGGTCGTGTGCTTGCCGCGGTCGTCGCCGGCGCGAATTGCGCCCGTCGACCAAACAGCGCTGCCGGCCAGCACGTTGGCAAGCGTCGATTTTCCGACGCCGGACGATCCGAGCAGCGCAATCGTGCTTCCTGCAGTGAGGTACGCGCCGAGTGAGCCGGTGTCGTCGTAGGCGGCCGAGGTGACGTGGACCGGCACGCTCCGTTCCAGTGCCTTCAATTCGGCCAAACGTTCCGGCAAGGCCCTGCAAAGGTCGGCTTTGTTGAGGACGATCACCGGCCGAGCATCGCTTGCGAGTGCCAGCGCCACGTAGCGTTCGATGCGGCGAAGGTTAAACTCGCCGTTGAGCGCGCTCACCAAGAACAACGTATCGACGTTGGCCGCTAAGACTTGCTCGTCGTTCGCCGAGCCGGCCGCTCGGCGCACGATACACGACCGGCGCGGGAGCACACCGTGGATGGTGGCGCGCTCGGCATCGCGTGAGGTGAAGGCGACCCAGTCGCCGACTGCCGGGAAATCGCGCCGGCAACTGGCGGCAAAGCGAAGCTTGCCGTCGATTTCGGCGAGGCACTCGCCCCGTTCGGATAACAGCCGGTAAGCACTGCGGTACTCTGCGCTGACGCGGCCCGGATATGACTGCGGATACAGCCGTTGGAGGTGTTCCGCGAACGCCGCGGACCACCCGAACTCCGTCAAATTCAAGGTTTCTACTCCCTACGATCTGCAAGCAAAAGACAAGCGCAGACGGAGGAAGCAGCCGGCGCAGATTGCGCCGCCGATGAGGGTCGGGCTTTCCCGGTTAGGTCTTAGAGACGGAAAAGCCTCGAGGGCCGGCGAGCTTTGAGCGCAAGCGCTTCACGTCGTCCGCGTGGCGCGGCGATAACGGCATCCATAGGACGGCCCCCCTCTCTGGGTCGATGACCCACTTGAACCGCGATTCGCTCGCTGCGCATAGGGCCCCTACGACCGCAGCACTTTTCACCTGCGCCGACCCTTGCGATGCCTTCGCGAGTCACTGCTTTACGGCACCTGCGCCAGCAGGTCGAGAAAGCCCGGCCCGCTCGCCGGAGCGGAAAACTCGTGTTCGTGCACGGCCTGGACGAATTCACGAGTCCGTTCGAGCAGGCGGTCGCGCGCGATCAAGAGGTTGCCGCCGATCAAAAGCATGGTGTCGGGGCCGTAGAAATCGAGCAATTCCGGGACTCGCTCCAGCAGCATTCCGCCTGCCGGCACGGGGCAGACGGCGCGCACGTGTTTCCACGGCGCGCGCAACGCCTGCGCGAGCGCCGCGCATACCTGGGGAGCGTACGAAAAGCGGCCGCCGTAGTTGACGAAGATCACGGCGTCGGCGCCGAAGAGGCGGAAGAGGCGCCCGAAGAGCAGCGGCGCGGCAATTCGCGCCGAACCCGCAAACGAAGGATGTGCCAGGTAGACGAACTCTGGAAACTCGTCGACCAGGTCGCAGAACGCCGGCAGGCCGACGACCATCGGAGCAACCAGAACCGCGCGTACGCCAGCTTCGCGTGCGATGCGTGCGTGTTCGCGCAAGACGCGCGGCGTACCGATGAGATTCGGCGCGTACAGCACGTTCTTTCCCGTAATCGAGCGGGCTTCGGCAACGGCGGCTTGACATACCGGCACCCGTTCGGCGAAGGGCGAATACGCCTGGTCGGCGATGCCGTGATCGTCCTTGACGATGTCGACGCCGGCCAGCGCGAACGTGCTGCAGATGCGAACGAGCTCTGATACGGGCAGCCCTTGTGGCTTGATCGCCGTGCTCGTCAGCGGCCGGGCCGGCGCTAGCAGTAAGGAGCGAATTCCAGCCATACCGTGCCGCGGCCCGGGGAACGTCTCGAGGACCTGCGCCGGCAGGTCCAGATCGACGAGTTGAACGTCTTCCCACAACGAACAGTTGCCAAAGACCATGTTGATAAACTGAGCCGGGTTCGCCCCGATCGTTTCCGCGGCGATGTGCACTTCGACGAGGAAACGTCGTTCGGCAACCTGCGCGATCGAACCGACGCGCGCGACGATTTCGTCAAGAATGCGGCGATCGCCGACGGCTTCGAGCGGGCATTCGATGCTTTGCTCGAGCGCGAGCGCTTGCGCGCGTTCGCCGATGCGCTCGGGTTCGGATTCGATCGCATACGTGGCCGTCAGCCAGGACATACCGCGCCCTTCCAGGCAGCGCAGCCCTTATCCCCGGCCCGCGAGCGAGCCGCGTTCGCTACGCTAGGGCGCCATGTGCAAGAGCGCGCGTTTCAAGCTTTCGCGCAGCGACGCGAGCGCCGGATCGAGATGGGTTTCGCGCTCGGATTGCAGCTCGAGCGCCGTGAGGATGCCCATCATTTGAAGCCGCGTCAACTCGACCGACGCCGTTTGACCCAGGCGCCGGGTCAGTCGCGCGAGCTTGAGCGCCGCATATGCGCTTCCGCCGGCCGCCAGCGAAGATTCGACCGGCTTTGAGTCGGGTCGATCGAGAGCATCGGGGGAACGCACGGTCGGGCCTATCATCGCAAGGACCTCTCTCGACGGCTCAGGCGTCGGTTTGGGGAGCTACCCGATGGCGATGCGCCCTCGAGCTCTGTCGCTTGATCCGTGGAAAAGGCTGCACGAGCGAACACCGCTAGTATATCACGCGCGGTAGGGGCGCGTGAGGAAACCCGACTCCTCGACCATGAACGCCGTGAAGCGCTGGACGAGCCGCGACGGTTCGCGATCGGTGCCGGTGACCAGATGCCAGTAGCGCAACCAGGGCGTGGCCGGCGTCGGAACGATTTCGAGTAGACCGTCGCCCAGCTCCCGTTCGACCGAATCGCGCGAGACCAGCGACACCCCCAAGCCCGCTCGGACGCAGGCCAGGATCGCCCCATTCGAACCGATCGTCAAGCGCGGCGGCTCGATGCCGAGCCTGCCGAAAAACTCTTCCATCGCCGCGCGCGTCCCGGATCCGGGCTCACGCGTGAGCCAGGTCGCGTGCGCCAAGCTCGCGCCGCCCGCAGCGTAGCCGGGCCGCGCGATGACGACCAGCTCGTGGACGCGTGTGGCGACCGTGCGGAACGGTGCTTCCAAAGGCGGCCGGCCGGCCAGCACCAGATCGACCTCCCAGTGAGCGAGCCGATCCCAAACGCGTTCGTGATTGCCGACCTCGAGGTCGAGCTCGACCCCGGGTTCGATGCGCTGGAAGCGCCGCAGCATCTCGGGAATCAAGTGCTCGGCGGCGGTCGTGACTGCGGCCAGGCGGAGTCGCCCCGTGTTCGCGCCGGCGGCCTCGCAAGCGCGTCGCTTACCCTCGTCCATGAGCGCGAAGACGCGGCGCGCGTAGCGTGCGATCAGCACCCCCGCGGCGGTCAAGCGCAAGCCCCTTCCGTCGCGTTCGACGAGCGGTGTGCCGACCTCGCGCTGCAGCGCCGACAACGCGGCGGAAACGGCAGGCTGAGAGACGACGAGCGTCTCGGCGGCCTCGCGTACCGAGCCCAGCCGAGCCACCTCCAGGAACGTCCGGAGCTGATTTAAAGAGAACATAAGATACGGCTTATTAGTATCGTCCAAATATCTATTTGACGTCAATGGGTCGCTGTGTCATTCTATCGTCATGGCGACACTGACGAATGGCAAGAAGACTCGCTGGGAATCCGGGGTTACGCCCTATGCAGAGATGGGTTACTGGCGGCCGGACTACGAGCCCAAAGACACCGATGTGTTGTGTGCCTTCCGCATCACCCCGCAGCCCGGGGTCGATCCGGTCGAGGCAGCCGCGGCCGTCGCCGGTGAATCGTCAACGGCGACCTGGACGGTGGTTTGGACGGACCGTCTGACGGCTCACGAGCATTACCAGGCGCGCGCCTATCGGGTCGATCCGGTGGCTGGGAATCCCGAGCAATACATCGCCTTGATCGCTTACGACATCGACCTCTTTGAAGAGGGCTCGATTGCGAACTTGACGTCTTCGATCATCGGAAACGTTTTCGGCTTCAAAGCGCTGCGCGCGCTACGGCTCGAAGACATGCGCATCCCGATCGCGTACGTCAAGACGTTTCAGGGTCCGCCGCACGGCATCGTCATGGAGCGGGAATATCTCAACAAATACGGCCGTCCGCTCTTGGGAGCGACCGTTAAGCCCAAGCTCGGGCTTTCGGCGAAGAACTACGGACGCGTCGTCTACGAAGCGTTACGTGGCGGGCTCGATTTCACCAAGGACGACGAAAACATCAACTCGCAGCCCTTCATGCGCTGGCGCGACCGCTACCTCTTCTGCATGGAGGCGGTGAACCGCGCCGAAGCGGCCAGCGGCGAAATCAAAGGCCACTATATGAACGTGACCGCCGCGACGATGGAGGAGATGTACGAGCGCGCCGAGTTCGCCAAGGACTTAGGCAGCGTGATCGTCATGATGGACTTGACCGTGGGCTTCACGGCGATGGCTTCGATGTCGAAGTGGGCCCGCAAGAACGGAGTGCTGCTGCACCTGCATCGCGCCGGGCACGGGACGTACACGCGGCAAAAGAGCCACGGCGTCAGCTTCCGCGTGCTGGCCAAATGGGTTCGCTTGCTCGGGGTCGACCACGTGCACGCCGGCACCGTCGTCGGTAAGCTCGAAGGCGATCCGAACACGACGCGCGGTTACTACGACATCTTGCGCGAAGACTTCATCCCAGCTAATCCCCTGCATGGAGTTTACTTCGATCAGGCCTGGGCATCGCTCGCCCCGGTAATGCCGGTCGCTTCGGGCGGGATTCACGCCGGCCAGATGCATCAACTCCTCGACCTTCTCGGCGAAGACGTCGTGTTGCAGTTCGGGGGCGGAACGATCGGGCATCCTGACGGGATTGCTGCCGGCGCGACGGCCAACCGCGTCGCGCTCGAGGCGATGGTTCTGGCACGCAACGAGGGGCGCGACATCGTCGGTGAAGGCCCGGACATTTTGCTCGATGCCGCACGGCGCTGTGGGCCGCTCGCGCGCGCGCTCGAAATCTGGAAGGACGTGACCTTCGACTACGAGTCGACCGACACGCCCGACGTCGTCGCAACACCGTCACTGTAACGCTCGGAGGAACCACATGCGCCTGACTCAAGGAACGTTTTCGTACCTACCGGATCTTACCGACGAGCAAATTGCCGCGCAGGTGCAGTACGCGCTCGATCGGGATTGGCCGATCTCGCTCGAATACACCGACGACCCGCATCCCCGCAATTCCTACTGGGAGATGCACGCGCTGCCGATGTTCGACGTCCGCGACGCGGCCGCAATCATGGACGAGGTCCGAGCGGCCCGGACCGCGCACGGCGACTCGTACATTCAACTCAACGCGTACGATGCTCGCCTCGGTCGACAAACGACGGCCCTGTCGTTCATCGTCCAGCGGCCGGCCCGCGAGCCCGGCTTCCGCGTCGAGCGCACGGCCGATAAGGACCGTCAGATCAAGTATCGCCTACATCCGTACTCAGCGGACAAGCCGCAGGGCGAGCGCTACGGTTCGAAATAGATCGTGCGCGCTCTGCGCTTTGACGCGTTTGGCAGCCCTTCGGTTCTGCGGTTGGCCGAAGTCGCCGATCCGGTAGCGGGCGAGGGATTCAGCGTCGTCCGCGTGACGGCAGCTTCAATCAATCCGAGCGACGTTAAGAATGTCGCGGGAGCCATGGAAGGAACCATTCTCCCCAGGACTCCGGGCCGCGACTTTGCCGGCGTCGTCGAGTCTGGACCGGCCGACTGGATCGGGCGGGAGGTCTTCGGGACGGGCGGGGATCTCGGCTTCACGACGGACGGCAGTCACGCCGAGGCGCTTCTTCTTCCGGTGGCCGCTCTGACGGTGAAGCCAGCTCGTTTGAGTCCCGCGGAGGCGGCAAGCCTCGGGGTCACTTCGGTGGTAGCCTGGTTGGGACTGATCGAGTACGCTGCGCTGCGGCCGGGTGAAACCGTTGCCATCATCGGCGCAGGAGGGGGCGTCGGCACGGCGGTCGCTCAAATCGCGCGATGGCGTGGGGCGTCCCTGATCGTCGGCGTCGACGTGCAAGCGCCGCCGCCGGGTTCGCCCTCCGCGCGCTCGATCGACCGCTTCGTGCCGGCCGACGAACACCTAACCGACGCCGTGCGCGAAGCCACCGGCGGCTCCGGCGCGACCGTCGTCTTCGACGCGGTCGGCGGGATTACGTTCGAAGCGGCGCTCAAGAGTCTCGCCCATCGGGGACGCCTCGTCGAGATCAGTGCGACCGGGCGCCCGCGGGTCGAATTCGACCTGCGCGATTTCTATCACAACGAAAGCCGGATCATCGGCGCCGACAGCCGTAAACTGGACGCGAGCGCGAGCGCGCAGCGGCTTGCTGCGATGCTGCCGGCGTTCGAGTCGGGAGCTATCGCGGCGCCGCCCATCGACCAAGTCGTGGCGCTCGATCGCGCGGTCGAAGCCTACGAACGCGTTGCCGCCGGCGCGCGCGGGCGCTTCGTGCTCGCTCCTAACTAAGCTCTGCTCCTAATCAGGTTCCGCCAAGCGGAGGCGGTTACCGAACGGATCTGTTAGTCGCATCTCGGTCGTGTTCCAGGGCGTCTTCTGCAGCCCAGGCCGCAGATAGCCGTAGCTCTTCGCCATCAACTCGCGGTGCAGGTCCGTGAGCCCGCTCATTTGGATGTAGACGTGGGCGCCCGGACTCCCGTCTCCGTGGTGCTCGCTCAGATGTAGCGTTAGCTCTCCACGTGAGACCTGCATATAGAGCGGAAGCCCTTCCTCGAAGCGATGTTCCCAGTCGATCTCAAACCCCAGGTAGTCGAGGTAAAACTCACGGGCCTTCTGCACATCGAAGATGCGCATGACAGGCAGTACACGTCGAAACTCGATCGGCATCAGACGTCGTTTCTGCGCTCAGCCGTGCAAGCGAAGTTCGCGAACCCGCAGCGGCAGGAGCACGGCTAGCGCCAGAATCGCGGCGGCGATGTTGAACGCGCCCGCAACGACCAGCGCCGCCGTCCAACTTCCGGTCGACGCGGTCAACACGCTTGCCAGCGGAACGACGAGCGAAGCGGTACCTTTCGCCGTATACAGCATCCCGTAGTTCGTGGTCGCGTACTTCTGCCCGAACTGATCGCGCGTGGTCGCTGGAAAGATGCTGTAGATCTCGCCCCAGGCAAAGAAGACCAAACCCGACAAGACGACGAAGGCGGCCGGCGACGTTCCGAACTTCGCGAGCGCGAAGATGCCGAGCCCCTCGACAAGAAAAGCCAGAAACATCGTGCGCTCGCGCCCGATGCGATCGGAGAGCGCGCCAAGCAATGGCCGCGTGATGCCGTTCATAACGTTGTTCAGCGCCAGCGTGAACGTCAGCGTCGCCGCCGTGATCCCGAGGATCGTCACCGGAACCTTGGCGATGTGGAAGTCCGCCGCGATCGGCCCCAGTTGTGCGACGGCCATGAGGCCGCCCGATCCAACCAAAACGAACATCAGATACATGACCCAGAAGACGGGTGAACGTAGCACTTGGGCCGGCGTGTAGTCGCGCGTGCCGTGAAGCACGCGCGGGCTGTCGAAGCGAACCGCCGCGGCCGCCGCGGGCGGCGCGAGCAAACAGAGCGATGCGATCACGACCACCAGGCCCTGGACGATTCCGAAGGTCAGGAAGGTGTGCTCGTAACCGCTGGTCTTCACCATCGTGGTGAGGGGGATTACCGTCACCGCCGCGCCGGCGCCGAAACCGGCGGCCGTTAAGCCGGCGGCCAAGCCGCGCTGCGAGCCGAACCACTTCAGCGCGTTACCGATGCACGTGCCGTACACGATTCCGGCGCCGACGCCGGCCACAGCACCGCCCACGTAGAGCGCAAAAAGCGACCCGGCGAAGGCGTCGATCGCCCAAGCGGCTCCGGCGAGCAAACCGCCGATGCAAACCATGGTGCGAGGACCGTACCGGTCGACTAAGGCAGCCTCGAACGGGACGAGCCACGTTTCGACCAGCACGAAGATCGTGAACGAGACTTGTATCGCCGCGCGGCTCCAGCCGTGCTTGAGGCTCATCGGGTCGACGAACACGGTCCATCCGTACTGCAGATTGGCGATCATCGCCATGCAGACGATGCCGGCGACGAGCTGCACCCAGCGGTTTTGCAACAAGGCGCCGGGCTTAGTCCTCGACGTAGCTGTCGCGGACCGACTCGAGGCGGGTCTGGCCCGGGACCGCGCTCCCGTCACCGTCCAGCACGTCCGCGTTGAACCCCGGGTAGGTCGGCGTGAAGCGCTCGCGTTTCCAGTCTGCGACCGTCCACGCGTCCTTGGCCGCACGCTCGTACGGCCACGTCGGCATGCCCGTCCGATCGGAACGGACGTCCGCTCCATCGAGGTGGCGGATCTTCACGAGAAAGCCTTCGATCTGCGAAATACGCAGCTCGGCGCGCCCAACTTTTGCCATCGAGCGACGGATTTCGACTCGCGCCCGCATGCTCTTGCCGGCAACCCGCTCGTCGCGATGGTTCTGCGTGGCCATCGAGCTTTCGTCGCACGACGCCTTTCTCGCAGCGCTGAGCCGGGCGCGGCGGATCGACCTATCGGCTTACTGTCTGGGCCCGCCGATTCTTCGAGCGCTCGAAGAGGCGGCCGATGGAGGCGCGCGGGTCACCGTTCGGCTGGAGTCGGATCTCGCCGGCGATCGAAGCGGTGCGCGCGCGGCCGCGAACGCGCGCGCCGTTCGGGATCTCGCGGCCCACGGCGCGCATGCGATGCTCGCTGAAGACGACGCGCGTATTCACGCCAAGGCCGCCATCGTTGACGGCGTGGCCTGGCTCGACGACCGGAACTTCCCGGCCTCGGGGCCGAATTTGATCGTGCGCGATACCGACGCCGGCGACGTTGCGGCCGTTCGTCAGAAGCTTGCCGGCGAGACCCCAAGCGGCGGCCGTCTGGGCTTGACGAAAACCGCCGCGCTCGCGATCGAAGTGGCGACCATCGCGGGTGCGCCGCCTGGGGAAATCGACGTCGAGAGCGAGTCCTTCAACGGCGGCACGATCTCGCACGAGCTTACCGTCCGTGCGGCTGCCGGCGACCACGTCCGCCTTCTCGTCGATGCGCGCGAGGCGCGCGGTCGGCGTGAAGCACGAGCGCTTGCGAACCTTGCAAAGCGTGGCGTCGAGATCCGCCTGTGCGGCGGCGGGGTCGATAAGATGGCCGTGTGCGGCGACCGGGCGTGGATCGGCTCGGCCAACGCGACATTTCCCGATCCGCGCACCGCCCTGCAGAGCGATTGGGGCCTAGCAACGTTGAGTGCCGGGGCCGTCGGTGCGCTACGCGAGCGTTTCGAAGCAAGCTGGAGCCGAGCTCATCCCCTGACTCTTGCGTGGGAGGTTGCTTGACTCACGTCTCTGATGGCGCGCGGTCTTTGAGGGACTCGGCGACGATTCGGCGCTGCACTTTGCCGGTGGCGGTCCGTGGGATCGCTTCCAAAACGTAGACCGCAGTCGGGATTTTGAACGGCGCGAGCCGCGTGCCGGCGTGGGCAAGGACATCGGCGACCGTCGTGCCGTCGCGTAACACGAGAGCGGCGCCGACGGCTTCGCCGTACTTCTCATCGGCGATCGCGAATGCGACCGCCTCGGCGACCCCGGGGTGTGAAACGAGCACGTCATCGATTTCGACCGGCGAGATCTTCTCGCCGGCGCGGTTGATCAATTCCTTGAGACGCCCGACCAGCGTAAGGTAACCGTCGCTCGAAAGCGTTCCCCAGTCGCCCGTTCTGAACCACCCGTTCGCGAAGGCGAGGGCGTTGGCTTCGGGGTTGTTGCGGTATCCGCGCATCACGTTCGTACCGCGCACCGCGACCTCGCCGACGGTTCCAGGCCGGCATGCATCGCCGGCCGCGTCGAGGATCGTCACGTCGACGTAGGCGCCGACGCCCGCCGACCCGGGGCGCCGCTCCCCCTCGAGCGGATTTGCACACATCTGATGTGCCGCTTCGGTCATCGAGTATGCCTCGATCACGGGTGCGCCGAAGCGCTCTTCGAGCCGCAGCATGTCACGCGCCGGTAGCGGCGCGCTCGAGGAACGCATGAAGCGCAAGGTGTGGCCGCCGGGAGCGGGAGCCCCATCTTCTTCCGCGCGAAGCAGCAGCGTACGATAGATCGTCGGCACCGCGCTTACATTGGTGGCGCCGTATGCACGGACGTGATGCCAGAAAACCGTCGCCGAGAAGCGCTCCGGCATGACGACCTTGGCGCCGGCGGCGAGGTGCGCAAGCACCGAAAAAACCAGCCCGTGCACGTGAAACAGCGGCATGACGCAGTACGTGACCTCACTGGCCGCGATCCCGTACCAACGCTGGATGTTACGGGCCGAAGCGATGAGGTTGCCGTGGGTCAGCGGGACGCCCTTCGGCCGGCTCGTCGTTCCGCTCGTGTGCAGAAAGAGCGCCACGTCGTCCGGAGTTGCATGGCGCGCTTCTCCTTGCGCCGTCGCAGCGCCGCCGAAGCGCAGGTCGACGGCCTCAAACCACAAGTCCACGACCGGAATCCCGAGGGCCGCTGCAGCGGCGCGCGCCGCGGCGGTGCCGCCCGGGCTGAGGTAGAGCAGCTTAGGCCCAATGTCTTCCAAGTAGAAGCGAAATTCGCCCTCGGTATAGGCGCTGTTGAGCGGGGCATACGCAGCCCGAGCCTCGGCGACGCCGAAGAACGCCGCCAAGATTTCCGGACCGTTCCCGAAGGATGCTGCGACGCTCTCGCCAGGTTGCACCGCAAGCGCAGACACGTGGCGTGCGACTTTCGCCGCAGCCCGTCGGAGATCGCCGTAGGTTAGCTCGGCGCCGTCGGGGATGCGCAGCGCCGCGCGATCGCCGAGCCCGCGGTCGAGGAGTCCCTGGAGTGTCACGCGAGCGCGATTTTGCGATTGAGGCGCAAGCCCCTGGCAACGGCCCGCGAACGGCGGGAAGCCGTCATCCCTTGCTCGCACTTGTGCCAGCGTGAAGATCGCCGTTGTTGGAGCGGGTGCCATCGGTGCATACGCGGGCGCAACGCTGTCGCGCAGCGGCTGCGACGTTACCTTGTTCGCGCGCGGCCCGCAGCTCGAAGCGCTGCAAACGGCGGGCGTGCGCGTTCGGAGCGCGCGCGGCGACTTCACCGCGCATCCCCAGGCGACCGGCAATCTGCGGACCGTTGGGACGGTCGACGTGGTCATCCTTGCGGTCAAAGCGCATCAGATTCTACCGCTCCTCGACGAGCTGCCCGCACTGTTTTCGGACGAGACGGCGGTCATCTCGATGCAGAACGGCATTCCGTGGTGGTACTTCGCACGAAACGGGGGACCGTTCGATGGCCACCGGTTGCGCAGTCTCGATCCGGACGGGCGGATCGGTGCGACGATCGAGACGCGGCGCATCGTCGGGTGCGTGATCTATGCCGCGACGGAGTTGGAATCGCCCGGCGTCATTCGACACATCGAGGGGACGCGCTTTAGCCTTGGCGATCCGGTTCGCGGCGTCTCGCCGCGCACGCAAGCCATCGCCGATGCCTTCGTGGCGGCCGGATTGAAGGCGCCGGTCGAGCCGGACATCCGCGTCGAGATCTGGGTCAAGCTGCTTGGAAATGCATCGTTCAATCCGATCAGCGCGCTCACGCGAGCAACGCTCGTCCAAATGTGCGACGATCCGCTGGTCGAACCGCTGATCGAGGAAATGATGCGGGAGTCGGTCGCGGTGGCGGGCGCGCTCGGCGTGTCGCTCCCGATTTCGATCGAAAAGCGCATCGACGGCGCACGGCGCGTCGGCTCCCACAAGACCTCGATGCTGCAGGACCTCGAGCACGGCCGGCGCCTCGAGCTCGACGCGCTGGTCGGATCCGTGGTCGAAGTGGGAGAGCTGACTCGGGTGCCGACGCCGGCGACGAGTCACGTTTACGCGCTCGCCAAGTTGCTCGACCGCAGCGTTGCCCGATGAGCTCGGCGGAAAGATGTTTGCGTGCAGCCGCGAAGGCGGCGACTTGTGGACGGTTACAGCATGGTCACGACAACCGCCGGCGATCGCGCGGATTTGGAACGCATTGCGCGCGAGCTCGTCGACCGTCGCCTTGCCGCGTGCGTTCAAATCGAGGGGCCGATCCTGAGCGTTTATCGCTGGCAGGGTCAGGTCGAGACCGCGCACGAATGGCGCTGCACCGTCAAGACCCGGCGTTCGCTCTACGCCGGCGTCGAGCGAGCGATCGCGGAGCTCCATCCGTACGAGACGCCCGAGATCGTCTCGGTCGAGCTAACGGGCAGCCCTTCGTATCTCGCTTGGATCGACGCGAACACCGATGAGTGACATTCGCATTTACGAGGACCTCGATCTTACAACGCCGATCGGCGACGGCATTTTTCAGATTCGGTTGCCCATGGCCGGCAATCCGCTGCGCTTCGTCAACGGCTATCTGGTCGAGGAGGACGACGGCTTCACGCTGATCGATTGCGGCTGGCGCGCAGACGACGTCCTCGACGCGCTTGTGGAAGGCCTGCGCGAGTGCGGCACGACGCTTGAATGCGTTCGGCGTCTGGCCATCACACACTTTCACTTCGACCACTACGGCCTGGCCGGAACGTTGCTGCGCAACGGCGTTCCGGCACTGTTGATGCATCCGCTCGAGTGGTCATTTCTGCAGCGCATCATGACCGACCCGCAGGCGGCGGACCGGCGCGCCGACCGCTGGATCGAACGCAACGGTTTTTACGCCGAATCAACGCTCGAGGACGAGCTGCAGCACGGCCGCACCGAGCTCATCCGGCCGACGCGTGAGATCGGCGACGGCGAGCACATCGGCCGGCTGCGTGCGATCTGGACGCCCGGGCACACAGCCGGTCACCTCTGTTTTCATGACGCACCGAGCGGTCGCCTTTTCACGGGAGATCATGTTCTCGACCCGGTGACGCCGCACGTTGGGTTTTGGTTTGAAGAGCGCGGCGACCCGCTCGGGGAATACCTGTCGTCGCTGCGCAAAGTCGATCGGATCGACGCCGCCGGCGTGCTCCCGGCTCACGGCGAACCCTTCGCGGATCTGCACCGCCGCGTCGCCGAACTGCTGGTGCACGAGGAAAGCCGTGAAGGCCGCGTCGTCGAGGCGCTGTCGCGCGGGCCGGCGGATGCGGCGACCATCGCTCGCGCGCTACCCTGGACGCGCCGCAATCGCACCTTCGAAGAGTTGAGCGAGGCCCACCGGCAATTCGCGGTCTCCGAAACGATCTCGCATCTCGAACACCTGCGCGCTCGCGGCCTCGTCGAGCGCGACGCGACGGCAAATCCGATCCGCTACGTTAGGCTTGCCTGAGGGTCGGCCGGACCGAAGGCAACGGTGAGAATCGCAACGTCGTCGGCAGGTGCGGCATCGTGGAAAACGGAGCGGTAGAGCGCGAACGCGGGGCTGCGTTCATCGCGGAAATCTTCGTTCGGAGTCAGGAGCGCCGAAGCAGCCTCGAGCAGGAGCGCTTCGCCCTCGACGACGTCATGGGATCGCTCCGTTAGGCCGTCTGTATACAGAATCAAGAGCGCACCCTCGACGGCAAGACCGGCGAACGTAGCATAACGCGCGTCGTTGAAAGCGCCGAGCGGAATCCCGCCGTGCGGGAGCAGTTGCGGACCGAGCAGGGGATGGATCATCACCGGGGGTGGATGGCCGGCGGTCGCGTACACGATGCTCAGGGTCTTCGGGTCGATGAAAGCGCAGGCTGCGGTTACGATCGACGAGCCTTGCAGCAGCAGCGCGCGGTTGGCGCGCATCAAGATGGCCCCGGGATCGTCCTCGCGCAGAGCCGCCGCGAGAAGGGCCTGACGCGCCCCGTTCATTGCCGCAGCCGCAGCGACGCCTTGCCCGGTGACGTCGCCGATGGTAACGAAGAGACGGCCGTCGGGTAGCGCGATGGCGTCGTACCAATCGCCTCCGACGCGGCTGAGTTCTCCGGCAGGCCGGTAGAGTGCGTCGATGCGCAAGTTCGGCACGGTGGGCAACGCGCTGGGAAGCAGCGCGCGCTGTAACTCGTCCGTGACCTCCTTCTCAGCCGTGTAGAGACGGCGCTGCCGTTCGCTTTGCTCGGCCAGGCGGTCGGCGCGCAAGCTCAGATCGAGCACGACCGCAATCGCGACCAGGAGCGTTATGCCGCCGATCAGGATGATTCGCTGGACGGCCCGCCGGAGTGCCTGGTCGGCGGCATTGCCGCGAGCGATCAATCCCGCCTCGAGCTCGGCATCGGCGGCACGAAAGCGATCCATCAAGTCCTTCCCACGGACCTGTAGCGAAAGCGCGTCGTGCCGGCGATCGTTGCGGATGAGCGGCTTTGCGATATCTGCCAGCCACTGCCGGTGAATCGTCTCTTCGGTTGCGACGTAAGGCGAGAGGTCGCCATTCGCGTCGATCGGTGCGAGCGCCGCTTTGAGGTTTTCAAAGGCGCGGTAGATGTGGAGCGCGGCGCGGATATACGGCTGGAGGAATGTGGAGGAATTGGTGCTCGTGAAACCCCGCAGACCCGTTTCCTCGTCGAACTGTAGCTCGAGCACGTTGGTTCGTGCGATCTCAGCGTTGCGCACCTGGTCCTGAAACCGTCCGGTATTGATGAGAATCAGATCGATGCCGGCAATAGTGATCGCCACGACCACGAGTATAACGGCCGTGGGCCATAAGCGCCGAACCGACCGCAACAACGGCCGATGAGGCTCAGCGGTCGACATCGGGACGCAGATTATTCTTGCGAAGAACGAGCAGGCTTAGCGAGCTCACTCGGCCGTTCTTGATTGGGCACTGGGCAAAGGCCTCCGAGCCATCGGTTTATTCAACGATTACGATCGGACGGCCGCCGGGGGCACGAAGCGCAAGCCCAGGCCCGTGACCGAGGCGAGCAGCGTAACGATGCCAGCGAAGATCGCGAACGCGTGGAAAAATCCGAGGCCGCCGACGAGCGCTCCGGCTGCGACGATCGGTAACCCCACGATGAGATAGACGATCGCGTAGTGCAGCGAGAAAAGCTCGCCGCGCGCGTCTATCGGGGCGATCCGTGCGATCGTTGCCAGACTTCCCTTGAGGCTGCACCCGTGACCGGCACCGCTCAGAACGGCGCCGATTCCTACCGGAACGAGCGAGTGAAACGGGACCGCCGCGACGAGACACGCCGTCCCGATAGCGCCCAGCGCCAGCCCGCATCCCATCAACCCACGATCGTCCAGACGCGTCGGCGCGAGTTGCGTGGCCGTGGAAACGGCGAGCATTAGGAAAGCTGGGATACCGACCACGGCCGGGTTCCCAACGCCGAGCGTCACGCGCAGATACGATGGTATCAGCGAGAACAGGATTGCTGCGGTAAGCCACGCGAGACCGCCGGCCAGCGAGGCGATCGCGAACGGTAAGCGGATGTTGGGCGGAACCGAGGGACGTCGCGGCCGCCAAGAGTCACGGGCTTCGGGCGGGGCCGTCTCGGGGATGCGCCACGCCATGAAGATCAGCGGCACGACGACGCTCACGTGAAGTGCGAACGCGAGGACCGTCGGCTCGGGCGCGTACTCGACCAAGAGGCCGGTAATCAGCGGCGCGGTGCCGCTGCCGAGCGTGAGCATCACGGTGGCGGTGACCGACGCGCGCCGCGTGCTGCCATGCGGTTCCAACTCGACGAGCGCAGCACTGGCCGAGCCGCTTAGGAGCGCGACGCCCAACGCCTGCGCGACGCGCCCCGCGAAGAGCAACGCGGGACCATTCGCCACGGCGAACAGCAGCGATCCGAGGGCCGCGGCGCAGAGCGATGCGACGATCACCGGACGACGCCCGAATCGATCGGAGAGGCGCCCAACGGCCCACAGCGCTCCGACTAAAGTCAGTGGATAGGTCGCGAAGATGGCAGCAAGCTCGAGCGCGGAGAGATGCCACTCGGTAAAGTAAAGGTCGTAAAGCGGCGTCGGAGCGTTCGCCCCTGCGAGCAAAGCGAACATTGCCGCAGCGACAACCCAAAACGCGGCCCTCCTTGCCGGCATGCTCGGGTGGCGTTAGCTCTCGGCTCGACGCCGGCCTCTGCGCCCGCAAGGAGCCAGGCCTGCCGGAGGTGCTGCACGACCGAAGGGCGCAGACAGCGGCGCTGAGCCCGATCGCAGATCGATCGACTCGACGATCGCAACACGGGAGAATGACCCGTGCGCCCTTGCGTCACTCTCTTCATAACTTAAATGTTTCAACAGCATGCCGCTCGAAGCGCGCTTCACTGCGCTTTTGCGTTTGTTAGAAGGTTAGGAAACTGAGAAGTCGATTGAAACCCCGTCCCGTCGCCGGCGTCCAGCGGCACGCCGCGGACGGACTTGCAGAGGCGAAAAGGCTCTTTCTTCAGGCCGAGTTCCACAAGGCTCTTAGCGCGCTCGGCGGATTCGAGGCGCGCAACGCACGCGAACGAATCGAAGTGGCGCTCCTGCGAGCGCGCTCGTTCTTGCGTTTGGACGAAGCCGCGGCGGCCGTTCGCGAGCTTGAGGCGGTGCGGCGGCTGCCATCGAGTGCTGACGACCGCGTGCTCGTCTCGGCGCTTCTCGGCATCGCGCAGATCAGTTCCGACAACTCCAGCGGCGGCGAACGGACCCTGCGTGAGGCCGCACGCGAAGCGTCGGGTACGCATCGCGCGGCACGCGCGGAACTGGCTTACTATTCGGCTTTGTCGCGCTGGATGGCGAACGACCTTGACGCCGCTGAAAGCGCCCTGCAGCCGGCGCTTGAAGATGGCCCGGATTTCATCCGAGCGAGAGCGCTCGAGCTCTTCGGCTGGATCGAAATTTCACGCGAACGGTACGGCGTTGCAGGTCGGCATTTCCTCGAGGGACTCTCGGCGCTCGACGACGCCAAGCAGGTCGACGTCTACCTTGCTGCCGGGATGTTGCAGGGTGCTTCGGTCGTCGCCTTGGAGACGCTCGACTTGGCCTTGTGGCGCTCGATCAAGCCGCGCTTGGCTTCGCTCGCCGGAATAGAGGGTGCCGGTCGCCAGCGCGCCTTCTTCCTCCAAAGCGGGGCGATGCTCTGGCTTCTCGAGGGGGACACCGGCCATGCCTGGCAGAGTCTGAGCGATGCCGAGCATGCCGCGACGAGCCCCGTGCAGCGCGCAGCGATCGCGCTCGATCGCGCTTTCCTAGCCCGCATCACCGGCGACCGTTTCTCGCGCGAACAACACCTCGAGCGTGCCTATCAGGACCTCAAGCGTGAGAAGTGGGCGGTTCGTACGATCGAGGAACGCATGGGCCTGCTCGACTTCGTGCGCGAAGCGTCGGTCGACCGCGCAAACCTTGCGCGCGAGGCGTCGACGCGATACTTCTCCTCGCGCGAGCGCAAGAATGGGACGGTTTCGTCCGGGCGGGACGCACGCGTTGCAGCCGCAGAACACCACGCCCGCGGCCGGCTTTCGGTCGCACTCGGGGACACCAAGGCGGCGCGGCGCGAACTTCGCGCAGCGCTCGAGGCGTACGGTCGCCTCGGTTACCGCATGCGCCAAGCGATAGCCGGGCTCGATCTTCATCTAACGACGCGCGACGCGGCCGATCTCGTGATCGCCGCGGGCGCGAGCCGGCTGGTTCCAAAGAGCTGGGTTGCGACGGAAGTTCGGCGGCGCGAGGGCGCCTCGGACGATCCGGTTTCGCAGCTGAGTGCGGCCGAACTCCGGGTTCTCGATCAAGTAAAGCTAGCGAAGACGAACCGCCAGATCGGCAAGGCCCTAGGCTTGAGTCACCACACAGTAAACAACCACTTACGCAAGATCTACGCCGCCTTCGGCGTCGGATCCCGCGCAGCCGTAGCCGTCCGCTGCGCCGAACAAAAACGAGTTCGGTGACCTCAGTCTTCGTAAGGGTCTAATTTTAGCCCATGCCTAGGCGCGGGCGGCCGCAGCGTACTT
>PMHO01000009.1 GCA_003156715.1 Candidatus Tityobacter terrigena
CGTCGGAGAAGTCGATGACGCGCGCCCCACCCTCGAGAAAGTTCGGCGCTTGCCGGTGCGCGAGTTCGGCTCCCCCGGCGAGTACGACGACGTCGTCTTCCGCAAATGCTTGGCTCGCGCTGTCCTGCGGGTCGAAGGTGCGTGCCAGCGTGCGAAGCGTGGGGACGTGCGAGCCGATCGGCTCGCCGGCATGTNNCATGCGAGGCGCTTTCCAGGACGCCGAGCCCGACGAAGGGATGGTTGCGCAGCAGCCGGATCAGCTCGCCCGCGGCGTAACCTGCCGCCCCGACGACGTGAACGCGCGTCATACGGCAACCTTCCCGAACTCGCGCTCCAAGGCATCTTCGAGCGCGTCGATGGAGCGCGCGACCATTGCCGGGTTGGTCGAGCCGGACGTTCGCTTGGCGCGCACCGAGGCGGCGGCGTCGAGCGGCGCTTCGAGGCTGTCGAGCCGCGCCTCTAGCGCAAGGCGAGCCAGGTCGCGCCCGTCCAGCGGGCGCGTTTCCGCTTCGGCAAGCGCCACCGCAGCGCCGACCAGCGCGTGAGCGCGGCGCGCCGTCACGCCGGCCGCGATCAGCGCGTCAGCGACGTCGGTCGCGACCACATATCCGTCGCCGGCGCGTGCGTTCATCGCCGACGCGTTCCAGCGCACGTGCGGAAAAGCGCGTTCGAATGCCGCGAGGCTCGCTAGCGCCCCCTCGACTCCGGCGATCGCGAGCGCCTTGGTCGATTGCAGGTCGCGGTGGTACGAGAGCGCGACGCCGCTCAGCGTCCCGAGCGCTCCGGCGAGCGTTCCACTTGCTACGGCAGCACTGGCGCGGACCAGTTCGAACGGATCGGGATTCCGTTTCTGCGGCATCAAGCTCGACCCGGTCGAAGCTGCGTCGTCGAGTCGCGCGTAGCCGAACGCCGGCGTGCACCACATGACGATTTCTTCGCTGACGCGCGAGGCCGTAACGACGGCGCGCGCCGCCGCGTGTAACAGATCGAGCGCAACGTCGCGGTCGCCGACCGAGTCGAGCGCATTGCGCGACGGTCCGCTAAAGCCAAGTTCCGTTGCAGCGAGGGTGCGGTCGAGCGGCAGCGAGGAGCCACTGCACGAGCCCGAACCGAGCGGGCAGCTTTCGCGCGCATCCGTGGCAACCCGGCCAAACCGGCGCGCGGCTCGCGCAAACGATTCCGCTACGGCCTCGAGCCAGAAGGCCAGCAGAACCGGTTGCGCCGGCTGCCAGTGCGTCGTTGCGGCCAGGAGCGTCCCGTCGCTAAGGGTGCTGCGCGCGCTCGCCAGCGTGAAACGAGCGATCGAAAGCGCGAGCCGGCAGCCGTAGGTAGCGCGGTCGCGCGCGTAGAGCAGTAGCGTGGTTGCGACCTGGTCGTTGCGGCTGCGTCCGGCGTGCAGCCACTCCCCGGCATCTCCCGCCAGCTCGCGGACGCGGGCATCGATTGCACCGTGCACGTCCTCCGCGCCGCTCGCCCGCGCCGGCGCCGCGAAGGTTCCCGCTGCAATTTCGGCGGCCACCGAGGCCAGCGCCGCGTCGAGTGCGCTTGCAGCGGACGGGTCGATGATTCCGCCCGATGCGAGCGCAGCGACGTGCGCGCGCGAGCACGCGACGTCGAACGGCGCAAGAACGAGATCTTCTTCCAGCGACGAGCCGAAGCGCAGGAGCAGCGGGTCGGGCTCCTGTGCGAAGCGTCCGCCCCACTGCAGGCTCGTGCTCTGGCCGTGCACTTAGCCGGGTCTCAGTGTGCCGCGGTCAGCATGTCGCGCTCGACTTTGGCGCGCAGCTCGAGCGGCAGACCCCAGAGCGCGATGAAACCTTCGGCTGCGTCGTGTTTGAAACGATCTCCCGCACCGTACGTCGCGAGCGACTCGTCGTATAAGCCGAAGGGAGAAGCGCTGCCGTCCGCGACGACGCTTCCTTGATGCAGTTTCAGGCGCACGCGCCCGGTCATCCGCTCGGCCAACGCCGCGTTGAACGCATCGATCGCCTTGCGCAGCGGCGAGGGCCAGAGTCCGTCGTAGATCAGTTCGGCATAACGCTGGTCGAGCAGCGACTTGAAACGCAGCTCGTCGCGCGTCAGCACGAGGCGTTCCAGCGCTTTGTGCGCGACGATCAGCGCGATCGATCCGGGGCACTCGTAGACTTCGCGCGACTTCACGCCGACGACGCGATCTTCGATCAAATCGATGCGTCCGACGCCGTGGGCGCCGGCGCGCTGGTTGAGTGCCGCCACGAGTTCCGCCCCCGCGAGGCGGTCGAATGACGGCACACCCGTTTCAAATTCGACGACGAGGTTTTCGGGTTCGGAGGGACGCCGGTTAGGAGATGCGGTCCACGCGAAGGCGTCTTCGGGCGGTGCTTTCCAAGGATCTTCGAGCACGCCCGCTTCGATCGAGCGCCCCCAAAGGTTGGCGTCGACCGAATACGGTTTGGCATGTGTGTGCGCGACCGGGACGCCGTTGGCTTGCGCAAAGGCAATGGCGTCGGGCCGCGAGAGCGGCTCGTCGCGCAGCGGAGCGAGGACTTTGAGGGCAGGATCGAGCGCGCGAGCTGCGATCTCGATGCGCACCTGATCGTTTCCTTTGCCGGTGCAGCCGTGAGCGATCGCGTCGGCGCCGTAGCGGTGAGCGGTCTCGACCAAGAGGGCTGCAATCAACGGGCGCGAGAGCGCCGCCGAAAGCGGATAAACGCCCTCGTAGAGTGCATTCGCGCGCAGGGCCGGCAGGGCCATCGTTGCGATGAAGCGCTCCCTCGCGTCGATCAGGAGCGCGTCGTACGCACCGAGCGCAAGGGCTTTGCTGCGAGCCGCTTCGAGTGCGGCCTGGGCGTCGGCGCCGGCGGTGCCGTCGCTTTCGCCGAGATCGAGCGTCATCGCGATCACGCGATGTCCCGCGAGCGCGAATTTCTTGAGCAATACCGAGGTGTCGAGCCCGCCCGAGTAAGCCAGAACGATCGTCACAGAGGCTCCTCCGAGCGCATGTCTTCAAAGCGTTGTTTGACGACGGGTAAATGCGCGGACTCGTCGAGTGCGACCAAGACCGTATCGTCCCCGCCGATCGTTCCGATGACCTCGCTCCAGGCGGCTTCGTCGATCGCCGATGCGACCAGCATGGCGCTTCCCGGGGGCGTGCGCAGCACGATCAAGTTCGAGCTGCCGCGCACGCCGCGCACCAGCTCGGCGATCACGCGATGCAGCCGGGTCGCGTAGGTTTTGCCGAAGGCCGGCTCGACGTATTTGAACTGCGTGCCGGCGCCGTTTCCGTTTTTGAGAGGCACTTTGATCAGCCCGAGCTCCTTGATGTCGCGGGAGACGGTTGCCTGGGTGACCTCGTAGCCTTGCGCTTCGAGCATATGCGCGAGCTCCTCTTGCGAGTGAACCGGTCGCGTCGCGATCAGCGACAGTATCGCGCGCTGGCGGGTGGTTTTCATTGTGTGGGAATCCCTCGCAAATCGGTAAGCAGCGCGACCAGCAGCGCTTTCTGCACGTGCAGCCGGTTCTCGGCTTGGTCGAAGACGACGCTCTGCGGCCCATCGATGACTTCGCTTGCCACTTCCTGTTCGCGATGGGCCGGCAGACAATGCATGAACAGTGCGTGTCGAGCCGCCGTCGCCATCAACTCGGCGGTCACGCGGTATGGAAGCAGCGCCGCCGCGTTGCGCTCGGCCAGATGCTCTTCGCCCATCGAGGTCCAGATGTCGGTGTATACGACGTCGACGTCCCGCACCGCGCGGATGGCGCTAGTAAAGGCGCGGACCGTCGCCCCGTGCGGCTTGCCAAGCTGCTGCAGGTGCGTCAAGAACGCCTCGCTCGGACGATGCGTCGGCGGGCACCCGAACGTCACCGAGATGCCGCTCATCAGGGCTGCTTCGGCGAGCGATGCCGCGACATTGTTACGGGAGTCGCCGACGTAGGCGAGCCGCAGTCCCGCGAGCGTGTCGAACCGATCCTTGATCGTGAGCAGGTCCGCCAAGGCCTGACAGGGATGGGCCGCGGCCGACAACCCGTTGATTACCGGGACCGTCGCTGCCGTCGCGAAGCGGCGCAGCGGTTCGTGCGCGTGCGTGCGAACGACGATCGCGTCGACGTAGCGCGAGAGCACCCGCGCCGCGTCCTCGGGCGACTCGCGCGAGCCGACCATAAAGTCGCTCCCGTGCGCGATCAGCGCGTGACCGCCCAGCTGCGTCATCCCGACTTCGAAAGAGACCCGCGTTCGCAGCGACGGCTTCTCGAAAAGCATCCCCAGCGTCTTGCCTCGCAGGAGAGGCAGCTGGTCCGCCGCCCGCGCGCTCTTGAGATGGCCGGCCAGTCCCAAGACCGTCCCGATTTCCGAGGGCGACAGGTCAACGACGGTTAGGACGCTGCGCCCCCGCAGGGCCGCGTCAGCAACGGTGGCCAACATGTTCTCGCATAATTATGCATAAACCGCATAAAAATGCAATAACCCGAAGCCTTTTGCCCGCCAAGGGCATCTCCGCGCGGCTCTAGAGTCCCGGGCAGCGGCTTTAGCCAGAAAAAGAAGGATTTACCAAGCAGTCGAACGGCATGTCCGCCCACATGCGCCGCTCTTCACGGTGAGCGCCGCATATTGACCCCCTGCTATTCGCGCATCCCAGTCATGACTCGCGCTCTCATCCGACTCAATCGGCGTTTTATTCATGAATGCTAGTGCCCACGGTGGAGGCGAAATGGACTTACCGATCGGGACCACTTATTGCAGCGCGTGCGGCCAGCAAGGTAACACGGCCGATGCGGTTTGCGCGTCGTGCGGCGCCCCGCGCGAGGCGCCCGTATCCGAGCCGGCGGTAGCTGCGCCGCCAACAGCCGTATCCACCGCTGCGGTCGCCCCCGGCGCTCCGGGCGCACAGTATATTAGGCAATGGAATTGGGGCGCGGCTTTACTGGCGCCGTATTGGCTGATGGCTCATCGCAAGGTCACCCTTGGCATCGCGCTGTTCATCCTTCAGTTCGTTCCTGTCGTTGATGGCGGCGTTAGTCTTATCGCCTTTTTCTACTTTGGAGCCAACGGCAACCGGATGGCTGTAGCTTCCGGCCGATTCCAGGATGACACGCAGTTCGTCGCCGTGCAAAATGCATGGCGTAACTGGGCTTTCGTCGTCGCCGCATTCGGTATCTTAGTACTCATCGCCAGCACGATCGTGCGTCACGGAGGCACTTGAAAATCCCCACCTGACCCCGATCCTGACGCAGGCCAAGTCGCTTTCGCATGAACTGCGCACGCGAAGCGCAGGGGACGGCCGATTTGCTCGGCCGGGCAGAGACGCGCCGTCCGGCGGAGAAACGAGCGGCATGACGCAAACCAAGGCGCAATTTCCTGACGAGCAGTCCCACGAGGGTGCGTTCCTCCGCCAGCAGGACGCGTTTCGCGGGTGGGTGAGCGCCGACGGGCGTTCAGGGTTCCCGGCGGAGGCCGGGCGCTATCACTTGTACGCTTCGTTCGCTTGCCCGTGGGCCCACCGGACGATCATCGTTCGCATGCTCAAGCACCTCGAAGGGGCCATTGGGATGACCGCCGTCGATCCGATCCGCGACGAACTGGGCTGGGCTTTTCGTGACGTTCCAGGCGCCGGGCGCGACGAGCTCAACGGCTTCCAGTATCTGGCCGAAGCGTACCACGCGAGCGATCCGCACTATCGCGGACGCGTCACGGTCCCGGTCCTGTGGGATACCGTTACCAAGAGCATCGTCAGCAACTCGGACGACGACATCATGCGCATGTTCGAAACGGAGTTCGATGCGCTGGGCGACGCGTCGCTCGACTTGTATCCGGTTCGAGAGCGCGCCGCCATCGACGCGCTCAACGAACACATCTATCAGACGGTCAACGACGGCGTCTATCGGGCCGGCTTCGCCACCTCGCAAAGCGCGTACGAACACGCCGCATATCGGCTCTTCGCCACGCTCGACGAACTCGAAGAGCGTCTGGCCCAGCGACGCTTTCTCTTCGGTGCCGCGCCCCTCGAAACGGACTGGCGGCTATTCGTGACCCTGATCCGCTTCGATGCGGTGTACTACGGCCATTTCAAGTGCAACCTGCGACGGATCGCCGACTATCCCAACCTATTCGGCTACCTGCGCGACCTCTATCAAACCGGCGGCGTCGCGGAGACGGTCAACTTCGATCATATCAAGCGGCACTATTACTATACGCACGATGAGATCAATCCGACGCGCATCGTGCCGATCGGCCCGCTCCAAGATCTCTGGGCTCCGCACGGGCGCGAACGTTTGAAATAGGCCTCTTCGCCGGAGCAAACACGAACGGGCTGAATTAACCCTCGACCCACGTCACCAGTTCGTCGAACGCCTTCATGACACGCGGGTAGCCGGGACGCATCTGCGGATATTCGGGGTCTTCCGACCAACTGTCGACGTGCTGCGCGTCTGGCATGAGTTCGCCTCGATACAGGTTGCCCTTACCGGCCGCCGAGACGAGCCGGCCGTATTCGACGAAATGGATGAGCGGCGGCACGAGATGGTCGTATTCGGAGGCCAGATCGATCAGCTTGCAACGGATGCGCCCCGTGTTTGAGAAGGCGGCAACGCGCTCGGCGATGCGCGGCGACCGGTCGAAGCGCCACGCGCCCATCTTTCCGCTCCACGCTTCCGCCGCTGCGGGATCGTTGACGTCGCCGTACGGGAGCGAGCTTTCCGGGTCGAGGTGCACCGCGTGCAGCCATGCCGAGAGGTACCAATACACCGCCAGGTTCTTTGCGTACAACGAACCGTTGCCGGAGCGAGCCGGAACGTCGTGCGGAAAGCCGAGGCTCTCCAAACGCTGCGGTTCGCCGGCCTCCATCGCGGCGATCGCTTCGGGGAGCCCTCGCAGGACGTTGTGTTCCGGGGTCCACACGATAGCGTTCCAGGTGAGCGCTCCGGCAAAGGCGTCGCTTTCTTCGATCGCGCGGCGTACTTCATAGCCGCCGTTCGAGAGGCCGATCGCATACGTGAGCTCCGGTCCCGTTCCGTGCAAATCGGTCACGATCTCCTGAGCTGCAGCCGCGATCGCGAGAAACTCCTCGAGCCAGCGCTCGATGCGGCTGCCGCGTGCGTGCTGCCAAAACGAGATGCTGCGCCCGTCGGAGAGCGCGAAGCGCGGCAGGACCGTACCGTCGACTGCGAAGGTTGCGCCGGGCGCAAGCAAGACGGCGCCGTCGCCGAGACCTTTGTTGCCCGATACGTACGCGTAGCCGCGTGCCAAGAGCGGATCCGCGAAGAACCGGTCGCAGGCGAACTCGGAGCGCTGCGAAGGTGTGCCTGCGACGATCAAACGCCCGTTCCAGCGTTCGGGAACGCGCACCATGAAGCGCTCGGCAGGCCAAAGGGATCCGGACGCCCGCCAGCCTGCGATCGGCTGCGCCGGCGCCTGCACGGAGGCGGGCGTTAGGTCGGCCGCATCGCGCGCGGCGAAGGCCGGCGTTCCGAAAGGTACTTCGGGTCCGAAGAGACTCGAAGCGCCCGGCGGCAACGGCTGCGCCGCTTCGTACCCGCTCAGCGCCGCGCATCGCAGATCCGCGACCTCAACTACGGAAAGGCGCATTCTTTATGCATTCAAGGTTTCTCATCGAGCTAGCTTGAAAGAGCCAGTGTTGGTTTCCTTCGCGGCTTTTTTCGGCGACAGGATGTCATTTTTCCGGCCGCGAGGATGCGAGGCAGTCCGCCGCGGTTCTTCATAGCGACTTCGTCGCGCGCCTCTAGAATGCAGTGTAATGCGACAGATCGCCGTTTCCAAGCTCGTGCGAGCGCAGACCGATTCTATTCTATCGCTCGTCGACGCGTATATCATCAAGCGCGGCGGGTTCGCCACCGGATCGGTGCTCGAACTGCAATTCGCGCTGCGGCGATTCACCGGCTACGCTGCAAAGCAAGCTGGGACCGTGGTGCACTTCAGCTATGTTAAGGGCGACGCCGGTCCTGGTCGCCTCGTTTCGGCCGAGTGGCGCCCTGCCGAGGATGCACCCTTCCCGACCTTTCACGGCAAAATCGACACGGTATCGAGAGGCAACGGCTACTGCTCCCTTTCCATCTCCGGAGCGTACTGGCCGCCGGCGGAACTCCCGGGCGCCGTGTTCGACGCCGCGCTGGGCATCCGCATCGTACGCGCGACGCTCGCCGGATTTCTGCGCGAGGTCGTAGAGGCGGTCGAATCGGACCATCGGTTTCACGCTTCGATGTAAATGCAGGCCCGCGTCGAATCCGCGAGCCTCATCGTGAAATCGCTACGAACTGGTGACGAACGGCGCGGACTGCAATGCAGTGATGCCGGGTGAGGCAACCCAGACGCGCCTGGTCGAGGCGAGCGATTCCGATTTCGTCGCGATGGCTCGAAAGGACACGCGGCTCCCAGGCGGCCTAACCCTTCCGCCTGAAGGAGTTGAGTTGCCCGCGGTGCTGGAGCGCATTCGCGTGGTCGCGTCGCGGCTGCGCGAAGGGGGCTCCGGCGCGACGTGGATGATCGTCGCCGATGAGACCGTCGTCGGTTTGATCGGTCACAAGGGGCTTCCGGTACGGGGAGTGGTTGAGATCGGCTACGGCGTCGCGGCGAGCTACCGTGAGCGCGGCCATGCCACGCGAGCGGTTGCAGCCGTGCTATCGGCCGCCCGAACCGACCCGGCGGTGAACGTTATCGAAGCGACGACGACCTTCGCAAACATTGCGTCGCATCGCGTCCTGGAGAAAAACGGCTTCACCCGTGCGGGGCGGCGCTACGATCCCGACGATGGAGAACTGATTCTTTGGCGGCGGTCAGTCGCTCCGGAAAACCTTTAGACGGGTACTTTTTCCGGCTCAACGACCGCTGTGGGCAAGCCGAGTTCTCGTGCGGCGGGGGCCAGCGCTCCGCGCGCTCGGATCACCCATCGGCGCAGCAGCTCGTCGTCGGGGTACTCGAGCGCGTCGCCATCGGTGGCCGCGCGGAAGGCCAACGAATGCTCGTCGAGGTTGACGACGATCCAGCCCTCAAGCTTCGGAATCGAAACCTCCTTGCCGCCGCGCTCGAAGAGGCGGTGGCGCAGACGCGAGCCAATCCAGCGGCGATAGTCCTGGCTGCCGCCCCACATCTCGGAACGAACCGCCACGACGTCGTAGCCGCTGCCCAGGTCGAGAGCGTCCGCGACCGAGGTGCACGACGAGACCGTCGGCGCGATCGGGACGACGAGCGTCGGCCGGTAGTCGAGGCGCGCGATCCCTTCGGAGAGACCTGACTCCGACTCGAGGCGGCGCAGGACGTCGAGCGAAGCCGCCGGCAAGTCGAACAACACGTCACCTTGGGCAACCCGCAGGGGCTCGAGGAGGCCGCTATAGACGTCGAACTTCCCGGACTCGTCGCGCCAGTCGTGGAGCGAGAACTCGATGACGCCGCTTTCCCCCGACTGTTTGGACTGGATGCGGCCGTCTTTGTCGCGCGTGGCGAGGTACTGGTAGAGCTGACCGATCTTTCCGTCGCCGTCGACCAGATAGACGCGTCCCAGCTCGCGTTTCCACTCGGCGAGCAGGCGCGCGGCGAAAGACTTCCCGACGCCGCCCTTGCCGCTCGTGAACGCGATCCACCTATTCACGGTGCCCTCCAACCGTGCAGCTTTTGGCCGGCGGGGCACAGTCCGCCGGCGGGGCGCTCGTGCAGTACGAAAACCTACCCCTCCTGTTAGCCATGGTTCGATGCGTCCGTTCGGTCACGCTCCCGCCGGTTCCCATCGGGGCACGGCAGACTCGCATTGAAGGTAGGACAAGCGGCCGCGCCCCCGCGCGGGACCCGGCAGGCCGGTCCTCCCGGCCGCGGTTCCGCCGGTCGCCCGGCCGTTTATGGGATTCTGCGGTTGCGGAGAACGCCGTCCGTGAAGTATGCTTAACAGCCAGAATGGCGACCGTACAGCATGCTTAACGTCGGGTTCGACCGCTCGCACCTGCGCGCCCGCGAGGATTATCTCAAGGCAATCTATCATTTGGCCGGTGAGGGTCCGGTTCAGGCTGCCGAACTCGCGCGCTATCTTGGCGTCTCGCGCTCCTCGGTCAGCCAGTTCAAGGTACGGTTAGCGGGCGAGCGGCTCATCCGCCGCGCGAGCGAACGCACCGATGCGCTTCGCTTGACGAAGAAAGGCCTCGCCATGGCCATCGCCATCGTGCGGCGGCACCGGCTGCTCGAGACGTTCCTGCACCGTTCCCTCGGCGTTCCGTTAGAGCGCATCCACGACGAGGCGGAGCGGCTCGAACACGCCGTTTCCGAGGACGTTGCACGGCGCCTTGCGCGCTTTCTGGGGAACCCGCAGACCGATCCGCACGGGCATCGCATACCGGACGAAGCACTGCACGTTGACGCTTCGCCCGACCTTCCGCTGATCGGCGTGGAACGCGGCTGCCGCGTCGTTCTCACGCGCATGGACGATCGCGATGAAGCGGTCGTGAAGGAACTGGCGCGCTGTGGCGCGCTGCCGGGGCTGCGTGCGGTCGTGAGCCGCGCCGGCGCCGGCGGCATGACGCTGCGCTCGGGCCGGCGCGAAATCATGCTCTCCGCAGCGGCTTCGGGCGCGTTGTACTGTACGCTCGCGCCCGCAAACAGCGAGGCACGCTCCAGGTGAACGTCGTCAAGAACGCCATCGAGCGCGGCGCCCTCGACTGGATTCCGGCTCCGGAGGACTTGGCGCGTGCGCGAGATCGCTTTCGCGTCTTGATGGCGCGGCGCGCGAGGCGCCCGCTGTGGCTGCTGCTGTTGCTGGCCGGCCCCGGCATTCTCGTCATGCTCGGCGAGAACGACGGCCCGAGCATGCTGTCATACGCCACGACCGGCGCGACGTACGGCATCGGTTTTTTCGTACCGTTTATCCTTCTCACGTTTTTGATGGCGTTCGTGGTTCAGGAGGCGACGGTGCGCATCGGGATCGCAACGCACCGCGGACACGCCGAGCTGATCGAGCAGCGCTTCGGAAAACTCTGGGGCACCTTTGCACTGGTGGATTTGTTGGTCAGCAACCTGCTGACGCTGGTCACCGAATTCATCGCCATCCGCGGCGGCGCGGCCTACTTTGGAATACCCGGATGGGCTGCGGCTGTGGGCGGGATCGTGTTGGTTGTGGCCGTCCTCACAAGCGGCCGATACTTTACGTGGGAGCGAAGCGTCATGCTGCTGGCCGCAGCCAACCTGCTGTTCGTTCCGGCGGCACTGTTCGCACATCCTGACGGCTCTGCGCTGGTTCGAGCGCTGGCAACCTGGGGCCCAATCCCGAGCGGAGCGGGGGTCGCCTTTCTCACGCTCGTTTTAGCCAACGTCGGGGCGACCGTTACGCCCTGGATGATTTTCTTCCAACAGAGCGCGGTCGTCGACAAAGGCTTAACGAAGGCGGACCTTCCTCAGGGACGGCTCGATACGGCTTTGGGTGCCGCAATAGCGGCCGTCGTGGCGGTCGCGGCGGTCGTGGCAACCGCGCCGCTCTTCGCGCATCACGTTAACGCTTCGTCGTTCTCCGGCGGCACCGATTTTGCGAGTGCCCTGCGGCCTTATCTCGGGAGCACCGGCGCAACGCTGTTCGCGCTCGGCATGTTGGAGGCCGGGCTCGTCGCGGCCATGACGATTTCGACGAGCTCTTCATACGCAACGGGCGAAGTGCTAGGCACCGCTCACACGTTGAACCGGCCGCTTAGCAAAGGGGGCACGTTCTACGTTTCGAGCTTGTTGTCGGTCGTCTTGGCGGCCGCGGTCGTGCTCATCCCGCAGGCGCCGCTCATCCCGATCACGCTGACGGTAAACGTCCTTGCCACGCTGCTCATGGCGCCGGCGCTGCTCTTCGTGCTTCTGCTGGCTAACGATAAGGAGATCATGGGCGACTTGGCCAACCGGCGGGGCGCGAATCTTGCGGGCGGCGCGGTCATCATCGGAATCTCGGTGCTTGGCGCGCTCTATGGCATCGTCACCGCCTTTCCGCAATTGCTCCACGGATAACGCACGTGGACGATCGAGAGATGCTGGCCGCGCTCGAAACGGCGCAACGCTCGGAGCGCCTGCGCGAGCCGCTTCCGCGGCGCCACCTGACGGCGCCGCTGCTGGCGCTGCTGTGGCTGCTTCGGATCTACGTGGTCGTTGCGGTGGCGATCGTCGTCGTGACGTTCGTGCGCGCCCTTTAGCGGCGGTTCTGAGCCGCTAAGATTGGCGGCTCGTACTTCGCTCAGCCGGGCTGAAGCGCGCCGCGTCGCACTGGCGGCGCAAGGTTTCGGCGTGGCGGCACGCGATGAACCAGCCGGCCGGCGCGCGTTCTTGGCGCTGGTGAAACGAATCGGCGTCGTGCAGATGGATTCGGTCAACGTCTTGGTGCGATCGCACTACATGCCGGCGTTCTCGCGCCTGGGCCGATACGATCCCGCGCTGCTCGATGAGGCGGCCTACGCTAGCCCCCGCGCGCTCTTCGAGTATTGGGGACACGCGGCGTCGTTACTCCCGCTCGAAACCTATCCGCTGCTGCGGTGGCGCATGGAGCGAGCTCGCAGCGGCGTGGGAACGTGGGGCAGCATCGGCATCTTACTGCACGAGAACCCTGCTTTCGTCGAAACGGTTCGGCGTCAGATCGAAGAGCGCGGGGCGCTAGCCGCTTCGGATTTCGAAGGGGCCCGCGGCACGGGCAGCTGGTGGGGCTGGAGCGACACGAAGCGCGCCCTCGAAGCCTTGTTTTGGTCTGGAGCGATTACGACCCGGTGGCGCCGTCCCAGCTTCGAGCGCGTCTACGATCTGACCGAGCGCGTGATTCCGGCGCGCATCCTCGCGACCGCACCGATCGCCGAGCCCGACGCGCAGCGCGAACTGATCGCCATCGCAGCCCGTGCCCAAGGCGTCGCTACCGAGTACGATTTGCGCGACTACTTTCGCCTCGGTCCCGCCGACGCCCGAGCGCGTATCGCGGAGCTCGTCGAAGCGGGTCGGCTCGTTCCGGTGGACGTCGAAGATTGGCGGCAGCCGGCCTACCTTGCCGCACCACGCGTTCCACGCCGCATCGAATGCGACGCGCTTCTATCGCCATTCGATTCGCTCGTATGGAATCGGCCGCGCACGCAACGCCTCTTCGGCTTCGACTATCGCATTGAAATCTACACGCCGTCCCATGGGCGCATTCACGGCTATTACGTCTTGCCGTATCTGCTCGACGAAAAGCTCGTCGCGCGCGTCGATTTGAAAGCCGATCGCGCGACGCGGACGCTGCTCGTCCTCGCGGCGCACTACGAGCCCGGGGTCGACCGGCGCGCCGTTCGGAGCCGGCTGCGCGAACGGCTCGGCACGCTTTGTTCCTGGCTCAAGCTCGATCGCGTGACCGGCCGGTGCTGATCGTCCTCAAGTACGGCGGCAACGCAATGGCGCCGGCCTTCGCCGCGGATCCGCTGCTCGACGACGTCGCGGCGCGCGTGCGCGAAGGCGATCGAATCGTCTTGCTCCACGGCGGCGGCCCCCAGATCGATGCGGAAGTCGCGGCGCGCAACATTCCACAGCGCCGCATCGGCGGCTTGCGGGTCACCGACCTTGCGACGCTAGCGGTAACCGAGAGCGTTCTTTGTGGAACGGTGAACAAGGCTCTGGTGCGTGCTCTGCTGCGGCGCGGCGTCGATGCAGTCGGGCTCAGCGGTCAGGATGGGCGCCTCATCGTGGCCCGCAGCGCAACGCCGGTCAAGGGCGAGTCGCTCGGGTTCGTCGGCGAGATCGAGCAGATCCATCCGCTGGTTCTGCATCGGTTGCTGGCGGCCGGGATGACGCCGGTGGTTGCGCCGCTGGCGGTCAGCGGCGATGCGGCCACTCCGCTAAACGTCAATGCCGACACGGCGGCCGGCGCAATTGCGGGGGCGCTCGGAGCCGATGCCTACGTCGTCGTCACGAATGTCGAACGCGTACGCCGGGTGCTCGCCGATCCGGAGAGCGAGATCGAGCGGCTCGGGGCGGACGAAGCGGCGCGCCTTTTGGAGGGCGGCGCTTTCGACGGGGGGATGCGACCGAAGATTGCAAGCGCGCTCGATGCGCTGCACCGCGGCGCGCGTCGAGCGATCGTTTGCGGCTCCGGGCCGGCCGCGCTGACCCGCGCGCTTTCCGGCAGCGGAACAACGATCTGCAGCGCATAGGGGTGCGGGGCCTTTCGAGCGTCACACAAGCGGGGCGCACCAGGGGATAAGACGGTGGAAATCGACTATAAGTGGGAACAATTTTCCAGGAGCACCCGTGCGCGTCGCTAACTTTCTGCGCCTCCGTCCGCTTTCACCGGGAGAAGCTTTGTTTTGGTAACGATGACCAAGCGCATCTATACCTTCGATGAAGGCTCGGGCGAAATGCGCGACCTGCTCGGCGGTAAAGGAGCAGGCCTCGCAGAGATGACCCGAGCCGGGCTACCCGTGCCTTCCGGTTTCACCATCACGACCGAAGCTTGCCTCGAGTTTTATCGAGCGAACCGGCAGTTCCCCAAGGGGCTGGAAGAAGAGCTCAAGGCGGCGATGCTCGAGCTCGAGAGCCGGGCGGGAAAGACATTCGGCGATCCGCGGCTCCCGCTCTTGGTCTCGGTGCGCAGCGGAGCGCGCGTCTCGATGCCGGGCATGATGGACACGATCCTCAACCTCGGTCTCAACGATGCAACGGTCGACGGTCTTGCCGCTCAAACGGGGAACGCGCGCTTCGCGTGGGACGCGTACCGCCGTTTCATCGCGATGTACGCAAGCGTGGTGCTCGAGATCGAGAAAGAGCGCTTCGAGAGCGTGATCGAGGGCGCAAGGCGCAGCGCCGGGGTCGACTCCGACCCGCAGCTCGACGCAGACGCTTGGCGCAAGGTCGTTACGGAATTCAAGCGCATCGTGCGCGAGGCGAGCGGGCGCGAATTTCCCCAGGACGTTCGCGAGCAGCTGCAAGGCGCCGTCCGTGCGGTGTTTGATTCCTGGAACTCGAAGCGAGCCACCGAATATCGCCGCTACAATAAGATTTCGGACGACTGGGGCACGGCGGTCAGCGTCGTGGCAATGGTCTTTGGGAACATGGGCGACGATTCGGGCACGGGCGTGGCCTTCACGCGCGATCCGAATACCGGCGAGAACCGCCTTTTCGGGGAGTACCTGGTCAACGCGCAAGGCGAGGACGTGGTGGCCGGCATTCGCACGCCGTTGCCGATCGGCGACCTGGAACGAACCCAACCCGATATCTACCGGCAGTTCGACGACATCGCGCGCCGGCTCGAGCGGCACTACCGCGACATGCAGGATCTGGAGTTTACGGTCGAGCGCGGCAAGCTCTACATGCTGCAGACGCGCAGCGCCAAACGCAGCGCTCAGGCCGCCGTGCGCGTCGCGCTCGACTTCGTCAAAGAGGGGCTCATCGACCGCGAGACCGCTCTGCGCCGCGTCGACGCCGCTTCGCTCGATCAACTTTTTCACGCTCGCATCGATCCGGCGCAGACCTATGCGGTGTTGGCCAAGGGACTCAACGCCTCTCCGGGAGCGGCCACCGGCCGGATCGCGCTCGATCCGGACGCGGCAGTCGCGATGGCCAAGAGCGGCCCGGTCATCCTGGTGCGCACCGAGACGACCCCCGACGACGTGCACGGGATGATCGCGTCAAGCGGCGTTCTGACGGCGCGCGGCGGCGCGACTTCGCACGCCGCCGTCATCGCACGCGGGATGGGGCGCCCTTGCGTCAGCGGATGCGAAGCCCTCGAACTCGACGAGCGTGCGCGCACCGCCACGATCGCCGGCAAGGTGCTGCGCGAAGGCGATACGATCACGATCGACGGAACCAGCGGCGAGGTCGTCGAGGGCAGCTTGCGCTTGATCGATCCACCATCGGGCCTGCCGCCGTGGCTTGCCGAATTCCTCGAGTGGGCCGACGCACGCAAGCGTCTGGGCGTGTGGGCCAACGCCGACACGCCGCAGGATGCACAGAGAGCACGCGACCTCGGAGCGACCGGTATCGGGCTCTGCCGCACCGAGCACATGT
>PMHO01000035.1 GCA_003156715.1 Candidatus Tityobacter terrigena
CGACGCCGCGCCGGTCCGCGCCTAAATCCATCGGAACGCCGATGACTTCCACCCGCGCCGGGACGGTAAACTGGCTTACCATCGAGCGCTTCTTTCGTGCAGGATCACGGCGAGGTGCGCGATCGACGCGCGGGCCGGGCCGCAGGAGTTGGTTTCTTGGGCATCGTGACGGGCGGTTCGCTGCGGGCCGCGGGTAATGCTTGCAGGACGAGCACCCGCAGCGCCGCTGCGATCGGCACGGCGAGGAACATGCCGGCGATTCCGAGCAAATCGGCTCCGATCAAGATCGCGACGATCACCGCCAGCGGTGAAAGGCCGACGCTCTGGCTCACGATGCGCGGTGCGATCACGTGCCCTTCGAGTTGGAAGATCAAGACGAACAAGGCTGCGACGAGCAGCGCGTGGGTGAGGCCGTCGGTGAAGAGCGCGATGAGCACGGAGGGCACGAAGGCCACGACTGCCCCCACGTAGGGAATGATGTCGAGCAAGCCTGCGGCCACGCCGATGAGGACGGCATACTTGACGTGCATGATCAACAACATGACCGTGATTGCCGCGCCGATCGTGGCCCCGACCGTCAGTTGCCCGCGGATGAACCCGCCGAGCACCCCGTCGAGATCCGTCAAGACCGCCGTCGTCTTGGGCCGGGCTCGCGGGGGCATCGCTCGCATAAAGCCGGCCAGCAGCCCCGGCCATTCGAACATCAGATAGACGGAAAGGACGGGGATGACCACGACGGTCGCGAGGACCGCGACCGTCGAGAGCAAGAACGCAAGCGCACCCCGTGCGGCCTCACCCGCGTACTGTGCGGTAAGGTCCTCGAGCTGCAGCGGCAGCATTACCACGTACGTGCGAATGTTTTCGGGCAGCCACCGAAAGAGCGGCTGGTTCGGGTTGGAAAGATACACCTGCGCGCTGTGAACCATTCCGGGCGTTGCCTTAATCAGCGATTGCCCGTCGACGACCAAAGCCGGCACGATCACCGCAATGCCGAAGGCGGCAACCATGATGATCGCCAGATAAACCAGCGCAATCGCCACCCCCAGCGGCACGCGCCGGTTCAGGCGCTCCACCCATGGATAGATCAGGTACGTGAAAAACGTTGCCCCGATCACGACGATCGCAACGGACGAGACGCGCATCACGAACTCTAGGAGAGCGCCCAGCACGATCGTGGCGACCACGATCAAGGACAGCACTTTGAGGGCGTACGTGACCCGCCGTTCGTTGCGCGAACGTTTGACGACCGTCGGCCCGGAACGAACCATCGTTGCGGGGTATCGTCTGCGCTACGCCGAGTTTCCCTTCCGATAGCAGCCGAACGTCGCAGATTTGGGTCCCGCGCGCGCAGCCGGAGGCCTTATTTAGCGCGCACGCCGGGCGCCGTCTCCTGGCTAGGCGGGGGGTCGAGCGCGGCCCTAAAGCCAAGCCTGGCCGCCATGTCGTGGATACGCCCCGCCGTTTTCGCCGCGCCCATCGCATTGGCTGTTGCGCTCACCGGCTGCGCCGGCTCGAGCATCTCGAAAGCATCGATGCGACTCGGCATGGTGACCGATATCGGCGGTCTGGGCGATAAGTCGTTCAACGATTCCGCCTACGCCGGCCTCAAAGAAGCCAAGGCGCGGCTCGGCGCCGAGATCGAGGTCTTAGAGTCCAAATCCGCGGCGGATTATCAGCCGAACCTAACCGCGCTCGCCGACGAAGATTACGCCGAGATCTACGCGATCGGGTTCTTGATGAACAACGACCTCGCGCAGGTCGCAAGCAACTACCCGCAGCGCCGCTTTGCCATCGTCGATGCGGTCGTCGACCGGCCCAATGTCACGAGCATCACCTTCAAGGAACAGGACGGCTCGTTCTTAGCAGGTGCGCTCGCCGCGATGGTGACGAAATCCCGAACGATCGGCTTTCTCGGCGGCATGGATATCCCGTTGCTGCGCAAATTCGAGGCGGGTTACGCCGCCGGCGCGCGCGAGATCGACCCGCGCGTAACGGTCCTCGTAAAGTATGTCGGCTCTTTTGAGGACGTCGCCTCGGGAAAAGAGCTGGCCGGGGTCCTCTTCAACAGCGGCGCCGACATCGTTTTCGTCGCAGCCGGGAAGTCCGGTCTGGGTGCTTTCGATGAGGTCAAAGCGCGCGACCATGACTACGTGATCGGGGTCGACTCCAATCAGGATGCGTTGATCCCTGGTAAGGTTCTGACATCGATGGTCAAGCGCGTCGACGTCGCCGTCTTCCGCGTGGCGCGCGACGCCCGCGAACGGCGCATCCCGCGCGGCACCTTGGAACTCGGCCTCGCGCAGGACGGCGTGGGGCTTACCGACTTTGCGTATACGAAGGCGATCGTCGGAGCCGCGGCGATCGCCCGGCTCGCGCGGCTGCGCCGGGCGATCATCGACGGCCGGATCGTGCCGCCCTCGACGCGCGAGGAACTGGCCGCATTTCGCCCCGTCGCGCTTCGATGAACGTGCCGGGGCGGGCGGCACTCGAATTGCGGGCCGTCCGCAAGGTCTATCCGGGCAACGTTTGCGCCCTCGACGGCGTCGACATCGAACTCGTTCCCGGCGAGATCCATGCGCTCTGCGGGGAAAACGGCGCCGGCAAGACGACTCTTGTGGAAATTGCGGCGGGCGAATTGCGCCCGACCTCCGGTAGCGTGCATGCGATCGGAAACGTCGGACTCGTGCACCAGCACTTCGAGCTAATCGGACGCCTGCACGTGTGGGAAAACGTCGTGCTTGGTTTCGAGCCCAGGCGCGGAGTCCGCCTCGACGCCGAGGCGGCGCGGGCGCGGGTGCGCGCGCTCTCGCAGTCATATGGACTGGAACTCGACCCCGATGCGCTGGTCGAAGATCTGCCCGTCGGCATCGCGCAGCGCGTGGAGCTGGTGCGCGAACTCGCGCGCGATCCTGCGGTCCTCATCTTCGACGAACCGACGGCGGTCCTCGCGCCGGCCGAGATCGCGTCGTTCTTCGCCACGGTGCGCGCTCTCGCGGCGCGCGGTGCGGCGGTCTTGATCGTCACGCACAAGCTTGGGGAAATTGTCGCGTACGCGGAGCGCGCGACGGTCCTACGCGCCGGGAAAGTGGTCGCGCGCTTCGGCAAAGGCCAGATCGAACTGGATGCGATCGCCCGGGCAATGGTCGGCGGCGAGATCCCGGCCCTGGCCGAGCGCGTCGTCACTGCGCTTGGAATGGGTCTGGTCGCACGCGATCTGGAAGCAGGCCAAGGGGCGCACGCGTTGCGCTCGGCAAGCTTTGAGGTGCGCCGCGGCGAGATCCTTGCGATCGCCGGGGTCGAGGGAAACGGGCAGTCGGTGCTGGCCGACGCAATCGCCGGCGTCGTACCCAGCGTGGGATCGCTCGAACTCGAAGGCACGCCGCTCCAGGGCGGCGCGCGAGAACGGATCGCGCGAGGCGTGCGCACGATTCCGGGCGACCGGCAACGCGAAGGTTTGATCGTGAGCTGGTCGCTCGTCGAGAACGCCGTCCTGGGCGATCAGGACCGCCCGCCGGTACGAAAGGGAATAGCCATCGATCGCGTTGCCGCCGGCCGCCGCGCGCGAGAGATCGTCGAGCGCTTCGACGTGCGCACGACCAGCATTCGCACCACGGTTGCGACGCTTTCCGGCGGTAACCAGCAAAAGCTCGTCGTGGGGCGCGCGCTGGCCGGCGCGCCGCGTCTCTTGCTCGCCTACCAGCCGACGCGCGGCATCGACGTCGGAGCCGCCGCACTGGTGCAGTCCTCGCTCATCGCGGCGCGTAACGCCGGCGCCGCCGTGCTTTTGATCTCCTTCGAGCTAGACGAGATCCTGGCGCTGGCCGATCGGATCGCGGTAATCTACCGCGGTATGCTTTCGGCTACCATGCTACGCGATGCGTTCGATCGGGGAACGATCGGAGCGTTGATGGCCGGGGCGCAACGCGCTTCGTGAGAACGGCGGCGATTGGGGGCGTCGTGCTGTTGGCGCTGGCGGCGAGCGCTATGGAACTCGCCGGCGCGAACCCGCTGCTGGGTTTCTACGCGCTGCTGCGCGGAGCGCTCGGCGGGCCGCATCAGATCGCCGAGACGCTCGTGCAAACCACCTCTTTGCTCTTCCCCTCACTCGCCGTCGCCCTCGCGTTTCGCGCCGGATTCTTCAATATCGGCGCCGAGGGTCAGCTGGTCATCGGCGGGTTGCTCGCGGGGCTGCTGGGTGCGCGCCTCCATCTTCCCGGCATTGCCGGCCTGCCGCTCGTGCTGTCGGCCGGTGCGCTCGGCGGTGCGCTGTGGGGCGGAATCGCCGGTGCGCTCCGGGCGCGCTTCGGCGGAAATGAAGTCGTCGCAACGTTGATGCTCAACGTCATCGCTGCGCTGCTGGCCAACTATCTGGTCGTCGGTCCACTGCACTCGCCGGGTGCCGTCGGCCCCGAGACGGCCGAGCTCGCTCCGAGCCTATGGCTGCCGACGATCGCTCCCGGCACCCGCTTGACCGTCGCGATGCCTCTGGGACTCCTCGTCGCGGCCGGTGTTGCGCTGCTTCTCTCACACACCGTTTTCGGATACGAGCTGCGCGCCAGCGGCGCGAACCCGCAGGCCGCGCGCAGAGCGGGAATCGATCAGCAATGGATTGCGCTCGCCGCGATGCTGCTTTCGGGCGGCATCGCGGGGCTCGGCGGCGCAACGATCGTCACGGGGGTGCTGCATCGGTTCAACGTGGCGCTGAGCCCGGGATACGGCTTCATCGCGATCGCGGTCGCGCTGGTCGGCGAACTCGATCCGCTGCGCGTCGTGTTCGCCGCGTTCGCGTTCGGGATCTTGCAGAGCGGCAGCCTCACGATGCAGGCGCTCGCACACGTGCCGAAAGACGTCGTGACGGTCATCGAAGGACTGATCATTCTTGCACTTTCGGCTCGCCGGTTCGCACCGTCTGCCGGCAGGCTCCGGGCCGATGAGCGAACCGGCTGAATTCCTCGCGCTAGCGCTCGTGAAAGCCGCGCCGCTGATCTTTGCAGCGCTGGCCGGAGTCCTGTGCGAGCGCGCCGGCATCCTGAACATCGCGCTCGAGGGTCAGCTTGCAGCAGGGGCCTTCGTTGCCGTCGCTGCAGCCGCCGCGACGGGGAACGCGCTGGCCGGCCTGGCAGCGGGCGTCCTCGCGGGAGCGGTGCTGGGCGGCGTGCTCGGGTTCGCCGCGACGCGCTTCGGGGTCGATCAAATCGTGGCCGGCACCGGCCTCAACCTGTTGGCGATCGGGGGAGCGGCCTTCGGGTTGGTCGTGATCTTCGGGCAGCCGGGCGCTTCCCCAAGCGTTGCGTCGCTCGGCGCGCCCGGCGCGCACCTGTTGATCGCGACCGCCTTGGCGTGCGCCTTCGCGCTGCACCTGGTGCTCTACCATACGCCATGGGGGTTGCGCGTGCGCGCGTGCGGCGAGAATCCGCGGGCGGTGGCGAGCGCGGGTCTCGATCCCAAAAGCATTCGCTTGCTGGCGACGACCGTGGGCGGGGCGCTCGCCGGACTCGGCGGCGTCTACCTCTCGCTTGGCGAGTTGAATCTCTATTCGGACGGGATGAGCGCCGGGCGCGGTTTCATCGCGCTGGCAGCGGTCATCTTCGGACGTTGGACTCCGCTTGGCGCGACCGGCGCGGCGCTCGCCTTCGGTGCCCTCTCGGCGCTGCAATTCATTCTGCAACGCTCGGGGGTGCCGAGCGAACTGATGCAGGCGCTTCCCTACCTCGCCGCGCTAGCGGCGCTAGCCGGAATCGCCGGACGCGCCCGTGCCCCGCGAGCCGACGGCGTTCCGTACGTCGAATAGGGCAGGTCCCGCAAGCGAGTTGTCCTCGAGGCCAAAAGGGTTGGCCCCGGTAAAGCCGATACGTAGGGAGACGATGAAGCCGCGCCCACGCCGCTTACATCCTTGGATATTCGCTCTTGCGGCGTGCTTCGCGCCGGCCGGGGCGAGCGCGCTCGGCATGCCCGGTCCGTTCGCAGATCTGCAGGCCCGGCTGACTCGCGCCGCCGATCACGCGCCGGGCAGGGTCGGCATCGCGGTCGAGGACTTGGCGACCGGCTACGTCTCAGGAATCAACGAGACGACGAGCCTTCCCGCCGCTTCGACCATCAAGATCCCGGTAATGGTGGAAGTCTTTCATCAGATGCAAAGCGGGAGCATCGATCTCAATACGCCGCTGCACCTTCAGCCGGGCGACCGCGACTGGGGCTGGGGCGACCTCGCCGATGCTCCGACCAACACGCGCAGGACCGTCAAGCAGCTCCTGCGGCTGATGATCGACGACAGCGACAACACCGCGACCAACATGCTGATCCGGCTCGTCGGCCGCAAGCACATCAATGCCACGATGGAAAAGCTGGGCTTGCGCAAGACGCGCTTGGGCGACTACATCCGCTCCGAGACCGATGCCATTCGCTATGCGCTGCGCACGAGTCCGGGCGACATGGTCAAACTACTCGATGCGATGGCGCGCGACGAACTGGTCGACGAATGGTCGTCGCGCCAAATGCTGGCGATTCTGACCGGGCAGCTCCATAACTCGCTGCTGCCCGTTCCGTTGCCGCGCACGCTGCGCATCGCGCACAAGACGGGTTCCCTGCACGACACGCTCAACGACGTTGGCATCGTGTTCCGCGACCAGGAGCCCTACGTGATCGCGGTGATGACGACTCAGTTGCCGGATATGGATCTCGGACGCAGCTTCATTCACAAAGTGTCGCGGCTTGCGTACGACGAGCTTGGGCGCTTCGAGCACTGGCGAATCGAGGAAGGTCTGCCGGGCTTCACGCCGGCCGTGCCGTTGCCGCAGGCGCTCAGCGAGCAGCCGCTCGCGCCCGACTTGCGCATGTGGGAGGCGCCCTCTCCGGAATCCGCCGACGACCCGAGCACGCCCGAGCAATACCCTCAGTCGCGCTGACGTTCCAAGCGATGCTTTGCACGGGCGTCGTAGCAAGGAGCAGCCCGCAATCGTAGCGTAAGCCCCGAACTTCGTGGGAATATCGGCCGCAGCTGGTTTTGCTGCGGACGTTCGTCCCAGGAACGATTTTCTGCATGCGTTGATCCTGGGGAGACGTCTTCGTGCATCTCGCCGACGACAATATTTGGCTCGTCGCAGGGATTTGGATGACCCTAGCCGTGCTGAGCGCGTTCATCTCGATCCGCCTGAAGTTCGCCTCGGCTTTAGTCGAAATCGTCGTCGGCGTTTTTGCCGGCAACCTCCTGGGGTTGCACGGAAACCTTTGGATCAATTTTGTCGCCGGCTTCGGAAGCATCATGTTGACCTTCTTGGCCGGGGCTCAAATCGACGGCGCGGTGTTGCGCAAACAGGCACGGCCTGCGGCCGTCATCGGGCTCCTCTCGTTCCTGGTGCCCTTCTTCGCGGCGCTGCTCTTCGCGCGCTACGCGCTGCATTGGACGGACAACGCTTCGCGCATCGCGGGCATCGCCATGTCGACCGCGTCAGTGTCGGTGGTCTACTCGGTGATGCTCGAAAGCGGGCTTGCGGCTCAAGACTTCGGTCAGCTCGTGCTGGCGGCGTGCTTCATCACGGATCTCGGTACGGTTCTCGCTTTGGGCCTTCTCTTCACGCGCTTCAGCCTCTGGTTCGCGGCACTGGCGATTGGCACGGGGCTTGCCATGTGGCTTGCCCCGCGCCTCTTGCGGACCACCTACGCGCGCGTGGGCGACCGTGTGAGTCAGCCTGTCTTACGCCTGATCTTCGCGATTCTGCTCATCCTGAGCGCGCTCGCGACCTTCGCCAAGAGCGATGGCGTCGTCGTGCTCCCCTCGTACTTCCTGGGACTGGCCTGCGCCGGGTTCTTGGCGTCGAACCGCGTCATCGCGCAACAGCTCCGCAGCATGACGCTGAGCTTGCTCACCCCGTTCTACTTCCTGCGGGCGGGGACATTCGTTTCCTTCGCGGCGGCTTGGACGGGCGGCGCCGGCATTGCGGCTTTCGTCATTGTCAAGGTCATTGCGAAGGTCGCAGGCGTCTGGCCATTCGCGCGCGCCTTCGGCTACGGAGCGCGCGAAGCGAACTATCTTACGATGATGATGACGACCGGACTGACATTCGGGACGATATCGAGCCTCTACGGGTTGACGCATCACGACATCACCGATGGCCAGTACTCGATCCTGGTCACGGTCGTCATCCTCACAGCCGTCCTGCCGGCGTTGGTCGGGCAGGTGCTGCTCAGCCCTCGGCCTCGCTTGAAGAGCATCAAGCACGACGCCGAGGCTGCCTAACCCGCGGCGGAAACCTTTCGACCGGCATACGCGGGCGTGACCCAGGCGCGGTATTTGGGGTCGCGACCGGTGCGCACGCGTTGGTGCAAGTCGCTCAGACGGCGCGTGATGGGCCCCAGCTGACCGTCGCCCACCGTGCGATGGTCGACCGACTTGATGAAGGCAATGCCGGCGGCCGTTCCGGTCACGAAAAGCTCGTCTGCGGCATAAAGCTCGCTGCGATCGATGGGGCGCTCGACGACCTCAAGGCCGAGCTCGCTCGTGGCGAGCGTCAGCACCGAGCGGCGCGTAATGCCTTCGAGACAGTTTTGCGAGGCATCGGGCGTATGCAGCACGCCGCGCTTGACCAGAAACAGGTTAGCGGCTGAGCCCTCGGCGACGTGGCCGTCGAAACTCAGCATGATCGCTTCATCGAAGCCGTTCAATTGGGCCTCGCTCTTCGCCAGCGCCGAGTTGATATAGGTGCCCGTGATCTTTGCACGCGCCGGAGCCATCGTGTCGTCGATTCGCCGCCACGAGCTGACCCCGGCCCGCAGGCCCGCTTCGGCATCGTAGTACGACTTGAAGGGGACCGCCACGATCGCGAAGGCGTCGTCAACGCCGAGAAGGCGCACGCCGACATCCTCGGCGCTCTTGAAGAGCAACGGGCGAACGTAAACGTTCTCTTCGTAGCCGTTGCGCGCGCAGAGCTCGATCGTTAGTTGCACGAGCTCCTCGACGCCGTGCGGGATCTCCATCAGTAGCGTCTTAGCCGATTCGTGCAGGCGTTCGAAGTGCTCGCGAAGCTGCAGCAGATACAGTTCGCCCTCCTCGGCGTTCCAGTAGCCCCGAATTCCCTCAAAGCAGCCGGTGCCGTAGTTGAGTCCATGCGTCAGCAGCCCGACGCGGGCGTCGTCGTACTTAACGAAGCATCCGCGCGCAAAGACGGTCGAGTCGCCGATATTCATGCAGCGGTAATTCGCGCCGGGCAAGGCGAACACCCGGGCATGGGCGAGACTTCGGGCACATTTCGCATTTTGAAAGCGCTCTCCAAAAAAATGCTGCGCCGCGCGAGTTTCGCGCTGTGTTTCCTCGCTTGCGCGGGGATCGCGGCGGCGCTGGCTGCAGGCAGCAGCGTGCTGCCGACGGAGTGGTCGCTTTCGCCGCCTGCGGGCCGCGTCGTGCAGACCGGTACGTTACCGGAAAGCGCGACGCTGACGGCCGATGGGGCACATCTCGTCGTACTCGAAGGCGG
Source organism: Candidatus Tityobacter terrigena (assembly GCA_003156715.1). GTDB lineage: Bacteria > Vulcanimicrobiota > Vulcanimicrobiia > Vulcanimicrobiales > Vulcanimicrobiaceae > Tityobacter > Tityobacter terrigena. The sequence goes on from PMHO01000035.1 coordinate 9,471, forward strand.
ACAGGGCGGCGCCGCAATCCGCATCCTCGATCCGCAAAGCCTTACGACGCAGCATCTCGTCGCGATGAAAGGCGCTTACGGCGTCCCGCTCGCGGACCGTACGGGCGACGGCTTTTGGGCGAGCACCGGCGGCCAGGATTCACTCGTTCACATGAGCGCAACGAGCGGTGCGATCGATCGTTCGATCGCGCTTCCAAGGGGTTTTTGGGGCGCCTCGATCGCGCGTTCGCCCGACGGCACGAAGCTCGCGGTCAGCGGCGACCTGGCCGATGCCGTCGTCGTCGTCAACGAAGCGGCGGGCTCGGCCGGCGCGCCGATTGCCGTGGGCCATCACCCCGCCGGCATAACGTTCGCACCGGACGGCAAAACGCTTTTCGTGGCGAGTTGGGCGCAGTCGAGCTTATCGGTCGTCGACCTCGCCAAGGGCGTCGTGGTAGCGACGATTGCCGTCGGCAAACATCCCGAAGCCATGCAACTGTCGCGCGACGGAGCGGAACTCTACGTGTCGCAGAGCGACGATGACGCGATCGGAATCGTCGATCTCAAGACGTTGCGCCGCGTCGCTTCGGTCAATATCGGCCTCTACGACGGCAAGCTTTTCGGCGCGTCCCCGACGGCGCTAGGCCTCTCGCAAGACGGCTCGCGACTCTTCGTCGCGTGTTCGGCCGCAAACGCAATCGTCGTGTTGAAGGTGGCCGGCTCGAGCGCCGCCGTGGTCGGAGCGATTCCAACGGGTTGGTATCCGACCGCCTTTGCGCTCGACCCGAGCGGCGCGGTGCTCGATGTGGTCGACGGCAAAGGCGAAGGCCAGCGGGCCAACCCTGAATTCGATCCGTTTGGCCCGCGTGCTACGCGCTTTCGCGGTTACATCGCCTCGAATACCTTCGGCTCCGTGCGGAGAGTCGCGATTCCGGACGACGAAGGCCTGCACGCCGGTATCGACGCCGTGCGCGATAACGGCGGTCCATACCTTAGGAGAGCCTGGCTTCCCGGTGCCCTTTCCCCAGACGTGCACCTTAGCGCGCACGAGCCTCCCGGTCTGAACGTGGTGCTCAAGGGCAGCCCGATCAAACACGTCATCTACGTTATCAAGGAAAACCGAACGTACGATCAGGTACTCGGCGATCTTCCCGGCGCCGACGGTGATCCCAAGCTTGCGCTGTTCGACCGTTCGGTGACGCCCAACGAACACGCGCTTGCCAGACGTTTCGGAATCTTCGACAACACCTATGCCGACGCGCAGGTGAGCGCCGACGGGCACAACTGGTCGGTCGGAGCGTTCGCCAACGATTACCTCGAGAAGATGTGGCCGCAGAACTACGGCGGACGGCGCGAAATCTACGACTTTGAGGATGGCGCCGACGCCTCGGTTCCGCACAGCGGCTTCTTGTGGAATGCGGCGGTTCGCGGCCGCATCACGCTGCGCAACTATGGGGAGTTCGTGACGAATCCTTCGCAGCCGGGCAGCGACGTCACGACCCACATGCCCGAGCTTGGCGCGCTCACCGATCCAAAGTTCATCGGCTTCGACACGTCATACCGCGACGAGGCGCGGGAAGCCGAGTGGCGCCGAGAGTTCGACGCCTACGTGAGAAACGGCAATCTGCCGGCGCTCGAGATCATGCGCCTGCCGAACGACCACACCGCGGGCACGCGCCCCGGTGCGCGCACGCCGGCAGCGATGGTCGCCGAGAACGACCTGGCGTTCGGGCGGCTCATCGACGCGCTTTCCCATTCGCCGTATTGGAAGGACACGGTCGTCTTCTGCGTCGAGGATGACTCGCAAAACGGACCCGACCACGTGAGCGCCGAGCGCATGCCGATTTACGTGGTGAGTCCGTACGCCGGCGGCGGCGTACGGCACGAACACTATTCGACGGCGGGGATCGTGAGGACGATCGAAATGCTGCTCGGCATCCCGCCATTGTCGGCCTACGACGCCGCCGCCGAGCCGCTGTACCAAGCCTTTACGGACAAACCCGATCTTCGTCCCTATGACGTCCTTCCCGAGACGGTCGATCTCGAAGCGAAAAACTCACTTGCCGCATATCGCGCCCGCGATAGCGCGCGGCTCGATTTCTCGCGCGAGGACGCCGTCCCCGATGCAACGCTCAACGATATCGTCTGGCACGCCGTTCGCGGGGCCCGCGCGACGCCGCCGCCTTACGGAGCGTTCCCGAATTGAACGTGTGGTTGGCGGTCCTGACCGCGTTCCTGGCGAGCGGCGTTGAGGCTGTCGAAGCGCTCACGATCGTGCTTGCCGTCGGCGTCACGTCGGGCTGGCGCGTATCGCTTGCCGGGGCGGCTGCGGCCGTCTTGGCGCTCGCGGCGATCGTCGCCGCATTCGGTCCCGGACTCGCGCATTTTGCCTCGATCGGCATCGTCCGCCTCATCGTGGGCGCGTTGCTTTTCTACGTCGGCGCCGGCTGGTTGCGCAAGGCTATCGCGCGCTATGCCGGTCGTAAAGCGCTGCGCGACGAGCACGCCGCTTACGCGCAAAGGGTGGCGGCGCTGGAGACGCGCGAGCCGGATTCGCAACGTATAGGCTTCGCAACATCGTTCAACGGCGTGCTGCTCGAAGGCTTCGAGGTCGCGGTCATCGTCGTTACGGTCGGCGGATCCTTCGGCGCCGGTGGACTTTCGTACGCAGCCCTCGGCGCACTCGCCGCCATCATCCTGGTCAGCGCCGCGGGCATCGCCGTGCATGCCCCGCTTGCGCGCGTTCCGGAAAACCTGCTCAAGTTCATCGTCGGCATCATGCTGACGACGTTCGGTACGTTCTGGGGCGGCGAGGGCTTGGGCGTCCGATGGTGGCACGGCGACGCCGCCATTGGCCTGCTCGCCGCTTTCTACCTCGCCGCCTCGCTCACGGCGATCGCGGCCATGCGCGCCGTGCAACGCCCTCGCCCGGCGTAGGCGAGCCCACCCCGAGGCAAAGGGGCGGGCTCGCGTGGGGGACGGTTTTGACTAGGGGTTACAGCCCGTAGACCGACTTCAGGTCGAGCATGGCCTGCGTCAACACGGCGTGGTAGTTGCCGTCTGCAGCCATACCGTACTTCTTGTTGATGTCATCCATCACCGCGAGGTGAATCGGGTGAGTCACGAGAGCGTCGAGCATGTATTCGACATCGTAGGAGCCGGAAGGGGTGACGCCCAGCTTGTAGAGCGCCGCCGCCAGCGCCTTGCCGTCGGCCGGCGATGGGTCGGGGGTGGCAGGCAGCGCGACTTTTGCAGCGGTCACCTTGGCCACCGAGTCGTTGACGACGAAATTGAAGACGGTCAGAAACGACTTGACGTTGTCGGCCCCGAACTTCTGGTCGAGCGAGGCTACTTCGGCTGCGGTCTTCGCCCCGGCGAGAACGCCGACGAGCTTGACCGAGTCGAAGTCCTTGGGGCCGCCGCCGGCGACGATCATCGAGAGCGTCGTCGCGAGGGCAGGCTTGCCGGTATAGACCGGTGCGCCGCTATAGCGAGCGTGCTCGGATGACATCATCGAGCCTGGGGTTGCCATGGACGAGGGCTGTGCCAGGCCCGGCGCTGTCGCCCAGACGAGAGCCGAGCACGAGAAGAGCGCGGCCATAAGATTGCGGGTACGGATCATGTATGCTCCATGCAGAGAGAAGAGTTCGCGGCCGCCGAGAGCGCGCCGACACGTTACTGAAACGGAGCAGAGCCGGCTTCGGATGTCGTTGCCCGGGCGTCACGCTCCGCATAATGCCGTAGCGTCAGGAACTGCTTTCTCATAAAAACCAGGTCGAGAATGGGAAGTACGGCGGCCACCAGGCGGCCATACAGACCCGGCGGAGGCGCGACAAGCACTTTCGCGACCAGCCGCGTACCGCGTGCCGCGGCGTACAGGCGGTAGCTCAGCGCGATATCCCCGACGAGCCAGCTTGGCGCCTCGAGCCCGCTTGCAATCGTCAGGTGCTGTCCCGGCTCGAAGGAAACGACCCGGAAAACGCGCATGATGCGCTGCCCGATCCGAAGGTGATCCAGCCCCGGCGTCAACTGCGGCGGGCTGCGCCGGCCGAGGTTATCGATCCAGTCGTAGCTGTAGGGAGCCGCGCGCAACTGGCACAGCCACCGAAAAACGAGCTGTGCCGGCGCGTCGATTGCAACCGCGCGAAAGTAGACGTCGTCGTGCGGAAAGGCGATCGCATCGCACGGATACGTCTGCGCGACTTCCGTTTCGCTCGCGCCCCAGATCTTCACCGAGCGGCTTTGCGCGATCCGGCGCGCAAGCTACAGCCCGAGCGCCAGCGAATCGGCGCGCGGATCGCTGCCGCCCGCCAAGCTGCCGCGCGCGCGATCCAACGCGATCGCATGGCAGTGCCCGAGCGCCCGATCGAAGGGTCCGACCAGCTCGACCGCGTGGCCGCGCCGGCGTAGCCCGGCGACGACCTCGGCCGGCATGCGCGATTCGAGGCGCACCGCGTCGGCAAACGCGCTTTCGCTGTCGCGACCGTAAACGAAGCGCGGCGCGTCGATCGACTGCTGCAGCGAAAGACCGCGTTCGTACACGTTATGCAGCAGTTGCACGTGCGTTTGCGGTTGCCCGTCACCGCCCATCGTGCCGTACACGAGTTCCGGCATGCCGTCGCGCAGCAACATGGCCGGGGAGAGCGTGTGCAACGGGCGTTTGCCGCCGCCGAGCTCGTTGGGATGACCGGGCTGCAGCGAGAAATACGTGCCGCGATTGTGTAAGAAGACGCCGGTTCCGCGCGCCACGATGCCCGAGCCGAATCCCGTGTACAAGCTTTCGATCAAGGAAACGGCGCGGCCATCGCCATCGACGGCGACGACGGCAACCGTGCCGCCGCGATCGGGAACCGCCCGACGAATGCGCGCACGCTGTGGATCGAGCCGGGCGCGCATCCGCGCGAGCTCCGCGGGCGCGAGCAGGTCGTCGATCGGCTCCATCGACGCGGGCTCCGCGAAACGGGCATCGCGCGCGTCGAACGCCTCCTTGAAAGCTTCGATTGCCAGATGCGTCCAGTCGAGATCGCACGCGCCGCCGTCGCGTTCGAGCATGCCGAGAACCATCGAGGCCACGGCGGCTTGCGAGTTTGGCGGATGCGCAACGACTTCCGCACCGCGCCAAAGGAGGCGCACCGGCACCATGCGCTCGGTACGTTGCGCCGCCAAGTCTTCCAGCGTCATCGGGTTTCCCTGGTGTTGCAGGGTCGCACAGATCGCGGCCGCAGTCGCACCGTCATAGAATCCGGCGGCGCCGTGGCGGCGAATCGAACCGAGCGCGTCGGCCAGCGGCGGATTGCGCAAGACCTCGCCGGGATGCGGTGGTCCGAGCCGCACGAAGAGTGCGCAAGCGTCAGCATCGCTGCGCAACGCGTCTTCGTTCAGCGCGAAGGCACACGCGACGACGTCGGTGGCAACGAAACCGTCGCGCGCGTACGCCTGCGCCGGGGCGAGCAACTCGTCGAGATCGCGCGTCCCGTGCGCGCGTGCGACGTCCTCCCACGAACGCACCGCGCCCGGAACGGTAACGGTGTAGGCGCCGCGCAAGGGCATCGCACGGTAACCACGTTCGCGCAGGAAGCTTGCTTCCAAAGCCTTGGGCGCGCGGCCGCTGCCGTTATAGGCTACGACTTCGCGAGTTCGCGGCTCGTACAGAAGCCAGAGTGCATCTCCTCCGATCCCGCAACTCGATGGATAGACGACGGCGAGAACCGCATTCGTTGCAATCGCCGCGTCGACGGCATTGCCCCCGCGGCGCAGGACGTCGACCCCGGCGGCCGTCGCAAGCGCGTGCGGCGAAGCGACCATTGCGCGCGTTGAACGCGCGACCGCGCGCGAAGGATGCTCGTGGCCAGCCATCGCCATCCTATACTCACCTCGCGGAGGCGTGGCCTGGTCTCGACCGGAACACGTCGCGACCTCACTCGCTCGTGGAGCCGCATGCTCGTCGTCGACCATATCCAACGCTCGTTCGGGAGCCTTGCAGCCGTCAGTGACGTTTCCTTCACGTGTGGCCGGGGCGACGTGTTCGGCCTGCTCGGGCCTAATGGTGCCGGCAAAACCACGACGATGCGCATGATCCTCGGTATCTATGAGCCCGATGCGGGATCGATCACATGGGATGGACGGCCGATCGGTCTGAAGATCCGCCGAACTTTCGGATATCTTCCCGAAGAGCGGGGTCTGTACGGCAAGATGAAGGTGGGCGAGCAGATCGCCTACTTCGGCCGCCTCCACGGACTGCGCGATGACGTCGCTCGACGGCGCACCGTCGAGTGGCTGAAGCGGCTCGAAATCGAGCATCTGGCCGGTCGCGCGTGCAGCGAGCTCTCAAAAGGGAACCAGCAAAAAGTGCAGCTGGCCGGAGCGCTGCTGCACGAGCCGCCGTTGCTCGTCCTCGACGAGCCGTTTTCCGGACTCGACCCGGTCAACGCCGAGATGACGCTCGAGTGCATCCGCATGCTTGCCGCGCGCGGCACCGCGTTCGTCCTTTCCAGCCACCAGATGTGGCAGATCGAGCATGCCTGCCGCGAGTTCTGCATCATCGATTGCGGTCGCGTGCGGGCGCGCGGCAGCCTGGCCGAATTGCGCCGCGCCCTGCCCACTCGAACGGTGCGCGTCTCGCCCGATTCGTCGCCGGTTCGTGCCGTCTTTACGGCGCACGGTGCCACCGGTCCGACGGTCGACGCCGAAGGCGAGCTCGCCTACGAGCTGCCGGCCGGCACGGATTTCGGCGTACTCTTGCGCGAGGTTGTGGCCGCCGGTCCAGTCGATGCGTTCGAGCGGCAGGAGCCGTCGCTGAGCGATATCTACGTGCACGCGCTCGGCAACGGCGTGGCGCGCGGCGTGCGACTTTGAACGAAATCGTAACGGTCTTCAGCGCCGAGTTCATGCGCCGGCTGCGCTCCCGTATCTACGTCGGCGCGACGCTAGCGGGTGCGTTCTTTATCGCGCTCATCATCGAAGCGCCGATCATCTTCGGGCACCTCGCCGATACGTCGACGGACGGGATCGTCCTTGCCGGGCCTGCTCCGCTGCGAGCGCGTGCCGCGACGCTGCTCCAGCGCCGCAAGGCTTTTCGCGTGACCTCGCAGCTCGACGCGCTGCCGAAGCCCGTCACCGCGGCCTTTCTCGACCGGCACGGAAAAGCGGCTGCGGCGATCGCGATCTCGGAGCAACACCGGCGCCTGCACCTCGACGTTTACGCGCGCGACCTCGCGGCCTTTGACGAGGTCGATTTTCGAAGTCTCGTGCCGCTCAACATCGAGCTTGCGACCGGCATTCAAGCTCGCGCTTTGATGCCTGCCCTGCGAATCGATCGCACCGTGCGCGGCATCGACCACAAATTCGTCGACACACGCAGCGCTGCGTTCGCTCACGCGGTCGCGAGCGGTCTGATCTTCGTTCTCTACGTGGCAATCATCTTTACGAGCCAGAGCATCATGGCCTCGGTCGCCGAAGAGAAGACCAGCCGAATCGCGGAGATTCTGATCGCGACGATCTCACCGGTCAATCTGTTGACGGGCAAAGTCCTGGCGGCCGCGCTGCTGGCGATCATTCAAATCGCGGTTTGGGTCGCGACGGCGGCATTGCTCTTCTCGAGCGCTATCGGCAGCATCTTCGAGGGTTCGAGTTCAGGCTTAGCAGCGGCCGATGCGGCGCAGGCGAGCCGCCTCGACCTGGTCGACCCGCGCATCCTCATCGCCTTTACCTTCTTCTTCATCCTAGGCTATCTGCAGTACGCCACGGTTTTCGCGGCGGCGGCGTCGCTCGTCTCGCGCGTCGAAGATCTGGCGAGCGTATCGACGCCGGTCATGCTGCCCGTCATCGGCGCGCTGTTCGCCGCCCTCTACGCGCTCTCGGCTCCCGAGACTCCGCTGAGCATCACGCTCAGCTTCGTGCCGTTCGTGGGGCCGTTCGTCATGTTCGCGCGATACGCCGTCGAAAACGTTCCGGCATGGGAGCTTGGGCTGGCGGTCGCGGTCAATACGCTGACGGTGGCCGCCGCGTTCGTCGGAGCGGGCAAGGTCTATCAGGTTGGGATGCTGCTCTACGGAAAGCCGCCGTCGTTCAAGCAGATCGTCGCGACGCTGCGCGCCTAATCCGAGCATGAGGCGCCTCTGGGTCTGCATCATCTTGTACGTGGCGCTGCAGGGCGCTCTCGCGGCTTGGCGCTGGCACCTCTGGACGTTCGGAACCGATACCGGGACGTTCGCACAGGTCGTCGCCAGCGCGTTCAGCGGTTTTCGCGACGGGCCCGAGCAGGGAACGCACTTCCGCTTTCACTGGGCTCCGCTGCTGGCGATCCTCTATCCGCTCATCGCGCTGACGCGTTCGCCGCTCGCACTCCAGTTCGCGCAGATCGTGCTGATTTCGCTCAGCGCGCTTCCGCTCTACGCGGTCGCACGCGCGTACGTAAACGAGCGCAGCGCCCTGCGCTACGCCGCGCTCGCGCTCGTCTATCCACCGCTGGCAGCGGTGGCCTTCGGCGAGTTTCACGAGATCGCGTTCTACCCGGTGACGGCACTTGGGCTTTTCTGGGCGGCCGACCGTGCGCGCTGGGGCCCCTTCGCACTGCTCGCCCTAGCCGCGGTGATGATTCGCGAGGAGGCGTGCATCGTGTTCGCTCTGACGGGTGCCGCCTTCGCCACGATCGGATTCGCAAACGCGGGCAAACCGGAGGGCGAGGGGCTTCTGGTTGGCGCGCCGCGCGAGCCCGCGCGGCTAGCCGTTGCCGGCCTCGGGCTGATGCTGGCCGGCATCGGCGCGCTGTACCTTTACTTCGAGATCATCATCCCGCACGTCGGCGCCTGGCAGCCGTCGCGCTTCTACGACTACCCCTTCGCGCATGGCCCGCTCGCTCTCGTGATTGCGCTCGCGCTTCACCCAGTCTATCTGCTTGCGCTGGCTTTCCGCGGGCGCTTCACGTACGTGCTCGAGGCATTCGTTCCGCTCGCCTTACTGCCGCTACGCTCCGCCTGGACCTTGCTCGCGCTTCCTGGCCTCGTGGGCCTGCTGCTTTCAAGCGACCAAATCGCGTGGCGGATGGGCTCGCATTACGCGGCAATTTGGATTCCCTGGCTTTTGCTCGGCGCGATCGCTGCGCTCGTCTCGCTGCAGCGCGCGCGACGCGAGCCCGTCGCGCGGCGCTGGTGGATCGCGGCGCTTGCCTGCTCCGCCATTTTTCTGATCGCGTTCAACCCGATGCATCCGCTGCACTATCTGCGTCCCGTCTACGCGGACGACGCCGCGGCCGACGCTGCATTCGCGCTGATCCCCGCGCACGCGCGCGTAGCGACCCACGACGAGTGGTTTACCCGCATCGCGTTAGTCGCGCCCCAAGCGACCGTATTCTTCTGCCCGTACGTCGATTTCGCAGTCTACGCCGACGATTATCCAAGCGACTTCTTCCAGCGCGAGATTCGCCCCGAAATCGGCCGCGAGCTGCGCAACGGTCAAATGCGAATCGTGGCCGCGTTTGGTCCCGTGAAAGCGTACGCGCGCAAGCCCGACCCCGGCGCACGCGTCGGCAACTGCATCACGCCGGGCGACCCTCGCTACCGCTGACTCGCCAGCCGTTGGCGTAGACGTTGAAGCGCGCGCCGCGCAGAAACCCGATGAGCGTCAAGCCGAACTCGCGGGCGAGGTTGATGGCCAAACTGCTGGGCGCGGAGACCGCGCAGAGAAACGGGACCCCCGCCGAAAGCGCTTTCTGCACGAGCTCGTAGCTCGCCCGGCCGCTCACCATCACGATTGCGCCGTCGAGCGGAAGGCGCTTGTGGAAGATCGCCCATCCGATCAGCTTATCCAAGGCGTTGTGACGGCCGACGTCTTCGCGTACGGCAAGCAACTCCCCGGCGGAATCGAACAGGGCGGCTGCATGCAGGCCACCGGTCTTCTCGAAAATGCCCTGCGCGGCGCGCAAGCGGTCGGGAAGGGCGACGATCGTCGCCGGCTCGACCCGAAGCTGCGAAGCGATCGGCTCGAGCCCGCGCGCGCGTAATGCGTCCATGCTGGCTTTTCCGCAAACTCCGCAGGCGCTGGTGACCGTGAAATGCCGCTCGAGCGCCTCGAGCGGCGGCAACTCGCCACGCATCAGCTCGACGCTGACCGTGTTGTAGCGCTGCGCGACGTCGACGTCGACGCAGTACGAGATGCGGCGCAGGTCGCGCTGGTGCGCCATGACGCCCTCGCAGTAGAGAAAGCCAGCCGACAGCTCGAAATCATTTCCCGGCGTGCGCATCGTCACCGCAACCGAACGCGAGTCGTTTCCGGCGCGCAAGCGAATCTCGAGCGGCTCCTCGGTCGCAACGCGATCGAACCGAACGGCAGCGGAACCGCCGTCGACCGCTACGATCTGCACCTCCGACGACGGACCGGCGCGCGGCTCATCTTCGCGAACGTGCATAATCGGACGCTCCCCCGCAAGGTTGTCGCTGTGCCTTCGCCGGGGTCCGGCGCCGCCCTGTTGCTTGCGCGACGCCCACGCCCGCGCGAGATGTGAGGATGAGCTCGGCCGGCACCCCGCTAGCAGCCGGAGAACTCCGGCGTCGTAAGGCCGGCTCCGTTACGGCATTTTGCGCCGGCAGCTCGGCCGCGAGCTCCCCGGCGGCCGCATCGCCGCCCCGAAGGGTCGCGAGAGCGTCGGCCCCTCCCTCGACCGCAACGGGCGCCCCCCGAGCGCCGCATCGAGGCCCTTGGGTCAATCGATCGGATTCGGCCCGCGTTCGACTTCTGCGAACGTTTCATCCGAATACAGTTCGTATCGCTTTCCGCCCAAATGGGCGACGAAGGGAAAGTCGCCTTCTGGTGGATCCACTGTCGCCGACCAGCGCCCCGAATTAAAATCGAGGTTGGCCTTAAAGCTCATGCCCCCGGAATAGGCGTCAACCACCGCGCTCATGACGGGTAGTGTAACCAGCGAACTCGGAGCCTGCAAGGTGCGCGCTCGCTCGGAGACAAATCTCGATAGCCAAGAAAGGGACCAAAATGAAGAGGTTTTTGCAATTTTTCTTCGCGTTAACGACCCTGGCTTTGGCCTTCGCTCCGCTTAGCGCCCAAGCCAAGGTCGGCGCCGCCTATTTTACGGGAATCGTGATCCACGTCTCGGATAACAACATCAAAGTCCAGGACCCGAAAACGAAGCAGTCGCTCAGCTTCTTGATCCTGCCGAAATTCGACCAGGTCTTTTCGGCGGACGGCAAATCGACCTATCAGATGAAGGTGATCAAGGCCGGCCAATACGTCAAGGTCTACTACGATCAAAGAATGCTCGGCCAGCGCCACGCCGATCGTATTTTGCTGCTCACCCAGAGCAACATGGTAAAGGGAAAACAGTAACCCGCCTTCGTTAGGGCCACTCGTGTACAATCAGCACGTCGAACGCTCGGCGGGGTTCGCCGGCATCGCCTTCGTCATCGTCTTGGCGTTGGCGGCGGCGCTTCCGGGAATCCCGCCGCTGGCCGCAGCGGCGCCGCGCGAGATCGGCGATTACATCGCGACGCATCGCATCATGTGGCTCATTTCCGCATGGCTTGCGCTTCCGCTGTCGGCGTTCTTCTTGTGGTTCGTCGTGCAATTGCGGGCGTTCTTGCGGCTCGCGCCGCAAATCGACGACGGTTTACCGACCTACATGCTGGCTGCGGGCGTCATTGCGGCGGCGATGCTCCTCGTGCTTGCGTCGCTGCAGGCAGCAATGACGTATCCAACGTCGGCTGGGCCTGCCGAGACCCTCATCGTGCGCGCCTTGTTCTACGCATTCAACGAGGTCGCGACGCTGCTCTTCATGCCGCTGAGCGTGATGGTCCTAGCGACGAGTCAGAGCGGCCGCCGCCACGCCAGCTTGCCGAAGGAACACGTGTTGTTCGGATACCTGACGGGCCTCCTTTTGGCCGTAGCAAGCCTCAGCATCTTCTACCCCGGAGGCTTCCTCGCGCTTGGCGGAATCGGGGCTGCAGCGATCGGCCTCGTTCCGTTCGGGGCGTGGGTTGGGTGGACGAGCCTCGCCCTGATTCGCGCGCCGCGCGGTATCGCCGGCCCCTCGTGACCGCCCGCCCCGATCGGCGCAGGATCGCCGCCTCCGCCGAAAGCCGTCTTCGGCGGTTGGTAAGCCATCCCACGGCGCCTGCGGCCAAAAGCCGCTACCCTTTCGAGGTGGCCGGAAACGGGGGAATTGCAGGTTTGGCGTCCTTCGTTAGCGAGAGAACGGCAAGGCTGCGCGGTTTTGCACCCGAGTGGTCCGCCTTTGCCATGTTCCGTCTTACTCAACCAAAGGAGCTGCGATGAACCGACTGATTCGCTCGACCTGCCTCACGTTGGCGGCCGGACTTGCACTAACCCTGGGAGGCCTCGCTCCAAGCGCGGCCGACATGCCGAGCGCCGCGATGGACTGCTCGAAAGCTGATGCGATGATGATGGCGCCCATGCCCATGCCGAGCGGCATGGAGAGCATGAAGCCCAGCGGTAACGTGGACAAAGACTTCACGCAGATGGCCATGATGCACGACCAGATGATGATGAAGATGGTGCACATGGAAATGGCGTGCGGCAAGGACGCCAAGGCGAAGGCTGCGGCGGCAAAGATGTACGACGAGATGCAGCTTTGGGAGTCGACGCTGCAGGACATCATCAAGAGCCAAAGCCAGGTCTAAGCCCGCAGAAACGACTCGGTTAGCGCGGCGCGCGCGCGCGTTCGCGCTTGGCGGCGACGAAGGCCAGTACGGCCTCGATGGGCCGTGCGTTGAGCACTTCGTCGCGCGTGATCCAGGCGCGCCGCGCCTGCCCGACGGCATAGGCGATGTTGGCGAGATCCGTCACGCGATGTGCGTCGCTGTCGAGCGTAAAGGTGCACCCGAACGATCGCGCCCGCCGTGCGAGGGCGCTCGGCAAATCCAGCCGGTTCGGCTGCCCGTCGAGCTCGAGCGCGGTGCCGGTGCGGGCCGCTGCGGCGAAGACCGCGTCGTAGTCGAACTCGTAGCCGGGAAACGAGCCGACTTGGCGGCCGGTCGGGTGCCCGATCACATTGACCAGCGGGTTCTCGCACGCGCGCAAGAGACGTTGCGTCATTGCTTCGCGCGAGAGCTTCATCGCATCGTGCACGCTTGCGACGACGATATCGAGACCGGCCAGCACGCCGTCGTCGTAGGCTAGCGATCCGTCGGCGAAGAGGTCGACTTCGGCCGAGCAAAGCGTTCGAATTCCGTAGCGCCGCCCGAGTTCGCGAGCTTCCGCGTGCTCGGCCCGAAGCGCCTGCGGATCGAGTCCCCAGTTGCGGCGCTCGTTGTACGAATGGTCCGAAATCGAGTGGTAGGCGTAGCCGCGGGCGGCACATCCGGCGATCATCGCCTCGAGCGAGTCCCGTCCGTCGCTCCACGTCGAATGCATGTGAAAGTCGCCCAGCAGGTCCTCGAGCGCCACCGGCACGGGCAGCGACCCGGCGGCCGCCGCTTCGATCTCGCCTAGGCCAAGGCGCATCTCGGGCGGGACGTAAGCGAGGCCGATCGCCGCGTAAACGTCCTCTTCGGTGCGGCAGCACCGGTTCTCGCCGCCGGCAAGATTGAGAACGCCGTTCTCGCTCACGCGCAACCCCTTGCGCACCGCGAGCTCGCGAAGCTGAATGTTATGCTCGCGCGACCCCGTGAAGTGCTGCAGCAAGTTGCCGTACACGTCTTCGGGCAGGACACGCAGGTCGATCTGCAAGCCGCCGGCGAGCCAGATCGAAGCTTTGGTCGAGCCTTCCGCTAGAATCGCTTCGGCGCGGCTCCAACCGGCGAAATGCTGGATGACGTCCTCCGGACGGTGCGACGTGCAGATGACGTCGATGTCGCCGACGGTCGGCTCGGCCCGCCGCACGCTGCCGGCATACGTGACGTTTTGCGCCGGCGACCCAGTCTGGAGATACTCGACGATCTCACGCGCCAGCGGAAGCGCACGGCCCAGGGGCGTGCGCGTCCGCCGGCCCTTGTAGGCCAAAATGCCACGCTTGATGTTCTCGATGGACTTGGCCCCGAGGCGCGCCACGCCCGCCAGGTCGCCTGCCTCGACAGCGCGTTCGAGGTCGGCCAGCGAGGCGACCCCCCGCTCGGAAAACAGCGCCTGCGCCGTCTTCATGCCGATGCCCTGGACGCCGAGGACCTCCAGCAGCGTTGGGGGATACCGCGTGGCCAGCTCTTCGTAGTAGGCGCTCGTCCCGGTAGCGAGGATCTCCCCGATACGGCCGGCCAGCGTCTTGCCGATTCCGGGCAGTCTCTGCAGTTCACCCGACGCGGCCAGCTCTGCGGCGGGGCCTGCGTTTTCGATCGTTTCGGCCGCGCGCTCGTAGGCCATGAATTTGTAAAAGGGTTCGCCGGCGAACTCCATGAGCGCGCGAATGTCCTTGAGCTTGCGGGCAATCTCGGCGTTGGTCGGCGTCGGGTTCATCGAGGACGCCGCTTCGTCGCGCAGGACGAAGGTCCGGCCTATCCGTACGGAACGGTCCATGCTGCGCACCGAGCGGCTCGACCCGCACATCTTCAACCTGCCCGTCGAGAAGATGCGTGCCGGTTACTACTCGGATACCTACTTCAACCGCGCGCGCGAGATTCTAGCTCGCGATCGGCATCACCAGAGCGTGCGCATGCAAGTCTTCCAGCGCAGCAATTCCGTGCTCTGCGGCATCGACGAGGCCATCGCCATCATCAAATTGTGCGCCGGCCGCGCGGTCCGGGGCGGCGCCTGGGAGGACGGTTGGCACGCCCTCGAGGTACGCGCGCTGCACGACGGCGACGAGATCGCCCCGTTCGAAACCGTCTTGACGATCGAGGGCGACTACGAACTCTTTGCGCATCTCGAAACCTGCTATTTGGGGGTGCTTTCGCGCCGCACGCGCATTGCGACCAACGCACGCGAAATCGTCTCGGCCGCCAATGGTAAGGAAGTCCTCTTCTTCCCGGCCCGCTTCGATCACCATCAAATGCAGACCGGCGACGGCTATGCCGCGTACATCTCGGGCGCGCTCGGGGTCTCGACCGACGCCAACGCGGAGTGGTGGGGATCGCGCGGGATGGGCACCGTCCCGCACGCACTGATTGCTGCCTACGGCGGCGACACGGTTCTGGCCACGGAAAAGTTCGCGCGCTACATCGATCCCGGCGTTCACGTCATCGCGCTCGTCGATTTCGACAACGATTGCGTCACGACGAGCCTCGCGGTCGCGCGAGCGCTGCGCAAACGTTTGTGGGGCGTGCGCCTCGACACCTCGAACACGCTGGTCGACACATCGCTGTGGTCGCAAATGGGAACCTTCCCACCGACGGGCGTCGTTCCGCAACTCGTACGTAACGTGCGCCGGGCGCTCGACGGCGACGGTTTCGAGGACGTCAAGATCGTCGTCAGCGGCGGCTTCAACCCGGAAAAGATCAGGAACTTCGAAAGCGAGGACGTGCCGGTCGATGCCTATGCCGTCGGCAGCGCCTTCTTCGAGGGAACGGGGCGTTTCGATTTCACCGCCGACATCGTTGCCATCGACCGCAACGGCGCCTGGACCGAGTGCCATAAGGTCGGCCGGCCCGAGCGGCCCAATCCACGTTTGTCGCTGGTGACGTGACACACGTCCTGCGCGCGGTCCGCGCAAGCTTCTTGCGCGACGGCGTCGAACTCGCGGCGCCGTTCGAGCTCGTACTCGACGCGGGGCGACGGGCGGACATCGAGCAGCCTTCGAAGGTGCAGGCCTCGATCGCCGCACGCCTGTGTTCGGGCATCATCAAACCGAGCACGGGCGCAGTGTACATCATGGACTACGATTCGCGTTTGCAGCCGTCGCAGGCCAAGCGTTGGGTGGGTTTCGTGGAGGCAGACGGCTTCGCCGGCGATGCGCGCGACTTCGCGCGACGCATCGCTCTCCAGGCGGCGGTTTGGTCGGTCGATCCCAAGCACGCCTGGACGCGCGCCGCCGCGGCCCTGGCCGCCTTTGACGACGACCGCGATGCTTACGTTCGCGCCGTTGCGCTGGCCCTCGTTCCGGATATAGCGCTTCTGGTACTCGACCGGCCGCTCGCGGGCGTCGTCGACAAAGTCGCCGGCTTGCGCCCGAGCGTCACGATCGTGGCCACGCGCGTCGAAGCGTTCCAACCCGCCTTGCCGTCGCCGCAGGAGGGCATCCCGATGCCGAGCAGGCGATGAGCGCGTTCCGAGCCACCGCAGCCGTCGTGCGCTATCAACTCGACCGCCGCTTTGCGGGCGAGCTCGCGATAACGTTTGCGTTGCTGCTGAGCGCTACCACTCTTTTCGGCAGCCTGCTCATCCGGCCGGCGCCGCGCGAGCAATTCCTCGCGCTCGTCGTAGCAGTTTTAGCGAGCGGCGAACTGCAATGGCGCCTCTCGCCTCGCATTCGGGACGTGCTCTACTTCACGCTGCCTCTTTACGGACGGCAACTGGCGCGGGCGTACGTGGTGCCGATGCTTCTCTGCGCAATCGCTGCGCCGCTAGGCGTGGCAGGCGGAGGCATGCTCGCGCATAGCGGGCCGGGCTTCGGCTTCACCTTCGTCGTCTGTGCGTCGCTGGCGGGATCGATCGACGGCCTCGTCATTTTGTCCGCTGCCTTCCGCGAAGGTGCCGCAGCATGGCTTTTCCGCGGACTCGGGTTTGCGAGCGGCTGTGCGGCCGGTGCTAGCATATTGGCCGGCAAGCCGCTGGCTTTGCCGCTCGCCATTCTCGCTACGTTCGTGCTCGGATTCGTCGCACTCCGTCAACTCGGCGAAACGATCGCCCGCTTCGATCCCGTGCCCTGACTGCTAGGCCGGCTGGCCAACGGAGGCGTTGAGCTTCTCGACGATCGCGCGGGTGAACATCAACATATCCGCCACCCCCCGCGCGGTGACCCAGTGCGCGTCTTGCACGACCGGCTGGTCCCGATAGAGACCGCCGGCGTTGCGGATGTCGTCGCCGATCGAAGGGGAACCGGTCATCGTCCGCCCGCGAGCCACCTGCGCCGAAATCAGGACGTGCGCGCCGTGGCCGATTGAGAACGTCGGTTTCTTTGCCGTATCGAACTCTTTGACGAAGCGTTGGACCTCGCGGTTGGCGCGAAGGCGGTCGGGCGACGTTCCGCCCGGAATCAGCAGCGCGTCGAAATCTTCAGCCGTACAGTCGGCAACCAGCTCTTCGGCCTTGGCCGCTGCGCCCTCGTCGAGGCCACGCTTGCCGCGAACGCGCTGGCGCGATTTTTCGTCGATGCCGACGACCGTGACGATGGCACCGGCCTCCTCGAGCACCCGGCGCGGCTCGGCCAGTTCTGCCTCTTCGAACCCATCGGCCAACAGCGCCGCGATGCGTTTTCCTTCAGTACCTGCTTGCATGGTCGCTCCGTTCCGTAGCCCTGCGCGGCTTTCCCGTTAGCCCAAGAGCGCGACGCGCGAAGGAGGCCGCAACGCGCAGGCGATACTATGGCAACCCGGCAGGGCCCGCCGTCGCCCAGCGATTGCGGTCGCGCCCTTGCTTCCTTTGTGCCCGGACACGTCGTCTGTGCCCGGACACGTCGTCGCCCGCCAACTAGGAACAGGAGCCGAATGCGAGCACCTTCGTCTGTCGCACTCCTCGGAACGATCGCGCTCGTCGCATTCGTAGTTGGCTGCAATACCAACGGCAACGTCCCTAGTTCCTCGCCCAAGCCGACGAACGCGCCGACCGCAACTCCCCTCCCAAGCTCGACGCCGACGCCGATCCACACGCCGACGCCGACACCGACGCCCGTCCCGTCGACGACGCCCACGCCTATCACCACGCCGACACCCTTCCATACGCCGACCCCCGTCCCGTCGTTGACGCCGACGCCGATCCCCACTGCGACGCCATCGACGACGCCCACGCCGATGTACACCCAAGTCACGATGAATTACACGCTCACATCGAGCGGTGAAACGATCACGTTCCCGTCGGACGCCGATGCCACCGGTTCTTCCAAAGTTCCTGGGATCACGACGCCGACGGTGACCATGACGCTAGTCGAGAGCAACACCCCGATCTCGGGTGCCGTCTCGTCATCGCTGTGCTCGGCGCCCGTGTACTGGTACGCGACCTTATACTTCAACGGTCCGACCAGCGCCGAAACCACCTTCTCGATCAGCAGCATTCCGATAACCTTTAGCTCGCCGACGCTGATCACATCGGGCCACACGTACGGCCTATGCGTGGTCGATTTCGGCGTCATCCTTCAGGACGATTTCACCAAGGCTCCCGGACCTGGGCCGCCGGTCTCACCCAGCGGCGACACGGTGGACTTGAAATTGGTTATTCCAAACTACCTCGCCGGCACGCTCCCCGACGGCACGACCGTCAGCGTGTTCTTTGAAAAAAAGTAAGCCGAAAACTCGCTCCCACTAAAGAAAGACAGGTCTGTACATGCGCATCGATCGGTCATTGCAAATCAGCCTCGGCCTCGCGCTCTCGGCGGCGATTTTCGTCGGTTGCAGCGGCGGAGGTTCCCAGGTGACGCCCGCCGGCTCAAATACCAGCGCCGTCCAGCGGGGCACCTATTCGGGCACGGCGGCGCAATCGCTCTTCCAGCAGGCGCTGCAACCAAACGTCACCTACACTCAACAAGCACAGTCGTATGCCTTGACGGCGTCGGGTGAAACGATCACGTTTCCCTCCGACGGCGATGCCACCGGAAGTTCGGATGTCCCGGGCGTAACGACGACTCCACTTCCGACGCTCAACCTATGCGAGAACGACGTTCCGATCAGCGGAACGACCGGCGGCTGCGTAACGGCAGCTTCCGCCTCGGATTCGAGTTGCACGGAAGCGGGCAACACCTTCTGGTACTCGACCCTCGAACTCACCGGTGGACCGAC
Organism: Candidatus Tityobacter terrigena; assembly: GCA_003156715.1. GTDB lineage: Bacteria > Vulcanimicrobiota > Vulcanimicrobiia > Vulcanimicrobiales > Vulcanimicrobiaceae > Tityobacter > Tityobacter terrigena. Next base: position 28,274 of record PMHO01000035.1, read on the forward strand.
GGAAAACCATTTCGCGAGCAGCGACATCCCCGTCACCTTTACGTCGCCCAACCTCATCCCCAAAAAGTCGAAGTTGAAGTACGGGCTCTGCGTCGTCGCGCTCGGCATCGTCGTGCAAGACGATTTCAAAAAGAAAGACGGCGAGAAACCCGTCAAGCAGAAAAAGAGCACCATCAACGTCGAGCTGATCATTCCATCGGCATTGGGAGGCGACTTCCCAACCGGCTCCACGGCCAGCATATTCTTCGAGCACAGCTAAGTTCTTCGCGAACATTCTCAAGCGGGCCGCGGNNCCCGATTCGTTTTGCCGGCACGCGGAAACCACCTCACGTGCGTGGAAGATGCAATCTGGTGCCGTCCGTTTCGGACCGTGCCGAGCAGGCGTTTCGACCTCCCTCGACGCCCGCGTTTCTTAGCGTCCAAGAAAGACAGGTTCTCATGCGCCTCGACCGATCGATTCGAACGAGCGCCGGATTCGCTGTTGCGGCCTCACTCCTAGTGATCTGCAGCGCCGGTTCCAGTGCCACTCCCGCCGGCGTCAGCCGAAACGCCCAACCCGCCTATCACAGCGCGACGCAAAGTGCCGGGCAGCGGCCGTTGACGAGCAGTAACCCCTGCCCTCAGGTGCAGCAGTACTATCCCCTGCCGAACACGGAAGAGACGATCGCCCTGCCCTCGTACTGCGGCGCCACCGGCAGCGCGAAGGTGCCCGGCGTCCTAAACGACTCGACCTCGAACGCGAGGACGCTCTCGTTGTGCGAAAGCATTGACCCCATCACGGCGAGCAGCGGCAGCGGGAACTGCGCCGAGCAACCCACGCAATACCCGAGCGGCAGCAGCCAATGCACTGAGGCGAGCAATACCTTCCTTTACTCGACCCTCATCATCCTCGGGCCGGGGCCGAGCCAACCCTCGCAGGAAGACGCCCTTTTCGCCAAAGGCAAAGTCAAATTGATCATCACGTCGCCGGTCCTCGCGAAAGGCGGCGCCTTATACGGTGCGCCGGTTGGCGTGTGCGTCGTTGCGGATGGCGTGATCGTTCAAGATGACTTCGCCAGCGGAAACGTGGCCGTTCCCAGGAAGGATGGCACCGTGCATCTCGACCTCATCCTTCCCTTCAAGGACAAGGGACATCCGACCGTTTATCCCTTCCCCGACGACCTCGACGCGAGCGTTTTCTTCCAGTACGAAATCACACCCTAAGCAGCCGGCGCGGGAAACAGGCGGCCCCTGTTGAAGCGGGGTCGCCTGGCGTCGTTCCCCCCCTGCTTGCGGCGCCGAGCGGGCGCAACGTCTGTAGGCGTTCGCTTTTTTCAAGCATCTTGCGAAAGACAGGTTTTTATGAAGCGGATCGATTGCGGGCCATTTCGTAGCGGCCTCAGCCTCGCCGTAGCCGCACTCTTGGCGGCGTCCGGCGGTGCCTCGGCTGCAGCGCCGGGCGCTGCCGGACTAAGCGCGCAGGCCGCGTTTGGGCACCCGATCGCCGGGGCTGCAGTACGCCAGCGGGCTCCCGCGCTCAATCTCTGCAACCAGGTCGCCTCGACCTACACGCTTTCGGCCAGCCCGATGACCATTACGTTTCCGACGGACTGCCTCAGCAGCGGCTTCTCAAAACTTCCGGGCGTCGACGATGGGACGCTCGAGTCGCCTCCGCAGACGATGACCGTCTGCGAAAATCTACTGCCGATAACCGCTACGGGCGGATGCACAAATCAGCCGTCCGTTTCCGACTCGCCGTGCAGTAACGCGGGCGGCACGATCTTCTACTCGACGCTCTACATCGACGGCCAGCCCGGCACCTCGACCGCCTTCGCCAAATTCAAGATTCCGCTGGTCTTCACGTCACCATTGCTGCTATCGGTCGGCGCCGTTTACGGTCTGTGCGTCCTGGCCGACGGCCTCACGGTGCAAGACGATTTTGCAACCGGTCAAACCGTTAGCGCGAGCGGCATCCCCGGAACTATCCGCCTGCACCTGCTCGTCCCAAAGATATCGCGCGGTCTCTATATCTTCCCGAACGACGTCCCCGCGAGCATATTCATCCAACAAAAGCTCACGCTTTAGGTCGCGCGCCCGCATCGTTTTACCGTAAACGCTGGGCCGCGGCAAGCCGCGGCCCGGCGCGGCGATGCCGCGCCGATAGGAATTGGGCGGCAATGGGGCGGACGGCCCGGCATGGCAGCGGAGC
>PMHO01000039.1 GCA_003156715.1 Candidatus Tityobacter terrigena
CGCTGGACTTCGCGGTTGGCGCGGATGCGGTCGGGTGAGATGCCGCCAGGAATCAGCAGCCCATCAAAATCTTCGGCGGTGCAATCCGCCACGACTTCCTCGGCCTTCGAGGGGATGCCGTCCTCGAGATTGCGCTTGCTGCGAATGCGGGTCTTGGCCTTGTCGTCGATGCCTACGATCGTCACGATCGCTCCCGCTTCTTCGAGGACCCGCCGCGGCTCCGTGAGCTNNCGATGGCCCCCAACGGCGCACTTGCGCCGTGTTGAAAGATCGGGGGGCTTGCCCCCCGATGCCCCCTGGGCCTGGCGCTCCCGGGGCCTCGGGCTGCTGCCCGGTTAGAGCTTGCCGCCGGTTTTTTGCGCGGCGGTGCGGAGCAGGTAGGTGAGTTCGAGTTCGAGTTTTCCGATCGGGTCGAGGAGGTCGTCGGCGGCGAGCGCCTTGAGGACCGGATTGCGGACGAACATGTCGCGCTCGGGGACGGCGTGGCGCGGGTTGATTTCGCGCATATAAATGCGCGCGTCCTTACGGATTTGTCCGGATGGAAGGAAATAAAGCGGGTCGAGGGCGAGCGCGTAGACCTCGAGGGAGAGCAGGTGCGCCTTCTGCATGAACTCGACCGCGTGGAGGCGCAGCGCGCGAGCGAAGCGCGCGAGTTCGGCGGCCGTGACGCGACGCCGCCCCGCGAAAATCTCTTCCACGGCAGCTTCTTCGAGCAAGGTCGCGACCGCGAAGGACGCGGTGTCAAGCTCCCTTTCGTTCGCAAGCGTACGGAGCGCGGTACCAAAGGCGGCGCCACCCGCCGTTCCCGTCGCGCCGTCCCACGCCGGCCCATCGTTTGTCACCATTCGTTCGCCCTTGATAGGATTTGTGCAGTACCAAAGCGGACCAAGTTCGCCCATAGTGGATACCACGCCCTCGGCGCGCGCGACGGAAGCTCGCAAGTCGCGCCACCTCGATATCGCGCTCGAAGACGACGTCGCCTCGCATTTGGATGCCGGTTTTTCCGGGGTGCGGCTGCATCACGAGGCGCTGCCCGAATGCGCGCTCGAGGATATCGACCTTTCCGCGCGGGTGTTCGGACACGATCTGCGAGCCCCGATCCTGATCTCCTCAATGACCGGCGGCACGGAACGGGCGCGCGCGATCAACCACAACCTCGCGATCGCCGCCGAACGCGCGGGCGTGATCCTCGCGCTCGGAAGCCAACGCGCGGCTCTGGAAGACCCCTCGCTCCTGGTTACCTATCGCGTGCGCGACGTGGCACCCAAAGTCGTGCTGTTCGCAAATCTCGGGGCCGTCCAATTCAACTACGGTGTGACGATCGACGACGCGCGACACGTCGTCGAAAGCATCGCGGCAGACGCTCTTTACCTCCACCTCAATCCGCTGCAGGAAGCTTTGCAAACCGACGGCGATACGAACTTTCGCTCGCTCTTGCCGCGCATCGCGGCCCTGTGCCGCACGCTCGGCGTACCCGTCGTCGCGAAGAGCGTCGGCTCCGGCATCTCGGTGCGCACGGCGGCGCGGCTCCTCGACGCGGGCGTTGCCGCGATCGACGTCGCGGGCGCGGGCGGCACGTCGTGGGCGCGGGTCGAAGGGCGGCGCTCGGGCGACCCGCGCCGCGAGGCGCTAGCCGAAACCTTCGCAGGCTGGGGTTACCCGACGGCCGAGGCCACGCGCGCGCTGCGGCTGGCGTATCCGGAGGCGATTCTGGTGGCCAGCGGCGGGGTGCGAAGCGGCATCGACGTCGCCAAGGCGCTGGCGCTGGGCGCGAATCTCGCCGGGATCGGGCTCCCCTTCTTGGCGCCCGCGACCCAATCGGCGCAGGCCGTCTCCGAGGCGCTCGGCAGCGTCGTGGAGGGCTTTCGCATCGCGCTCTTCGCGAGCGGCTGCCGGCAGCCGCACGAGCTGCCGGGCGCCCTCTACGGGCGCGGCTCGAGCGAGACCAGGATTGCCGAGTCGCGCACCTCGACGTCGAACACCTCGACGTAAGCGAACTCGCCGAGCGTCATTTTGCCCGTGCGCACGTCAAAGCACCAGGCATGCCACGGACAGGTCACGATGGATCCTTCGATCGATCCCTCGGCCAGCGGACCTCCCTGGTGCGGGCAGGTGCTTTCGGTCGCGTAATAGGCGCCGCCGATGTTGAACAACGCGATTTCACGATCTCCAACGATGACGGTTTTTGCAGAGCCTGCCGGAATCTCGCCGTTCGACGCGACCGGCACGAATACGGGCATAACGGCTGCGCTTCGCCGCGCTCGACACGAACCTCTCGGAACGCTTCGATGCGCTGAGCCCATCGCGCATGGCTCGAGTTCGAGCTGAAAATTGCTTGCAGCGACCTTTACCGCGCCGCCCGGGTCTGCTATGATGCGCCGGTCGCCGGTCCGGCGGCCGCCAAAGCGGGGCGGCGCGGCTGAGCCAAGCGAGACCTTCCTGTGTAAGGAGCAGACCGTCCGCATATGCCTCTCACCAAAGAGCAAAAACAAGAGATCGCGGGTAAGTACGGCCGCAGCAGCGGCGATACCGGTTCGGCCGACGTTCAAATCGCGGTCTTAACCGCATCGATCAACCAGCTCACCGAGCACCTCAAGATCCATAAGAAGGACCATCACAGCCGGCGCGGTTTGTTGATGCAGGTCGGTCAGCGACGCCGCCTTCTCGGCTACGTTCAGAAAACGGATCTCGAGCGCTATCGCAAGCTGATCGCAGATCTCGGCTTGCGCCGGTAGACCATCTCGTCGTTTTTGTCGACGAAATCAAGCGCCTCGTAGAGCGGCCGCCCGAGCTGCGACGTGCCGAGCGCAAGCCGGTCGACGCCTTCGCGTTCTGCTTCCGCGAACAGTTCAGCCATGAGCGCCCGCGCGACGCCGCGCCGGCGATACGTCCGCTCGACGAAAACGTTACGCACGCGACCGTCGACGCGCGCGCCGTCGTCGGGCTCAAACGATGCATGGCATTCGACCCGCGGCAAGGTCGCGGCTAGCGTCAGCGACGCTGTGCCGATCGGCCGCTCGCCGTCATAGGCCAGCCACGCCCGCAGCCACGACTCACTCAGGGCGCGGAAGAACGCCCGCTCGCAGGTCACACGAAAACGATCGAGTTCCGCCGGAGCCACGGGGTTTCGCTCGCTGTGCGAGCGGGCCCGCATCTCGGCAAGAATCGATGCGTCGTGCGGTTCCGCGCGCCGAATGCGGATGCCGGCCAAAGTCGCCATCGGCGCCGTGTTCTCGACAGGCCGGGTTCCGTCCCGCGGCGAACTGATAGCTGTTTACGACAAAAGTAAGAGAAGAAAAGTAGGAGTACCTGTGCCAGAATCCGTCTCGCTCGAGATCGGCGGTCGCACGCTGGTCATCGAGACCGGTGAGTTGGCGAAGCAAGCCAGCGGCAGCGCTCTCGTTCGTTACGGCGAGAGCAACGTCGTTCTCGCCGCCGTCACCGCATCCGATAAACCACGCGAAGGAATCGACTTCTTTCCGCTCACCTGTGAATTCGAAGAAAAAATGTACGCTGCCGGCAAGATCCCGGGCGGCTACATCAAGCGCGAAGGCCGCCCCACCGAGCACGGCACGCTTTCGGCGCGTCAGATCGACCGTCCGATCCGGCCCCTCTTTCCGGACGGTTTCCGCAACGACGTTCAGCTCGTCACCACGGTCCTTTCGATCGATCCGGAGCTCGATGCCGACGTGTTGGCGGTCTGCGCCGCGGGCGCTGCGTTAGCCGTCTCCGACATTCCGTTCCCCAAAAGCGTCGCGGCGGTTCGCGTCGGGCGCGACGAGAACGGTGGGTTGCTGTGCAACCCGACGCTTCCGCAATATGAAACGGGCGGCATGGACATTGTCGTCGCCGGAACCGCCGATGCGGTCATGATGGTCGAGGGCGGCGGCAAGGAACTGAGCGAGGAGGATTTGCTCGCCGCCGTCGCGTTCGCACACGAGGAAATCAAGAAGATCGTTGCAGCGATCGACGAGCTGGCGAAGCGGTCGCCCAAACCCAAACGCGAGTTCCCGGTTGCCGGGCACGACCCGCAACTGCAAGCTTGGGTCGAGAAGACGTTCAAGAAAGACGTCGCCAAGACCATGCGCATCGTGGATAAGAGCGAACGCAACGCCGCTTTTGCCGCGCTGACGCGCGAGGAAGCGCTCGTGCGCCTCGGCAAGAAAGATGAAGCGCTGCGCGCCAAGCTCGAAGATCCGAACAATAAAGACTTCGAGAAGATCGTCAAGGCGATGGAAGAGGAAGAGCTGCGCGTGATGGTCGTCGAGGACAAGATTCGTCCTGACGGACGCAAGGCCGACGAAATCCGGCCGATTTGGTCGAAGGTGCACTACGTTCCGCGCGTTCACGGCAGCGCCGTCTTTACGCGCGGTCAGACGCAGGTCTTTACCGCGGCGACGCTGGGCTCGATGTCCGACGAACAGCGTCTGGATTGGATCATCGACGTTCCCAACAANNTTGGTCCCGGTTCTGCCGGCCGAGGAAGACTTTCCATACACCATGCGCCTGATGAGCGAGACGTTGGAATCCAACGGTTCATCCTCGATGGCCTCGGTGTGCGCGAGCACCCTGGCGCTCATGGATGCCGGCGTTCCGATTCGCAAGCACGTCGCAGGCGTGGCCATGGGTCTCATCCTGCACGGCAAGAAACACGCGGTGCTCAGCGACATCCAAGGGCTCGAGGATTCCCTCGGCGAGATGGACTTCAAGGTCGCGGGAACCGTCGACGGCATCACCGCGATTCAAATGGACATCAAGGTCCAGGGTGTCACGCTCGACATCATGCGCGAGGCGCTCGGACAGGCCAAACACGGACGCCTGTTCATCATCGACAAGCTCAAGGAAACGCTGCCCGGGCCGCGCCCGGAGCTCTCGCAGTTTGCGCCGCGGATGATCGTATTGACCATCAACCCCGACAAGATCAAGGACGTCATCGGCCCCGGCGGCAAGATCATCAACAAGATCATTGCCGACACCGGTGTCAAGATCGACATCGAGAATGACGGGCGCGTCTTTATCGCCTCGCCCGACGGTGAAAGCGCCGAACGAGCCAAGAAGATGGTCGAAGCGCTGACGAAGGATGTCGTCGTGGGCGAGACCTACATGGGCACGGTCACCCGACTGATGAACTTCGGCGCGTTCGTCGCCGTCTTGCCCGGTAAGGAGGGGCTGGTGCACATCAGCCAGCTCGCCCCGGGCCGCGTCGAGCGGGTCGAAGACGTCGTGAAAATCGGCGACGAGATCATGGTCAAGGTGGTCGAGATCGACTCGCAAGGCCGTATCAACCTCTCGCGCAAGGCCGTCCTAGCCGGCGGCAACAGCGACGACTACGTGCCGCGCGGACCGAGCCGCAACGGCGACTCCGACCGCGACCGCAGCGCGGGCAGGCGGCGGCGCGGATAGGTCAACGGGACACGATGTAGGAACGGGCGCCGCTAGGGCGCCCGTTCTGTTTAACAGGGCGCTTGGTGGGGTAGAAGGCCCGCAAAATGGTTGGAACGCAGTGGATAGCGTCTCATTGGTGGGTCCTTCTCATCCGAGGGCTGGTTGCCGTCGCGTTCGGTATTTTTGCCTTCGTCTACCCGGTCGCGACGATCGCAGCCTTCGTGCTGCTCTTCGGCGCCTTCGCGCTCGTCGACGGTGTTTTCGTCACCATCGCCGCGTTGCGTTTACGGCATCCGCAACACGGCGAACGCTGGTGGCTGATGCTGCTGCAAGGCCTGGCGGGCATCGCGGTCGGCCTCGTGACGTTCTTTTGGCCGGGAATCACCGCGCTTGCGCTAGCCTTGTTGATCGCTGCCTGGGCGATCCTAACGGGCTTCCTCGAAATCGGGGCCGCATTCCAGCTGCGCAAACAGATCGCGGGTGAGATTTTCCTTGTGATCGCGGGCGCGCTATCGGTGCTCTTGGGGCTCGTCTTTGCGATCTTCCCGACGCTCACGCTGCTCTTCAGCGTCTACTTCTTCGGAGCGTACGCGATCGTCGCGGGGATTGCGCTCGTCGTGCTCTCCTTCCGCATGCGCAGCCTGCACGCGCCGACCGCTTAAGAAGAGCCGCGGCGGTTACCCGCCGATAAAGCCTCGATAGGGGCGCAGCGGGACGATCTGGATCTCCATCATGCCGCGCTGGGCCATCGGAAGCTCGTCCATCAGCGCGCGGGCCGCTTCCGCGCTGTCCGCTTCGATCAGGAGGACGGCGCCCGGGACGTCGCCGCGGCTGTAGATCTCGCGGAAGTCGCCGCGCGCGTAGCGTGCGCGCGCAGCGTCCGCTTCAGGACCGAGCGCCGCGTCGAACTCGGCCTGGCTAAAGCGCTCGGTGAAACGGCGCGTGATTGCAAGGAACTGCATGGCTTTCGGGATTCGCCCCCAACCGGCCCGACCCCGGCGACCGGAACGCCGGTCTCGGGCGTCCAACGAGAGGGCGATGGCCTTTGATTCGCTCGGACAATTCGTCGTCGCTCTGCGAAGGGCGGACGAGCTGCGCGAGGTGCGGGCCCGTGTGGATCCGCGCCTCGAGATCGCCGAGATCACCGACCGCGTCGTCAAGGCCGGCGGTCCCGCCCTGTTGTTTTCCAACGTAGCGGGCTCGAAGTTTGCGGTCCTAACCAACCAGTTCGGCACGGAGCGGCGCATGGCCATGGCCTTCGGCGCCAAGTCCCTGGAAGAAGTCGCGGACCGGCTGCGCGGCATGCTCGATCTCTCGGTCCCGCATAGCGCCGGCGGCCGTTTGGAAAAATTCTTGAAGTTCGGCTCGATGGCGCTGGCTCTGCCGCTCACGGTCACGAGCGCACCCGTGCAGGAGGTCGTCGAGACGGAGCCGGACCTGCGCAAGCTCCCGATCTTGACGACCTGGCCATTGGACGGCGGTCCGTTCATCACGCTGCCGCTCGTTTTCACAAAAGATCCGCGCAACGGCACGCAGAACGTCGGCATCTATCGCATGCAGGTCTACGACGAGCGCACGACCGGGATGCACTGGCAGCGGCACAAGCAGGGACGTGCGCACGCCGCGGCCTGGGGGCGCAACGTCCCGGTGGCCGTCGCCATCGGAGCCGATCCGGCAATCACGTACGCGGCGACCGCGCCGCTTCCGCCGATCGTCGACGAGATCTTGTTCGCAGGTTTCCTGCGCGGGCGAGGCGTGCGCATGACCGCGTGCAAAACCGTCGACCTCAAAGTCCCGGCCGATGCGGAGATCGTTCTCGAAGGGTACGTCGACAACGAAGACCTGCGCGTGGAGGGTCCTTTCGGCGATCATACCGGCGTGTATAGCCTGGCCGACCGATACCCGACCTTCCACATCACCTGCATCACGCGTCGTACGCAGCCGATCTACGCCGCCACCGTCGTCGGAAAGCCGCCGATGGAAGACGCGTGGCTCGGCAAAGCCACCGAGCGCATCTTCTTGCCGCTCTTGCAGATGGTCGTCCCCGAAATCGTCGACTACAACCTTCCGGTCGAAGGCGGCTTCCACAATCTGTGCATCGTGTCGATCAAGAAAGCGTACCCAGGGCACGCTAAAAAGGTCATGAACGCGCTTTGGGGACTGGGGCACATGATGATGCTGACGCGCTGCTTAATCGTCGTCGACGCCGACATCGACGTCCACGACGTACGCCAAGTCGCTTGGTACGTGCTCAACAACCTGGACCCGTCGCGGGATCTCGTCATCATGCCGGGCCCGGTCGACGATCTCGACCACAGCGGACCGTCGCTCGTCTCGCTCGGGCACAAGCTCGGTGTCGACGCGACCCGCAAGAGCGCAGAGGAAGGCTACGCGCGCGCCTGGCCCCCCGACATCGTCATGGACGAAGCGACGCGCCGGCTCGTCACGCAACGCTGGAGCGAGTACGGATTGCGGGCGATCGAATCGGTCGCGAGCGCTTGGTCGGGGCAAGGCGGCGATGCGCTGCGGCGTCTGCTGGCAGGCCCGCCGCTCGTTGCCGCTTCGCCCGACGCGACCGCGCTGCGCGGAGACGGCGTCTGATGCAGACCGGCCTAGCGGCGGCGCCCAACGCGACGCGGCTGGTTCTCAAGGAGATCCGCCTCGAGCACACGCTCTTTGCATTGCCCTTTGCATACGTTGGCGCGATCCTGGCGGCGCGCGGTTTGCCGAGCGCGTATCAGCTGGTGTGGATTACCGTAGCGGTGCTCGGCGCACGCACTGCGGCGATGGCGGCCAATCGTTACATCGACCGGGATATCGATGCGCGCAACCCGCGCACCGCGCGCCGCGCCCTCGCAAGTGGAACGCTTGCGCCGCGAATCATGCTGGTTCTGGCCTGCGCGGGCATCGGACTGCTCGTCCTGGCCGCCTTCATGCTCAACCCGCTGTGCGTCGCGCTCCTGCCGCTGGCGGCGCTCGGCATCGCGATCTATCCCTTTCTCAAACGCTACACCTGGGGGGTGCATTTCGTGCTGGGAGCGGTCGACGGCTTCGCACCGCTGGGGGCCTACGTGGCCGTTGCCGGGACGATCCGCGGCGCCGGGCTGTGGATCTTCGCAGCCGTCACCTTGTGGGTAGCCGGCTTCGACATCATCTACGCATTGATGGACCGTGACGTCGATCGAGCCCAGAACCTGCGCTCGATTCCGGCGCGTTTCGGTGAAGCCAGCGGACGGCGGCTGCCGATTGCTCTGCATGCGAGCATGGTCGTCTTGCTCGCGCTGGCCGGCTGGGCAGCGCAGGCTGGGCCGCTCTACTACCTCGGCGTCGGCTTAGGCCTAGCGCTGGTTCTCTATGAAGACCGGCTTTTCGACGTTTCGAAGAATCTGTTCGTTCTCAACGAAAGAGTCTTCGTGAGCAACATGGCATTCTCGGTCGCTTTCCTCGTCTCGACGCTCGGCGGATTCGCGTGGCACGCTTGATTCGGCGGCGCGAGCTGCTAGCTGGGGCCGGGGCGGCCGCCCTGGGCGCCGCCACCACGTCGCCCGTTCGAGCCGCCTACGGGGACACCCCGATCGCCCCCATCGTTACCCTGGGTGTCGTCGCACCTTTTACGGGCGACTACATTCGTCTGGGCGAGCAGATCGGCAACGGCGTGCGCGCTGCAACCGACGATGCGAACCGCATCCGCGGCATTATGGACAAGTCGTTCACGATGCGCACCTTCGACGACCAGAACTTGCTTGCGACCGGATTGGTCAATGCCGGCTTCGCGTGCGACGATCCGACGATCGTGTGCGTCATCGGCCATCTTTCGGGCACGATCACCGACGCCGCGCTGCGCACCTACGTCAACGGCCAGATGCCGCTGATCGTACCGACGGCAACCTACGATCCCATCACCGCCCACGGTTACGGCAACGTATGGCGGCTCGCCACCAAAGACTCGACCGAGGGCCGGCTGACGGCTCTGTTCGTCGAGGCGCAGCTCAAACCGAAAGTGGCCGCGGCACTCTACCAAGACGGCGACTACGGTTTCGACGTCGCCGGCGGCTTTCACGACCAGCTGCTCAACGACAAGATCGACTCGAAGGCGATCCGGTTCAGCTTCGACAAGCCCGATTTCATCGGGGTCGCAAAGGCCACCGCCGCTCTCAAGCCCGATGTCGTTTACCTAGCGGGAAGGGCCAGCGACATGGGAGCCGTGATCGTGGAGCTGCGCGCGCAGGGGTACACGGGACCGCTCTACGCCTCGCAAGGCTTTTTCGACGCGGCGACGCTGCAGAAGTTCAAGGACGATACCGAAGGGTTGATCGTTTCGACCCCGATGCCACCCCTGCAGCTCGCGCCGACGGTCTTCCGAATCCGCTCCGACTTCGAGGCACGTTACGGTCAGTTCACCAACCTTTCGGCCTTCGCGTACGCAGCCGCTCAAATCGCGATTGCGGCCGTGAACCGCGGCGCAACGGACCGCTTGAGCTTGGCGCGCCAGATTGCGCTCGGCGGCGCGTGGCAGACCTGCGTCGGGACGCTTCAGTTCAACAACACCGGGGATCCGCTCGACCCGGACGTGTACTTCTACACCATCAAGAACGGCACGTGGAAGTACGCGCAGGCGGCGCATCCCAACGGCTTTATCTTGAAGTAGAGCTCGAGCTTTCCCGGCCCTCGCGCGAGCGCGTGGCTTCGTGAACCCGCAAGCTGTGTACGGTCTGTTCGTCGGGATCGTCGTCCAGGTCGATACGCACGCGCAAACGCAGGCCGCCGAGGACGAGTGAAAACGACGTTCCGAAGTAGCGCATCATGCCTCCACGCGGCGCCAACCGGCGACGGCTATGGCGCAACAAACGACTCCGATACTCCAAGTAAGGACGATTTGCCACGCCATGCTGACCGGCAGAAGCGTGTGCTCGTTCACCGTGCCGCCCTGGCTGGTGAGCGAATGAAGGTAGGCGAGCGGGTTGAGAAAGTTGAGCGCAATGATCGTTGCGTGAAAGCTCGGGCCGAGGTCCACGGCCGCGAGCGCGCTTAAGATCGAGAAGACGACGATGCTCACAACGCCGGCTTTTCCGCCCGAGCCCTGATACCAGCCCGTCGCCGCTTGTTTTTCGCCATACCACATAAACGCCATGCCCAAGAGCAGTACGAACGTCGGCAACGCCGCCGAGTCGACGAAAAGGAAACGCAGAATGCCGATTGACGCAAGCGGAATGACGGCGATGACGAGCCCCACAAGAAACGCCGCGAGCAGGCCGGCGACGTCGACCAACACGTACGAGGCGCCGAGGCGCGCGCGTGAAATCGGCTTCGTGAACACATAGTCGAGATGCTCGCTTTCGGCGTTCAGGCTCGGTCCGAGGATCGCGGTAAAGAAGATGGCCAGAAAACCAGCGACCCCGACCAACCACACCAATGGAAACTCAAGGCTCTTGGCAGCGACCCGCTTCGTTTCGTGGCCGCCCGTCACGTACACGAACCCCACGTCCGAAGGGCCGCCTGGGCCAAATGAGACGCTATTTCCGACGGCGACGTGCCCCAGCTGCAGGCCGACGACGAGCGCGAGGGCGATCCCGAGCAGGATCAGCGCGTAAACGGTCAGCGCCCGCCGCATCCGCAAGAATTCAAGGTACCACATTTAGATTGTATCCTCCGGCGACTTGGCGTCGGCGACGGCATTGAGAAAGATGTCCTCCAGATTGAGGTCGAGGACGCTCACGCTCTTGGGCCCGAGCGCATCGAGACGGCGCGCGATTTCGTCGCCGCCCTCGCGCACGTAGGCGCGGTAAACGCGCCCCACGCGTTCGACGCGGAGAATGCGTGCGTCTGCGGCGAGGCCATTGAGCGACGGTACGGAATCCTCGAAAATCGCTTCGACGATTTTTTGCGAACCTTTGAGTTCGTCGACCGTGCCGTCCAAAACGAGCCGGCCCTGCTTGAGAATTGCGACGCGGTCGGCGGCGCGTTCGACCTGTCCGATTTGGTGCGACGAAAACAAGATGGTCGCGCCGCCGGCGGCGGCATCGATCATCAGGTCGAGCACCACGCGCTGAAAGATCGGATCGAGGCCGCTCGACGGCTCGTCGAGGACGAGGATGCGCGGCCGGATCGAGAGCGCGAGGATCAGCATCAAGGCGGTCTTCTGACCCTTGGAGAGCCGTTTGACTTTCTTGCGGCGATCGAGCTTGAACGTGGCGAGCAATTCGTCGGCGCGCTTGGGATCGTGCTTGGGGTTGCTGCGCCGGTTCAGCTCGACGTGTTCGCCGACCGTCATCCATTCGTGCAGCACGTTGCGTTCCGGCACGTAGGCGGTCGTTTCGAAGGTCTTCGGTGTAACCGGTGCGCCCTCGATCGCAATGCTGCCGGCGGTAGGTCGCGCAAGGCCGAGGATACACTTGAAGGCGGTCGTCTTCCCGGCACCATTGGGGCCGAGCAGCCCGCAAATGGAGCCGGGTTCAACGTCGAGGGTTAGATGCGAAACGGCTTCGAAGCTGCCGTACCGTTTGGTCAGATCGTGAACGGAGATGGTCGTCAGGGTCATGCCTCCTCCCTAGCGGAGAACCAGCGCCCGAGGGCGCGTTTGAAAAGTGTCTCGACCTCGGCGCTGGGCAACCCCAGATTGCGCGCTTCGCGAACCGCATCGTCGAGGGCAGCGGCGGCCACGTCGGTGACGGCGCGTCGGGACTCGCCGGTCGCACCATTGCTGCGGATGAAGGACCCGCGTCCCGGGCTCGTTTCGATCACGCCCTCGCGCTCGAGATCGCGGTACGCCCGGGCGACGGTGTTCGGGTTGATCGTCAGATCGAGCGCGAGTGCTTTGACGGTCGGCAGTTGCTCGCCGGAGTCGAGCGTCCCCAGGGCAACTGCCCGCTTCACCTGCTCGATGAGCTGGAGGTAAAGCGGGATGCCGCTGCGCGGGTCGACGGTGAAGATTGCGGGCAAGACCCGAGAACCTTTAGAGCTTGACGCCCCAGCCGGGGAAGAGAGCGCCGCTGCGCGGGGTCGAGATCACGGTCGGACGGACGGTTTCGTCGGGGCGGAGGCTGTGCTTGCGGACGGTCATTTCGGTTCTCCTAACGTCATATTGTTCTAGTACACTAGTACAATAGCATATTGTGCCAAGAAGTCAAGGCCTCGGCCTGGAAAACAGCCGGCGTGGAGGAGCGGGAGCTTTTTTCGGGGGCGCAGTCGCTCCGCGTCCAGGGCGAGCGCCGGGCCTTCTGGGTGTCGCTTGCCATGGCGCCCGTGACCATCGGCCTCATCGGCCTGCTCTTCCATAGCGTCACCGTCTCCGAATTCGCATTGCTGATCGTCGGCGGGATGGCATTCGTCTCGATCTCGCGCGGCCGTCTGCTCGGTTCGAGCGTCCGCATCGACGCGCGCCAGTTTCCGGAAGTGCACGTGCTGGTGGGCCAGGCCGCGTCGCGGCTCGGCATACCCGCCCCCCACATCTTTCTGCGCGACGACGTCTTCGTACCGATCGCCGCGGTCGGTATCGGCGAACCGTATGCGCTCGTCATCTCAAGCCAGTATCTGGAGCACTTACGCGAGGGGGAGCTGTCCTTTTTGATCGCGCGCGAGCTCGCGCACATTGCGTCGGGTCATACGCGGCTGACCTCGCTGCTCAGCGCCTCGGGGCGCGAAAACCCGGCCGTCGCGCTCGTGTTTGGTTCGTGGTTGCGGCGCACGGAGTTCACCGCCGATCGCGTCGGCCTGGTGTGCACGAATTCGCTCGACGACGCAATCCGCGCGATCTCAATCACGACTTTTCATGCTGTCGGGCGGCGCGTCGACATGCGCGTCCTGGCCGAGCAGAAGCGGGAGCTCGAAGCGCAGCCGGCGCTGCGGATGGGGGAATGGATCGCCGGAATGCCCTACGCCACCAACCGCATCGACGCCCTCTTCGCCTTCCATCGCAGCCCGCTCGCGCAGCACTGGCGGGACGTGCTCGATGCGCCGCGCCCGCAGGTCTCGTACGACCTCGCGAGCGTGCCGGAGCACGTCACGAAGCCGTACTTGGCACCGCGCCTGCGACGGCTGGCGGCAATCGGGATCGATGCAACGGTCGTCAGCGCGATCGTCCAAAGTCCCGTCGGCATGAGCGTCACCAACTCCGCGAAAGTCCACGAGGTGAATCCGAGCGACCTGCCCGACTTCTTGAAGCCGTTGTGGCCGCTGGCCCACACGATGGGACATTTTTCATTCGACCCAGGCGCATCGTTCGCAATGCTGGCTTTCTTCGCGTATTCGGCAGTGCTGGTCGCGCTCAGCGGACAAACGCTCGGAATGATGATCATGGAGCTGCGCGTCGTCACCACGCGCTTCTCGCAGCCGGGCATCTTTCGCGTTCTGTGGCGTTACGCGTTGGCGCTCGTGAGCCTGACGACGACGATTTATTTCTTCGGTGCGTTCTTCCGCGTCCAGCCGCACGACCGGCTCTCGGGAACGCGCCTAGTTCGCGGGCGTACCGCCCGCGCTAAGGAGGCTCTCACCGCATGAACGCGATCGTCGTCGAACGGCTGGGCGGGCCCGATGTTCTTCGCCTAAAGGAGATTCCAGAACCGCAGCCGGGACCCAACGAGGCGTTGGTTCGTACCGAGGCGATCGGCATCAACTACATCGACGTCTACTATCGCAGCGGCCACTATAAGGCGCCGCACATGCCCTTCGTGCCGGGGATGGAGGCGTGTGGAACCATCGAGGCAGTTGGTGAAAATGTCACCGCACTGCGCCCCGGTCAGCGCGTCGCATACGCGTCAGCGTTAGGAAGTTACGCCGAGTTCGTAGCCGTGCCGGTAGCCAAACTCGTGGTCGTGCCGGACGGCGTCAGCCCTCGCCAGGCCGCCGCGTTGCTGCTCCAGGGCATGACGGCGCATTATCTCGCGAACAGCACCTTTGCGCTCAAGAAGGGCGACGTCGCCCTCGTTCACGCCGGTGCCGGGGGCGTCGGACTTCTTTTGACGCAGTTGGCGAAAGCCAAAGGAGCCACCGTCATCACGACCGTCTCGACCGAACGAAAGGCCGAGCTCTCGCGCGGTGCGGGTGCCGATCACGTGATCAAGTACACCGAAGCCGACTTCGCCGCAGAGGTGGGCCGCATCACGGACGGCCGGGGGGCCGATGTGGTATACGATTCGGTCGGCAAAACGACGTACGAGAAAAGCATCGACTCGCTGCGGCCGCGCGGCATGTTCGTGCTCTTCGGCGCGTCGAGCGGTCCCGTGCCGCCGATCGATCTCCAGTACCTTTCCGGGAAAGGGTCGCTCTTTGCCACGCGTCCGACGCTCGTGCACTACACGTCGACGCCCGATGAGATCGCGTGGCGGGCCGGCGACCTGTTCTCGATGGTGGAGAGCGGCACTTTGCGAACGCTGATCGAATACGAGTATCCTCTCGCCGAGGCCGCGCGCGCGCATGCCGACCTCGAGTCGCGCAAGACCGTCGGAAAACTGCTGCTCCTGCCGTAGCGCATCGAACCACCTAGCCGAATCGGTGATGCGATGCCGCGCGGCGCCGTGCATACTCATGAGCATGTTCACCGATTCAAGCGCCCTTGCCGCGCTCTCTAGCGAACTTGCCAACGCCGTCGAGCGCCTAGCGCCGTCGATCGTCTACGTCGATTCGGATCCGCGACGCGATGCCAGCGGCATCGCCCTCTCCGAGCACGCGGTCGTTACGACCGAGCACACCATCGACCGCGAAGACGAGATCGTCATTCGGCTCGGTGGTGAAGCGACGGCACGCGCTACGCTCGTCGGACGCGATCCGACGACGGATTTGGCTCTGCTGCACACCGACGCATCGCTGGTTCCGGTGCCGCGGGCTGCGCTCGATGCGCTCAAGGTTGGGCACATCGTACTGGCGCTGGCGCGCGATGAAGATGGTGAAGCGGCGGCCAGCATGGGTGTCCTCAGTTCCCTTGACGGTCCTTGGCGCACGTGGCGCGGCGGCGATGTCGACCGCTTCATTCGGCCGGATCTCAACCTGTATTCGGGCTTTTCGGGAGGAGCGCTCGCCGACGCGCACGGCGCGGTCATCGGCGTCAACACGTGGGGCCTTTCACGGCGTACGCCGCTGACGGTTCCGCTCTCGACCGTCGTGCGCGTCGCCGAACAACTCGAAGCGGGCGGCCGGATCAAGCGCGGGTACCTGGGCGTGGCGATGCAGGCCGTGCGCCTGCCGCAACGGCTGCGCAGCGAGCTCGGCATCGAGCAAGAGTCGGCAGTCATCGTCGTCGACGTCGCTCCGGAAGGGCCGGCCGAGCGGGCCGGCGCGTTGATCGGCGACGTTCTGCTGGCCCTGGGCGGGCGCGCGCTGGAAGATTCGGACGACGTTGCGCGCGCGCTCGGCAGTGAGACCGTCGGGACAAAGCAGCGCCTCGACGTGCTGCGTGCCGGCCGCCGCCAAACGCTTGAGGTGCTCGTTGGCGAGCGTTCGCGCAATGGCGAGTGACGTCGACGCAGATCTTGCGGCGCTAGCCGAGCGCATGCGCGCCTGGACCGTGCGCATCCATGAAGCCCGCGGCCGCTCGATGGGTTCGGGCGTCATTTGGACGGACGACGGGCTCGTCGTCACCAACGCTCACGTGGTGCGCGGCGCCAGGACGACCGTCGAATTCCCGAACGGCCGTTTCGAACGAGCGGCGCTGATCGCGCGGGACCCCGACTGCGACCTCGCGCTGCTGCGCTTGGCGAGCGAGCTGGAAGCGACGCCGGTCGTGACGCGGTCCGCTGCGCAGCTCCGGGCGGGCGAGCTTGTCGCCGCGGTCGGCAACCCG
Organism: Candidatus Tityobacter terrigena; assembly: GCA_003156715.1. Taxonomy (GTDB): domain Bacteria; phylum Vulcanimicrobiota; class Vulcanimicrobiia; order Vulcanimicrobiales; family Vulcanimicrobiaceae; genus Tityobacter; species Tityobacter terrigena. The sequence continues at coordinate 16,160 of PMHO01000039.1, forward strand.
CTCGGCTTGAGCGGCGCGTTGACCCTTGGCACGGTGCAGCGCGTCAACGCCAAGTGGGTTATAGCGGATGTGCGCCTTGCACCAGGCAACTCCGGCGGACCGCTTGTCGACACGAGCGGTCGCATCGTGGGCATCAACAGTATGATCGCGCGCGGACTGGCGCTGGCGGTCCCGGCCGATCGCGTCGTTGCGTTCTTGCGGGCGCACGCGGGCGAGAAGCGAGCGCAACCCGCGGCGTGATTCGTGCGCTCGTCAGTGCGCGCTCGCCTTTGGTGCGGCGCGGCTTGGCCGGCGCCTTGCGTGGCGACGAGCGGATCGCCGTGGTGGGTGAGACGGCTCCGGCCGAGCTTTCGGATGCCGTCGCCGCGTTCGCTCCCGACGTCCTCGTGGAGGAGCGGAACTCGGTCGCCGATGGATTCGCGCTGCCCTCCGTCGTGCTGAGCGAAGATGCGCGCCGCGCCTGGCTCGAGGTCGCCGACGCCGCCGGCGAGCGTGGACCACTTGCAATCCTCGCGCGCGAAGCTTCCCCTGAGGAAATCGTCGCTGCCGTCGTCGCCGTCAGTGCCGGCCTCGTTGCGGTGCAGCCGCGCACGCTTGCATTTTCACGTGCCCTGGCCGATCCGATCGAGCGCAACGAACCGCTCTCACCCCGCGAACGCGGCGTCTTAGCCGAAATGGCGCGTGGCTCGCCCAACAAAGAGATCGCCGCGCGGCTCGGGATTTCCGAGCATACGGTCAAGTTTCACGTCGGCTCGATCTTCGCCAAGCTCGGCGTCTCCAGCCGCACCGAAGCCGTCACGCAAGGCATGCGCCTGGGACTCGTCATGTTGTAGCACAGAACAGTTCGGTGATTCACGAGCTTGCCGCAGCTGACGAGCGTGTGATAGCGTCCCTGTGGAGAAATGGCTGCTTCAGAGATCGTTCTACCGATCACCGAACCGGAAACCGAATGGGTCCGTGGCCGGCCGCTGCAAAAAGTGAGCCCGACCCGCAGTCACTCGCTTCTTCAGGGCCGGTTTACGACCGCACTAGCGGCGTGGGCCGGGGACCGCGGAGAGGTTGGTCCGGAGTGGCGCTTTCGCGTGGCGCCGCCGGGAGGGACAATTCGTCCGCTCGTGCCGGACATCGCCTACGTCGCCGTTGAGCGGCTGCGGGGCCTAACGGGCCACGCTCTGGAGGTCCCGCAGCTTGCACCCGACGTCGCCGTCGAGATTCTCTCGCCCGACGACCGGCGCCCCGACGTCGACGATAAGATCGCGACGTATCTCGCGTCGGGTTCGGCGCTCGTGATCGTCATCGACTCGCAACGTCGGCAGGTGGAGCTGCACGACTGCGAGGGCACCGCCGTCCAGGACGCCGGAATGCTCGTGCATCCTGCCGTGCCCGGCTTCGCAATCTCGATTCAAGAGATGTTCCGGGCGATCGACCCCCCGCGCTAAGCTCTCGTGGGCGGCCGCTTGACATCGAACATGTGTTCGATTAGCATGGTTCTCCCATGTTGTCGCGGGTTCCGGATTTGTCCCCCGAGCGGCGGCGCGAAACGCTGGCGGACCTGCGCGCGAGCCTCTCGGCAGGGCACCCCGGGGCCACGCCTGAGGCCTTTACCCCCGCAAGCGAACGACTCGTCCGGAGCGGCCTCAGCGAGCTGGACAACGCGCTCGGCGGGGGTTTTCCGCGCGGGGTCATCGTCACGCTTGAAGGGCCGCAGGGTTCCGGGCGCTCGAGCGTGTTGGGGCGGTTGCTTGCGACGGCTACGGCCGGGGGTGGCCTAGCTGCACTGATTGAGGCCCCGGCGGGGCCGGACGGTGCGCTCTATCCGCCCTCACTCGCAGCGGCGGGGGTCGACCTTGCGCGACTCCTAGTCGTTCCGGTCTGCGATACGCCGGGCGTGGCCCGCGCCGTCGATGTCGTGCTGCGGGCGGCGGCGTTCGGCGTGATAGCAATCCCCGCGGTTGCGCTCCCGGCGACGGCATGGACGCGCTTGGCCGGCCTCACGCACCGCACGGGCGCCCTGCTGATCGCGCTCGGCGAAACCGCCTCCGACGAGCTGCGTTATTTCGCCTCGGTGCGCGTTCGTCTGCAACCGCAACGCGTTCGCTGGGCTGGTGGTTCGGGGCCGTTCTGCGCGCTCGCCGAAAGCGACGTGACGGCCACGATCCTCAAGCATAAGCGCGCGGCACCAGGCAAGATCGCGCGCATCGCGTGCACGACCTTCGAATGCGCGGGGCCGCCGCTCGTCGCACTGCGCGAACGCGTCCTCGACGCACCAAGCATGCAGCGCTTTGTTCGCAGAACGGTCGTGGCCGTTTGACGCCCGCCGCGCATCCCAATTGACGCGCGCGCCATGCCGATCGTTTGCGCGCTCGTTCCATCCTATAAAGTCGAGATTGCGCGGCATTTCGAACCGCGACTGCGCGCGCGGCCGCTGATCGTCGCCGATCGGCTCGAGCGCGGCCACGTAATCGCCGTGGATGACAAAGCCTTCTTGCGCGGCGCTCGCACCGGCATGACGCTCGTACAGGCGGGCGCGTGCGTGCCGCGAGCTGCAGTCGCCGTCGACGATCCGGGGCGTAACCGCGCCCTTTGGGAACGCATTCTCGACGCACTCGATGCCGCCTCACCGCTGGTCGAGGATGCGGCCGAAGGAACCGCGTTGCTCGAAATGCGCGGTATCCCAGGCAGCCACGAGCGCTGGCTTACAAGCGTCCGCACGGCGCTGGCGAGTGACGGCGCCTTCGCCGGATTGACGTTTGCGCTCGCGCTGGCTGAGAATAAATTCGTCGCCCGCACTGCGGCTCGCGTGCGCGACGGCAGCATCGTACGACCAGGCGAAGAGCGTGCCTTCCTCGCACCGCTTTCGCTGTATGCGCTCGATCTCGACGAAAGGGTCGTCGAACGCTTGCGTCTGCTCGGTATCAAAACGCTCGGCGAACTTGCGTCACTTCCGCACGGTCCCTTCGTGCGCCGCTTCGGGCCTCCATCGGCGCGCTGGCACGCGTACGCCGGCGGCGTCGACGACGAACCGGTCATCCCGCGTCCGCGCCGGCTCGTCATCGACGGTGCGCTGTACGGCGAAGGCACCGCCGAGCGCGAAGAACAGCTTCTCTTCGCGCTGCGCTCCTTGGTCGCGCGCGTCGCCGGCGACGTCGCATCGGCCGGCAAGCGCTGTGGTTTTTTACGGTTGCGAATCGAATGCGAGGATGGCGAACGGCTCGAGCTTCCAACGCTTTTGGCACAGGCGACGTCGCAAGCCGGCACGATGTTCGACTTGCTGCGCGCTAAGCTCGAAGGCATCACGCTTCGCTCGCCGGTCGTTGGATTGCTCCTCGGGGCCGAGCGCCTCGAGGAGGGCGGCACCGAGTTCTCGCTGTTCGCGGGCAACGATCCCGACCCCGATGTGGTCGCGATTGCCCTCGCCCGGCTTGAAGCGGCGCTCGGGCCACGGCACGCGCTGCGGGCAACGATCGTCCCCGGGCATCGTTACGAGACGCGCGTTGCCTACGAACCGTTCAGCACCCAGTCGCTTGCAAGCCCACACGTGCGGCCCGCTCCGCCGGCGCCGAAGGACGATGCCACGCTCGTGTACCGCATGCTCGAGCGACGCGCCGTCGAGGTGCTGCTCGCGCATGGGGTTCCGGCGGCGGTTGAGGGACGAACCGTCGTCGACGTCGCCGGGCCTTGGCGCATCGACGAAGGCTGGTGGAGCGAGGCGCTCGATGGCGTTGCGGCCGCCCACGCGAGCGATGCTTACGACGTCCTTTTACAAGACGGCGCGCTCTATCGCATCGTGTGCGAGCGCAAACGATGGTGGCTCGTCGGGGCCTTCGACTAGCGGCAAGCAGTAAGCGCTCACGGGCTCCAAGAACGGGCTCGGATGAACGCCACGGACCTCTTTCCGAAAAGTTTGTTCGCAGGCAAGACCGTCTTCGTGACCGGCGGCGGAAGCGGCATCAACTTAGGCATTGCGAAAAACTTCGCCGCGCTCGGGGCGAAGCTCGGCATCTGCGGGCGCTCTCAAGAGCGGCTCGACGGCGCGGCCGTCGAGCTTCGCGCGCTCGGCGCAACGGTCTTTACCGCGTCGCTCGACGTGCGCGATTATCCCGCGCTCGAGGCCGCGCTCTCGCGCTGCAAGGCCGAGCTCGGAACGCTCGACGTGCTGGTCTGCGGCGCCGCCGGTAACTTTCCGGCGGCTGCCGAAAAGATGAGCGCGAACGCCTTCAAGGCGGTCGTCGACATCGATCTGCTCGGCTCGTACAATGCGAGCCGGGCCGCCTTTCCGCACTTGCGCGAGCAGGGCGGATGCATCATCTTCATCTCGGCCGGCCAAGCCTTCACGCCCTACGCCAATCAGGCGCACGTCGGTGCGGCCAAAGCCGGCATCGACATGTTGATGAAAGATCTCGCGGTCGAATGGGGCAAGCATGGCATCCGCTGCAATAGCATCGTGCCGGGACCGATCGAGAACACCGAGGGCTTTCGGCGTCTCGGGCGCGGGGCGCTTGGCGACAAACTGACCGAAACGATTCCGCTGCGGCGTTTCGGCAACGTCGACGACATCGGCGGCTGCGCGGTCTTCCTGGCTTCGCCGCTCGCCTCGTACGTGACCGGCACCGTTTTGGTCGCCGACGGCGGCCAAAATCTGCTGGGGTCCGGCGTGTGGGCTAGCATCGCCGCCCAGACGACGTGAGACTCGACGCGTCGAAGAACTTCGATACGCTGCGAACGGCGCGATTGCTGGCCCAGCGCATTCGTAGCGATGACTGCCGCGTGCTCGCCCGCCTGTATGCCGATCCCGAGGTCATGGCGACGCTCGGCGGCGTCATGCCCGACGTCGAAGCACGCACGCGGCGGTTCGTCGATCACATGCTGGAGCACTGGGACAGCCGGGGCTACGGTTTGTATTTGTTGCGCTTGCCGACCGGAGCCTTCGTCGGGTATTCGGGGCTGCGTCACGTGCATGTCGGCGGGGCCGAAGAGCTCGAGATTTTTTACGCCTTGCACGCCCAGTTCTGGAATCAAGGTTACGCGACCGAGATGGCGACGCGGCTCTGCATGCTTGCACTCGATGAAATCTGCGCACCCGACGTCGTCGCCTTCACCTTGCCGGGCAATCATGCGTCGCGACGCGTCATGGAAAAAGCCGGCTTGCGCTACGAGCGCGACGTCAACTGGCGCAACATCGTCCACGTCCTTTATCGCCGTCGCCGAGCCGGCGGCGCTTCCGGTTAGCGAAAAGAAGGCTGCAGAGAGCCGGCTACGATGTATACGCTTCGAATGGAGCGACCGGCTCGAGAACTCGGTCCAGCTCCGCAAGAACCCGCGGATCGACGTCGAGGTCGGCGGCGGCGACGTTGTCGTCCACTTGCTCGGGCTTGGTGGCACCGGTGATGACGCTCGTTACTTCCGGCCGGCGCAAGCACCAGGCGAGGGCGAGTTGCGCGAGCGAGCAATTCGCCTTCTGCGCAATCTCGGCGGCGCGCGCAACCGCATCGAGGATCGGCTGCGTAAAGTACTCTTCCATCATCGCGGCGCCCGGGCTTGCGGCGCGGGTGCCCGGCGGCGGCTGCGCGACCGATCGGTATTTCCCGCTCAAAACTCCCATCGCCAGCGGCGACCAGACGACGTTGCCGAGCCCGTATTCGGCGCACGCCGGCAGCACGCGGCGCTCGATCCGCCGCCAGAGCGCGCTATATTGCGGCTGATTGGAGATCGGCTCCGCCCAGCCTCGGGCTCGGCCGAGCACGACGGCTGCGGCGATCTGATCCGCGTTCCACTCCGAAACGCCCCAGTACAGGATCTTGCCTTGGCGCACCAGATCGTTCATGATCGAGCACGTTTCTTCCAAAGGCGTCGCGACGTCGTAGCGGTGACATTGATAGAGGTCGATGTAGTCGACGCCGAGGCGGCGAAGCGACGCATGGCATTGCTCGAAGACGTGCTTGCGCGAGAGTCCGCGATCGTTGGGCCCCTCAGCGAGCGGAAAGAAGACCTTCGTCGCCAGCACGTACGAGTCGCGCCGGTACGCTGCCAGCGCTCGACCCACGACCTCTTCGGCGCGGCCGCGCGCGTAGACGTTCGCCGTGTCGAAGAACGTGACGCCGCGCTCGTAGGCGCGCGCGATGCACGCCCGCGCGCGGTCTTCCTCGACGTTCCCGCCGTACGTAAGCCAAGAACCGAGACCGACAACCGACAGCTTCAGGCCCCAGCGACCCACTTTCCGGTAACGCATGAGCCAAGCTCCGCGCCCCGGTGGGGATTTCCTTTCGGCTGCAAAAGGTTAGCCGGCGCGCGCCGTGCCGATGCTGCACCGACCGCCCGGCAGACGACGGACGGCGTGTAGCCGTCTTAGACGATTGGAGGACGATGGAACTCGAACCGTACCTATTCTTCGAGGGAAACTGCGAAGAAGCGCTGGCCTTCTACGGCACTGTTTTCGGAGGCGAAGTAGCGTCACTCCACCGCTACGAAGGCTCGCCGATGGAGGGCGAGATTCCACCGGAACTCAAGACCAAAGTGATGCATGCGAGCTTCGTTGCGGGAAGCCTCAAGTTCATGGCCGCTGACATAATGGCGGGTCTGCACACCGGTGACGGGCACGTCTCCCTTTCGCTCGCGGCCTCCGACGCGGCGGCTGGAGAGCGCGTGTTTGGCGAGCTCTCGCAAGGAGGCAACGTCAGAATGCCGTGGGGCGATGTCTTCTGGGGCGGCAAATTCGGCATGGTGACCGATAAGTTCGGCATCGCGTGGATGGTCAGCGCGCACTAGAGTGAACTGCGGGAACGCCGCGCTCGTAGGCGCGCGATGCACGCGCGCAAGCGATCTTCTCGATTCACCAATGCACGATCGAATGGCTCTTTCTTGCTCGGGCGGTAGGCGCGGCGGCGTCAACGTTGAAGGCCCAAAGACACGCATTTCGGCGGCCCGGTTTCGTCCCTAACACGGGGACGCTTTCGGTTTGCCCTATTAGCGGATGCGGCTGCGCGCGTGCATTGTGAAGACCGGCAAGCTTTTGCCCGGTCTGCTGGTCGCTTCTCTGAGGAGGTCAACCTTGTCAACGCCATTCGGACTTCGCCGCTCGACGCATGCCGCGATCCTCGCAACATTGGCGATGCTCGCCGCCGCTCTCCCCGCCACGCATGGAATTGCGAGGGCGGGCGCCCTCGGCGGCCCGATCGTGATGCCCCGCCCGGCCGGCCCGACGGTCGCAAGGCAAGCGAGAATGCGGCCTGCCGGAAACGCCGCTTGCGGCATCAAGACGAAGGTCAGCAGCGGGCTCTACGTCGCCAACGACGGCGACAGCAACGTGCTCGAATTCCTATCGCCATATACCGCGGCCCCCGCGACGATCAACGATGTCACCTATGCGGTCGCCGTTGCTTTCGACGACGCGAAGAACATGTTCGTCACGGATTACGACACAAACGCCGTCTTGGAGTTCGCGCCCCCTTACACCGGGTCACCGATAGCGATGACCGCGTCGGATGTTGGAAAGACCGGCTTGGAAGAGCCGTACGGTATCGCCTTCGACGATCAGAAAAGAATGTACATCGCCGATTACGGGAACAACCGCGTGGTCGTTCTGAAGCCGCCGTACACGCAAAAGAAACCGGAGCAAATCATCACGAACGGAATCAGCCAACCCATCGCGCTCGCCTTCGATTCGAGCTGCAACCTTTGGATTACGAACAGCGTCGGTTTCGTCTCGGAATTTCCGCCGCCGTACACCGGAGGCATTCTGAACGTCAACGTGGCCTCGCCGCAGTCCCTCGCATTCGACGATAAGGATGACCTTTTTATCGGAAGCAGAGGCAACTCATCGAATCCGAACGGCGTAGTCTTCGAATACCCGCCGCCGTATAACGGTCTTCCGATTGCGACGATCACAAACGGCGTCGACGGGCCATTTGGGCTTGCCGTCGACGTTCACGAGAACCTGTTCGTGTCCAACTATTTCGGCAGCAACATCACGGAATACCAGGCGCCATACGCGAGTCCTCCGCTCAACACCCTGGGACCGTGCGGTGCCAGCTGCGACTATCTTTACTATCCGGCCCTTATCACGTTCGGTCCCAAATAAAACGCTCGAACCTGCCGCCGCTCGCGCCGGTATGGCGTGCGGCGGCGGGTTCAAAGCCATCGTGCTGTACGCGACCGGGAGGACCACCCTGCGCGGTAGATGCATGCGGGCCCACGACCCGACTATTTTAGCAATACGCCTTGACGCCAAGCTGAGGACCGCGATAAGATGACGTTCGCCATGTTACTCCGAGCGAAACGGCTATCCAGTCAATCACGAACCCCTCGAGTCGCGGGTAGTGATTTTTCGCATTGGTATTCGTGCATCGGTACGGAGACCGGTTCGGCGTAACGTCCAGGCGGATTCTCGATTTTCGGAGAGCCCCTCGGCCGCAGCGCCGGGGGCTTTTCTCGTCTAAGGCGTCGTCGTCTAACGGGAAGGCCGCAGCATGTGAAGCTGCAGAGACAGTTCAACTCTGTCCGATCGCCCCAAGTTTGTTCTTCGAAAACTGCACGACCTAATTTTGGAGTCGCCGGTTCGACTCAGGCTCTTTCGGCCACGCCCTCGTTAGCCTAGCGGATAGGTGCCGGTCTACGAAACCGGAGACGCGAGTCCAACTCTTGCCGAGGTGCCAAATGGGGACGTGGCAGAACGGCCATGCGTCTGCCTTGCAAGCAGTTCCAAAGGAGTTCGACTCTCCTCGTCTCCACCAATGCGAGGTAGCTGAGTTCGGCACAGCGTCCGGTTGTTAGCCGGAAGATCGGCGGTTCGATGCCGCCCCTCGCAGCCAAGCCGATGCACGTTCGAATCGTGTCGACTCGACCATCGGGATGTAGCTCAGCTTGGCAGAGCGCGCCGTTCGGGACGGCGAGGTTCGCAGGTTGAAGTCCCCTCGTCCCGACCATGCCGACGAAGCACGTTAGGACGTGCGCCCGACTTCTAAACGGGAGCATCGGAGTTCGATTCTCCGCGTGGGCTCGATCCGAGGAAGCGAAAGGTGAGCAGGCGGTCTTTGAAATCGTCGTAGCTGGATCGTTACCAGCCCTCGGAGCCAACATGGTCAGCGGTCGCTGCACCAAATCTGCCCTTCGAGCACGTCGGCTGTGCGCGTCCACGTAAGGATGAGGTGGATCGGTTCGATTCCGATGAGGGGCTCCACGCGGTCGTAGCGTAGCGGAAACGCGCTGGTCTCCGACACCAGCAAAACGCGGGTTCAACTCCCGCCGATCGCTCCAATGACGGCGTAGCAAAACGGTAATGCGCTGGGCTGCAAACTCACGATCCCCGGTTCGACTGCGGGCGTCGTCTCGCACTCGGAGGGTTGGGGGAATGGTAACCCACCGGTCTTGAAAACCGGCGAGGCTCGCAAGAGCTGTGCGCGTTCAAGTCGACGCACCCTCCGCCACGGTCCCTTAATTCAGACAGAGTACCCGCTGTCGAGCGGAGAGCACGAGTTCAATTCTCGTAGGGACCGCCATCCTGCGGCCGGTGGGCCAAGTCCACCCGGCACTACCAACCGCGCTTAGCTCAGAGGCAGAGCAGTGCTCCAACACAGCACAGGTCGAGTTTTCGAAATACTCAGCGCGGACCATCGCGGGTCGGGGCAGCCGGATCGCAGCAATGCGAAGAACGCGGTCGGGCGTGCCTCGACTTAACTAACCCTTCGGGGCGCCCCGCGCACTCGGACGGCCTGAAGGTCGTGGAGCGTCAAAGTCGTCCTGTACACAGAAGAGAGCGGCGTCAATGGCGAGCTGCCGCCGCTGGGTCTGCCGCATGGGATCAGGCGAGCGACTGGCCGATTCGCGAGCACGATGCCGACATGTGGTAAAGGCCGCTTTACAATCGAACATATGTTCGATACTATAGCGGTCCCATGGGGGTCACGCGGTACGCCGAGCTGCACTGTCGCTCCAACTTCAGCTTCCTCGAAGGGGCCTCGCATCCCGAAGAGCTGGTGAAGCGTGGGGTCGAGCTCGGGCTCGCCGGACTGGCTCTGACCGACCGGGACGGTCTTTACGGTGCGGTCCGCTTCGGCAAAGCGGCGAAGCCGAGCGGGCTAGCGGCGATCGTCGGAGCCGAACTCACGCTCGACGCGCCCGAATTGCGCCCTAAACGCAAAGAGCTCACGCAGCACGATCTCGCGCGCTTTCCCCGCCTCGTGCTGCTAGCCGAGAACGAGGCGGGATACGCGAATCTGGCGCTTGCGATCTCCCGGGCGCAGCTTCGCGGGCGCAAGCGCGACGCGCGCTTGCAGCTCGGCGACCTCGACGGCAACAGTGCGGGCCTCGTCGCACTTTCCGGCTCGTTCCAAGGGTACGCCGAAGAGGCGCTGCTGCGCGGCGACGTCGCGACCGCGCGGGTGCGCGCGGGCCGGCTGCACGACCTCTTTCCCGGCCGTTTTTATCTCGAGCTTCAGCACCATCTCCGGCCCGAGGACGCACGCCTCGTCCTCGCGCAGCTCGACCTCGCCGAGCAACTCGGCGTGCCGTATGTCGCGACCAACGGCGTGGCCTATGCGCTGCGCGAGGATGCGCAACTGTGCGACGTGCTGACGTGCGTCAAGTACAAAACGGCGCTGCACAAAGCCGGCACGCTGCTCCTTCCCAACGGCGAATTCTACCTCAAAGGCGCAGTGCAGATGGCACGCCTGTTCGCGCCGTATCCGCAAGCGCTCAAAGCGTCGCTCGCCATCGCCGAACGCTGCCGCTTCCGGCTCGACAAGCTGGCCGGCCAGTTTCCGCTCTTTCCGGTTCCATCCCAGGAAATGAGCACCCACGCGTACCTGCGCACGCTCGTTTTCGGCGGCGCAAAGAAGCGTTACGGCCATCCGCTGCCGTCCAACGTCGAACGGCAGCTCGAATACGAGTTGGGGATCATCGCACGCATGGACCTGGGGGGCTACTTTTTGGTCGTGTGGGACATCGCGCGCGCTGCTGAGGAGTTAGGGGTGCTCGCGCAAGGACGCGGCTCCGCGGCCAATTCGGCGGTCTGCTACGCGCTTGGGATCACCGCCGTCGATCCGGTCGGAATGAACCTGCTCTTCGAGCGCTTTCTTTCTGAGGAGCGTAACGAGGTACCCGACATCGACATCGATTTCGCACATCAGGATCGCGAGAAAGTGATCCAGTACGTCTACGACCGCTACGGCCGCGAACACGCCGCGATGACCGCCGAGGTGATCACGTACCGTACGCGCTCGGCCGTCCGCGACATCGGCAAGGCCCTCGGTCTCTCGCTCGCGCAAGTTGACGCGATCTCGAAAGAGTACGACGCTCGCGAGTCGCTCGCCGGCGCGACGGGCGGGGCCGGCGCGGGCAAAGCGGTGCTCCCCGCATCCATTCAACGCCGGCGCGACCTCGACGCTAGCTCGAACGTGCGCGCTTCGCGCGGCGATTTCTTCCCCGTCTTCGAACGGCCCGACGAACGGCAGAGCGAGCCCGCGCCGGACCCCGACGCGTGCGAACCGATCGGCGGAAAGGTCGGTGCTACGCTGTTGGAGTTTTGCCGGCGGGTCGACGGCTTTCCACGTCACATGGGGATCCATTCGGGCGGAATGGTGATCACGCGCGACCCGCTGGTTCGGGTGGCACCGGTCGAGTGGGCGACGATGGCCGAACGCTCGATCGTGCAATGGGACAAAGACGATCTGAGCGACCTCGGTCTCATCAAGATCGACTTGCTCGGCCTTGGCATGCTTTCGCTCTTGCGCGATGCGTTCAGCCTGTACCGCCGACGCTACGGCGAAGGCCGGCCGGCGCTATCATTGGCGACGATCCCATCCGACGACAGGCCGACCTACGAGATGATGCAGCAGGCCGACACGGTCGGCGTGTTCCAGATCGAGTCGCGCGCGCAGCAGTCGATGCTGCCGCGCATGAAGCCGGAATGTTTTTACGACATCGTCATGCAGGTCGCGATCATCCGGCCCGGTCCGATCCAAGGCGACATGGTCCACCCGTTCTTGCGCCGGCGCAACGGACTCGAACCCGTCACGTATCCACATCCGAAGCTCAAGCCGGTGTTGGAACGGACGCTCGGCGTCCCGCTCTTTCAAGAGCAAGGGATGCGCATGGCCATCGAGGCGGCCGGGTTTTCGCCGGGGCAAGCCGACCAACTGCGGCGCGCGATGGGGCACAAGCGTTCGCGCGAGCGCATGGCCGAAATCTACCCGAAGCTCATCGAAGGCATGGTGCAAAACGGAATCGACCGCGCGTCGGCCGAGCAACTCTTCCACATGCTCGAAGGCTTCGCCGACTACGGCTTTCCTGAATCGCACGCGGCCAGCTTCGCCTTGCTTTCGTATGCCTCGGCCTACGTCAAATGTCACGAGCCGGCGATTTTCCTCGCGGCCATCCTCAACGTCCAGCCAATGGGGTTCTACTCGACCGAAGTGCTCGTCAACGACGCACGCCGGCACGCCGTCGTCGTGAAGCCGGTCGAAGTCAACGCGAGCGAGTTCTGGAGCTTTGTCGATGAGAGCGGCGCGGTGCGGCTGGGCTTCCACGTCATTCGCGGTTTGGGTGAGGGACAGCGCGAACGGCTCGAGGCGCAGCTGGCGCGGGGTCCTTTCGCGGATCAGAATGACTTTGCGGCGCGCACCGGTTTGAGCAAGGATGCGCTCGAGAATCTCGCGGTGGCGGGCGCATTCGCACCATGGTTCGCAACGCGCCGCGAAGCGATGTGGGCCTTGCGCGGCCTCGACGAGCGCGAAGCTCGCGGCGAGCTCGGACGCGGCATGGAGATCGACGAGCCCGAGGCCGCCTTCGCCGCGCTAACGCCGCGCGAGGAGAGCGCCTTCGACATCTGGGGCACGGGGGTGACGACCGGCACGCAGCCGATCGCACACTTCCGCCCCCAGCTGGAAGCGCACGGTGCCATTTCCGCCGACCGGCTCGACGCGCAACCGAACCATCTCATCTGCAAGGTCGGCGGCATGGTGATCACGCGGCAGCGCCCCGGAACCGCCAAAGGTTTCGTCTTCCTCACGCTCGAGGACGAGACGGGTCTGGTCAACGTCATCGTCAACCCGCAGGTCTACGAGCGCAACCGACGTCTCGTCCGCTCCGCTCCCGCGCTCGTCATCGAGGGGACGCTGCAAAAAGAGCAAGGCTGCATCGACGTGCTCGCCAAGCGTTTTTGGCGGCTCGAGGTCCTCGACACGATCGACGGCATTCACGCCCGCAACTTTCAATAAGTGCCGGCGCCGATGCGCCCGAGAGAGCGGCTACGTTTTCTTGAGTACCCCCTCGATTTCGTTCTCGGTGAAAGCGCGGAGCGTCGTGCTTCTGACGTTCCCGGCGCCGGCAACATTGAACAAGCCGGCCAGCATCGCTTGCTCGTCGGGCGCTTCGACGATCGCAACCAGGTCGTACTGGCCTTGCGTCCAGTACACGCCGAGCGTCTTGAAGCCGCGCCGCTCGTTCTCCGCGCGCGTGTCGCGCACGCGCTCGACGGTACCCTTCACGTTCTTGGCGCCTTGATCGGTAAAGTTGTAGAGAACCACATATGTCGGCATCGTGGACCTGCTTTCTCGCACGACGGAGTGCGACTCTCAATGGTGGGGCGGTATTGTTCCAGAGGCCTTTAAGGCAACCTTCGCCGCCACATGCGAGCGGTTATCGTTTGCGCCGCAACCCGGTGCCGGCCCGTCCATTGCCGCCCGATTGCTTCGATCGATCCAACAGCACGACGTTACTCGGCTTGGTCGTCACCTTGCCGTAGACGGCCTGGTAGTAGCCGTCGCGCAGGTTGCCCAGCTGCATGTCACGCTGGACCGGCTCGCCGTCTCCCCGAAAGACGGTCACGCCCTTGACGAGGGCAAAGTATGCCGCAAGCCGCTCGTTCTTCCAATCCGAGATCCTCCAGCGCTGCGGGGCCATGACGGTGAAGCCGTAGTCGGGGATCGACTTCGTCTTATCGGTGAGCGGAATCAAACGGACGCGAAAACCTTCGCACGCGAGAATCTGCTTTTCCACCGCAGCTATCGTCGCCATCGTCGCTCGACCTTCGCCGCCAAACCTTAATCGAGCGGGAGCGCAACCGTCCCGCTGACGTGAAAGGGGACCGGAACGGCGTCGAGGTCATTGAGATACTGCGGGTGATAGCCGTAGATCAGCAAGTCGACCTGGTCGCCCGGCCGGAGCTGAGTCGAAATGCCGACCATGTTCTGCTGGTAGGTGCCGGCGCCGCGAATCGGCGTCAACTGGCTGTCGACGAGCACGGTCTGCGATCCGTTCTGATGCCGCACGCCGATGCCGAAATAGGCGATCGGCAGCGTGCTCGGAAGATCGGCGGTCACTTGCAGGTTCATCGTGGGGACGCCGGCCAGCGGTCCTCCGGCGGAGCTCGTATATAACGGTACGATGCTTTCGGGAGCGAACACGTCGCTGACGAGCTGCGGGGGGAGCACCTCCAGAATCTCGTACAAGACGTCTTCGTTGAGCGACGACGGGCTCTCGAGGCCTGCCAAGACCGCGAGCACGAGCGCGACGACGTTCTTGCGAAGCGGTTTTAGCTCGGCTTTCACTTCGGCTATCGTCTGCGTCTGCAGTTGCCCGATGACGGCGTTTGCAAGCGGGCTGCCGATCACTTCGGTCGAGGGGACGGTCGCCGAGGTGCCGCCCACGGGAATGCTCGTGACGACGAGCCCGTGCGTGTCGTCCTGCACGATGCAATTCTCGGGGACGGGAATGCCCGAGGGCACGCCACGCAGCTTTTCGTCCAAGAACGACAGCATCATGTGCGCGGTGTCGTAGTTCGCCGAACCGCATTGAACGTGGTGGTCGATGCTAAAGCCGAACGCCGAGCCTGGCGTCGGCACTTGGAGAATCGGCAAGGTATGGCCTTGGCGCTGGATCAGGAGCCGCACGTCGTTGCCCACCGAGCGCAGGCATGCGGCATTGGCGAGGGCCTCATTCATGTTGAACAGCGTATCGCCCGCGCCTTGAACGAGGAACGCCGAGACGTGCGGGATGCCCGTTCCCTCGGTTCCATTGCAGAAGCCGTTAAGGCCGTTTGGTGCGAGGAAGTTCAGGACGCTTTGATCGACCGTCCCGGTCTGCGCCTCCTCGTAGCCCTGGTACACCGGACGTGCGTAACGGCCCTCGGAGGCTTCTAAGCCGGTCCCGAAGAGAAGGTCGAGCCAGATGGACTTGGGATCGCCGCTCGGGTCGAGGCTGTACGGCAAATAGTTCCAAGTCGCTGTGGGCACGATCGCGACGAAGCGCGGATCCAGCGCCGCACCGAGCAGTTGAAAACCCCCGCCGTAACTGTAGCCGATCGCACCGACGACCGGCTTGCCGTTTTGATACGCGAGTTGCGGGCCGAGATTCGCCTGCGCCCAGTTGAGAATAGCGATGATGTCCTTGCCTTCGAAGCGCGGGCTCATCACGTGCGCCTTGCCCCCCGATCCGCCGAAGCCGCGCGGGTCGTAGCTGATGACGAAATAACCTTCGTCATACGCCATTTTCAAGGCGTAGTCGGTCGGGATGCTGCCGGCGTTGATACCGTCAAGCGACGTGAAGCGCGTGCCGCCCCAACCCGGCTGCTGGACGATGAGCGGTGCCGTCGTGTTCGCCGGCAGGTGCGGAACGAACACCGTAATGGCAATCGCAGTGCCGTCGAACGACGTGACGGTCGCATTGTACGACGTCCGCGCAAGGGCCGGACTTCGGCCCTGGCGCTCTGCGGAGCGCGTCGCGGCGACCGGCCGTCCCGGCGCGGCCGACGCAGCGCTTTGGAGGCTCGCGGCAAAAAGCCCCAACAAAAAAACGGCCGTGACGGTTCTCACCACAAAGATCCTCCCAAGGGAGCGGAGTTTCGGAGAGCCGGCCGGGTTCCGTGCGGGCAAGGCACACCGAGCGGGCGAGCGTCCGTCGCCGTTTACCCGCTGCGGCACCCCCGGAAACAGCTCCTTCTTGGGAGTCGCCGCGCGCGTCGCGGCGAAACACGCGGCGTGTATGCCCGTTCGGTCGATGATGCTGCCGGCGCGACTGCTGCTGGCAATCGCGCTCCTGCTGTTCGTGGTCGTCCTCAGCGTCGCAGGCTACGTTTGGCTCGAGGGCTGGTCCTGGTTCGACTCGCTGTACATGACGGTGACGACGATCACGACGATTGGAGGGGGCGAGCCGCAGCCGCTCTCCTACGCCGGGCGGTGTTGGACCATGGTCGTCATTGTGCTCGGGGTCGGCGCGTGGGCCTATACCTTCCTC
Source organism: Candidatus Tityobacter terrigena (assembly GCA_003156715.1). GTDB lineage: Bacteria > Vulcanimicrobiota > Vulcanimicrobiia > Vulcanimicrobiales > Vulcanimicrobiaceae > Tityobacter > Tityobacter terrigena. The sequence continues at coordinate 32,387 of PMHO01000039.1, forward strand.
GCGCTGTCGGCCTACCTGCTCGAGGGGCACCTTGGCGCCGAATTCTCTAAGCGGCGCGTTCGAGGTCTCGTGCGCACCTTGAACAAGCACTTCATCCTTTGCGGCTTCGGTCGCGTCGGGCGCGAGATCGCTCGCGAACTGGTGGCGGAAAACGTGCCGTTCGTCGTGCTCGACATCAATCAGCCTTCGCTCGCCGAGGCCGAAGCGGAAGGGCATTTGGTCGTCGAGGGTAACGCGGCCGAGGTCGAGGTGCTACGCGCGGCCGGCATCGAGCGGGCTCGCGCGCTCATCACCGCCACCGACAGCGACGCCGACAACGTTTTTGTCACGCTTTCGGCGCGCGTCCTGCGCCCCGACATCTATATCGTCGCGCGCGCCAACCAAGCCGACTCCGAGCCGAAGCTGCGATTCGCCGGTGCGAACAGCATCATCTCGCCCTACTACATCGGAGGCAAGCGCATGGCCAGCCTCGCGCTCCGCCCGACCGCGGTCGAGTTCATCGATACCGTCCTCGAGGCGGGAAATACGGATCTGCTGCTGGAGGACGTGACGATACCTCAGGGTTCGAGCGCGCTTGGAAGGAGGTTAGGAGCCCTCGCCGGCGAGTCGAGTCAAGTCATCGTGCTGGCTCTCAAACGGAACAACCACATGATGTTCCGGCCCTCCGAGGAGACGCTCCTTGAGGCCGGTGACGAAATCGTCGTGGCCGGCCCCCGCGAAGCCATCCATCAACTCGAAGGCCGCCTGTAGCGCACGCTAACGGGCCGCCCGCCGGAACGCGTCCGGAGAAAGCCCGGCTGCCTTGCGAAAGCACCGGTTAAAATGGCTCTGCTCGTAGAACCCGCAGATGCTTGCGATTTCGACTAAGGATCGCCGCGTGCGTCGCAGCAGGTCAGCTGCGGCGCTTATTCGCCTTTCTCGCAGATATTGGCCCGGCGTGCACGCGAATTCCGATTGGAAATCTCGAAAAAAGGTCGCGCGCGAAACCCCGAGTTCTCTTGCAACTGCACCGGCCGGCCGGGCGACCCGAATTGCCTCCCGCAAGAGGGCCTCGGCCCGCCGGGCTCGAGCTCGACTTCCCGATAAGAGCCGGGTACTTCGCGTTGCATAGCCGACGAGTTCATAGGCCAACGCCTCAACGTTCGATTGCAAAAGCCATCTGCTAAACTCATTTCTTGGTGCAGTTGCCAGGCGGCTCGTGCCACCGAGGCGCTCGTTAACGCCAGAGGCCTTTCCGGCATGAACTCTCGCACCGCAACTTCGCCCGCATCATCGGCGAATGCGAGCCTGACGAGCAGCGCTGACTGGCGATCGAATATCTGTGAGTGCAACTCGTGTGCCGGGTGCGCGACCAAGCTGCCCGGCGCGCATACGCGCCAGTGCGAACCGAACTGCTCTCGGTACGATCCCTTCAGCGTGAGCGTGAAATAGGCAGTCTCGTGGGCGTGGGCCGGAAGGGTTGAACCGCCGGGAAACATGCTCTCCGTGATGAGAAAAGACCCTGCGACCCGTCGTTGCATCAGATCGCCGTAGAAGTGAGACGATCGCCGAACCGATTCGACTGCTGTGCGCTTCACCGAGTGCTACGTACCTTTCTCCGCTCCCACGTAATAGATTAGCTTGAGGATCGCCTGCGGGGTCGTAGTCAACGTATTGGGGTCGCCGTAGCCGAGGTACAGCTCCGCATGCCGCCTGCGCAGGTGGTACGAGAACGAGAGGTTGGTGCACTTGCCGATGCAGTCGCCGCCGCCGTTCGGTATCGGCGGATCGCCGTCGACGCGCCGAATGCCGAGCGCAAGCGACGAGTCCCGGTCGATTTGATAGGCGTAGGAAAGGCGCTCGAACCACTGGATGTTGTTCGGCGCCTTCGGCATCCACTGGGCCGTGTCGTCGACCTCGAGCGTGACCGTTCCGCGAACGCCCGCGCGCACGGTCGAAGAGCGCAGCCACGAGTCGAGCCGTCCTTCACCGTAGCGACCCGTGTTGAAGACGATCGACGTCGGCGTCGCCGAGCTGCCGTGCTGCCCGAAGTTATTGACCGAGTTTTGGGATCCGGAGTGATACGTGATCCCGAAGCCGTTTTGGGAAACCGGGGCCATGATGCCGTCGCTCAAGCGCAAGTAGTCGGAACCAACCGTGACCTGAAAATCGATTAGGCTGCGCGTCAGCGTGTCCAGCACGAGCGCATTGTCGGTTTGGTTGAATCCTTGGGTTTGCCCTTGATAGCGATCGAGGATCGCGCCGAGCGAGAGGCTCGACAGCGCATCGTTTGCGTTGAAGAGCCACATCTTGTTGGTGTAGAGCGCGTAGCCCGCGATCCCCGGATGCTGTACGAAGCCGTCGACCGGGTCGTAGTAGTCGCCGATCTTGCGGGTCGAGCCGAAGATGGCAAAGGTCGGGCTTCCCCACCCGCCGCCGAAGTCGTAGCGCTGCGCGTCATCGCCTTCCAACACGTTCGAGCCGGAGTCCGAGCCGTAGTCGAAGTACCACGAGACGTGCTTGTGGTCGGAATACGAAACGCCGGTGGTCGTAACGTCGTCGATCAGGTCGGGAGTCGTCACGGCCACGCGTTGCACGGTCGCATTCCACTTGAGGTCGGGCGAGGTGTAGTCGAGGACGCTGGCTTGGTCGTCGCGCGCGTCGCCGACCGCGTCGACCGCGGCGAACCCGAGCTGACCCTGTTGCCCCTCGAGCGCGTAGCCCTCGCGCGGCGCCGGAATCGCGGGCGTATAGAACTCGGTGACCAAGCTGCAGACGTCGCAGTTGAGCTGATTGAAGAAGTTCGCGCCCTGCGTGAAGAACGGCCGGACCTCGCTGTAGTAGCGCTGGAAAGCCGACGGAGAGATCGACTGCTGGTCCAGTTCGACGTTCGAAAAATCCGGGTGCACGGTGGCAAAGAAGGCGGCCGTGGGCGTAATCGGGACGGAAAGGTCGGCTCCCGCGCGCGAGGTCGAGCCTCCGGCCGACGGCGCCGCGACCGCGCCTAAGCTGTACAGCGCCAGGCGCGGGGCAGGATGGCTCACGGCCTCGGCGACATTCATCGCCCCCGCGAACTTCAGATCGTCGGGCTGCGTCTGCGCCGCCCCATACGTCCAGACTTGTTCCTCGCCGCTGGCATGGACTAGGCGCACGAATTGCGCTCGCCAGCCGGAGCCCGCCTTCGCGCCGCGCAGCACGTCGATTGGAATCTTCATCGTCACCGTGTAGCCGCCGTCGTGGACGCTTCCCGCGGACTGCCAGCGCGGCGCGAAGCCGGTGTTCTCAGAAGACGATTCATAGTGCGTGCCGATCGGCGTCGCGACGAACTGGTAGAAGAAGCCGCTCGAACCGTTGGGCCAGAGATCGATCCAAACTTCGTCGTCGCCCGCTAAGCTGACGTCGTCGCTCCGTTGCGAGGCCGCGATCGGCTCGCGCTGCGTTGCGTCGAAACGGACGAACATGCTCTTCCCATCGCTTGCGATGTGCACGGTCGTCGCTTCGCTCACGCCTTTTTGATGTGCCAGATCCCAGCCGAGGGTCAGGTTGGTCGTCGCGCTCCAGCCGGCCGGGTCGGCAGAGGGCTGGAGTGGGAGCGGGGCGGCGACGGACGGGACGTCGATTTGCCCGGTCAAGGCCGCGCCCGGTCGCGCCGCAGCGCCGAAGAGGCACGCGAGGAGCAGCGTGCCGGCCCCGAAGAGCCGAAAACGGAAGGTCGCCGTACACCGAAAACCGCTCACTGGAAGCAGCCTCCTAAACCAACTCTTAAGGATTTAGTCTTAATACTTTAGTTGAAGTACGGCGGTTCCTCCACAAAGTTTCACGCCCGCCTGGGAGACGGCCGGGCCGAGCCCCCGGGTTGGAGCCGGTCACGGCTGAGCGAGCGGCCCCGCTTCTCGGGTAGAGTAGGTTTTCGGGCGGGGCACCGCGCAAGAGCGCCCCGATGAGCCGCTTGAATTCGCTCGCGGCACGCTGTGGCGTCGCTGCGATGACATCAGTCCTGATGACGGCTTGCGCCGTCTTCCTCGCGGGCGCGCAGATCGCGCCCGACGACTCGGGGGCCGGCACGCAACTCGGCCTGCAGCAGATCAACAACTCCGGGCAGACCGGAACGGTGACGCTCNNTCGTGATCCAGCTCGTCTCGGAGCCGTTGGGGCGGCTCGAACCCATCCACCTCCAGCGCGGAAAAAGCTGCGATGACATCGATTCCCGGCCTGCTTTCGGGCTTGCGCCCGTCGCGAACGGATCGTCGCGGACGCTCGTACGTTATCCCGAAGACAAATTGCTCTCGGGAAACTACGACGTCGTCGTACACGCTTCCGACAATCAGCTCGCACACTATGTTTCGTGCGGACACCTGTACCGGTANNACTCACTGAGCGGACTGGTGGGGAACACCCCGCTGATCCGGCTGCGGTCGGTGACCCGGGCCATCCCTGGGTCCCGGGTGCTCGCCAAGGTGGAGTATTTCAACCCGGGTGGCTCGGTCAAGGATCGCATCGCGTTGCGGATGGTGGCTGCGGCCGAGGCAGCGGGAGATCTGCGGCCGGGCGGAACGATCGTCGAAGGGACGGCCGGAAACACGGGCATTGCGCTCGCGCTGATTGCAAATGCCGGCGGCTACCGCACGATCATCTGCATCCCCGACGATCAGTCGCCCGAGAAGATCGAGTTGCTTCGCGCCTACGGCGCCGACGTGCGCGTCGTTCGGGCGGTGCCGTTCGCGAACCCGGAAAACTACTACCATGTCGCTCGCGCAATCGCGCAAGCCACCCCGAACGCAATTTGGGCCGACCAATTCAACAATACCGCCAACCGTTCGGCCCACTACGCGTCGACGGGCCCCGAAATCTGGAATGCTTTCGGCGACGAGCTGAGCGCGTTCGTTGCAGCCTGCGGAACCGGCGGAACGCTGGCCGGCACGGCAACCTATCTCAAAGAGCGCAAGCCGTCGGTCCGAACCGTCCTGTGCGATCCCTACGGCTCGGTTCTTTTCAAATACGTCACGTGCGGCGTACTCGAAGCCGAGGGCGATTCCAATACGGAAGGCATCGGCATCAAGCGTATCACCGAGAACTTTAAGGATGCGCCGGTCGACGATGCGTTACGCGTCGACGACCGCGCGATGGTCGAGATGGCGTACTGGCTTCTGCGCGAGGAGGGCCTGTTCGTAGGCGGCTCAGCGGCGCTCAACGTCGTCGGCGCAGCGCGCTATGCGCGCGAGCTGCCGCCGGGAAGCACGGTCGTCACGATCTTGTGCGACGGCGGGGAGCGATATCGCTCGCGTCTGTGGAACCACATGTGGTTGGCTGAAAACGAGTGCGTCCCCGTCGCGAGCGACCTCTCCTTTCTTTAGAGCAGGGAAGGTTCAGCTCCGAAGTTTGGCCCAAGGAAGAGGCTTCGATCGATGTCCGACCTAACCGATCCGACCAATGCCACGTCGCTAGCGGTCAAACGCGGTGCATTCGTCGGCTTTTCCGCGGGGGCAGCCGCATTGGGCGGCTCGATCGCGAGCGCGCTCGCTGCCGGCGAAGGCTTCGGTGCCGCGCACGATCCGATCGTTGCGGAGAGCGATCCGGCGATCGCGGCCACAACGTTGTCGCTGCGCTACACGTACGGTGGGAGTGCTCGCGCGCTCGCGGCGTATGCCGCCCTTCCCAAGAACGCCGTAGCGGACACGCCGGGGATCGTCGTCGTTCAGCAGATCTGGGGACTCGACGCGCAGCTTCGCGACGTCGTACGACGCTTTGCGAAGGAAGGCTACTGCACGATTGCGCCGGATCTCTACAGTGGGCTCGGTGCACCGAGCGGCGACGGCGCGACCGACGTCGGCGCATTTCGTCCGTTTGCGGCCAAGCTCGAGGACGACACGGTCGACCACGACGTCGCACAGTGTGCCGCTTGGCTGCGCCTGACCCGTCCCTCGGCGACGATCGGCGTCACCGGCTTCTGTATGGGCGGTGGCATAACGCTGCGTCAGACGGTGGACGAGAAGTCGGTTTTCGCAGCAGCCGCGATGTGGTACGGCAAGGTCCGCTACGGCACGACCGAGGGCGGTGGACCGATCACCCCGATTGCGCTCGCATATGCCGACGAGATCGGCATTCCGCTGCTGGGCAGCTTCGGCGGCCGCGATACGAGCATCTTTGCGGACGACGTTCGCGCGCTGGACGCGCGCCTCACCGAACTCGGCCGCCCGCACGACATCAAAATCTACGACGAGGCGGGGCACGCGTTCTTCGACGATACGCGGCGATCGTTCGTGGCGAGCGCGGCCGCCGACTCGTGGACGCGAACCCTGAGCTGGTTCGCGCGGTATCTGCGCCGGTGACCTACACGATCGTTCACTGCGCGGACGTCCACCTCGAGACCGTCTTCGCCGAGACGCGCGGCGGCGCCGGCCGCCGCAAGGCCCTCGCCGACGCGTTCGTGCGCATCGTCGATCGGGCTCGAGAACTCGGGGCCGACGCCCTGACGATCGGCGGCGATCTCTATGAAGCCGAGCGGGCGGGTCCGCAAACGGTTCGCTTCCTCTTCGAACAGTTCGCACGCTTGCGCAAACCCGTATTCATAGCGCCGGGGAACCACGATCCCTATGCGCCCGCATCGCTGTTCGCGCGCACCGATCTTCCCGAGAACGTGCGCGTCTTCAACGAAGCGGCATGGAACGGATTTCCGCTCGCCGAGGGAATCACGCTTTTTGGTTTCGGCCATACCGCCGCCGAACCCGGACGGCCGTTCGCGTCCGCCCGCTTCGAACGCGGCGGCATTCAGATTGCGCTCGTTCACGGCAGCGACGAAACGCGCTGTCCGCCCAACAAGCGAGCCACGGCGCCCTTCACGCTGGCCGAGGCGGCGGCAGCCGGCGCGCGGCTCGTGCTGACGGGACACTACCACGGCGGATACGTCGCGGGCGAAGCGGCGGGGCCGTGGATTGCCTATCCCGGGTCGCCCGAGCCAATCAAGTTCGGCGAAGGACCGGTTCACGGCGTGCTCGTGGTTCGCGTTCGCGACGGGAGCGTCGAGATCGAGCCGCTGCCGATCGCGCGCACGCGCTTGATCGAGCGCGACTGCGATCTGAGCGACGTCGCTCACGAGAACGCCGCGTTCGCACGCGTCGAACGAGCCCTGGCGGATCTCGGACGCGACGACTACGTGCGGCTGCGGCTCGTCGGCAACGTGGCGCACGGCACGCGCATCGACCCGCTGCTGATGCACGAGCGCAACTGCGCGCAGCTCGGCTCGCTCGAAATCATCGATGCCAGCCTGGCCTACGACTACGAGGCGATCGCGCGCGAGCCGACGGTGCGCGGGCACGTCACGCGCGACCTGCTCGAACGTGCCGGCTCCGGCGTCGATGCCTCGGCGGCGCAAGGGGCGCTGCGTTATGCGCTTGCAGCTTTCGAAGGCAGCGAGATCGCACCATGAAACTGGTCGCGCTTCGCATCGAAGGCTTCGGCCGGCTAACCGAGCGGGCATTTACCTTCGACCCGGGTTTCAACGTCGTGTACGGGCCGAATGAAGCCGGTAAATCGACGCTGACGAACGCGATCCTAGCCCTTCTGTACGGCTTTCCGCGCGGAGAGCGCGACGCGTGGCGTCCGTGGTCGGGGGCGCGCTATGCGGCCACGCTGAGCTACGTCCTATCCGACGGGCGCGTCTTCGAGGTTCAGCGCGACTTCGAGCGCGAACCCAAGGGTGTGCGCGTGTACGACGAGAGCGGCAACGACGTTTCGTCCGAAGCCGTCGTGGGCCGAACGGTGATTCCCGGTCAAACGCACCTCCAGATTCCGCTCGAGGTTTTCGTCAACGCCTCCTTCCTGGCGCAAGGCGAAGCCCGCATCGACGGCGCGCGGGCCGAGCGTATCTCGAGCGCGCTCGCGCAAGCCCTTGACGGCGGCCCGCGCGAGGATGCGGCGCTAGGCGCGCTGCGCCGGCTCGACGCGGCTCTCGCGCAACACGTCGGTACGAAGCGCGCCACCGTGAACGCCCCGCTGAAACGATTGCGCGAGGAATGCGACGAGATCGGAGCCCGCGCGACCGCGATGCGTCAACGCCTGGCGGAACTGGAGAGCGTTCGGGCACGCTTGCAAACCCAGACGCGCCGCAGCGTCGAACTCGAGAGCACGTTGCGCGAGCACGAGCGGCGCGCCAAGGCGCTGCGCGCACAGAGTCTCCGCGCGCGCCTCGGGGCGCTTGGGGACATTCGCGACGAACTGGCGCTGCTTCAGGCGAAGCGCGCCGAGTACGACGACGTCGAGGGCTTCCCCGCCGAGTCGGTAGCCGAACTCGAACGGCGTTACCGCGATTGGTATGCCGGCAGCAAGTTAGCCGAAGCGGCCGCGCGTGACGCGCTCGAGGCGCGCATGACGCCGATCTTTGCTTCGGAGCTCGAGGAGCGGCTCGCGCAAGGCGGGGCAATGGACGACGCAAGCTTCGCCGAGCTCGAAGGCTGCGCGGCGGAGGCGGTCGAGGCACGCAGCAAAGCGGTGTTTGCCGCAAACGAAGCTCAGCGCGCACGCCGGGCCGTCGACGGCGGCAGCGAGCTGTTCGGCGCTGCATTTGCGTCTGGGGCATTCATCACCGCCGCCGCCGGCGTGCTCGGCGTCGCGCACGTTTGGACGTTCGCAGCGCTGGCGGCGGCCTTGGCCGTCGCCATCTTCGCCTTTGCAGGAAGCCGCTGGGCGAGCCGGCGCGAGGCGCAGCGCCGCATCGCGCGCATGCAATCCGCTGCCGACGATGCAGCCGCGCTCGAAGCACGCTCCGCCGAGATGCTTGCGACGGCGCTGGGACCCCTCGGTCTCAACTCGATCGAAGAGCTGGCCCGCAACCGGCATCGCGCCGCCGAGTTGACCGCACGCAAGGAAGACGCGCAGCGTGCGGCAGCCCGCGCGCGGCACGAGCGGGCGCGGGCCGACCTCGACGGCGACGCTTTCGATGCGCTGGCGCAGCGCCTGGTCGAGCCATCGGGATCGCGCGAGCGCGACTTGGCCGCGGCGAAGGCACGCGAAGTGCGCCGCATCGCGCGCGACGGCGCCGAACTCCAGCTCTCGATGTTGGACGTACGGCGCGGCGACGTGCTGGCCGGCGACGACGAGTACAGCCTCGAGGCGGAGCTCGACGAGTTGCTGGCCGCCGGAATCTCGCCCTCCGGCCTCGAGCCGGGAACCTCGGCGCGAGCCTTCGCGGCTGAAGGTGCCGACATCGAGCGACGGCTGGGTGAATCGCGCACCGCAGTCGCCGCACTCGCCGCGGAGCTGCGGACCTCGGAGGGGCAAGTCGGGGACCTCGCGGCGGTCGACGAGCAGCTCGCGCAAAAGCTGCATGAAGCCGCCAAACTAGAGCGCTTCGAGGCCGCCGTCACGCTCGCACACCGCACGATCGAAGAGCGCACGCGCGAAGCGCATCAGAAGTTTGCCCGTCGCCTGGGCGACTATGCTTCGCGAACCTTTTGCGAGGTCACGAACGGTCGCTACATCGAGGTGCGGATCGATCCGACGACGCTAGCCGTCCGCGTTCGGGTACCCGAAAGCGGAGCGATCGTCGAGGTCGACCATCTCTCGGCGGGAACGCGCGAGCAAGCGTTTCTCGTCGTCCGGCTCGCGATGGCCCGCATGTTCGCGGAGGGCATCGAGACGCCGCCTCTGCTGCTCGACGATCCCTTCACCTACTGGGACGAAGCGCGCAGCGAGAACAGCCTCCCGATCCTCGAGGCGATCGCGCGCGAGGCGCAAACGTTCGTTTTCACGACGAGCCGCGAGCTCGTCGCGGCATCGCAGGCTCGCGGCGCGCGCATCATCGAGCTCCGCTCCGCCGCCGTACCCGTCGACGGCTATGCGGCCGTAGGCGGGGATGCAGACCCCAAGACGATGCCGTCCTTCGAAACCTCCGGCGCCCCAACCGCACCGCGATGAGCGGTAGGGCGCCATGCGCCTTTACTGCTTCTCGGTCAGTTTCTTGAGCGCCTCGAGGGTGTTGGCGACGTGCAGGGCGGGATCGAGGTTCGTGTAGGTGTACACGATCTTACCGTCGGTTGCGATCACATAGGACGTACGGTTGGCGTACGTGTCTTTGAGGACCGCATCGTATTCCTTTGCGATCGTCAGGTTCGGGTCGGAAGCAACCGCAAACTTCGAGCGGCATTCCGAGACGGAGAACTTGTCGAGCGTTGCGATGTCGTCGTGCGAGACGCCGATCACCGTCGCTCCGAGCTTCGTGTAGTCCTCGATGTGCTCGGCGAAATCGTGGGCTTCCTTGGTGCACCCCGTCGTGAAGGCCGCCGGGTAAAAGTAGAGGACGACCGGCCCCTTCTTCAACGCATCCGACAGCTTGAAACCGAAGACCTTACCGCCGAGCGATGCCTGCGTGTCGAACGCCGGGGCGTCCGTTCCGGGCTTGAGATCGGCCCGTGCCGGAGGCGCCCACGCCAGCGTGCACGCCGCGGCCAGTGCGCCAATTGCGATGCGCCCGCGGCGCTTACGATCGAACATTTTCCGTTACTCCGTGGTAGCGAGAGCGCTTGAGCCGGACTTCTACAAGCCCATGAGGCGAGCGATCACCAGGCGCTGCACTTCGTTCGTACCTTCCCCGATCTCGTTGATCTTTTGATCGCGGTACATGCGTGAGACCGGATACTCGTCCATAAACCCGTAGCCGCCGTGAATCTGCAAGGCTTCGTTGACGACGCGGCGGGAAGTTTCCCCTGAGAAGAGCTTGGCCAGGCTCGCCGTGAGCTCGAAGCGGCGGCCCGCATCTTTTTCCCAAGCGGCCTTGAGGACCATGAGGCGCGAGTGCTCGATCTCGCACAGCATGTCAGCCAGTTTGAATTGGATGGCCTGAAACTTTGAGATCGGCTGGCCGAACTGATGGCGCTCCTTGGCATAGCGCAGCCCTTCGTCGTACGCGCCCTGAGCGAGCCCCACCGACAACGCGGCGACCGAGATGCGGCCACCGTCGAGGATGGTAAGAAACTGGCGAAGACCTCGGCCGCGAGCGCCGAGCAAGTTCTCGGCCGCTACCTCTGCATCGACGAACGACAGTTCGCGCGTGTCCGACGCCTTCCAGCCCATCTTGCGGTACGTCTTCGAGCGTGAAAAGCCGGGCGTGTCCTGAGGCACGATTAAATTGGAGATTTCGGCCCGTCCGCGCTCGTCGGCTCCGGTGACGGCGGTGATCGTGGTGCCGCCGGTGATGTCGGTGCCGGAGTTGGTGATGAAGGCCTTCGTCCCGTTGATCGTCCACCTGCCGCCGCGCAACTCGGCGCGCGTCCGCGTCGCACCCGCGTCACTGCCGGCCTGCGGCTCGGTCAGACCGAAGCCCCACAGCATCTCGCCGCGCGCCAGCGGCACGAGGTAGCGCTCTTTCTGCTCCTCGGTTCCAAAGAGGTAGAAGGGTGTCGAGCCAAGCGAGACGTGCGCGGCCAGCGTAATCGCGGTGGAAGCGTCGGCCCGCGCGATTTCCATGACCGCAAGCGCGTAACTGATCGTATCCGCGCCGGCACCGCCGTACCGCTCGGGGAATGGGAGCCCCATCAGTCCGAGGTCCGCCATCTTTTTGACCAGGTCGTATGGAAACTCCGCGGCGGCATCGATCGCCTCGGCGCGCGGCTTGACCTCCTCTTGCGCGAACTCGCGGCAGAGCGACTGAATGGCGCGCTGCTCGTCGCTCAAATCAAAGTCCATGGTGCAAGGTGTCCCTCCGCTCCCGCGCCGAAAACTCCTGTAATGCCATCGCTCGCGCGTGCTTTCGCGCGTCCGGCCCGAACGCCGACGTGATTTCGCTACGCGGCGTCACGCTGGTCTATCCCAATGGGACGCGCGCTCTCGACGGACTCAACCTGGAGGTCGCCAAGGGCAGCTTCGTCTTCCTCGTCGGCGGCACCGGGACGGGCAAGTCGAGTCTGTTACGCTTGCTCTACCGAGAGCAGCGCCCAACGCACGGAGAAGTCACCGTCGACAACGTCCGCGTCGATCGGATCAAGCGCTCTCGCGTGCCGCACCTGCGTCGCAATGTCGGGGTCGTTTTCCAAGACTTCAAACTTCTCAGCGACAAGACGGTCTGGGAGAACGTGGCCTTTGCGCTTCAGGTGACCGGTGCGCAAACCAAAGACGTCATCCGTCAGGTGCCGCGCGTGCTCGATCTGGTCGGGCTCGCTCACAAGACGCGAATGTTTCCAAGCGAGCTCTCCGGCGGCGAACAGCAACGCGTCGCGATCGCCCGGGCGCTCGTCAACAACCCGAAGATCTTGCTCTGCGACGAGCCGACCGGCAACCTCGATCCGGCGAACGCCAACGAGGTGATGGATCTGCTGCACCGCATTAACCTCAAAGGAACGACGGTGCTGGTCGCTACCCACAATGCGCTGGTCGTCGACCGCATGCGCCGCCGCGTCATCCGCCTCGAGGACGGCACGATCGTGGCCGATGAGGAACGCGGCTTCTACCACCTCAACGGGAACGGCGCGAACGCCGCCGGCACTCCCGCGCCGTTGCGAGGCTCACATGGATTGGGGACGAATCCGCTTCTTCTTGAGTGAGGTCTGGCGGAATTTCACCCGCAACCTCGCGATGCAGTTCACGGCGATCGGTACGGTCGCCGTGACGATCGTCTTGCTCGGCAGCTTCCTTTTTACCCGCGAAGCGATCGGCAAGATCGGCGACGACGTCCTCAAGCGGATCGAAATATCGGTCTTCTTGACGGAGGGGGCAACGCCCGCAGCGACGCGTTCGCTCGCGGCTCGGCTGTCGGCGGATCCGCGCATTCTCTCGGTCGAGTACATTCCCAAAGCCGTAGGCTTGCGCCGCATGCGCGAGCGGCTGCGCGGTCAGATCGACACCTCGCTGCTAACCCAGAATCCGCTGCCCGACGCGCTCCGCGTCCGCGTGCGCAACCCGGATACGGTGCATGCGGTCGCCGCCTCCATCCGCGCCTTGCCGCTCGTGGCAAATGTGGAGTACGCCCACGACGCTGTCGAAAAACTCCTCAAGCTTTCCGACGTTCTCGGGCGCATTGGCCTGGGAATCGTCGTCCTGCTCGTGTTGACGGCGGCCATCATCATCTCGAACACGATCCGCCTCACCGTCTTCGCACGACGCCGCGAGATCGCCATCATGCAGTTGGTGGGCGCCTCGCGCCTCTACATTCGTATGCCGTTCATCTGCGAGGGGCTGCTGGACGGGCTCGCGGGGGCGGCCGTTGCGCTCGGACTGCTCGAGCTCGCACGCGTGCAGCTCCTGCCGAAGTTAGCCGTCGCACTTCCCTTCATCCCGATGCGCGTCGGCACGGTCGATCAGCTCGCCCTCGCGCTGGAATTGCTGGGCACCGGAGCGGCCGTCGGCATCGTTGCCGCATGGCTCTCGGTCGGCCGCTACCTTCGCGTGTGAGACGCGCCGAGCAAGGCGCGTGCGCGCGCGGTTGGTCTCTTGCGATCGGTCTCGCGCTGATCCCCTTCGCGCCCGTTCCAGCCCACGCCGCCGGCCGGCAGACGGTCGCCGCCATCGGCGACCAAATCCAGTCCAAGCAACAGGAGATCGACGCGACCCATCGCCGGCTCTTGCAAAAACGCGACCTGCTGCGCTTCCAAGAGATGCGTGCCGCAGATTTGCAACGCCAGCTGGCGCAAACCAACTCCGGCATCGAGCGCGTCAGCGCGTCGCTCGAGGTCTTGACCGCCGAGGTGCATCATAACGAGCGCAAGCTCGCGTGGAATCAAGTCCAGTTGCGGGCGGCCCAGACAACGCTCGCGCGCCACGACGACGCGCTGAAGCGGCGGCTGATCGACGTGTACGAGCGCGGTGACGTCGGCTATGCGAACGTCCTCTTCTCAGCAACGTCGTTTAGCGACTTCGCCGAGCGTTGGGATGACATCGGCTATCTGATTGCAGCCAATCAGCGGACGATTCGGCAGCGCCGAGCGGCCGAGCAGGGTGTCGCCGGTGCCGAACGGGCGCTCGAGGGCGAACGCGCGATCCTCGAGGGTTCGCTCGGGCGCGAGCAGCAAGCGCGGTTCCAGCTCGCGGCGCTCGCGGATCAACGCTCGATGCTGGTCTCCGCGGCCGATGCGCAGCGGCGCAGCGTGGCGAGCGAGGTTGCCCAGCTCGAAGACCTTTCGGCTGCCGAAGAAAGTGCGCTCGAACAGTTGATCCGCGAGCGCCAGCGCATCGAAGAGGAGCGCCGCCAGGCGGCTGCCCTGGCACGCCGTCGAGCGGCCCTGCTGGCCGGCCGCGAAGCGCCGAGCGAAGCTCCGGAAGGCGCACCCGGCGCCTTCAGCTGGCCCGTTTCGGGACCGATCTCATCGCCCTTCGGCATGCGCGAAGACCCCCTCGGGCGCGGCTGGCGCATGCACACGGGCATCGACATCGCTGCGCCGATGGGCGCGACCGTGACGGCTGCGGCCGGAGGCCGCATTATCTATTCCGGCTGGGAGGGTGGCTACGGCAACGCCATCATCATCGACCATGGCGGCCAGACCTCGACCCTCTACGGGCACCTTTCGCAGATTTTCGTCGCCAACGGGCAGGACGTTCAGCGCGGCCAAGCGATCGGCGCGGTGGGCTGCACCGGCAACTGCACCGGCCCCCACCTTCATTTCGAGGTTCGTGTCAACGGGGTCCCGGTCGACCCGACGACCCGCCTTCGCTAGCGATTGGGCGCCGCGCTGCGCCTCATCCGTCTTTAACCGCCCGTCCGCAACATCCAAGCGCAGCGCAGCGTAGTTCGTTAGAGAGCCGGCTCGAAGCCGACACGGGTCGCAACCGAAGGGCGGTTCGGCGCAGTCCAAGAACAACCACGGCTGGCGCCGCCGATCCAAGGCGCATCGCTCGCGCTCGGGAGAATCGACGGGTTTTTGTCTAGAACGTTTCGCGCCCTGACCGCCGCCTTCGTCATTGCGGTCGCATCGCTAGGCGGAGCGCTCTATCTCGCGCACGAGCGCGGCGCACACGAGGAAAGCTTCCTCGACGCCGGCTCGGGGGTCGCTACCCTCGACCTGCGCGCCCTCCTGATGAACGCGAGCTCGGCCGATCAGCGTATGCTCGACAACGCCTTCCGGCAGGTCGAGAAAGCCTACTACAAACCGGTCAACGCACAGGTGCTGCTCGACGGCGAACAGCGCGAGCTCGTGGCGACGCTCAAGAAACACGACATCGCGCGGCCGGCGATTCCCGCCCAGCGAGCCACGGGCGATGAAGACCGCGATATCGGCGCGCTCAACAAAGATCTGCAGATCGCGCAGTCGCAGTACGGCAAACAAGCCGGCAACGTCGAGCTTACCCAGGCAGCGATCCGAGGGATGCTCAACGCCCTGGGAGACCCGTACACCACCTATTTATCGGCCAGCGAAATCGGAAGCCTCGAGGAGTCGCTCAAAGGCGGCGACTTCGGCGGCATCGGCGTGTACATCGTACAGGACACGCGCACCAAGCGCGTCCTCGTCGAGCC
Organism: Candidatus Tityobacter terrigena; assembly: GCA_003156715.1. Taxonomy (GTDB): domain Bacteria; phylum Vulcanimicrobiota; class Vulcanimicrobiia; order Vulcanimicrobiales; family Vulcanimicrobiaceae; genus Tityobacter; species Tityobacter terrigena. The sequence goes on from PMHO01000039.1 coordinate 47,802, forward strand.
GATCGAGGGCACGCCGGCCTTCCATGCCGGAGTGAAAACGGGCGACGAAGTCGTCGGCGTCGACGGCAAGCCGGTGGCGAGCATGAAGCTCGACGACGTCGAGCGGCTGATCCGCGGACGCGTCGGAACCACGGTTCGGCTGACGCTCCGCTCCCTTCGCCAGACCGGCACGCACGTGGTCGCAATCGTGCGCGAACAGATCTACGTGCCCTCGGTCCATGCGCGACTTGAAAACGGCTACGATTACGTCCGGCTGGCCGACTTCGGGCAGACGTCGTATGACGAAGTTCGCAAGGCGATGCTGGACGGCAAGGCGCACGACGCCAAAGGCTACATCCTCGACTTGCGCAACAACGGTGGAGGCTTGCTCGAGGCGGCGGTCGAGATCTCAAGCCTTTTCGTGCCGCAAGGCACGATCGTCTCCACCATCGACCGCCAGGGCGACCGCGAGACAAAAGTCGCGTCCCGGGAGTCGATCGGCGCGGCGCCGCTGGTGATCCTTGTCAACAAGTACACGGCAAGCGCCTCGGAGATCACCGCCGGCGCGATTCAGGACTACAAAGTGGGTACGCTGGTCGGCACGAGAACGTTCGGCAAAGGGGTCGTCCAGAGCATCTACAACCTCAGCGACGGCGGAGCGATCAAAATCACCACCGCCAAATACGTTACCCCGCTCGGCCGCGACATCCAGCATCGCGGCATCGAGCCTGACCTCGTCGTCGACCAACCGGTCGACGCTTCTCTCATCGATACCCCCAAAGATCAGCAACTCGCGGCCGCAAAGGCTTACTTAAAGCGCATCGCGCGCAGGTGAATATCTTGGTGAAACGCTTCTTCCCCGTCCTGGCTCTGTCGGCGCTCGTGGCCGCTACGCAACTCTCGTCGGCGAACGCGGCCCCCGCGCTCTCAACCGTCGAAAGCGACGAGCTCGAGATGAGCTATTCGCTCGTTACCTCGGAGTTCTATAAGAAAGTCGATCCGCAGGTTTTGCTCGACGGTGCCCGCACCGAACTCGTCGCCTACCTCGAGAAGAACGGCGTCAAGTCGCCGAACCTGCCCGTCCTCCACGCCGCCGAGGATCCGACGGTCAATGCGCGCGAGCTAGAGCGTGAAGTCTCGGCGGTCGTCACGACCTATGGTGCCCGTTTCGGCAGCCGGAACCTCACCTACGAAGCGATCGGCGGAATGCTCGCATCCTGCAAGGATAAGTACACGACGTTTCTAACGCCCAAGGAGTACGCCGAGCTCAACGAGGGGCTCGACGGCGGAAACTTCAGCGGCGTCGGCATTTCGATTTCCGTCGACGACAAGAGCAAGCTGCTGAAAGTCAACGAAGTCATCCCGGGCGGCCCGGCCGAGAAAGCCGGCCTGCAGGCCGACGATACCATCACCGAGATCGACGGGCGCTCCACCCGAGGCCTCTCGACCGACGATGATGCGAAGTTGCTGCGCGGCAAGGAGGGGACGCAGGTCCGTCTGCAGATCGAGCGCGACGGCGCGATGATTGCGCCCGTCCTCGTGACGCGCGCCGTCATCCATCAGCCGAGCGTCTACTCACGCCTGCTCGACAACGGCATCGGCTACGCGCGCCTGACGGTATTCGGTTCGAACACGGCAAGCGAGCTCACCCAAGCGCTCACCAAGCTCGAAGCGCAAGGCGCCAAGGCGTACATTCTCGATTTGCGCGACAACGGCGGCGGTTACCTCAACGCGGCGATCGACGTTAGCTCGAAATTCATTCCCTCCGGGCCGATCGTTTCGGTCGAATCGCGCGGCGGAAGCAACACGCAATACGATGCCGAGGACACGGCGATCGCGCCCAAACCGCTCGCCGTTCTCGTAAATCAGTACACGGCTTCCGCCTCGGAAATCACCTCGGGCGCCATCCAGGACGACGGCGTCGGCGAGCTGATCGGTGAGAAGACGTACGGCAAGGGCGTCGTGCAGACGATCCACCCACTGCCCGATGGATCGGCCGTCAAGATCACGAGCGCGCGCTATCTTACGCCGCGCGGCCGCGACATCAACCAAATCGGCATCGTGCCCGACATCGTGACGGTCGAGCCGAAGGGCGCGCAACTGGGGAACCCGGCGACGGACACGCAGCTTCAGTCGGCGATCACGTACCTCCAAGGAAAGCTCGCGCAGCTGGGAACGTAGCTGCGCGAGCGGTTACCGTCCCAGGGGCGTGAGCTGCGAGCCGGCAATCTTGCCATCGCTCCTCAAAGCGACGCTAAACACCTGCGGGACGCCGCCGAGGCGGATCCAGTAGCGATAGATCGTGGCCCCAGGTACCTGTCTCGATCCCTGGTAAATCCAGCCGGTAGGCGTTCCTTTGTCAGCCAGATCCGTCCGTATCAGGGCCAGGAACTCGGGTCGCAGCTGCCGCGCAAAAGCCGGATCGACTTGCGTGAGGTCGACGGTGCCGGTTTGCAGGCGCCGAAACCAGTCCTTGGCGCGGGCCGTCACCGCGCGGTCTTCCGCCGCCACAGGCGGCGGGGCGGCTGCCGCGAGTTGTGCCGCAACCCGCTGGTCGTAGGTTGCCAGGACTTGGCCGACCACTCGCTCCGCGCTTGCGTCGAAGTTGTAACCGTTGCTGAGCACGACCACAGCAAGATTGTCGTCAGGAAAGATCGCGTTGTAGCAATAGCCGCCGGCCCCCGGTGCGAGACCGTTGTGCCACACCTCACGATGACCTGCCAGCATCGCCGGCACGAAGCCCATCGCGTAGCTGAGCGTCTCCCCGCTAGCAAGCTTACCGGTCGTCCACAACTCCTTCATGGAAGCGGCGTCGAGCAGCTCGCGCTGCATGAGAGCGACATCCCAAGCCGCGACGTCCGGCGCAGTGGAAACGATCGCCCCCGCGCCGGCGAAGAGGTCGAGGCTGCGTGGTTGCTGCGGGCGAAACGGAGCCCGCCCCTCATAGGGCTTCGCTACCCCGGAGCGTTCTTGCGCCGCATAGCCGTAGCCCGTCGCGGTCATTTTCAACGGGCCGAAGACGTTGCGCTGAAGGAATGCGGCTTCGTCAAGCCCGCTTGCCTTCGCAATCACCGCCGAAAGCAGCGCGTAGTTTGCGTTGCTATACGCCGAGCGCGTCCCCGCAGGGAAATCCGGCTTGTCGCTCGCCAAGAACGACAGCACCGTGTCGAGTTTGATCGGCCCTTGCGACGGCCACGGATGCTCGCCGGAGAACGGGTAGTTGTGAAGGCCTGACGTCTGATCGAGCAACATCCGCAGCGTGATGGCTCGTGCATTGGGAAACGACGGCAGGTACTTCTCGAGCGGGTCGTCGAGCCCAAGCTTGCCGCGCTGCGCGAGCAGCAAGATCGATGCGGCCGTAAATCCCTTCGTCAGCGAACCGATCGCAAAGCGCGTCTGGGGCTCTACCGGAACGCTTCGCTCCACGTCGGCAAGTCCAAAGCCCTTGACGTAAACGAGCTTGCCGTCGCGCACCACGGCAAGCGCGAATCCGGGCGCATTCCTGGTCGCCAGCGCCTCCGCGCCGATGCGATCGAAAGCGGAGGCCGCCGGCTGGGCGGCCCCGCTCAAAGAGCTTCCCACGGCAAACGCGCAGCCCCCGAGGCCGAAGGCAACGGCGCGCCGCAACCAGGCGCGAACGATTCGAGTCGTCCTAACTGCCTTTTTTCTTGCGCGTCGTGGCCGTCTTCTTAGCGCTCGATTTCTTGGCGGCCGACTTTTTGGCGGTCGCAGACGTACGGGTCTTCGCCGCCTTGGCCGTTGCCGTCGACGCAGGTTTGAGCGCGGCCGCAGCGGTTTTACGCTTCGGCGCCGTCCGCGCAGCAACCGTAGGAGCCGGCGGGGCTGACTCGGCGGCCTTTCGCGCCGCGCGTCGTTTGGGCGATGCCGCAACGCTTGGCGCTGGAGGCGCTGGAGGTGGCTCGGCGGTGGTGACTGCGGGCGTGGTCGCGGCCGTCGGCGCGCGACGACCTGGCGCGCGGCGCTTTGGCGCCGGCTCTTCCTCGCGTGCCGGCGACGGCTCGACAGCGGGCGGCGGCCCAGCAGCCTGCGCCGGCGTTTCGAGGGCGGTAGCGGCGACGCGCGGCCGGCGCCCGCGGGCGGGCCGCGCAACGTGCACCGGTTC
>PMHO01000064.1 GCA_003156715.1 Candidatus Tityobacter terrigena
GCTGCTCGGAATCGTCGCGCTGGCGTTTGCATGGGGCCAGCCGTCCAATGCGCTCGCGCAAGCCGCCGGCGCCGCCGACAAACCGCTCCCGTATGCCAAGTTCACCGCCGGCCTGACCCCGCAGCGCGGCCTGTTTACGCTCTGGCGCAACGACGGCAAAGTCTACATCGAGCTCTCGAAAGCGCAGTTCGATACGGACTTCATCCAGAGTTCGGAGCCGGCCAACGGNNTTCTCGCGGCAGGACGACAAGGTGGCGATCACCTGGCCCAATACGTCGTTTGTCGCGCCCGAGGGCAGCCCGGCGGCGCGTGCGATCGCACAAAGCTTCGCGCCGTCAGTTGTCGCCCTGGCACCGATCGCGGCCATCGACGCAACGAGCGGAAATGTGGTCGTCGACGCCTCTGCCTTCTTGAGCGACGTAATGGACATGCAAAACTATTTGCGCGTCGTACTGAACACCACGAAGGCGCCCGAGGGCGCGTACCATCTCGATCCCGCGCGAAGTTTTTTCGGCCCGAGCAAAGCGTTTCCCGATAACGTGATCGTCGAGGCCGATCAGACGTTCAGCTCCGGACAACCGGCCATCGTCGACAACGTGCCCGACCCGCGCAGCGTCTTGATCAAGGTCAAGTACAACATCTCTAAAGCGCCGGATGCGGGGAGCTACATGCCGCGCATCGCCGATAACCGGGTGGGCTACTACCCAGACATTTTGCTGAACTACGGAGCCGATCGCTTGACCGAGCGGCAACTTCGCTACATCCTGCGCTGGAACATCCAACGCCATCCGATGGTGTACTACANNACGTGGAACGACGCCTTCGCAAAGATCGGGATAGCCAACGCCGTCGAGGTCAAAGACCAGCCGGACGACCCGGCTTGGGACGAAGACGACATTCGCTACAACACCGTGCACTGGCTGACGCTTTCGAACGGCGGCGGCTTTGCCCAGGCCGGACTCGTCTTCGATCCGAGGACGGGGGAGCTGGTCAAAACGTCGATCGTGATCGACTCGGACCTCGTGCGTTTCGGGGCCATCGAGGGCCAAGACATCTCCGCGCCGTCTCGTGAAGACGCAGGTTTCGCCGCGCACGAAGCGGCCTACGGCCGGGGCATGCGGGCGAGTGCGGGGATGGGGCTATGGGCGCTGCGCGCGATGGATGAAATTCCTTGGAACGCGATGCCGCCGAACTACGTCAACGACTTCGTGCGCTCGATCGTGCTCCACGAGTCAGGGCACAACTGGGGCCTGCAGCACAACTTCATCGGATCCGAAGCGTATTCGGCCAAGCAGTTGCAGAGTAAGGATTTTACCTCGAAGTACGGCGTGACGAGTTCGGTAATGGAATACTCGCCCGTTAACATTTGGCCGAAAGGCACGCCGAACGGCGACTATTGGCAGCTCGTGCTGGGNNGGTTCCCGGCGCGAAAACACCGGCAGACGAGGTCGCCACGCTCGGCCAATGGGCGTCGGCCTGGTCCGATCCGATGTATCGCTACGCAAACGACGAAGACGTCGAATGGGGCGACGGACACGCGATCGACCCGCGCGTCGAACAGTTCGATCTGACGAACGACAATTTGGGTTGGTGCGACGCGCAGTTCACGGTCGTCGACCGGCTTTTCCAGAGCCTTGAGCCGCGCTTTGCGACCTCGAGGTCGACGCACGATGCGCAGCGGCAAGCGTTCGAGTTCGCCCTGTTTCCCTACACCCAGTGCGCTTCGATCGCCTCGCACTATCTCGGCGGAGAGTTTCTGGCGCGCGCGCACATCGGCGATCCAGGCGCGAGCCTTCCGCTCGACCCGGTGCCGGTTGCGAAAGCCCGGCAAGCGTTCGCGCTGCTCGATCGCTACGTGTTCTCCGAGCGGGCCTGGCACCTGTCGCCGCGGTTGCTGCGCCAGATGGTATACACCGAGTGGGTCACCGACTTTCCGCAAGCACCGTGGCAGTACGCGCCGCCCGTTCGCCACGACGAACCGCTCACGGCGATTGCGGCAACCCTCCAAGGACGCCTTCTGGGGCAGCTTTTTGCGCCGGTCGTGCTGCAGCGGCTCGACGATCTCTCTTTGAAGTACGCGCCCGGCGCAACGATGACGCTAACAGATCTGTTCGCGTGGACCCATCGCTCGGTTTTCGGAGATTTGGCTTCGTCGAGCGAAGTGCACCGGAACCTCCAGCAGTGGTACGCGCGCGTGCTGGCGCGGCTGGTGCTCGCGCCGGATCCCGCAACGCCCTACGATGCGCAGTCGCTCGCTCGCGCCGAGCTCGTGACCTTACGCGCTGAGCTCGTGCGGGCCGAAGCCGCCCGGTCGGGGGACGCGCTCGTGCGGGCGCACTTGGCCGCTTTGCGTAACGTGGCCGATCAGGCGCTAAATGCGCGTACCGTGCTGCCCGTTTCCCCAAGCACGCCGGCGCCCGCGAGCTGAGTAACGGCGCTTATCCGGAGAAGCTCAGCGCGAAGGTTCCGATGATTTCCGTGGTCTGATCGAAGTTGAAGGTAAACGAGTTGCTCGTGCCGTCTGCGTCCATCACGACGGGGCTGGGCGTCGTCAGAGGTTTGTGGGCCAGAAGGTCTGTGACCGTCATCGCGATCGTGCCGTTGCCGTTGCAGGTGACTTGCACGCCGACTTGGTTTACCGCATCGACGTAGTCGTGCCGGCACGCGGTTACGTTGCCGTCCGATGCGTAGGCCGCGCTTCCGGTAACGGGGTGCGGAAAGTTGAGCGGCGACGACTCGACCGCTAGTGGGCTGAAGCCGCTGAGCGACCACGCGGTCGCACCCGAGGCCAGCGGAAACGTGTTGGGTGGAACCACGATCTGAGCTCCGAGTGCGGAGCCCGTGTCCACGGCGTAGAGCGGTGCGCTCGTGCTCCACGAGAGGGTCGTGCTTCCGCCCGCGACAACGGCCGACAGCGACGGAGCGTCGAGCGTGCCGATCGTCGCGTCGCTGCCGTTCACCGCAATGTACCCATCGTAGTCGGCTCCGGTTCCGGCCCTGGAGCTCGAGCCGCTCGCGACGCTCGCGATATAATACGATGGCGCGAACGGAGCGGGCAGCGCCGGGACCGGTAAACCGGTCGGAAACGTCGCGGGAAACGCGCCCGGCGGGGGCTGCGAGCCGATCGTTTGCGTCCCGAACTGCTGGATGCGGGTGTCGATGTTGCCGGCCGAATAGACTGCCGTCTCGATGTCCTCGACCGCGCTCACCGAGCCCGGCGGAACGATTGGATCGGTCGCCGAGGCCCAGCTCGCCTCATATCCGACGCCCAAGAGCGGACTTGCGCCGGTGGTCGCGTAGGCGATCACGAGGACGCGTAGCGGCGACTTCGAGCACGTCGTGTCGCCCGCCGGGTACGTCACGATCGTCGCCGTCGTCTGCGTTCCGTTCTCATTGGGCAACTGCTCTGAGGCCGTCGCGCTCGAGGGATCGCAGGTCGGGGTTGCGCTCGGCGGCAGCACGCCGAGTAGCGGGCCGACCCCGGGCCGCACCAAGCGCGCGTAATATCGGTCGGTGGCCGTCGCGGCCAGCGCGAGCTGCATCAAACCGTGCGCCGCGACATCGACCGAGGCGACCAGCGGCGTCGCGCTTGGGCTCGGTCTGGGACCGGCCGGCGTCGAAGAACTGCCGGAGGAGCCGCCGCACGCCGCGAGCGCGACGGCGAACCCGAGCGCGAGCACGCTTGCCGCGGCCTTCGCGCGGCCGCCTTTGCTGCGCGGAATCACGACGGCGGCAAGCGATATGAAACGAGTACGTTGGGGTACGCCGTCGTGACGTCGGCTTGACCGGTGGAATTCGCAATCGTCGGATTGGTCACCGTGCTTTGCGGATACGACGCCTCAAACGCCGGGTAGTCGAAACCGGCAGCGGCAACCGAATACGAGTGCGCGCCGACCGAATTGGGCTGCGCGTCGTCGGCGGCCGTGCAGAACGTGTCGGTCGGATTTCCCGAGCTGTCGGGCGGTGCCAGTTTCGAAGAAAGCGTGAGCGTCTGATAGCCCGTTTGGTGTGTAACGAGCGCGAAGTGCCGGTCGGGGAGGGCGGTTCCCGTCGAGGGGTTTTTCAGGCAAGCCGTCGTGGTCACGAGAACGATCGCTTCGGTGATCCCTGCCGGCACCGTGAACTGGACGAGCGCGCTCCCATCGTCCTGCGGCGTGACGACCGGCGTGGCGAAGGAGGGTAGCGGCACCACGCTCGACAGCGTCGCGCTGGCCTTGACGTTGGTGTACTGCGTGTCGGCGGAATTGCTTGCGTACGCCACATTGAGCGAATACGTACCCGCAACCGGGGTGACGTCGTCGAAGTCGGTAAAACCGAGCGGATAGCCGATGAAGCCGCTCGGTATGCCGTAGCCCTGTGGCGACGGCCAGGCGGGCGGGCCGCCGTAGTATGCGAACTGGCCGGGCACGGTCAGGCACTGCGAGCCGAAGTCGAGCGGCAGCGGAAGGTAGCTGTACGTCACCGTATCGCTATTGGCGAAGCTGAGCCCAATGCAGGTGCCGCCGCCGCGCAGCGTTGCGGTCTCGCTTCCGGGATCGAGGTTGAGCGGCGCGAGGCCGTATCCATAGACGCCGATGGCGGTGCCGAAGGCACCTAAATATGGCGGTTGAAGGCCCTCGCCGATCGCCGTAACGTCTTGCTGGAGTTGCTGCAGCGTTATTCCGGTGACCGAGTTCGAACCATTGAACGATGCAGGCCCGCTCAGCGTCGGCGTATTGGAAAGGGTCGCGTTCTGGCCGCCGGGCTGGCGGAAGGTCGACACGACGTTGAAGCCGGTGGCGACGCTGCTGGCGCTCTTGGCGATCGTGGCCGTTCCGACGGCCAGCTGCAGCGTGAACTGCGGCGGCCCGGACACGCTAGGCAACTTCGCGACCTGGCCCGACGTGCAGCTTGCAGCGCACGCAAGTCCAATCGAGCAGAGGATCTGAACCGAACGTTTCATAGCTTGGCCTGCACGTAGAAGCGGAGCGTTAACGGTACTTGGTTGGGAAAGACGATGTACGGTCCGGTCGACGAGCCGACCGTCTGCGGGGTCGAGTGCGTCGGATTCGGGGACGTCAGCGCCCCCGTACTGACGTAATCGCCGGTTGCTACCGGAATCAGCACGCGCGCTAGATTGACCGACGGAATGTCGGCGGTCTGATCGAACAAATTAGTGATTGCGAAGCCGTATACGAGTCTCGTTTTCGCGCTCGCCAACTCAATCGTGAGGTCCGTCTCGGTCGAAATACCCGAGCGCAATGCGCCGGCGCCGACCAGCCCTTCGGTGCCGCGGGTCGCGGCGATGTTGGGATGCTGGATCGTGCCTGGGTTCTGCGGGTTGACGAACGCGTTGCCGATTTCGGCCAAATACGAAACCGGACCGCTGATCGCATCGATCAGCGCGTCGGTCAACGGCACGTACACCGGCTGGCCGTTGTAATCGACGGCGTAGTAGATTCCCGCTCCGTACGGGTAGCCCGAGCGGACCGTGAACACCGGGTTGAAGCGCAGCCCGTCGTGCATCTTGTAGGTTAAACCGAGACTGCTTTGCAGCGGCGCTAAGTTCGGCGAGTGGTAGAGCTCGCCGAGCTGCAACGAAGCAGTCGGCAGGTACGTGCCCGGAGGGTCGTTCCCGATCTGGTTGATGTAGGTGGCCGTAAACTGGTACGACAACCCGAAGTCGCGGAATTTCGTAACGTCGAGCTCGAGGCCGGTTGCGCTCTGAACCCCGAGGTTGGCGTACAAGTCGGGGCTCAGATCCGCCACGCCGTTTTCCGGATCCCACCCCTCGAGCGTGCGGGTTTGCTCGACGACATTATATCCACGCCGATAGAAGGGAGTAAACTTGAGGGCGGTGCCGTCCTTGAATTGGTGCGAGTACGAAAAGTCGTAATTGGTAAACGTCGCTCCCTGCAGCGGGTACGTGATCTGCGATTGCAACCCGAAGCGGTAGTTGCGCATCAGCCAGTAGAGCTGATCGGCATAGTTCGCGCAGGGTTGGTTACCGATGTCAACCAACGTGCCGCTGACGATGGTCGGCGTCCCGGGACCGCAGTAGTCGGCTTGCGTCGCTTGCGGCCGCGAGGGATCGTAAGGGCCCTTGGAGTTGTCGTACGACGGGACGTTATTGAAGGCATTGTAAACGCTGCGGTCGATGTTGACGCCCAATTCCGTGGGCAGCGGAATCGAGAGCGTGCGCCCGAAGTTGGCGCGCAGTGAGTCGTTCACGTCGAGCCGATAGCTGAGCCCCAGGTGCGGTTCGTACAGCCGCTGATGGAGCAGACCGCCAAGCTGCGGAGGGTTCTCCGGATCGGTTGGGATGAGAAAGTTGTAGCCGTCCAGGCGCAGCCCCATCAGCACCTTCAGCGGGTCACTCGGCGACCACGTGTCCTGAGCGAAAAGCGCGTAGCTCTGCTGCTTGGCAGTCGGCACTTCCGTCTCGGGCGGCAGTTGCGGAATGTTCCCATTCGGGAAAAAGCGCGCGAGATAGCCGCACGGCAGGAGTCCCGCTTGGAAGGGTGTCGGCGAGCAGCCGGGCGTCATCGCCGAGGGAACGATGAAGTCGGGAACCACGCTGATCGGATTCAACGTCTGGATTTGGGGCGCGGTGGTGGGCTCGGGCCCGTAGGCGGCGAGATAGTCGATGTAGTCGCTGATCGTTCCGTACGGGACAGCGAACTCGTACTTCGCGCCGATCTGCACCGAGTTCTTGGTGCCGAACTGACGGGTGAGCTCGCTCGAAACCCCGGTGCGCGTGCCGCCGTTGAGGGGCGCGTACAGACCCTGCGAGGCCTGGAACTCGTTCTGATCGCTGAACGTACGATAAAAACGCGCGCTGAGCGCCGTCGATGCGCCGATGACGCTGTCGTACTCGAGCTTGAATGCAGTAAACGGGTTGTACGCGATGTCCGGCCCGGTCAGCGGCTGGCCCGGAATGCCGCCGGGGTACTGCGCGAAGATCTTGCTGACTAGCGCGTTTTCGACACCGGGATACAAGGTGCTGTTGGCGTAGGGTCCGAGCGCAGCCGCGATGTCGCTGCTCCCTTGACCGACGAACGGGTAGGTCAGGAGCTGGAAGCCCCCGTAGTCTTGCGGCTGCCGCGAGATCTGCGTTTGGTAGAAGAACTGTAGCGACTGCGTTCCGCCCGCGCCGAACTTATAGATGAAGTTGTCGACGAAGTCGCGCGTCTGTTGCGAGGCGGTATTGAAAAAGGCGGTCGTATAGAGCGACCCGGTGTGTGCGTTCACGTTACTGTTTGCGTTGGGGTCCGGGGTTATCGCGGAAGCCCCGATCGATGCCGGGTTAGTGCCGTAGGGACCATATTGGTAGGCCTGGTCCAAGCTGATGAAGCTCGCGTAATTCGAGAGGCGGCCCGAAGCCCCGAACGTGCGTCCGTCTTCGAAAGCGAACTGGTGCGCGTCGCCCAGCAGCCCGACTTCGTAATCGAAGCTGTCAAAGGCGGGCATCGTACCGCGCTTGACCGTGTAGGAGACGATGCCGGTCCCCGTGTCGCCGTGACTGGCATCGCCGCCGCCCGGGATGATCTCGACCGATCCGATTCCGTTGAGCAGACTTTGATTGCCGATATTTTGGAATTGGTTGGTCAGGCTGCGCGCGGGGGTCGTGTAATCGATGCCCTCGAGCTGCGTCGACGTCTCAAAACTGGTCCCTCCACGGATCAACGGCGTTCCGCTGCGGTCGACGGTCACGCTGGGCAGTTCGCTCAGCAGCTTCTCGCCGCTGACGTCGAACGACTTGCCCAAGAGCTGGTCGATGCCGGCTGAATTCACCGTGTACCGATCGACCGTTTGCTGCGGCTGAAAGGCGCTGGTAATGCGGCCGGCGCGCACGTGACCGATCGTGTGCAGCGCGCCGTTGAGCCGGACGGCGAGGTGGTAGCTCTCGTCGGCGGTTACGGTCGCGCCTTCTACCACGAAAGGCTCGTAGCCGGGTGCCTCGATTCCGATCGTGTAAGTGTCGAGCACCACGCCGACGATCGTGAAGTTTCCCTTCGCGTCGCTGACCGCCGAATAGAAACCAGATGGCGAAATCGCTGAGATCTTGGCTTTCGCGACGGCGGCCTTTGTGTTCGCGTCGATGACGGTGCCGACGATTTGACCGGTCGACGCGGCCCAGCCCGGAGCCGGAATCGCGACGAACGCGAACGCGAATGCAAACGCAAGGCAAAGGTAGACTCGCGTCCGAGCAACGGGCGACATTCGACAGCAGACCTCCCGGGCGGGCGAGGCAAACCAAAGCGAAGCAGCAGCGGTGAAATGCCGCCCCGCCTGGGCAGACTCTACTCGTAACAGGTTAAGGCAAACTCAAGGTTTGGAGAGTTTTCCTTAAGGGCGCTCCTTGGCACCGCACTGTTGCCAATCCTTTGGTCGATCTAGATTAATTTTTATAGCTCCTTGACGATGCCAAGCAATCCATGTTAGGGTCGTTGGCGTTAGGCGCGGCTTTCCGTGCCCGCACGCGCCCCATGCACCGTAGTGACCCACAAGGAGCTACCTATGACGACGCCATCTATCGCTCGTGCTTTTGTTATTCCCGCGATCATTTGCGGGGTCGCGCTGAGCGTGGCAGTCGCAGCGAGCACGATACCGGTCCCGCCACGCGCTCACCCGCTCAGTGCCGGCTCGCACTCGACGGCCCGCCAGCGGCCCGCGCAGAGCGGCCCGCTGACTGCCTACGGCGGCGGCGCTGCACTGCCCGCTGCCGCCTTCGTCGGGATCTCGCAGGCGACGACCGCAAACCCCGAAACCTCGCCCGATTCCGGCTCGATTTTCGGGTACTTCGAAACGGTGAACTCGAGCACGTTCGCGGGGTTCCAGTACTGTCAGAATAGCGCCAGCTTCGGCAAGAAGGTCTATGAGGGCACGGTAGCCGCGAGCGGGACCTGCGCCGCGCTCGGCCTCTCCCCGGTCGGTTTCGGCATCCCCGCATCCGTGCAGCCGGCCGCCGATTTCGTGGCACTCGACTACCTCGGCGGTAAGGATTACTCGACGTACCTGACGGATGCAGGCACCTCGGGCAACCCAATCTTCGGCCGGGGCGAACCCGTCCAAATACCGTATATCTTCGGCTCCGTCGCGCTCTTTTTCAACAACAGCGACGTCGCTTCGAGCGAAAGCGTGAGCCTGTCGAGCTCGACGCTCTGCCAGATCGCCGACGGGCAGATCACCGACTGGGATCAAGTGCCGGTCAATCCTGCCCAACCTGCAGGCGCAAAATTTCCGGAAAAGCCGCTCCTTTTCGTCTACCGCTCGGACAGCTCCGGAACGACCACCGCTTTCTCAAACCACCTATCCGTAGCCAAGGTCTGCACCGGCACCGGTCAGACCTTTGGACTGAACAACGTTTACGATCCCGGCAACACGGTCGTGAGCCCGGCCCCGGCCTTTGGCGCGCTGCCATCACCCTTGCCGGCCGGCGCCTCCAACGCGAACTTTCTTGGAGCCAACGGGAATAGCGATCTGATCACCTGCATCCTCGGGACGGCGCCCGCGTGCACCTCTCCCGGCAGCACGACGCTGGTAACCGGCGGCGACGGTGCCATCGGCTACGTTGAATCCGCGTACGCGCTCGCCTTCGTGAGCCCGCCATCGGTAAATTTCGCGGACCTGTACGTGGTGAAAAAGAAAGTCGGCACGAACTATAGTCCGATCAAAGATCTTCCAGTCGCAGTTCGAACGGTTCGCGGTGCGTTCGCGACCGATCTCGTCCTCAATTCGTTCGTCGCGAACGGGCGCCCCAATCCGGTGCTGACGGCCCCGCCGGTCGCGCCGCCAACTGCAGGATGCATGCTTGCGACGAATCCGAATGGCTACGATAATCCGAGCGCCGGGTATCCGATCGTCGCCATCGCGAGCCTCGCGTTCTCATCGGCCGGCAATGGCTCGAAGGCCACCGGCCTCCAGAAGCTCGCAAAGTTCGCGCAGTCTTCCGCAAACTACGGACCTGGAAGGATCACCGACGTCGACCGCTACACCGCGGAGTTCGGGTCGACAGGCTACTCGCAGCCAAACTTCACGACCAAGACGATTGCCAAAGCGGCGGACTGTATCGGAACGTAATTGCGGCTACCAGGAAGGCGGCGGTCGCAGACGACTGCGACGGGCCGGCACGCGCGCGCTTTCGCGCTCGTGCTGGCCTGCGCGGTCGTGGTTGCGTGTTCCGGGAACGGCACGTCGCTGACGGGAGCGCACGCTCAGGCGAATGCAACGCCTAACGGCCAAGGCGCGC
>PMHO01000047.1 GCA_003156715.1 Candidatus Tityobacter terrigena
GTGGCCGAAGCCCATCAGCCGCAGCTCGCCGCGGACCGCCTCGGTCAGGCCGACGACCGCGTGCTTGGTCGCCGAGTAGGTGGCACCACCTGGGGTGCCGAACCTGCCGGCCTGCGAGGAGATGTTGACGATGTGCCCGCGGTCGCGCGGGATCATCCGCTCGAGCGCGAGCTTCATGCCAAGGATCACGCCGTGGAGGTTGATGTCGATCATCCGCCGCGCGGTCAGGTCGTCCTCGTCGACGAAGCGCCCGAGCGGCATGATGCCGGCGTTGTTCACGAGCACGTCGAGGCGGCCGTAGCGTTCTTTGATGCGCCCGAACATCGCGCAGACGTCCTCATAGTTTGCGACGTCGGCGGCCTCAGCAGTCGCCGTTCCACCGGCTGCTTCGATCTGCGCGACGATGCCCGCGGCGGCTTCGGCGCCGCGCACGTAGTTGACCACGACGGTCGCGCCGCTCGACGCGAGTTCGCGCGCGATATGCGATCCGATCCCGCGCGATCCCCCCGTGACCACGGCGATCCGGCCAAGCAACGGCTTCGGAACGGTCGGGTCGGGAGCGCTGCCTGTGTGACGTTGCGTTTCCATAGGATTCTCAGACCTCCAAAATCAGGTGTCGTTTTTCGCAGACCGTCGTGCGGACCCCTTAGTGAAATTCACATGTATCGAAGCGTGCCGGAGCGACGCTACCCCTCACTCGAGCCGCCCCAGCAGCGACCGGCCGATGATGATCTGTTGGATCTCGCTCGTTCCCTCGTAAATTTCCGTGATCTTCGCATCGCGGTAGTAGCGCTCGACGGGAAAATCGGTTGTGTAGCCGTAGCCGCCGTGGATTTGGACGGCCTCGGCGGCGTGAAGGCGGGCCGCCGTCGAGGCGAACAGCTTGGCCTTGCTCGCCTCGACCGCGAAGGGCGCGCCCCGATCGGCTAGGGCCGCCGCGCGATAGACGAGCAGGCGCGCTGCGTCGAGATCGGTTGCCATCCGCGCGATCTTAAACGAGATGCCCTCGAACGAACCGATCGGCTTGCCGAAGGCTTCTCGGTCTTTTGCGAAAGCAACGCTACTTTCAAGGCAGGCGGCTAGGATGCCGGTGGCCTGCGCGGCGATCCCGATGCGGCCTGAGGTCAGCGCGGTCAGCGCGTTGGTGAGGCCGCTCCCCTCGGCGCCGAGCAGCGCGGTTGAGGGAACGCGCACGTCGTCGAAGGCCAGATCGCAGGTATTGCTGGTGTGGATCCCAAGCTTTTCGGTGACCTTCTCGACGACGATGCCGGGCAGCTCGTTGTCGATGAGAAAGGCCGAGATGCCGCGCGTTCCGGGCCCCCCGGTTCGAAACATGCCCATGGTGACGCCGGCGAAGCTGCCGTTGGTGCACCACTGCTTGCGCCCGCGCAAAAGGTAATGCGTGCCGTCGTGCATGGCCGTACTGCGCAGAGCGGCGGCGTCGGATCCGGCACCCGGCTCGGTAAGCGCGAATCCGGCGAGCACGTCGCCGCCGGCCAGCATCGGCAGGTAATGGTCCTTCTGGTCGTCGTTGCCCAGCGCCTCGATCGCCACGCAGATCATGGCATGAACCGACACGGTAACGGCCGTGCCGGCGTCGACCTGCGCCAGCTCCTCGATGGCGAGCGCGTAGGAGACGTAGTCGGCTCCCGAACCGCCGTACCGCTCCGGGACGATGATGCCCATCAGGCCGGCCTCGGTCAGCGTACGGTACAGCTCGCGAGGAAAGCGATGCTCGCGATCCCACGCCGCGACGTGCGGGGCGATTTCTCCCCGCGCGAGCGCGCGCGCGAGATCGCCGACCGCGCGCTGCTCCGGCGTAACGTCGAACATCATGCGATCGGGCGAATCGATCATGCCAAGCGAACGACGGCGCGGCGGCGCAGTGCTTCGGGGCTAACCGACCTTGACCAAAATCGCGTCGCCTTGGCCGCCGCCGCTGCAGATCGCGGCGATGCCGAGACCGCCGCCGCGACGGCGGAGCTGGTGGATGACGCTCGCCGTGATGCGCGCCCCCGATGCACCGATCGGGTGGCCGAAGGCGACCGCGCCACCCAGGGCGTTGAGCGCGCGCGGATCGAGTCCGAGCCGGTTCGCCGTGCTCCACGCGACGGCGGCAAAGGCTTCGTTGACTTCCCATACGTGGATGTCGGAAATTTTCAGGCCGCGCTTATCGAGCAGCTTTTGCGCTGCCATCGCCGGCGTCAAGGCGAGGTAAGCCGGATCCCATGAAGCGGCCGCGTGATCGACGATCTCTCCGAGCGGCTCGTAGCCGTGCGAGCGCGCGTATTCCTCGCTCGCGAGCACGACCGCCGCGGCGCCGTCGTTGACGCCCGGCGCGTTGCCCGCCGTGACGGTTCCGTCCTTGTCGAGCGGTGGCAGCTTAGCGAGCGATTCCAGCGTCGTGTCGGCGCGAATCGGCTCGTCTTTGTCCACCACGGTATGCGGAACGTCGCCGGTGACGTACGGCGACGAACGCTTGGTGTCCGGGACGAGACTCTCCGCCGACTGGTGACCCCACACTTTCGATTCGCCGTTGGAGCCGGCGTGGACCGGCACGCGCGGCCGGGCTTGAACCGGAAGCTGGTCGACGACGAGCTTGCCCTTGGCTTTGGTTGCGATCCGAAGCGGTACGATCTCGCTCGCGAAGAGGCCGTCGGCGGTCGCCTTGGCGGCGCGCGACTGCGAGTAGTAGGCGAACTCGTCCTGCACGTCGCGCGTAATCTTCAAATCGGCGTTCACCTTCGCTTGGGCCGCGGCCATCGCGAGCTTCGACCAGGGGTCGATCAGGCCGTCGTAGCTCATCAGATCGACGAGAGCGCCGTCGCCGAAGCGGTAGCCGAAGCGCGCCTGCAGGGCGGCGTACGGCGCGTTCGACATCGACTCCATTCCGCCGGCGACGACCACTTGCGCATCGTCGTCGTTGATCATGCGCGAACCGAAGACGATCGCGATCATACCCGAGGCGCAAACCTTATTGATCGTTTCGAAGGTGATCGTCTTGGCGAGCCCCGCGCTATAGGCGGCCTGGCGCGCCGGCGCTTGGCCAGCGCCGCCCTGCAGCACCTGGCCCATGATGACGTGCTCGACCTCGGAGGAATCGATCTTCGAGCGCTCCACGGCGGCGCGAATCGCCTCACCTCCGAGCGTCGTCGCCGCAAGTGAGGCGAGGGCGCCTCCGAGCCGGCCGAAAGGGGTGCGCGCGGTAGCGAGAACGACGGTCTTCGAGTGCATGGCTCTCCTCTGATGATGCGATGGTTGACGCGTTAGCTGTGGGACGCGATTGCTTCCGGGCGTGGCGTCCCCAGCCCTCGGAGCGGCCGGTTCCGCACCGATCGCGCGGCGGGCCGGTCACCGGTAGCGAGGCGAATGCGCCCCGGCAGTGCTAGCGCGGGGCTTGGGTACAGACGATGCGCTCGTCGGGTTCGCAGGATTTGCACTCGAACTGAATCGTCAGATGCGTGATCCCGAACTCGGCTCGCATCCGCGCCTCGATGCGCGCCAAGAGTGACGACGCTTCGCTGATCCGGCGGTCGTCGAGCCGGACGTGAGCCGAGAGCGCGTAATGCCCGGAGCCGATCGTCCAGACGTGCAGATCATGCACTTCGACCACGCCTTCCAAGAGACGGATGCGTTCGCGCACGTCGGGGATCGCGGCGTGTAGCGGAGCGCTCTCGAGCAGCACGTCACCCGCTTCGCGTACGATGTGGATGACGCCCGCGAGGATGATCGCGGCAACGACCAGCGACGCGAGCGGATCGACCCAGGGCGCGCGTATGACGATGACGAGACCCGCCGCAACGGCGACGGCCAGTGCACCGAGGGCGTCGCTTGCGACGTGCAACAGCGCTGCTTTGACGTTGAGGTCATGGCGAGCGCCGCGCGCGAGGGCGAACCCGAGCGCGACGTTGACGGTGGCGCCCGCAAGCGCGACGGCCAGCATGAGGTGCCCTTCGGGAAGCTGCGGCGAGGCGAAGCGTCGCGCCGCCTCGACGACGATGAGCACGGCGACCGCGAACAGCAAGGCCGCATTGCCGAGCGCCGCCAGAATTTCGAGCCGCGCGTACCCGTAGCTGTGGCGCGACGTGGCCGGGCGACGCGCTTGCACGAGCGCGAAGAGCGCGACGCCAAGCGCCACAGCGTCCATGAAGACGTGGGCGGAATCGGCTAAGAGCGCGAGGCTGCGCGCAAGCAGTCCGCCGCCGAGTTCGAGCAAGGCGACGGAAACCGTCAGGACGAGCGCGACGGTAAGCGGCGCAGCAGCCGTCGAACGATGCGCCGCGTGGTCGTGCGCGCTCAGTATCGCGCGACCTTCAAGGCAAGCACGGCGAGCATCGCGCCGAATGTCATGAAGGTCCGCGACTCGGCCTTCGCGATGACGCTGCGGTCGTAGCTTCCGCTTTGCGGCCCGGAGGGCCGCAGACGCGGCACGATGCGCGGAACGCGCGCCGCGTAGTCATCGAAATCGGCGCCGAAGCGCTCGCGCAAGAAACGCTCTTCGTGCGGAACGATCGCCGTGTAGACGGCCAGCATCGTGCCCAGGCCAAGCGCAGCCAGCCCGACACGCACGCGCCGCCGGTTTGCACCGGTGAACGCAATCGTAAAGCCGAGCCCGGTCACGAGATTTCCGACGTAAAGCGGATTGCGCACGTACGCGTACGGCCCGGCGGTGACGAGCGCCGGCGCCGTCACGCGATCGGCGCGCGTCGTCGCACCCGAATAGCCCACGGCCCAGCAGCGTATCGCCTCGCCGGCGAGCGCGACCGTCAAGCCGCCGGCGAGCGATCTCTTCGACGGTTTTCCGAATGCGACCAGAAGAACGGCCGGAATGGCGAGCAGCGTTCCGCGCCGGGCGAAAACGAGCTCGTGCCAGCCCGCTGCGCCCGAGGCGGCGCCGCCCTCGTCAGACACCGCCTTCACCGGCCAGCCCCCGATTCAGGTTCCCCGACACGTAGCCGCCAAGGTCGAGTGCGACGAAGTTATAGCCCGCGGCGGTAACGCCTGCCACGATCGCGGCCCGAACCTCGGGACGCACCAGCACGTCAAGCTCGTCGAGCGGCACCTCGATGCGCGCCACGTCGCCATGGTGACGAACGCGGCAAACGCGCACGCCCGCCGCATGCACCGCCTGTTCGGCGCGATCGACCTGACGCAAGAGCTCGAGCGTAATCGGCGTACCGTAGGGGAAGCGTGACGAAAGGCACGCCAGCGCCGGCTTATCCCAGACCTCGAGATCGAGCCGCTTAGCGAGCGCACGAACGTCGCTTTTGGTAAAGCAGGCCTCAGCGAGCGGGCTACGCACCCCGAACTCGCCGGCAGCTTTGCGACCTGGGCGCCAGTCGCCCGCGTCGTCGAGGTTGAAGCCGTCAACGATCCAGGCGGCTCCGCGCTCTCGCGCGATGTCGCGTAGGCGCCCGTAGAGCTCCTTCTTGCAGAAATAGCAGCGGTTAGCCGGGTTGGAACGATAGTTCGCGTCCTCGAGCTCGCGCGTTTGCACGATCGCGTGCTCGGTGCCGATGACGCCCGCCAGGGCGATCGCCGCATCTTCCTCGGCTTCGGCCAGGCTGGCCGAGCGCCCCGTCACGCCGAAGGCCTTCGAGCCAAGCTCGTCGCCGGCGATTTTCAGGACGAGCGCCGAGTCGACGCCCCCGGAAAACGCGACGACGACGCTGCCGAGCGAACGCATCAGGGCGCGCAGGCGCCCCTCCTTGGTTTCGAGCGGGGTCATGAGCGGGGTATCATTTCCTCCAAGCGGTGCGCGATTTCGCCGACGGGACGGTCGAGTTCGCGGGCGATTCGTACCACATCGTCGTATTCGAGCGTCCGGCGTGCCGCTCCGTCGATGAGCGCCGTTTTAACGCGAACCCAGCCGAGCGGCGTTTCAACGTGAGCCAGGCTGCGCTCGAGCCGATAGCGCCGGTCGTGCCGAACCCGCACGCCGAGGGTCGTCGTCTCGCTCAGGATCGTGCGTGCCACCTCGGCCTCCGACTCGAGCGGAGCGATCGCGCCGAAAAGGACAGCTGGGCGCGACTTTTTCATTGTGACCGGGGCGAGCCAGGCGTCATACGCGCCCGCCGCCAGCACCCGTTCGAGGGCCAGCTCGAAATGCTGCGGCTGCATGTCGTCGATCGTGGCTTCCAGGACGGCAACCTCGGTCGCACCCGACGAGTCCTCGCCGGCAAGCTCGCCGATGGTGGCCCGCAGAACGTTCGGAATCGGAAAGTCCGAGCGGCCCGCGCCATAGCCGATCTTCCGGCTGACCATCGGCGGGCGCGTGCCGGCGCTCTCGACCAGCGTCGTCAGGATCGCGGCGCCGGTCGTGGTGACGAGCTCTCCCTCGATCCCCGCGTCGAAGGTCGGGGCGCCGCGCAGCAGCTCCGCCGTCGCGGGCGGCGGGTTGGGATAGCGACCGTGATGCATCGAGACCGTGCCGCGGCCAAGCGGAAAGGGCGAGCAAAAGACGCGCTCGACCTCGAGCGCATCGAAGGCGATGCAGGCCCCCGCCACATCAAGGATGGCGTCGGTCGCGCCCACTTCGTGGAAGTGAATCGCTTCGACCGTCGTTCCGTGCGCGTGCGCTTCGGCTTCGGCTAAGCGCACGTAAACGGTCCGCGCTCGCATCTTCTGCGAAGTGCTCAGGCCGCTGCGGTCGACGAGCGCGAGCACGTCTTCGAGCCGCCGGCCCGCGGCACTCCGTCCGCTGGACAAGCGCTCCGCGGCGCCGTGATGGTCTTCGCCCGGAATCACGAAATCGAAATACGTCGCGGCGATGCCGAGTTTGTGCACGCGGCGGCGTTCGATCGACCATCCGTCGACCGGGATGGTGCGCAGCGTGGCCTCGAGCTGCGCTTGGTCGCAGCCCGCGTCGATCAGCGCACCTAGGAGCATATTTCCGCTGACGCCGCCGATCAGCTCGAGATAGGCGATCATCCGGCGAGCGCGAGGCGTTCCCGCGCGTCGGCGTACACGTCGGCAAGCGAGCGCGACAGCGGATACTGCGGAGACCAGCCGGTCGCGTCGCGCAGCTTCGCATTGTCGCCGAACGAGATCGGGAGGTCGCTCGGGCGAAGCCGGGCCGGATCTTGGCGCACTTCGACCGGCACGTGCGCGATCGCGATCAGTTGTCGCAAGATCTCTTGCATCGCGACCGGCCGGCCACTGCACACGTTGTAGACCTGGCCGTCCTGCCCGCGCTCGGCGAGCGCAATGTATGCGGCCACGACGTCGCGCACGTCGAGGAAGTCGCGCTCGGCCGACAGGTTCCCGACGGTGAGGACGGAGCTTGCGCCTCCGGCGACCGCCGCCAAACCGTGCGCGAACGACGCGACCGCAAAGCGCTCGTCTTGACCGGGACCGATATGGTTGAAGGCACGCGCGACGATTGCCGGGATGCCGTAGGTCGCTCGCCACGCGAGCGCAATCGCCTCGCCCGACAGCTTGCTCGCAGCATACGGGGTCGCCGGATGCGCAGCTAGCGTTTCCCTCAGCGGAAGCTCGCTCCGCTCGCGGATACCGTAGACCTCGGCCGAACTCGCGTAGATCACGCGTGGAAACGAGTCGCGACGACTGTTCCGAATTGCTTCGAGCAGCCGTGCGGTCCCGAGGGCGTTGATGTCGAAGGCGCGCATCGGATCCCGGTTCGCGGCCGGCACGAACGCCTCAGCTGCGAGATGGAAGACCAGGTCCGGGCGCACGCGCCCGATCGACTCGCGAAGGCCGTCGCTATCGCGCAGCTCGAGGGACACCTCGCCTCGAGCCGGATCGGCCACGCCGTCCGGGTCGTGAACGCCGGCTACCAGATCGAAACCGCGTGCGCGCAGCGCGTTGCAGAGATGCCGGCCGACGAAACCGTTTCCCCCGGTGACCAGGACGCGCACGTCACGCCCTCGTGGGCGGACGCAGCCGGTCGAGATCGGCGCGTACCATCATCTCGACCAAATCCTCGAATCGTGTTTCCGGTTCCCACCCGAGGATGCGCCGAGCCTTCGATGGGTCTCCGGTCAGCAAATCGACTTCGGCCGGCCGCACGAAGCGCGCATCCTCGACGACGTATTGGCGATAGTCCAGACCCACGTTCTCGAAGGCGAGCCGGCAGAAGTCGCGCACGCTGTGCGTGCGCCCGGTCGCGATCACGTAGTCGTCGGCCTGCGGCTGCTGCAGCATCAGCCACATCGCGCGGACGTAGTCGCCGGCATAACCCCAGTCCCGCCGCGCATCGAGGTTGCCCAGACGCAGCTTGTCGAGCAGCCCGTACTTGATCCGCGCGACGCCATCGGAGATCTTGCGCGTGACGAACTCCTTGCCGCGCCGGCTGCTTTCGTGATTGAACAGGATGCCGCTCGCAGCGTACATGCCATATGACTCACGATAGTTGACGGTGATCCAGTGCCCGTACACCTTCGCGACGCCGTAGGGACTGCGCGGATAGAACGGAGTCTTCTCGTTTTGAGGCGTCTCGACGACTTTCCCGAACATCTCGGAACTCGAAGCCTGATAGAAGCGAATCTTTTTGTCGACCGAACGAACCGATTCCAGAACGCGCGTAACGCCGAGAGCGGTGAACTCGCCGGTTAGCACCGGCTGATGCCAAGAGGTCGGCACGAAGGACTGCGCGGCGAGATTGTAGATCTCGTCGGGACGGATCTCGGCCACGAGACCGGTCATCGAGCTTTGGTCGAGCAGGTCTCCCGAAACGATCTCGATCGCGCCCATCAGGTGCTCGATCCGTTCGTGCACTTCGGTGCTGGTACGGCGCGTCATCCCGACCACGCGGTAACCTCGATCGAGCAGAAATTCGGCCAAGTACGATCCGTCCTGTCCGGTGATTCCCGTGATCAACGCCGTCTTAGCAGCCAAGACGTCCCCTCTCCCTCCAACCCGAAGGGCTGCAGCACTTTCGCGCTACTCGTGTTCATGCGAACGATCGCGCAGGATTACCTGGTCGCCGGCCGTCAGCGCGAGGCAAACCCCGAGACGATGAGAGCGCGTCGTCTTGCGGCTAAGGATTCGGCCTAACGCGGCGGCGCATCGTCCGGATCGTCGAGCTCGCCGGCTCGCGTGAGATCGATCGCGCCGGGATACTTGAAATCTTCAGGGCGCTTGAGCACCGTCGGAAACGGCGTGAACGGCTTCGGCGGTTTATTGAATTCGAAGAAGTCGTGCAGATCATCGGCACGCATGTCGCTAGCTGCAAGCGCCCCGAGCCCAAACTGTTCCTCGACGAAACGCAAGATGCTGCCGTGCTCGTGTTGCACGTGCGAAATGTAATGCGCCTTGGCGTACGGGGAAACGACGATCAGGGGCACGCGGAAGCTCAAGCCCATGCTGTCGAGTTGGGGCGGGCTGACATGATCGTACCAGCCTCCCCAATCATCCCACAGAATGAAAATCGCCGTCGTGCTCCAGAACGAGCTTTCGCCGATCGCATTGACCACGCTCGGCACCCATTGCGGCCCGTAGAGCCCGCCGTTGGCGCCGGGATGGTCGGACTCTTCCCAATTCGGCGTCACCCACGTCACGTCGGCCAGCGTCCCCGAAGGGCCGCTGGGATCCGTCAAAATGCGCGTCTCCGGAGTCACGATATCGTTCAACCAATCCGGACCGCTGTAGACGTATGGTATGGCTTCATACTCGTTCCAGATCGATTCCTGGGCGCTGGCGTAATAGCGCCAGGAGAGGCCTTTCGCGTCCATTTCTTGGCCGATGGAAGGCAGGTCCAGACAAGGAAAAGGCCCCGCTACCTCTTTGGGCGAGTCTGGCTCGACCTGATCCATGTGTGAGCCCGGCGGGTCACCACAGCCCCAGCCGTTCGATCCCGAGCCGCCGGGGATGTAGAGAACGTCACCAAGATCCGATTGACCGGCGATCAAATAGAGGTGGGCCGCAAAGCTGCCGCCCGTATTTGATTGGAACATGCGGTCGCCGATCCCATAAGCCTTGGCCAGCTTCCAATAGTTCGCGACCTCGTCGTGCGGCACGTACGCGAAGGGCGGCTTGTCGGTCCCCGGCTGCTCGGCGTTAACGAAGCCGTCCATCTTGCCGCCGTCGTAACTCTTAAACCACGTGGTGTGGGTGTGCACCGGCGTGAGCGTACCGTTCAGCTTTTCTTGAGTCATCGGCACCATCGTCCCCATGTTGTTGGCGGTTCGAACGGTGTCGGCGCCCGGGAAACCGTTGAAGAGATTGTCGAACGAACGGTTCTCCTGGACGATGATGACCACGTGCTTGATCCGGCTCTCGCTTTGTCCCCTGCGCGGCGGAGCAGTCGGGATCGGAAACGTGAACGAACCCGTCGTGGGATTGACCGCGACGCGGACCCGGTTCGTTCCGTCGGAGGCAATGAGCGTGCAGCCCGCCAGGCTCGATCCGGAGGTTACCTGATAGTGCTGTGAGTCGACCTCCGATACCGTGAGAACGTCGGCGTCCGTACAGGCCGTCGAATTCAACGAAAAGACCGCCGAACTCGGCGGGTTTTGCTCGACGAGGGTGACCGACCCCATCTGTCCTGCGGCGCTGAACTGCAATGGCGAGGGCGAGGTCATCACGCTGAGCGGATTTTGCGCCTGGGCGTTCGAGCCGGTTTGCGCGTGAGGCGCTGCGCTTTGTCCGGCGAAAGAGCAGGCCACGGCGAGGGGTAACGCGACCCCCGCCGCAAGCCATACGCGCAGCCTCACCGCTTGACGGCGGGCGCCGGCGGCCGAATCAGCGGCGCCTGCGGATAGTCGGGGTCATCGAGGTCTCCGGCGGTCGTAAGGTCGACCGCATTGGGAGCTTTAAAATCTTCGGGACGTTTGAGCACCGTCGGAAACGGCGTGAAGGGAGTCGGTGCTTGGTTGAAATCGAAGAAGTCCCCTAAGTCATCGGCGCGCTTGTCGCTGGCGGCAATTGCCGAAAGTCCGAACGCCTCCTCGACGAAGCGCAAGATGCTGCCGTCTTCGTGCGTCACATGCGAGACGTAGTGCGTCTTTGCGTAGGGTGAGATGACCAGGAGCGGAACGCGGAAACTCAACCCCATGCTGTCGAGCTGAGGCGGAGCGACGTGATCGTACCAGCCGCCCCAATCGTCCCACACGATGAAGATCGCGGTGCTGTCCCAAAACGAACTCTGGCCGATGGCGTTGACCACGCTCGGCACCCATTGGGGACCGTACAGCCCGCCGTTGTCTCCCGGATGGTCGGACTCTTCCCAACTCGGCGTCACCCACGTCACGTCGGCCAGCGTTCCTGAGGGACCACTCGGATCGGTCAGAATTCGGGTTTCCGGAACCACGATGTTGTTCAGCCAGTCGGGACCGTTGTAAACGTACTGAACGGCTTCATACTCGTTCCAGATGCCTTCTTGTTTGTCGGCGTAGTAGCGCCACGAGAGTCCTTTAGCGTCCAGCTCTTGGCCGATCGAAGGCAGGTTAAAGCACGGGAACGGTCCCGGCACCTCTTTGGGCGAGTTGGGCTGAACGAGATCGGCGTGCGAGCCGGGCGGGTCGGCGCAACCCCAGCCGGTGGGCCAGCCCGATCCTTGACCGCCGCCCGGGATGTTCAGGACGTCGGAGAGATCCGATTGGCCCGCGATCAAATACAGGTGGGCGGCAAAGCTACCGCCCGTGTTCGATTGGAACATGCGATCGCCGATCCCGTAGCTTTCCGCCAAGCTCCAGTACGACTCGACCTGCGACTTGGGCACGTACGCGAACGGCGGCGTGGTCGTGCCGGGTTGCTCGGCAGCGGCGAAACCGTCCATTTTGCCGCCATCATAACTTGCGTACCAGACGGGGTGCGAGTGGACGGGCAGGAGCTTGCCGTTGAGGTTCTCCTTGAACATCGGCACGATCGTCCCCATGTTATTGGCGGTTCGCACGGTGTCGGCGTGCGGAAATCCATTGAAAAGGTTATCGAACGAGCGGTTTTCCTGGACGATGATAACGACGTGCTGAATCTTTCCTCCACCGATGAGCCCGCGCGGCTTCGGTGAGGGCACGGTAACTTTAACGGGCACCCTCGTGGGATTGACCGAGACGTCGACGCGATTCGTTCCGTCCGACGCGACGAGGGTACAGTCCTCGAGATTCGAGGCCTGCGTCACCGTGTAGTGCTGCGAGTCGGTCTCCGAGACCGTTAGCACGTTCTTGTTCGTGCAATAGGTCGCGTTTAGCGTAAATTTCGCAGAGGGCGGCGGATTCTGCTCGACGAGCGTCACCGTTCCGGTCTGCCCCGCCGCGGTGAACTGCAAGGGCGACGGGTCGGTCATCACGCTGAGCGGATTTTGCTCGTGGTTGACGTTTGAACCGGCCTGGCTGTTAGGCGCGCTGCTCTGCCCTGCGAAAGAACATGCCCCTAGCAGCGGCAACACCACCCAACTCGCAAACCGTAGCCGCTGTTTCATCGCGATCGCCCTCTGCCCAAAACCACTCCTGCCGGCACCGGCGGTCGACCTCCCCCAGTCGTCACCGACAAACAACGCATGCCCGGAACGACGCAAGCGCAGACATTTTAGATTGTGGGGTCGCGTAGGAGAATTCCTCTAACTCGACGTTCTCGGCGCACGCAGCGTCATTCCGCACGCCGGGAATTCCCAGGTGCTTCGGGTCGCTTGCAAGAAAGCGCCAGGTCTTCCCGGCCCCCGGGTCCTCCAGCTCGTCCAGCTTGGCGACGGCTGGTGCTTACGGTTACCCTCACAGGTTGACTTTTGATTTAGATGTCAGACTCGATCGACCGGCACTGGCCTTCGCAATGCGTTGTCATTTCCGAGTTTGACGGCAGCGACGCTGCCGCCGTCGATCGCTTGTCGGCTTTTGCCGTGTCGATCGCGCCGCTTCGTTTCGTCGCCGTCACGGGGCGAATGTGCGACGAGGTTCGGTCCGGTCTCAAGCTCGCCGGGCTTGCAAATCTCTCGATCCTAGAACTCGACATCAACCTCGGAATCGGCGCGGCGTTGCGCTGCGGGCTGATGCAGACGCACGATCCGTACGTAGCGCTGGTCGAGGTCGACGCCGCCGTCCCGGCGCGTTACATCACAAGCGCCCTTCGCGAACTCATCGAACAGCCGGCGCTCGACGGCATCGTGTTCCGTCGCCGTCTACAGCGCCGGCTAGGCCCGACGCCTCCGCCGCTCGACCGCCTCGCCGCCGCCTGCGGCAACTTGGTGGCGCGTACCTGGTTTGGCCTAGCGGTCCGCGACGTCAACTCTCCGCTTCGCGTGTTTCGCCGCTCCGCGCTCGGGCCGCTTTTCGAGAAGTTGCGCTTGTACAACCACGGCTTTTATACCGACCTTTTGTACAACGCAAAGCGGGCGCGTTGCCGAATCGAGCAGCGGGATCTACCGTGGACCGTCCGTGCCGCCCGCCCCGGGATCGGGAAAATCGCAGTCGCGACGCTGTTCACGCTGGCCGGTTTGCGGCTCTACTACAGCTTCGCTCGGACCTTCCCGATCGTCGAATTCTTGGGAGCGCGCTACGCCTTGCCGGCGAAGCGCTCGTATAAGATCGCGATCTTCTGCGCGCGAGATCCACTCTCGCCCAAAGCCGGGGGCTCGGAAGTCTACCTCTACGAGCAGGCAAAATGCTGGGTCGCGGCGGGCTGCTCCGTCGTGTGGATTGCCGAACGCTTCGGCGGTTCAAAAACGCAGGAAGTGCTCGACGGCATTCACATCGTGCGCCGCGGTAAGGGGCTTCTGGTTTTCGCTCGCGCCGCGCTCTGGCATATCTTCGAGTCACATCGAGACTACGAATTCATCATCGATAACATGAACGGCTTCCCGTTCTTCACGCCGCTCTATTCGTGGAAACCGAAAGTGTGTCTGATCCATCACCTGCACGCGGCGCACTTCCGCGAAGAACTGCCGCGCTGGCTCGCGGAGCTTGCGGTCGCGATCGAGACGCGGTTGGTGCCTTTGGTCTACGCAAAGACGCGCTTCGTCACCGTGAGCGAAAGCACCAAGGGCGAGATCGAGGCGCACGGGATCACAAAGCTGCCGGTTCTGCTCGTGCACAACGGCGTGCCGGAAACCTTGGTGCCCGGCCGCAAAGCACCGGATCCGACGATTCTCTATTTGGGCCGGGTTCGTCGCTACAAGCAATTGCGAAAGCTGATCGACTCGTTCGCCCAGGTGAAGCGCGCCGTCCCGGCCAGCAAACTCGTAATCGCAGGCGCGGGCGATGACTTAAATGACCTACGCACGTATGCCGAGCAGCAGGGCGTCGCGGATGTTACCTTCACCGGGCGCGTGGACGAAGCGACAAAGATCCGCTTGATGCAGGAGGCATGGGTGTTCGGCATGCCGTCGAAGCTCGAAGGTTGGGGCATCGTCGTCGTCGAGGCGGCTGCCTGCGGCACGCCGACGGTCGCCTACGATGTCAACGGCCTGCGCGACTGCATCATCGACGGCTACACGGGCTACCTCGCGCGCGACGATGCGGAATTCGCCGAGCGGCTGCGCGCCCTGCTCTCGGCCGACGACCTGCGCGCACGCCTGTCGGCCGGCGCGCGCGATTGGTCGCAGCAGTTTTCCTGGGCGCGCACGGCGGAGCGCACCCTAGCGGCGATTCGCCTGGCCCAACCGTGGCGGGCGGTCTTCGAACCAGACCTTGCGGGCGTCTGGAAGCTGCGGGTACGCGACGGTGCGCGCGGCGCCATGACCGATGCGGACCTTCCCTTCGCGCCGTCACGCGAGGAAAGCCGGCTTCTCGGCGCGCGCGACGTTACCGTTACGGAGTTTTTGTCGGTTTCGGGCTCGGCGTCGGAGTCGGCGACGGCTGCCAATTCGGATTGACCGCTACGCCGCGCGGATCCGACATATCGTCCGTCAACGTGTTCATCAGGTCCCATGTGTGCGCATGGTAGATCGTCACGCTGCCTTTTGGTTGCGCATCATTGTTGGCAACGACCAAATTATGCGCGGCATTCATGGTGATATACACGGGAGCGCAGATCCCGGTCGAGATCGTAGCCTCGGGCGTCGTCGTGCCGGGTGCATACTCGGTGATCGTGTTGTTCCCGAGGTTCGACACGAAGATGTCTTTGTCGGGGTTAAGTGTGATTCCGACCGGGAAGTCGAGGCCGGACAGGCCGAGGTTCACCGGCGTAGTCGTGCCGTGCTTGAGTTTGAATACGGCGCCGAGCGGCTGGGAGGGACCGTTGTCCCACTCGTGATCGACGATGTACATGTTCGATTTGTCATCGAAGGTCAGCGACGTCGGGTAGACGAAGCCGGTCATTTGCGTCGGGGTGGTACTGCCCGGCGCAAAGATGAGGATTGGGCCGCCCCGATCGTTGATAACGTAAACGTTTCCCTTGCTGTCTGCGGCCGCAAAGATCGGTTCGTAGATTTGGTAAATGTATGAAGCGCTGGGTGTGTCCTGTCCCTGCGGGAACACATAGACGTAACTCGTGAGGTAGTCGGGAACGTAGAAATTCCCATTCCCGTCGACCGTGATGCCATCAGCCGAGCCGGCGTCGTTGACGAAGCTGCCGATGGGAGCCTGAACGTTTCCCGACCCGACGTACTCACGAATCGGCACCTTGGTGCGTCCGCTGCCGTACTGCGAAACGAACAGCGTCCCCCCGCCGTGCGTCACGTCAGGCTCGGAAGCCTTGGCACCCGATCGCCAGGACGAACCGCACGACGATGCGCTCGGGTGCCACTTCCCGGCCAGCAACAGGCTAAAGGGTGCCTGGTCGAGCGGTTGGTACGCGGCGGCTGGGCCGCGCGCGCTCGACGATTGCCAGCGCGGCGTGCTCATAGGCCCCCCCGCGCAGCCGCTCGCGAGCGCGGCCACCGCCGTCAGGGCCGCCGCGCCGGTAAGAAAGCGAAGACGCATGGGATTCTCCTGGACGATCGGCGGCGTATCGTTAGCGATCAGTAGTCGTCGGGTGGAGTGTGCGAGTGCTTCTGGTGGAGGAAGTAGTTCCGGTCGTACGATGCGGTGATCGCCGAGAAGGGGCGGGGTGTGGTCTGACTCGGGTTCGTGCACCCCAGGTCCGCCGCCGTCGCTCGCGCGTCGGCGGAAGCCAGCGTCGGCAGATTGAACGTCTGCTCGACGTACTTCAGAATGCTGCCGGCCTCGAGCTGCGTGCTGTTGATCGCTCCTGCGTACGCGTAAGGCGAGATGCACAGGAGCGGCACCCGAAAGCCGTCGCCATCGTAGTCCATGTAGGGTGGCGGCACGTGATCGTACTCGCCGCCCCATTCGTCCCAGGTAACGAAGATCACCGTGCTGTCCCAGAACTGACTGTTGCCGATTGCGTTCACCACGGAGGCGACCCAGGATGGTCCGGTCATGCTGTCGGAACCCGGATGGTCGGAATTTGCGGTGTCGGGAGTGACCCAGGTGACGTTGCTAAGGATACCGTTCGGTACATCGGTGAGAATCTGCGTCTCGGGACTGATGACGTCTTTGGTCCAGTCGGGGCCATTATAGATGTGACTGACGGCTTGGTACGCGGACCAGATCGAACCTGGATCGCCCAAGGCCGGAGCGTAATCGTGCCAGGTTAATCCCGCCGAGTCGAGTTCGTCGCCCATCGTCGTATACGTGAAGCATGGCGACTCGAGCGGCCCGCCCGTCCGGTTCTGGTTCAGCGTCTGGATGAAGTCGCCTTCACTGCCCTTGGTCACGCAGCCCCAGCCGTTGCTCGGGAGGTTCACGGCATGATTCGCCTGCGCGGCGATCAGGTATTGGTGCGCGACGAAACTCGCGTCGATATGCGAAGTGAAGTAGTTGTCGCTCAAGACGTACTGGTTGGCCATTTGATGGTACGGCCCAATATCTGCCGGGTCGATGTACGTGTACGCTCCGAGGTAGGGCCTGGGCCGCGCCGTATTAAGGTCGAAGCCGTCCATCTTGCCGCTGTCGTAGTCGATCAGAAAGCTTTGTGCGCTGTGCTCGGTGTCGATGAACGTGCCGAGCTCCTGCTTGACGAGCGGAACGGTCGCGCCCGTGTGAATCTTGCCGCTGGTCGCGTAGTTTCCGTAGCCCTGAAACAGATGGTCGTAGCTCTGGTTCTCCTGGATGATGATGACGATGTGCTGGATCGGGTTCGAGGACTTCCCCTTATGCAGCATGCGCGCGATCGGTTCGTTGAACTGAACCTTTTCCGCGGCCGGCTGCGCGGCCACCGGGGCGGGGGCAACCCCGCCGCCGGCGCACGCGCACAGCACGCTGCAGCACAGCGTGGACGAGAGAAATGAGACGAGCCCCGCGTTGCCCATCGGGTAGTGAAGCTACAACGCCTCGGGCGGGCTCAGGGCGACGCCCGTAGCGTCGCTCAGCGACGTTGTCGAAAGCAGCTTGCCGTTGGAGTAGTGGAACTCATCGACCTGGTTCGCGCCGCTGTCGGCAACGTACAGGTACGTGCCGGATTTGGTGAACGCGCAATACTGCCCCGACGTCAGACTGCCGAACTGCCGAATGGGGTTGTCCGTCCCCGCCTGGAAGACGTCGACCACGTGCGTGTCGACCGCTACCAGGTCGCCGCTCTTGTCGAAAGCCATTCCCGTCGGCGTCCCGATGACGAAGCCGGTGTTAACCCCCTTCGTCGAACCAGGCGCATACTTATTGATTTCACCCTTATTGCTCTTATTCGTGAATCCGACGTAGAGGTTATTGCTCGAATCGAGCGCGACCGAATACACCGGCAACGCTTCCGAGCCCGAGCCGAAAGAAATCGCATAGTCCGCAGTGGTCGAGCCCTTCTTGAACACTTCGACATTACCGGGTTCGCTGTAACCCGTCACGATATTCGCGACGTAGACGGTGCCGTCGGTGCCGACGGCGACGTCGACCGGTTCGAACTGCGCGCCCTCCTGCAGGATCCTCGACGGACTCGTCGCGCCGGACTTGTAGACGAGCACGGCGCTGCCGCTGCCGCCTTCATTCGCAACGTACAGGGCGCCCTTCGAAACGAACAAGCCTTCGGGATAGATGACAGGCCCGCTGCTTCCGCCCCCAAGCGTTCGAATGATCGCGCCGGTGCTGGTATCGTATTCGACGACCGTATTCGCCAGCGAATCCGAGGCGTACAGCGTCGCGGCGGTATCGGGCGACACGGCCGACGATAACGATGGAAGCGATGGCAGGTTCGCGGCTGCGACTGCACCAGCCGAGCGGGCGTTCGACGTAACGCCCATGCCGCCGGGCGAGCCAGGCGAGAGCTGGCCTACTCCGCCGCAACCTGCGAGCAACGTAGCCGCCGCGGCGAGCAAAAATGTGCCCGTTCCGCGGGCGACATATGTCCGGTTGGAAATTGAAATCACAAATGAC
Organism: Candidatus Tityobacter terrigena; assembly: GCA_003156715.1. GTDB lineage: Bacteria > Vulcanimicrobiota > Vulcanimicrobiia > Vulcanimicrobiales > Vulcanimicrobiaceae > Tityobacter > Tityobacter terrigena. The sequence continues at coordinate 18,255 of PMHO01000047.1, forward strand.
CTCCTCAGTGCAGTCGAAGCCCGGGACGTTTGCGACGCCGGTCGAAGATGTCCTTCAACGCGTCGCGCCGCGCACGTGCCGATTCAACAGGCTTCAAAGCGCGAAGAGCATCGTCCCATCCGCTTGCGTGTTAACCGGGCGCATTCCCAGAAGATCCGACGGTTCCGGCGTAAGCCAGGCCGACGAATCTTCGTACTGATCGAGCGGCAGCACGACGCGTGCCTTCTGCAGAATGTCGCGGCGTCGCGAGTAATCCTCAAGCGACACGACGATGTATTGGGTACCGATGGAGCGCAGCCGCTGCAGCGTGCCGGGAGCCGACAAGTCGGCGACCGCTGAATCGTCGCCTTCGTTCTCGTTAATCAGTTGCACGTGCGCGCGGTGCGCGGCGCGTACGAGGCTCGTATATTCGGGGCCGTATCCTTGAGTTACGAACGGGTAGAAAGCGAGCTTCGGTTGCTCCGCAGAAGCGGGAATCACGTTTCTCATCCTGGCGAGCGCGATGGCCGGATGGCTCGGCACCGGCACGAAGAGGAGGTCGAGCAGCAACAGCCCGAGGGCAGCGACCGACGGGACGACGAGAATGCCACGGCGTTCATCGGCCAAGGCGGCGAGTCCGGCACCGCCCAGCAAAGCGACGAAGAAGCCGCTCAGGAGAGCGAGTTGCGCGCCGAACTCGAACGTCGGCGCGAAGGCGAGGATAGCCCGTGTGAGCGTCGGGAGCGTCAGGCCGAGGTAATGCGACGGAAGTGCAAGGACGATGCCAAGGCCGATCGCGGTAAGCCAAACGCCGAGGAGCCGCGTGCGACCGGCTCGCTTCAAGACGATCGCGCCGACGATTGCGAGGCTACACTCGGTCAACCCCGGAGCGATCGAGTAGAGTTGGTAGTCGCCCCAATGCGAGGTGATCGCGAGCAAGCTCGCAATCGGTCCGCTGAAGGCCGAGCCCAACGCAGTCGGATAGAAAAACTCCCATGGCAAGCCGCCGTCGCAGCCGCCGGCGCACGCAACCAAAATGCGTCCGGGATCGTAAAGAGCAGCCTGTGCGGCAAGCTCCCGCGCTACCGGCCCGGACGCGGCAAGCCAAATGTACAGGCCCGAGGCAACCAGCGCAAAGAGCGACCACCCCGCTTCACTGGTCCTCCCGATGCTCCAAAACGTAAAGGCGGCGGCCAGGGTTGTCGTCAGGGCGAGCAGCGGCCAGTGCGTGCTCATCGGGACGATGACCGCGGCCAGGGCGACCCCCATCCATTCCTTCTTGAGGACGCCGTTCTCGCGCAAACCGAGTGCCAGCGCCACGACGACCGGTAAAAGCGCGGTCGGCGTCGGGGCGAGCCCAGCGTTTGCCCAGTAGTCGAGGCGAACGCCGCAAGCTGCCCAGAGAACGGCGCAGCCGAAGCCGGCAGCCGGCCCGGCAATTCGTTTGCCGACAAACCACATCGCGAGCGCCCCTACAGCGCCGTCCAACAGCGACAAGGGGAGCCGAACTTCTGTGCCCGCATCGATCCAACCGGCCTTGGCTGCGAGTACGAGCATTGCCGCTCCCAACGCGGCCGCCACCGCCGCGGCGATCGCTATCTTCCACGGCCGCCAAACAGGCAGGGTCCGACGGTAGCGGATGGCTGCAAGAAACCCTTGCTTCGTCAAGCTCACAACGTCGCGCCCAAACCGGCCGGAGTGGGACGGTAAGCGCGAGCGCAGCCCTCTCGGCAAGAGGTAAGGTCCCATCAGGGCGAGTGCCAGCCAGAAAAACGAGATGACGGTCATGTCGGCGGCCACGTCGCCGTTGAGCGCCGGGCCCGTGAGCGCGAGAAACAAAATCGACATGACACCCATCGCGACGATGGCCTGAAGGGTTCGATGCCGTCCGCCGAAGGCGATCACCCAAGCGGCCGGCACGGCGATGAGACCCTTAAGCGAGGACAGCGGCGAAAAACCGGCCGCGGCAAGCGGCCCCACGTCGACCAAGCCGATGACGACCATGAACAGCAGGCTCTGCCTCCACCAGCGCCTCACGAACGTGATGAAACCGCGCAAGGGCCGGGCGACTCTCCAGCCCCGGCCCGACCCGCGCTCGGCTGCGACCATCAACCGGGCCCGGGCAGCCGGCGCCACCAAAAGGCGGCCGCCAACACGAAGACCAACGTCAGCAAGAAGCCTAGTTCGTTGAGCGCCTCCGGCACGTACAGCATCGTGAAGCGGCGCGCGTCGCCCCTAGTTGGTGGGAGATACCACGCGTCGACATTCGTATTCACTGGGACGTGGTCTTCATTCGGCAACGCGTGCCCGAGCGTGTGCAACCAGTCGACGAGCGCGAAGCCCGTCAATGCCGGAGACGGCCCGCTCGCCGGCCAGAGCGCAATCTGCCAGCCTGCGTCGAACGTTTGCGGGACGACCAAAAGGCCCGAACCGGAAAACGAGCCGCTCGCCTCGCTGGCCGTGACCTGATCGAAGCGCTCGAGCCGACCGCCCTGAAAAGGCGCCGGGGCGCCGTACGAGAGGGTCGCCGCACGCACGTTGATCTCGTCGAGCGGTAGCGATTGCACGACGTGGTTTCCGGCAGCGAGCTGGCCGACGTCGACCTGCCCCGTGTCGTACTGTGATGACTCAGCGGGGCTCTCCCTCGCCAGTTCGACGGGCGCGTCGTCGAGCGCCAGAAGCGGGATTCCCGTGACCCGTTGCATGGCGTTCGGCGCCGCGAGCCGGTCACGCCCGGCCACCAGGTTCGCGACTGCAACTGAGTACTGGCGGTCGGGCGGCAGATCGGTCTGCACCTGCGTGAACTCAAAGGTGAGCCCGACCAAGCGATGGCGCACGCCGCCGAAGCGGTAGCGCTCGATGCTCCACAAATCGAGATCGTAATTGGTCCAACCGGCCGACAGGGCGGCGTCGACGTCGATGGGGACCGAAAGGTCGAACAGGGTGCCGCCCCCGGCATTGACGCTGGGCGTGAGGAATCGTGCTTCGACGTCGGCTCCGTTCACGTCGCTCTGCGCGGTATCGACGGCTGGGATCGTCTCGATCGAGCCGCTTGGCGCTTGGTACTCGAGCGCGATCCGTAACTTGAGGCTTGCGTCGCTGCGCACGTCGAATGAAAGACCGGTGGGATCGAAGCTCGTCGAGATCGGGACGGTAAACTTCACGCTGCGCGTGACGTCCTGCCGCGCGACCGTGGATATCGAAACCCGCGCGATGCGCTGGGGCGGGTTGTCCCCGTCTTGCAGCAGCACGTAGTCAGAACTTACGGCTAGGACCGTGCCACGCGCCTGACGGGCGTTCTGCAGATCGAGTTCGACGTAGTCGCCGACGTGCAACGAGGCCGCCAGACGGTACCCGAGCAAATTGAAGCCCGAGAATTGGGCGGCGAGATGCGGCCGACTGCCGGCGGAAACGCTTTCAACGCGCAACAGCTTCATGCCGCGAAGTGAGAAGGTTCGCTCCGCGGCCCCGGTCGGGATGAGGGTGTTCTCGCGATAAGCCCAGGCATTTCCGACCTGCGGCCAATCGGTTGCGAGCCGAACGCCTCGAATGAGCGCGATGAATGTGCTCCGCGGTATGTCCGACGTTTCCGAGATCGACCAGGTCGCGGCCAGGCGCACGCCGAGCAGCGTATAATCGTCTGGGCTGGCCGCGCCCTTTTTGAAGTTCGCGACGGTCCACACCGAGTCGCCGCGATGGTAGGCGACCTCGTTTGCGAACGTTTGATCGAAAACGTGCTCGACCAGGTCGTGCACGTCGTAGTCGGCGTCCTGCCGGGACTCCGTCGGAACCCACATCGAAAGTTCACGGCCGGTCGTCCGGTTGCGCAGATCGAGCACCAGCGCGAAACCGGCGGCGGCGTTGGTGGCCGTGTATTTCAGCGTGCACAGCGGATGCTCGTCGAGCGGCAAAGCAAGCCGGCCGAACAAATCGAGATACCCGACGTGCAGCCCGGGCCGCGGGATGTCCGCCGAAGCATAAACGAGGTTGCCCAACTGCGAGTGGCGCACACCGAGCCGCAGCGGAAACGGCGCAAAGGCGCCGCCCAGTTCGTACAGGTCGGAAATCGTGTAGGCGCTGTCGATCCATAGTGCGCCCGCCGCAGGCTTGTTGAACTGGAAGAGGTTCAAGCCCGGGCGCAGCAGGACGTCCGAGAGCACGACGCTGCCGGCGCCGAAGCGGGCAAAGATTGCCGGTGGTGCGCTGAACTCGCGCGTGAGGTTGCCGTACGTGATCGAAAATGGGCGGGGTAGCAGCCCAGTCGAAGTGACCCGAACCGTAAGGCTGGCTTGATAGTTGACGGGACATGGGTTGTTGACGAACAGCACCTTGCCGGCATCGGTGTCGGCCACGGAAAGTGCGTTGACCATCGCATCGAACTGCTGGTGCCAAACCTGCGCCCGGTTGCAAACCACTTCCGAATTCTCGAGCGGCCGATCGGCTCCGGCGGCGATGGCGGCAACGGCTCCGGAGTTGCGAATGAGGACGCTCGGCTGCTCCTTCTTACCTTCTAACAGCAGGGAAAGCTTGGCCGGAGCGGTGGACGGCGTTCGAAAGTGAAATCCGAAGGGTGATTCGAGATTCCACTTTGCTAAATACTTGCTGAGCATCGAAGAGCTGAAAACGAACGCCGAATAGGAACGCTGCCGATAGCGCTCGGCCGTCGTGCGCTCGGCTAGGCGCTGCGCCTGGGCGGATGGACCGCCGCCGCCGATCGGATACTCCGGATCGATCAGCGTCGGTCCTTCGACGACGTTCGGCAGCAGCGAGAGCCAGTCGGCGCGAGCCGGCATTTGGTCTGCAATGAGCGCGGCCGCTTGGTTCGTCCAAAGTGGCGTGGCGACCAAACCCTCGAGCGCGGCGGGAGAGCCGATGACCAGCGCCGGATATGGCGCAAAGAATGCTCGTGGAACCGGCGGCTGTTTCATTTCGAACACGACGCTGCGGCCGAAGTGCGCGACTTCTCGCAGCCAATCTTGCTGCCGAAGGAAATCGACTGAAGGCCAGCGCTGCAGATTGTTGTCGAAGTTGTAATACAAGCTGCGCTCGTCGCTGACGACGAGGTATTTGACCCGCAGCTCGCTCAGCATCGCCGGCGCGAGCGGCGAGCCCAAGTCATCGAGTACGGCCTGCGGGATCGAACAGCATAGCTGCGGATTGAGTAACGCGTAACCCATCGGCGGCGGGTTCATTGCCATCGTGTACGCGTCGGCTGTCGGGAACGGCCGATCGCGCGAGTTCCAGCGCGCGTCGATCGGCATGATCAGCACGCGCGCGTCTCCAACGTCTCGGCTCATGAATCGTTCCGCCGCCGCGCCGTCCGCCGAAATCGGGTCCTCCCTGACGAAATTCGACTGACGCAGCGGATTGAATGCGTCGCGGACGACGTAAAGGTATCCGGCCGCCGCCAGAACCGCGCTAACGGCGATTCCGATTCGGGCTAGGCGGCCGAGGCGCAAGCGGATGAAGCCGAACAGCGAAACCAGCGCGAGAGAGAACCCGACGGCGTACGTCACGGCGACGACCGAATTGAACTTCGAAAAGTCTCGGAAAAGCGCTAGTCCGGGAACGTACGTGTAGAGCGTCGTGTTGAACTGCCCGAACTCGCCGCGAGATCCGCTGACGAGACAGACGGCTAATGCGGCGAGGATGGCCAGAACCCGGCTCGAGCGCCGCCGCCGCGTCAGCAGCAAACCCAACCATGCGATCAGCGCCACCACCATGAAGAGCGGTTCGGTCGGTGTCGCCTCGAAAGCATTCGAGCCAATTACGAAATGGTAGAACGGAAAGTAGAAGCTAAAGGCTGAGAGCAGCCACGTAAAGCCCGAAAACGTCTCGAAGGCGCTGCTGCTCGAGGACCACGACGGGGCGTGCGTTGCCAGCAGGCCGGGCAAGAGAATGTCGAGATTGAGCAGGCCGAAGACGATCGCGAAGGCGACGCCCCCGGTCAGCAGCCATCGCAGACGCCCTTCGAGCACGAGTCGCGGCACCGCTAAGAACGAAACGAACGTCAAGACCAGCATGCTCTCGTACGCGTAGCGCACGTCGACGAGCATCTGCGTGGTAACCAGCAACGCCAGGATCGCGCCCCCTCGCGGCGACGGTTTTTCCGTAAAGTCGACGATCGACGGGAAGAGTAGGGCCATCAGCGCGGCCGTGACCACCGACGGAATGTGACCCCGTTCGACGATCCCGATCGTCCAGGAGTTGACCGTAAACAGCGTCGCTCCGAGCGCGGCGGCGTAGCTGTTGCGCGTGAAGTAATAACACATGTAGTAGCCGCACAGAGGAAGCAGGAACATGCACGGCCACAACCACAACACGCGCTCGACCAGCGGCCACGACGCACCCAGCGACTGCAAGAAGCTGCCCAGCGCAAAGCACGGCATGTAGCTGGCCCAGTACAGCAGGGATTCGCCGAAGAAAATGTTCGACCAAAGGTGGGGCCAGCCGAAAGCGCCGCCCCGAATCGTACCCTCCGTGAAGGACGGGAAGTCGACTGCCGCGATCGGAACCGAGGGAACCAGCCATACTCGGAAGACGAAGCACGTCAGCAAGAGCGGAAACACCAGCGGATAGTGCCGCCGGATGCGGGCCGCAAAAAGGGCGGCGCGCGCGCGCCAGCCCGCGCGGACGCGGAGCGGCCGCAAAGCGATCGTCTTCTGGGGAGTCTCCTTCGTTACGTCCAACGTTTACCTACGAGCTCGATGGCCGGTTTGTCCAGTCTGCCGACCTTACCCTTCGCGCGCGTTGCCTCACTCGGGCCGCTATGCGACGCCGGCTTTCACGACTTTTCGGCGGCCACGACGACGCCGCTAGCCAGCGTCGGAATGCGGCTGAAGAATCCATCGATGAGGTCCGTGATTCGGTATCGCTCGAATTCGTGGTATTTCCAACCCGCGACTTTCTTGATTGAGTAGCCCCGGTCGCGTAAGAACTCGATCAGCGCGGTCGTGGTCATGACGCGTATGTGGCCCTGCACCAGCGTGCCGTTCTGTCCTAAGAACTTGAAGAAGAAGCCGTACTTCTTGCGCGCGCTCGGCTCCGTGAAGATCGGTTGAAATCCAGCTGGTACCAGAATGCGATTGAGCCAGCAAGCCAAATTCGGCGTCGTCACGATCAGCCTTCCGCCGGGCTTGAGAATGCGATGGATTTCGTCCAGCACCGAATCGGGGTCGAAAAGGTGCTCGATCACCTCCCCGAACGTGACGACGTCGAAGGATTCGTCCGGGAAGGGCAACGGCTCCGCCAAGTCGCGGCGCATGACGTCGATGCCCTTCGCGGTCGCGATCTGTGCCGATTCTTCCGAGAGCTCGAGCCCGGTGTACGAAACGTCGGGTGCCCGCTCGCGCAAGGCTTCGATCAGGGTCCCTCGCCCGCAGCCGATATCCAACAGCGACGAAAACGGGCGCTCGAGCGCAAAGGCCATGACCTTCAGCATGCGGTCCCCGATGAGGGGCACATCGGTGACGTGGTCGGCGTAAAACCCTGCGCGGGTCAGCATCGGTGAATCGAAGATCGCAGCGGCAAGTTAATGGCGATTTGGGGCGGGTTGCCGCCGCACCTGCCGTTATGCCCTATTCGCTGTCCGGCGGGCCCTTCGAGCGCCGCCCGGCTTCGATCACTTCACGCACGCTATAGGGCGTTCGAACCTTTTGAAGTGGAGTGACCGACTGCGAGAAATCGAACATGTCGGAAAGGTCATCGGCACGTGCATCGACTTGGTGCAGGCTCGGCAGCTTGAACGTCTCTTCGGTGAAGTGTAGAATGCTTCCAAACTCGTGCGGCACGTGCGAAACGTAGCCGTGCACGGCGTACGGTGAAACGACGATCAATGGCACTCGGATGCCCAGGCCCATAACGTCGAGTTGCTGCGGTGGAATCGAATCGTACCAGCCACCCCAGTCATCCCACAGGATGAAGATCGCCGTCGTCGGCCAAAACTGACTGGCCCCGACTGCGTTGACGATCGAGCTGACCCACGAAGGCCCGGTGTTCGAGTTCGAGTAGGCATGATCGGAGTTTATCAGGTCCGGAATCACGTAGGTCAGCGGGGCTAAGTCGCCGTTTGAGATGTCCGTCAGGACCTGCGCCGGCGGGTCGATGACGTGCTCCGTCCAATCCGGACCGAAACGGATATGCCCAATCGCATCGAAAGCGCTCCACAAGTAGCCGACGTCGGCGTCGATGGCCGGTGCGTACATGCGCCAACCCAGACCTTTGGCATCCATCAGATCGCCGATGGTCTTGTAGTTGAAGCACGGAAAGGGGCCGACGATCAAATCGCCCTGGGCCGTTAACTGTCCGGTGTAGGTCCCCCTGGGTGCGTCGCAGCCCCAGGGCGAGCCGCTCGGTTCGTACATGACCATGTCCGATTGACCCGCAATCAAATACTGATGCGCTTCGTAGCTGCCGCCGGACTCCGATGCGAACATCTGATCGGCGAGCGCGTATTTTTGCGCAAGCGTCCAATACGGAGCGAGCTCCGCGCCCGACCCGGTTCCGGTGAGCCCATACTGGTAGGCTTCGAGCGGGCCCCAGTAGTTGACGTCTCTATTCTTACTGCAGGGCAGCTTGCAGTTCTCTTCTTGCTCGAAACCATCCATCTTGCCGCCGTCGTAGGCGTACAAGAAGTCCGTGTGGTTATGTTCGATATCGCAATCGCACGCTAAGGAAACCTGCGTAAGCGCCACACTCCCGCTCGGCGTCTGCCCGCTCGAAGTGGTGGTGGCGTTCGGAAATCCCTCGAAAAGGTAGTTGAAGCTGCGGTTCTCCTGCACGATGATCACGACGTGCTGGATCTTGCCGGCCGGCGGGATGGGAAGCTTGCCGTGCGTGCGGCCGTCGCCGCTTCCGCTTTGCTGCGGCGGAAGTCCGCGTGCGATCTGCACCGGCCCGGCCGGACTCGGTGGTGCATCCCCGTTGGCCAAGCGCGGCGCTGAGACGCTGCCCGCCGGCGGCATCGGGCTCGGCGTGGGCGTTGGGCCGCTGATCTGAACCGAGATCTGACCGTTATTCGAGCGGGCGTACGTGTTGACAACGACCTCGCAGGTTCCGGGCGTCAGCGCAGTGATGCTGATTTGCACGGGCGACCCGTCGCTCGATCCCGGGCCGGCCGCCGCCGTGCAGTTTGCGTCGGGAGTAGCGGAGGGGGCCGGCGTCGGCAGCGGCGTCAGCGAGAACGGCCCGTCGTAATTCGTTAACTGTAAGGTGACGTTCGCGCTCGCGTTGGGCGCCAGCGTCAGACTGTGCGGCGAGTAGTTCAACGGGTTGAGCGTCGCTTGCGACTGCAAGCTGCCCATCGCCGCGGTGACCGTCGCGGTCAGCAATGGCCCCCCGTTATAGGTATACTTGAAGGCGGCGTTCGCGGGACTCTGCACTTGCGACTCGGAGAGAGCGATCGTTCCGCTCGGGTCGCCGCCGACCGAAAGCGTAATCGGGGTTGGAAACGGCTCGTTGCCCACGATGATGTAGCCATCGGCATCCTGCGAGAGCACCGTCATGTGTCCATGGTAATTCTTACCGTTCGCGAGCAAAAACTGGGTCTGCGGCGCAAGCGTCAGCGTGGCGGGCACGCCGCCCATCGCGATCGGCACCGTGTTGCTCCCGGACGAGCTGATCGGGACGTCGGTCACCGTCGCCGTCGAGAGCAGGTTGCCCGTTGGGACTCGCTTGCTCGGCGGCTGGTCGTAAGCCGAAAAGATGAAATCTGCGCTAGGCGCCGGCGCCGAAAATGCCAGCTTGCACGTGCGTACGCCGCGGCTCGAGGTCGCGCACTTCGGCGAGGTGGACGACACATTGAAGACGGCCGTGGGTGAGTTCGGGGGCGTCCCGCCCGAAGGGTAGGCGGTGACCGCAAAACCGTTCGTCGCGGGGGAAACGTAGCCGGAGGGTCCCCGCGCTTTTCCGCGTGGGCCTGCGGCTTTGAACTCGAGCACCACGTTGCCGCTCGAAGCGTGGTCCTCCGAGAGCGCTGCGCCCGCGCTCGCCATCTGCGCAACCGCCGATCGATACAGCGCGGCTTGCGCGCGAGGCGAGCTTGGCGTACCGGACCCGCCGGCCGTACCGGCGCAGCCGGCCGCTAGCGCCCCGATCGCCGCGGCGCCGAGCAACTGGCACAGGCCGGGTCTTATCATCATGCTCGAACTCACAACGCAGCGACTGAAAAACGAGAAACGTGCGATCGACCAAAAGGTAGCGCACCGTAGCTTCTCACCGCGGCGCCGCATGACCTGGCCTGCACGCTCCCAGAGGTCCCGATCGCTTGCTCGGAGTAACCGGCGCGAATTGCATGATCGGATCTGAACTAGCGGCGTACCCGGAGTACCTCGCCGCGCAAGCGTCCGGCGAACTCGGTCTCAACGTGCGCGTGAGCGGCTGGCGAATGGCGGGCGCGCGAGCTTTCGTCGCGCTGTTCGGAGTACCTGAGATCGGCCTGCGGATACGGACCCAGCACATCCTGCATTGGCTGCCGCGCGACGTCGGACGACTTATTGATTTAGGGTGCGGGGCGGGTTCGCTGCTCGGTGCGGTGGCGCGCAGCCGGCGCTTTGCCGAACTCGTGGGCCTCGAGATCAACGAGCGCAGCGCCCAGGTGGCGGCGAGGGCACATCCTTACGCGCGCATTGCGGTCACGCGCGTGCAAGATGCTCCCGCCGAGTTTTCCGGCTTCGATTTCGCCGTGAGCGCGGACGTGCTGGAGCACTTGCCCGAGGCTGACGTGGCGCAGTTCCTGCAAGCGGCTCACGCCATGCTCAAGGATGACGGCCTTCTCGTCATCAGCGTTCCGGGGCTCGATCAGTGGCGTTATTTCGCGGCTTTCAGGAACTGGACGCACGACGACCACCAGCGTGAAGGTTTCTCGGTGGACGGCCTCGCTCGAGCCGTCCGCGAGTCGGGATTCAGGGTGCTTCGGTGTTACCCAACGGGAGGCCGCGTCTTTGCATTCTGCTGGGAACTCAATATGTTGCTGGCCGGCAATCCGCTGCAGGCGCTCGTGTTTCCCGTCACGCTGCTCGCGACGTCGCTCGCCGAACGCCTGCCAAGAAGGCGCGGGAACACGCTCGTCTGCGTGGCGCGGAGAGCGGATGCCGCCCGCGCTTCCGGACGTGCGGCAAACGCGCAGCGATCATTGGATGCCGCGGCTCGCTAGCACGCCGGGACGGGCGCAAAGGATGTTCGACAACCAGTCGACCCCCGGGTTCCTTTGCTGCTGGCGATCCAGCCTTTCGATCAGCTCCTTCTTCTCGACCGGCCTCAACTCGCCCGGCAGGACTTCGCGGAGTTCGAATTCATGCTGGAGCAGTGCGTCGAGCATCTCTTCCGGCTTGAATCCCGCTGCCCGCTGAGCGACGACGTCAAGCTCGGCCAGCAAAATGACATCGCGATTTCGCTCGAGCGTGCGACGCATACCACGAATGATCGGAACTTCGAATCCTTGGGCGTCGATCTTGATCAAATCGACGCAGTCCCAGGCGGCCGCAAGCGCGTCGACCGTCCGCATGGGCACGTCGTAGGTCCGGCCGCTAGCTCCGCGCCAGTTGAACACGCGATTGTCAGCGCGATTGCCTCCCCGCTGTTCGAAAAGCGTAACGCGGCCCTCGCGCTCGCCGACGGCCGCGGCCACGACATCGACCCTGCCCAGAAGCCCGTTGTCCTTGAGATTTCGTTCGAGCAGAGCGACGTTCTCCGGATGCGGTTCGACGGCAAGCACCCGCCCCGCCGGCCCGCACAGCCGCCCGAAGAGGACGCTGTAGTAGCCCGCGTGCGCGCCGATGTCGATCACGCGGTCTTCGGGTCGGATCAGCGAACGCAGGAGCTGCGTCTCCTCAGGCTCGAACGTCCGGTAGACGAGCAGCCGAAACGCGAAGAGCGTGTCGCGTAGATCCACCGTGAACGGATGGCCGTCGACCCTTAGGCGAACGAAGTTGCCCAGTACCAGCCGAAGCACGCTCGTCGGTAGTCGTGTGATCAGCGCGTCGGGGCCGGCGATCAACCGCCAGAGCCGTTGCAGGATTCGGGCCGCCGAGAGCGCCGCCGGATTATCGGCCCCCGGAGCCTTCACGCTCTCTGCGCGTTGACGACCACGCCGCTCGCGAACGTCGGGATGCGGCTGAAGAATCCGTCGACCACGTTCGCGATTGGATTCTTCTCTAAGACGTGGAATTTGTAGCCGACCACTCGCTCGATCGAGTACCGCCGGTCGCGTAAGAACTCGAGCAATGCGGTCGTCGTCATAACGCGAATATGCCCTTGCACCAAATTGCTGTTCTGCCCGAAAACCTTTAGATAGAAGCCGTATCTCCGGCGCGCGCTCGGCTCCGTAAAGACCGGCTGAAAACCGGCGGGAACGAGGATGCGATTGAGCCAGCAGGCGAGATTGGGCGTCGTAACGATCAGCCTTCCGCCTGGTTTGAGAACGCGGTGGATCTCATCCAGTGCCGAGTCGGGATCGAAGAGGTGCTCGATCACTTCACCGAAGACGACGACGTCGAAGCTGCCGTCATCGAAAGGTAATGGCTCGGCCAGGTCATGCTTGACGACCTTGATGCCCTTGGAGGCTGCAATCGTTGCCGACTCCTCCGAGACGTCGAGACCCGTATACGAAGCCTCTGGCGCTTTCGCGCGCAGGGCCTCGATCAGCGTCCCACGGCCGCAGCCGATGTCGAACAAGGCCGCGAAGGGCCGGTCGAGCGCGAAAGCGATCACCTTGCGCAAACGATCATCGAAGAGCGGAACGTCGGTCGTATGTTCCTTGTAAAACCGGGCAGGGGTCAGCATGGACGGGTCGAGACGGTCTGCGGCAAGGAAGGTGCGCTTTGGGCCCGCGGCCGTCGCGCACCTGCAGCTGCGCTCACAGGTGCAACAGCATGGTCCCGTCGGTCGCGGTGCGTTCTAGGCGCAGGGCCAAGAGCGACGCAGGCTCTGGGACGAGCCACGCTGCCGAGCTTTGGTACTGGTCGGCAGGCAGCAAAAGATGGGCCTCACGCAGCATTTCGCGCCGCCGGACGTAGTCATTCAAGGAAACGACCACGTACTGCGTCCCCATCGACTCGAGGCGACGCGCTGTTGCCGGTGCCGACAGGTCGGCAAGTGACGGATCCGCCGGGTCTTCTGCATTGACCAATTCGATGTGGAGACGTTGCGCCTGGCTGACCAGCGCATCGTATTCGGGGCCGTAACCGCGCGAGATAAACGGATAGAAGGCGACCTTCGGCGGCGTCCCGGACGGCGCGACGCCCGCGCCCACCTGTGCGAGCGCGGAAGCCGCGTGCACGCTTGCCGGAAGCGAGCCGAAATCGAGCAAAAGCAGCACTGCAACGGCGAGGGCGGGCACGACGGCCACATCGCGAGAGTTCCGCCCAAGAAGCACGCGTAGTCCGATGCCGCCGAGCACCGCTACAAAAAAGCCGCTCAAGAGCGCAAGCTGTGCCGCGAACTCGAAGGCGGGGGCGGCCGCCACGATCAGGCGTGCAAGCGACGGCAGAACCAAGCCGAGATAATGTGAGGGCAGTGCGAGCACGATTCCGAGCGCGATCGCGACAAGCCACACCTTGACGCGTTTGACGAGCCCCGCTTGCCACGCCGCGACGGCGCCCAGTGCTGCGAGCGCTAGCTCTGCCCAACCCGGTGCGATCGAGTACAGACGGTAGTCGCCCCAATGCAGCGTTGCGCTGAGCATGCCGGTGAGCAGACCGGCGTACGCGCCTCCGTAGGCGGACGGGTAGAAAAATTCCCACGGCAGCGCTCCGTCGCAGCCGGTCGTGCATGCAGTGGCCCGCTGAAGCGGATCGAAAATCGCCGTTTGCGCGTTCAACTCCGCGCCGACACGGCTCGAGGCGAGGCACATACATACGAGCGATAGCCCGAGCGGCAGCAACCCCCAGCGCGCCTCATCACTTCGATCGATGCTCCAAAAGGCAAAGGTGACGGCGAGCGAAGCCGTTACCGCGAGCAGCGGCCAGTTCAAGGTCAATGGGACGATGGCAATCGCAAGAACGAGAGCGAGCCATTGCTTCCTCAGGAGACCGCGCTCGCGCAGCTCGAGCGATACCAGCGTTAGCAGCGGAACGACCGCGGTCGGGGCCGGGAGCGCTGTTCCGAGCGAGCCATAGTCGAGGCGTACTCCGCAGCACATCCACAGAACCGCCGCTCCGAGGGCCGCGCCGGGGCCGCCGAGCCGCCGGCCCACGAACCACATGGCAAGCCCCCCCGCCGCCGCGTCCACGAGAAGGGCGCAGAGGTGCACCAACGCGACCCGCTCGTGCGTTGACGCGAGGTCAAAACCCGAAGCCGCCAGGGCTGCGATGACGGAGCCGGCAGCTGCCAAAGCCGCGAGCGCCGCGATGCCGATCGCGAGGCGGCGCACGAGTTTCGCTGAAGGAACCCAGTGGTAGGCCGTCAGCCGGCGGATCGCTCGTACCGTCGCTCGTCCGGCGCCCGGCGCCAAGCGCCACAGCTTGCCGGTACCGCGTCCCCGATCCTGAACTGCTCGTGGCAGCGCGTGGGCCCCGACCATCGGGATCGCGAGCGCGACAAGGGCCGTTAGAGCGACATCGTAGGCGGGATCGTCTTGATTGTAGCCGCACGCTACGAAGGTGAGGATGAGAACCCCGATGACCAGCATGAGCGCGGCGGCAATGCGCGAGCGGCGGGGACCGCCAAAACCATAAACGAGACCGGTCGGCAGCGCGATGAGCCACCGAAAGCTCACGTCCGGGTTGACTTGTCGAAGGACGGCCGCGACAGCTGCGACGACGGCGTTGATGACGACGGCGACGACGAGGGACAGCACGATTCCTTGCACCAGATACGCCGCGTTCGAGATGAGGCGTCGCCAGAACGCGCGGCGCGGCTCGGCACGGACGGAAACGCGCTCGGAAATCACCGCGCCCATCGCCTCCAAAGACTTGCGAACAGCAGCACCGACGCGAGCGTCAGGACGAACCCCAGTTGGCTTAGGGCTTCGGGCAGATACAAGGTCGTGAAGCCGCGCTCGCCCCCGCTCCCGGGCGGAATATACCAAGCATCGATGTTGGTGTTGACCGGCGCATGATCGTTGCTCGGCAGGAGATGCCCCAGACAGCGCACCCAGTCGACCAGCGAAACGCCCGTCAGCGCGGGTTGATTCGTTCCGGCCGGCCACACAGCCAGTTGCCAGCCGATGTCGAAGCTGTGGGGGATGACCAGCAGCCCTGCCCCCTCGAAGGAGCCTGTTGCCTCGCTCGGGGTGAACTGGTTGAAACGGGTCACTTTGCCGCCGTCGTAGCGCGCCGGCGACCCGCGAGAGAGCAGCGCTGCGCGGATATCGACCTGGTCGTCCGGCAGGGTCGCAACGAGATGGACGCCGGAATCGAGCTGCAGAACGTCGCTCCGTTCGGTGACGTATTGTTGCGAGTCCGTTGCTCTTGGATGCGCCGGCGATAACGCGCGGGCGTCGAGCGTTAACAGCGGAAGCGAGCGCGTCGACTGCACGACACCGCGGCTTGCGAGGCGGTCCCGCTCGACTTTGAGGTTAGCGATTGCGATCGAGTACTGCCGGTCCGGCGGCTGGTCGCTCCGTACTTGCGTGAAATCGACCGTCAAGCCCACCAGCCGGCGCCGAAGTCCTGCGAAGCGGTAGTCTTCGATGCTCCACAAGTCGAGGTCGTACCCGCTCCACCAGTCGGTTTGCGCGAGCGAGACGTCGACTGGAAGCCCAAGGTCGAAAACCGAGCCGCCGCCGACCAGGAACCGTGGTTTGACGAAGCCGGATTCGACGTCGAGCCCGGCGACGTCGCTCGCCGCGCTATCGACCGCCGGAATCGTTTCGCGCGACCCGTCGGGCGCTTCGTACGTGAGCGCCACCCGCACTCGAAGACCCTCGTCGCTGCGGACGTCGAACGATAGGTCGGTTGGATCGAACGGCGCGGCAATCGGGATTTCGACTCGGGCGCTGCGCGTCACGTCCTGGCGCGTCACGCTTGCGATCGAACCACGCGCGACGCGCTGCGGCGGATCGTCGCCCGCTTGCAGCACCACGTAATCCGAGCTTTCGGAGACGATCGTTCCGGCGAGGCGGCGCCCGCTTTGCAGGACGAGTTCGACGTAGTCGCCCACGTGCAACGAGGCTGCCAGACGGTAATCGAGCAATGGGAAACCGCTCAACTGCGCACCGATATGCGGCTCGCTGCCGCCCTCGACGTTGTCGAAGCGCAACAGCTTCATTCCACGCAGGACAAGGCTCTTGGCGGACATGCCGCTGGTCCTGACCGGACTCGTCTGGCGATATGCCCAGCTGCGCCCGATCAACGGCGAATCCGTCGCAAGCCGAGCGCCGCGAAGGAGCCCGATGAACGTTCCTCGAGGCACGTCGGACTGGGAAACCGACCACGTTACCGCCAGGCGCACGCGCCGCAGCGTGTAGTCATCCGGCGTGGACGAGGGATACTTGAAATGTCGCTCGACCCACGGCGAATCGCCGGCGTGATAGGCCAGCGCATTGCTCGCTTGCTGCACGAACACGCTCTCCAAGACGTCACGCAGGTCAAGGTCGGCATCCTGCCGCGATGCGACCGGAACCCAAACCGATACGTTGCTGCCGTCGTCTCGCTTGCGAAGGTCGAGCACCAAAGCCAAACCGGCGGCGGCGTTGCTCGCCGTATACTTGAGCGCGCACAGCGGATGCTCGTCGAACGGAAGCTGGAGCGGGCCGAAGAGGTCCAGGTAGCCGACGTGCAGCCCTGGGCGGGGCGCGTCGATCGACGCGTAGATGAGCTCCCCAAGCGGCGAGCGGCGAACGTTGAGCGCAAGCGAGTAGGCTTGCGAGGCGGGCCCGACCTCGTTGAGATCGGAAATCGTGTAGGCGCTATCGATCCATAGCGCGCCCGCCGCAGGCTTGTTGAACTGGAAGAGGTTCAAGCCTGGGCGTAGCAGGACGTCCGCGAGCACGACGCTGCCGGCGCCGAAAGGAGCAAAGATGGCCGGTGGTGCGCTGAACTCGCGCGAGACGTTGCCGTACGTTATCGAAAACGGGCCGGCCAGCACCCCCGCCGAGCTGACCCGAACCGTAACGCTGGCTTGATAGCTGACGGGACACGGGTTGTTGACGAACAGCACCTTCCCGGCGTCGGCGTCGGCCACCGAAAGTCGATCGATCGTCGGGTCGAACTGCTGCTGCCAAACCTGGCCACGGCTGCACAGATAGTGGGACACGGCGACCTGAGCGCCGGCGGACGAAATTGCGCGAGCCTGGCCCGAATTGCGAATAAGGACGCTCGGGCGTTCCTTGCGGGATTCGAGCAGGACGGAGAAGTTCGCCGGCCCCGCCGAAGGCACCTGAAAACGAAAACTGAAGGGAGCGCCGGGATTCCAGGCGTCGAGCGATGCAGCCAGCATCGAGGAACTGAACTCATATGCCGAATACGCTCGGCGCCGATAACGCTCGTGGTACAGCGCATCCGCCAAGCGCGCAGCCTGGGCTGCCGGTCCCCCGGGGCCGAGCGGGTAATCAGGATCGAGCAACGTGCTGCCTTCGACCACGTTCGGGATCGAGGCAAGCCAATTCGCCCCCGACGGCATCTGATCGGAGATCAACGCAGCGGCATGGTTGCTCCACAGGGGCGTACCGACGAGTCCCTCGAGCGTCGCCGGCGAACCGATCACAAGCGCCGGATATGCCGCAAAAAATGCCGGCTCGACTGGCGGCTGCTTCAGCTCGAAGATGACGTCGTCGCCGAAATGCGCAACTTCCCGCAGCCAATTCCGCTGGCGTAAGAAATCGACCGCAGCCCAGCGCTGCGGCTGGTCGTGAGGGTAGGTGGACGGATCGCCCGGCACATAAATGTACTTGACTCGCAACTCGCTTAGCAGCGCCGGTTCGAGAGGCGAAGCCAGCGGTGATATGAGCGAATCGCTCCACGAGCAACAGATCGCCGGATTGAACAAGGCGAAGCCTTCCGGCGGCGCGTTTCTCGCCATCCATTCGTCATCGGCGATGCCAAGGGGCGAATCTCCGTAGTTCCAGCGGTCGTCAGCAGGGAAATACAAGACGCGCGCGTCGCCCAGGCGCGCGCCGAAGAAGCGCTGAGCCGTCTGGGCGCTCGCCGAAAGGCGCGGTTCTCGAGCAAAATTCGCTTGACGAAGGGGATTGAAAGCGTCGCGAACGACGAAAAGGTATGCGAGCAGAGCGATCACCGTCAGCGGGAGCGAGGCGCGGCGAGCAATCGGCCACCGCAAACGCACGTAGGCCAGCACGGCGACCATCGCCAGCGCCGTCCCGACCGCGTAAACCGAAACGACGACCGCGTTGAATTTCGAAACGTCCCGGAACATGGAGAATCCGGGGAAATGCAGGTACAGCGCGACGGTTAGATGCTCGAACCGGCTGCGCGTTCCGCTCACGATACCCACAGCAAGAATGCCCAGGAGCATCATCGTGCGCGAGCTTCCTCGCCGGCCCGTGACCAGAAATCCGAACCAAGCAAAGAATGCGGCCAGCAGGAACGGCGCTTCAACGGGGGTCGTTTCGAAAGCACCCAGCGCGGGGCTCGAAAGTACCGGCAACGTTCCGAAGTGGTAGAAAGGATAATAAAGGCTAAAAGCCGAGAGCAAGGTCGCCCAGCCCGCGACCGACTGGAAAGCATTGATCGATCCAAAACCGACCGGGGTATGTGCCGTGAACGTCACCGGCAGAAGGAAGTCGAGGTTGAGCACGATCGCCGCAAGAGCGAAGGCGGCGGTACCGCGCCACAGGGCCGGTAGCCGGCGTTTGAGCGCGAGCCGCGGCAGCGCGAACAGCGCGACCAGCATAAGCACGAATACCGATTCGAACGCATACCGCATGTCGAACAGCATTTGAAACCAGACCAGCAGCGCTAGGAGCAGTCCCAAGCGAACCGACGGGCGCGTCGTGAAGTCGACGACCGCGGGCAGGATGAAGCCCATGAGCATAAACGCGTCGAGCGACGGCTGGTGTCCGCGCNNCTCGACGAGCCCGATCGTCCACGTATTGATGGTAAAGAGCAACGACCCGACGGCCGAGGCGTACGCATTGCGAGTGAAGCGGTAGCACAGGTAGTAGCCGCAAAGCGGAGCCCCAAACATCAACGGCCACAGCCACAGCAGGCGCTCGACGAGTGCGTACGACGCGCCCAGCGCATGGAGCAGCGATGCCAGCGCCCAGTACGGAATGAACTGGACCCAGTACATGAGAGAATAACCAAAGAAAAGATCGGTCCACAGATGCGGCCACCCGAGCGCGCCGCCACGGATCGTCGCATCCGGGAACGACGGAAAGTCGTACGAAGCGATGAGAGCGCTCGGCGCAAGCCACGCATGAAATACCAGGCAGCTCGCCAGCAACGGAAATGCGACGGGGTAGTGGCGTCGCAGGCCAACATAGAGACGGCCGGCCCATGCGGGCGACCGACCTCGAAACGTGAGTTCCCCTAGCGCAACAGAGTTGCGGGCGCTTTCCTCGGTTACGTCCAAAAAGATTCCCGTCGTGTCGTCCCGGACGGTTTGGGCGGTACGGCGCGGTTCACTGCGCGGATCGCCACGGCTGCTCTTGTTCGAATCGCGCGCTCAGGGACTCGCCGACCAATCGCTGCCCGAAGACCGACATGTGAATGTCGCTCGAACTGAAAAGAGGATGCCGATCCGGACGCAGTTCGGCGGCCGCGAAAGCCGGCCACATGTCGATGTAACGCGCTCCTTCAGGCGCAAACATGCCGGCAAACAACTGTTCGGATCCCGCAAAGTCCGCTTCGTCGGGCCCACTGAAGGTCATACGGGCCCAGGTGGACTCGATCGACGGCAATTCGTATGGTATGGGTACCCCGACCACGAAAAATGGAATCTTCGCCGCGCTCAAGTTCGACCGGATGTCACGTATGGCGCTCGATACCACGTTTTGCCATTCCGGCGTATCTCGCGTGGGCGAGGTCAACTGGTTGAGCCCGGGCACCGCCCGATTCAGCGAAATGAGATTGAACTCCCAAACGACTGCGTCCGCGGCGCCGTCCGAAACGAACTCGCGCACGTAGTCGCGGAAACCGGTCAACGTCATGTTGACCAATTCGACCTTGACCTGCTTCTTCAGGCCAAGCCGCGCGCGGTCCCTATTGAGATCGCTTTCGAGGATGGCGGCCGGGGTTTGCTCAAACGGAGTTCTCCACCAAGCCTCCGACTCGGAAACGACGAGGATACGGTAGGATCGCGTCGCTTCTTGCGGGTTACCGAACGGTTGCGCTATCCTATCGTCCTCGACGACGCGCCGCGTGTCGACGTAAGGGATCGTCCGAATCCGCCGATTTCCTGAATCCGCAAAGACGACCCCATCTCCTAGCGGCGCTATACCGAGCGGTGCGTCGACGAGCCCGCTCTCGCCGTCGCCGAAGCCGCCGCCCAAGACGTCGTCCCATTCCGTAGGGAACCGGCTGAGCGCCGTGCTCGTCGTTGCATCGCGATAGCGGATCGCATGCAGCTCGGGGTCCGTGTACACGAGCGTCCGCCCGTCGACTGCCGCAATTCCAAAGGGGTATCCGGCCGGGATGCGGCCCGGCCATTCCATGACCTCGTGCGGCAGGACTTGACCCGTGAAGTTCTCCGGTTCCGTGAAGTAAACGTCGCCTGCTCGATCGGGATCGAACGTCAGCAGACTGATGCCGTCGGCGAGGTACAACTGATCTCCCATGAAAGCAATAGACGTAATATGTGAACTGAAAGGCAGCGCCGGCTCGGCGCGCGTGACGGGAACCGGGACGGTCGTTACGATCCCTTGGGAGATCTTTCGCAGGCCGATGATGGCATCACCCACCCACAGCGTGCCTGCTCGATCAAATGCAAGCGCCCGCGGCGCCCAAAAGCCGGCGCCGCCGATCGGCCCGTCAACTTTGGCGCGACGGCTCGGAGAGCCGGCGAACGTTCGGACCGAGCCGGACTCGATGACTCGGATACACGCGTTCGCGGAGTCCGCAACGAAGATCCGTCCGGAGGCGTCCACCGCGATCCCCGTGGGGCCGTTGAAACGCGCTTGTAGCGCGGGACCATCGGCGTAGCCGCCCTGGACTTTCATGCCGTTCTCGATGAGTTTTCCGCCGCCCGCAACCGTCCGGACGGTTCCGTCCTTGGCGATGGCTCGCACGCTCTGCGCCAGGTAGTCGGTGACGAAGATCGTACCGTCCGGACCGACTGCGACACCGTAGGGCAGCATGAACGTTGCAGACGATGCCGCTCCGTCCGCCCTGCCCAACGCGCCGGAGCCCGCGAGGGTCGCTATCACGGCGGCGGGGGCGCCCGCTGCGGGCACGAAAAACAATCCAACCGTCATACTCACGACCAGGCCCCACCCTGACGACCGCGCATTCGACCCTAGCTGCATTTCGGCTCAAACATCCCTTTCGTCGTTCGCGGTTCGGTAGCGCAGATGCGAGCCGGCAGCCGGCCGCTCCGCACGGACGTTTAACGCGGCGGTAATTTACCGACGATCGCGAAGCTTAGCCAGCTCGGCAGGGGTGCATTCGGGTCGAACTCCTTCCATTTATCTTTGTCCGTTGAGAGATCGGCGGCATTTGCGTTAAGGGTGGCGTAGCGCTCGATCCCCTCGAACGTCGCGGTACCGTACACGGGGCTGACTTCGCCTTTCTTGGCATAAACGATGCGCACGGTGACCGACTTCGCGTCCTTGTCGAGGTCAGGTTGCATCCTTGCGAGGATTCGTAACGCGTCGTGGGCGATCAGTGCGTTCGCCTCGGAGTCCGGCAGCTTACGCCGGACCACGTCGGCGAACAGCGGCGTGGCGTCCCAGATGATCAGCGCCTGCCCCGTGGCGCGAGCTAAGACCGCGTGACCGGGGATCGCCGCCTCATCCGCTCCGGCAGCAACCGGAACGGCCAGCGACAACACTGCGGCGCACACGACGCACGCTGGAATCGCTTTCATGCCACCTCGAAAATGAACGGAGTCCTCCAAAACAATGGCTGGGGCTAACGAACCGCCCGAGAGTTCTTGTCGCGGCGCCAACACACCTCGATTGCCGAAAGCCCGGCCTTCGATCGTCGCTCGTTGCCTGGGTCGAAGCTCGGGCTACTTGCTAAACGGAGCGCTGCCAGTAGACGCAACTCCGGTCGACGCCGATCATCGGCTCCGTGATATGATGCGCTGCACGAAATTCGTCGACGGCCTGCCGGCAGTACGTCCAATCTTCTTCCCCATAGTCGTCGACGATCACATAGCCTCCCACCGACAGCTTAGCGTAGAGGCTGCGGAGTGCATCCATCGTCGATTCGTAGTAGTCGCCGTCGAGCCGCATGACGGCCAGCCGTTCGATCGGTGCGGTCGGCAGCGTGTCCTTGAACCAGCCTTTTAGAAAGCAGACCTGGCTATCGAGCAGGCCGAAGGCGCTGAAATTGCCCCGGACGTCTTCGAGACTGGCAGCGAGATGTTGGAACTCCCGTTGCATCACGACTCCGTGATACGCCTTTGCCTCCTTCGGAAAGAGCTCCGCGTCGGGCTCGGGCAGGCCTTCAAACGAATCGGCAACCCATACGCTCCGATCGGTCACCCCGAGCGATTTAAGGATCGCACGCATGAAAATCGTCGCCCCGCCGCGCCAAACTCCGGTTTCGATGACGTCGCCCGGTACGTTACGCGCCACGACGTCTTTAACGCATGCCTCGAGGTTGTCCATTCGTGCCAGGGGCAACATCGAAATCGCGGGGCCGCGAATATAGTGCTGCAAGAAACCCAGGATGAACTCGGCTTGGCTAGCCTCGACGTCGGGCTCCCTATCGAACAGCGTATTCGTCAGGACCTTTTTGAGGAGGTCGAGATAAAGATCGGCGGCGGTCATTTTTGGAATCGCACGCGCTGCGGGTCGAAGGCAATCCCGCTGTGGGATATCCGGGCGAGAGCTCGCGCGATGATCGCTGCCAGCCTGCGCTGCGCCGGCGGCCTAAGGTGCGCGTTGTCGAAAAACTCATCCGCCCGGAAGGCCGTATCGAGGTCGAGGACCCGCGCGCCTCGCTTCTCGAGCAAGCCGCGCAAGAACAAACCGTTCTTGCGGTACTGCGGGCTGTCGATGAATTCGTGCAGCAGCACGTGATTCGTCGGCGTCATGAAGGCGATCACCGGGACGCCCGCGGCACGCGCATAGTCGACCGTTTCCTCCAAGAAGTGAACCCCCACGTTCTTCTCGGTGAGCGGCGTCAGGTCGTAGGTCCCTTCGTACAAGTCGGGCGTCGGGTGCTGCACCGTCACGGCATCGGGGTCACCGTAGAGCGTCGTTCGAATATCGGCTCTCATCGCGTAGAGCAGCCACATCGGCGAAAGCGTTTGGTCGAGCCAGCGCTCGAACGGGCCCGGCTGCGGCGGCGGCTCGAGCATGGCGCGATCGCCGCCGCCCAAGAGCGGGGCGGCTAGCGTCGCGAGCGTCGGATGCAGCTTGCGGTAGGCCGGGTCGGCCTCGTTGAGCGCCTTTTGGTTGACTTCCAGAACGAGCGCCTTTGGCCGAATGCGGTACTCCTGGAAAAGGCGCACCAGGGCGTAGTAGTTCGGCGGACTTCCGGTCTTGAATGAAAAGTTCCGGCAAGCGCAACCCTGAGCGGCGAGGATTGACGCCGCCGTTTCCGCGGGTCGCACGCGATAGCCCCACAAGACCGAATCGCCCAGAATGATCGTTTGAGCCGGCGCGTTCGCGAGGCCGCCCAACTCCCGCTCCAAGTACGCCGGCGAAAAGTCCGTCGCGAGCCGGTCGAGGTGCGGAAAGAACGCGGCGATCGCGAAGTTCTGCAGCGCAACGATCGCGACCGTCACGGCCAGCGCGAATGCAACCAAGCGAATCCTCGCCATCAAAACGCCCTATAGACGATGTGCGGCGCCGGCGCATTCAAAACGACCGTGACCGAGACGATGATGACCGCGAGCGTCGTGCACCAAGCGGCGCGCAGATACGGCGGCGAGCGCAGCGAATCGAGCGGGGCGACGACTCGGAGTCTCTCCCGAATTTTTTCTCCGAAGGTGAGCACGATTGCGGCCAGCACGACGACGAGCAAGAACGTCAAGGCGATTTCCGCCGGGCCCAAGAGCCGCGCGAATCCGCCGAGCTGGCCCGGCGTCGACCAAAACCACAGCAGCGAAAACCCGAGCCAAGCGAACGTGAGCCCGCAAGAGAGCGCCGAGTACACCGGATTCCCGCAAAGCGAACGGTACCGTGCCCGCCCCAGTGCCTTCGTCATGCTAAGCTGAAAGATCTTGTTCGCCCCAACCCCGAGGCCCAGCAGCAGGCCAAGCGCAATGAACATCGCCGTCTGGCCGTGCCAAACGCCGATCAAAAAGAAGGTGATGAAGTATACTAGGACGCCGAGCCACGGTTCGACCCGAGGCGACGGGAAGCGGCGCATGAGGCTCAAGAGCAACGGGGAGTACACGTAGGTCCGCAGCCACAAGGAGAGCGTGATGTGCCAGCGCGTCCACAGTTCGATGAAGCTCTTCGAGACGAAGGGATGATTGAAGTTTTCCGGCAACTCGAGCCGCAGAAAGCGCGCCGTGCCGATGACGACGTCGGTATAGCCGGAAAAATTTGCGTAGAGGTAAAACGGGAAGATCGCAAGCACGAGCGCCGCGTGAAGAACTCGATCCGCGAAGGGCGCATCGGTCGAAAGCGCCGCGACGCACGCTGCATGCGCGAGCAACAGCAGCGGCGAAACGATCGCGACCTTGAAAAACCCGACGATGATTCGTTCCAGCGCGCGGCCCACCGACGGTTCATCGAGCACCGCGGGCTGCTGCGATTCCGTCCGAAGATAGTCCTTGTAGAACTGGATTGGGCCCGCGAGGAAGCTCGTAAAGTTCAAGGTGTAGCTGATATACGCAAAAACCCCGACCGGGGCCGGCAGCGATTCTTGATACGCATCGATGACGAGGTGCAGAACCCGGAAGAAAACGTACGACATTCCCACCGTAAGGTAGGCAAACGGCAGGAACAGCCCATGCGGAACGAACGAGTAGTTCTTGAGCCAGCAAAACGCCGACAGCAGCGCCACGACCAGGACCGCAAAAGCCGGCTGCCGTTTGTACGCCTCCATCAACTTCACACCGGCAAAGCCGAGGACGAGCAGCATCGCAAAAGGAGCGAGTTGTAGCGGATCGTGCGTAAAGGTGAGGATGAAGCCGAGGTTCGCGGCGACGAGCACCGAGCGGCGCCAAAGCGGCTTTGCCGAAATGCCCAGAACGAGCGCGACGGCGGTCGCGAACGCAAGGAACTCGAAAGACGGTACGATCATCCTTCGGCCGCGGCGACCAGCTCGAAGGCGGTACGATCGACGACCATGGGCGCAGGCGCGATCTGGGCGTCGGCCGCGATCTCCCAGGTCGTGATCGATCCGACTTCTTCGACTGGGGCGAACCCGAGTTTACGATAGTGGTCCGCCACCATCGCATTACGGCCGGTCGGGATGTAGCGCCCCACCAGTCGCTCGATGCCGCGCAGGCGCGCGTGATGCAGCAGTTCGCGCAGCGCCATCTGCTCGACCCGCCGGCCCAGCACGCGGCAGCTCATCAGCCACGTATCGATTTCCCAGGCGCGGACCCCAAGCGGCCGGCAGATGATGACGCCGATCATGCCGTTGTCGCCGAACGCGTCGATCAGACGAACCTGTAGCGTGAAAACGTCCGGATCGGATTCAAGCGCGGCGACGTCGAGCTCCGAATACCGGCGTGTCGTCAGATTGAATTGGTTCGACTTGTTGATCAATTGCGCGATGCGGCTTCGCCCGGTTGCATCGAAGGGCCGAAAGACGATTCGCATTTCGAGCGAAGCGAGATATGCGTCGAGGTCACCGGCTTGAGTTTGCAGCAGCGCGCGCCGCGCATTATCTTGATAGAAATCGGCACGGCTGCCGTCTTCGTGCGAGAAGGCGACCGACTCGAAGTAGCCCGCCGCCGCTAGCGTGCGGGCGTAGAGCGCGGGATCCTCCGGCAGTTCCGGTACGGCCACCTCGGGAAGCAACTCCCGGATCAAGCCGCGTTCCGCGGGATTGTCGTCAAGGAACACGAGCGAGTCCAGTCCGAGCGAAAGCTCGGCGGCGATCGCCCGTAGATTCGTCGCCTTGTCGCTCCAGTTCGCCCGGAAAACGGCGATATGATTCTCCCGTAAGAGCATCTCGGGATGTTTCAAGAAGACGGAGCGCGCGACGCTCTCGTCGTTCTTCGAAGAGACCGCCAGAACGACGCCGCGCCGGCGCAGGGCCAGCGCCATTCTCTGCACGTCCAGGTACGCTTCGCCGGTGGCATCGCCTTGCCCGATAACGATACCCTCGAGGCCGTCGTCGCCCACGACCCCGCCCCACAGCGTATCGTCCAGGTCGAGAACCAGAGCGCGCCGGCTCTTCCCCCGAAGCGCGCCCAGGATGCGGCCGGCATGATCGGCGTACAGCGGCAAGAACCGCGAATCGAAGGAAAACTTGGCTACGTTCCACTGCGTCGGGGAGTGCCAGCGTCCGAGGCCGACGGTTTCGGCCAGCGCCGCCACGTCGAACATGACGTCTTCCGTGCCGGCGACACTCTGCGCAAGTGCCGAGTTGAAAGCCGCAGTTAGACTGCGCAGCGTGGCCGGCGCAGCGCGATCGAAACTACCGAAGAGCGCCTCCGGCGGCGGCGGCACGGTCTGCACGATGCAGAGCGCGCGACCGTATCTGCGAAAGCCCGTTCGCAGTTCTTGTACGAAGCGCAATGCATCCGCGACGTTCGCCGCCGCTTCGCCCGCCCCAAGGCCAGGCGTCAGCGGAAGCCCGCGGTAGTCGAGCGACAGCAGGACCGCATCCGGTTGAGCGCGGTTGATGACCGAATCGGGCGTGAGTGCCTCGGCCATGGTTTGCGCATAGTCCGCCCGCACGCACTCCAAAGCGATACCGTGCCGTGCTGCGCTCGCCACGAGCGCGGGGACGAGCGGCTCTAAGGTAGCGTTTCCCAGCACGCCCAGCTTGAAGGGCACGAGCGGCGCTAGCGATCGACCCGCCGCTCGCAGCCGCTCGATCGCGTCCGCCAGCCGCGCAAGCTGATTCTCGTCCAGGGCGAATCCGGCCAGCTGCGCGATCGCTCGACCGGGGTCAGCGCGGTGAAGCAACGTACGGCAAGACTGCCGAAAATCGAGCGGAACCTTCGGGAGCCAGGCGAGTTCCGTGAAGAGGTCGCTCATCCGTGACCGCCGCTTACTTCGCGACCTTCGCTTCGATCAGTTCCGCCAGCTCGCCGACGTTCTTCAACGAGGAGATCTGCGCCGCCGAGAACGTCGTATTGAACGCCTTTTCCACCGTAAGAATGACGCGCAGGTGCGCAAAGCTGTCCCAGCCGTCGACCTGATCCGCCGTCAGGTCGGGACCTGCTACGAGCGTATCGTCGTCGAACACGTCGCGAAGTATCGTCGTCAATCTCTGATAAATGGCATCCAGCGTCATGCGTCATCCTTGATCTGAAGAGCGCGCCGCGTGTTTTTGTCGAGCTGGAGGTTCCGACCTCCCGCACTCGACGCGGCTCGGACGAACGCACGAGTCCGCATCGGCTGCGTCCGGAGTACCGGCAATTCAATGTTTCCAGGGGCGCAGCCTCAGCAGCGCGTCGCAAATCGTATGCGCCGCCAGCAGCGTACCTTGGCGAGACCAGTGGTCGTCGTTGCCGGCAAAGAGCGCGGGGTGGCTGGACTGCATCTCGGTCTCAGAAAATTGCGGCAACGCATCGATCACTTGCACGCCCGCGGCGGCAACCGCTTTCTCCAGCATCGCAGCTCTCGACGGAACGTGAGGGTAGGGCTCCGTCATCTCCGCCCGTTCGTCCGGCGGAAAGACGTAGGGTTCGTCCGCGAGGTGCGCACGCATGACAAACCACAGATCTTCGACGGGCGAGACTTCATACGAGAGAGCGTTGACCGAGACCACCAGCGGAATGCTCTTGGCGCGCAGCTCGGCGGCCAGTTCTCTGAGCGTCCCCGTAACCTCTCGGGCGGAACGCGATCCGGCCACGGGCTCGTCGTCGATTTCGCCGGAGTTTATCTGCCAGATCACCATTTCAGCGAGCCCGCTTGCCGGGTAGGTTTCAATCCACGTCTTGATCGCCGAGAGTTTAGCGATCAGCTGTACCGGAAAGACGCGCGGTCTCTTGGGAAAGCCGAGCGAATTCCAGTCTTCATCCAAGCGCGATTCGATGATGCCGGACACCGATTCGTCCCAGTTTTGGTTATACGAGACAATCGAGTTGCCGACGTAGACGATGCGGTACGCGTCGCCCGCGCCTTGGAGCATTTCGGGCGACGTCGTAAGACTGAAGTCGACTGGGCCCATCACGCGAATTCGGCGGTTACCGGTGTCGGCGATCGCGTAGGATCCCCCCGGTAACCCGACGATGCCCATCGGCGTGTTGAAACGCGCCGTCGTACCGGCACCGTCGGCGAAGTTCGCCCCATCGAAGCTGGAGTTCTCCGAATCCTCGCCCGCCGCGATATACGTTCTGCCGAAGGCCATGACGCGTACGACGCTGCTCCGTATGTCCGTATAGACAAAATTCGTGCCCGGCTGCGCGGCGACTGCGTAGGCGTAACCGGACCAGCGAGCACCTTGAATGAAGACGTTCTTTCCGTCGTTGGCCGGCGTTCCGGCGGAGTAGTGCCCAAGAAACGTGCCTCCGCTGAGAACGAGCGTGCCCCGGTCGAGCGTCGCGCAATACAAGCGCGTTTGTCCCCAGTCGGTAACCGCGGAGAGACCCGTCACGTGCGCCGAGGCGTACGGCGCCGGCACGGAGATCGTCGAAACGGTGCCGTCCCGGCCGATTTTCCTCAAGCCGACGCCATAGTCGGCCACGTAAAGGTCGCCCTGCGCGTCATACGCGAGCGCTATGGGAGCCGTGAACGTCGCGCTTGCGAGCGGACCGTCGGCCGACCCCGGGCGCGATGGGTTGCCGGCATACGTCGTCACGGCGCCGTCCCGGATTCGTCGCAGAGCGTGGTTGCCGCGATCGGCGACGATGATCGAGCCGTCAGGTGCAACGGCGACGGCCGCCGGCTGATTGAAACGTGCTCCGGTTGCGGGGCCGTTGGCGAAGCCTCCCGCGACGTAAAGACCGGCCGGACCGATCGTTCCGGAGCCGGCGATGGTACGAACGGCCCCAGAAGGCGCTACCTCGCGAATTCGTTGTGCCGCAGTGTCGGCAACGATGACGTCACCGGCAGCGTCGACGGCGAGACCTTCCGGCATAAGAAACGACGCCGTCGCGCCCGGGCCGTCGGCAAAACCGGCTAATCCCGACCCGGCAAGGGTGCGAACCTCCGGCTCGGCGCTCGCTTGAGGTGGGGACACGAGCGCCATGCAACCCATGCCCAGCGCTAAAAATGCAACGCTCCTCAAACCACGAACGACGACGCGCAAAGCCACTTCGCCGGGATATAGGGGCGGCTTCTTTTGCTTACCTGCAAACGAGCGAGCGTTGCGCCTTCGACGTTTTCGCGCCGTTCGCGAGCCTCACATCGCGGCGATGCGCGCCAGAGCGTTCGCGCGCAAGGCCGCGAGCGCAGCGTTGTCGCCGTTCCAATCGTCGACGTTGAAGGCGAAGGTCACCGCTCCGTGGCGCTCGGTTGCGAGATAGCCGGCCAGACCGCGCACGTGCGACATGCTGCCGGTCTTAGCAACGACGCGACCGGCCACCGGCGTCCCGGCGATCCCCTCGATCGTGCCCCGCGCGCCGCCGATCGGCAGCGAGTCGAGCACGAGATCCCGGTGCGGCCCGTTCCAGTCGTGCTGCAGGATCGCGACGAGGTCGCGCGGCGTGATGCGGTCGTACTGCGAGAGCCCGCTACCGTCGGCGAGCGTCACCGTCTTGGGGTCCACCCCAATCGCGCGCAAGAACTGCCGCTCGAAAGCGATGCCCTTCGCGGTCGTTCCCGGCTCGCCGCCCGCGCCGCAGCCGATCTCCTTGAGCAGAAGCTCGGCCGCGAGGTTGTCGCTTGGGATCCAAAAACGTGGACCCAGCCAAGAGCCCAGCGGCGGACCCAAATGCGACCAGACGATCGGAGCGCCCGCCGGCATCGCACCGGTCGTGAAATCCCACGGCGGAGGAGAGGCGCTGCGGTACATTCCTGGGTCGATGCCGGCGTCGCCGAGTTGCTGCGCGGCGATGCGATACGCGTAGGCCTCCGGGCTCGGAACGGCCGCGTCGATGCTCTCGCCGTTCTCGCCCGCCGGAATGCCGCCGATCACGTCGATGCAGCCGTTGCCTTCGCGCGCGACGTCGAGGGAACTCTGCGAGCCGGCAGGCAGAACGCGCGCGCGCGAAATGACGACGACGTCGAATGACGGCGCGCAGCTTTCGGGCGCCGCGCGCAGGACGTCGCGCAACGGTTGCGCCGACACGGCCAGCCAGCCGCTTTCGTCCGAACGTGGCCGCGCAAAGAGATGGATGACGTTTTCCTCGATCGTCGTGGCGGCTACGACGGGAGCGTAGTCTTGCGCGAAGTCGTCCCACACCCAGCCCTCGGGATAGGGAGCTCGATCGAAGTGCGACGGATCGACGGCGAGCGACCCGGAGACGATGCGCGCGATCCCGAGACGCGAAACGGCCGCTGCGAACCCGGCGAGGTCGTGGGTCGACAGCAACGGGTCGCCGCCGCCGCGCAGGACGAGCGAACCGACCAACGCATCGCCTTCGCGCCGCGCCGGTTCGCCCGCGACTCCTTTCACGTAAGCGATCGTCCGGAAGCGGTACGTTGGCCCGAGCCGCTCGAGCGACACGCTCCCGACCAGCAGCTTTAGCGTCGATGCGGGCTGGAACTCGTCATCGCCGTGGCGGGCGTAGAGCGTCTTGCCGTCGCGCGAGTCGACCGCGACGACGCCCACGTGCGCGCCCCGAATCGCGGCCGAATCCGCGAGCAACGCGTCGAGCTCCTCGTCGAGGCGCGCGATTTCGGAAGCGCTCCAGTCCGCGCCGGCCGCGGCCGGGCGCACGGTGCTCGCGCGCAACGTCGGCTTCGGCACGGGCGTGGCTTCCTCGATGACGGGCACCGCCTCAAACGGCAGCGACGCGGACGGCGTTGCGCTAGGCGCGGGTGAGACGCTCTGGGCTTGCGCGAAAGGCATCGGGGCGACGGCGCAGCACGCCCAGAACGTGGCGACCGCGCCGGCGGCACGAAGCGCAAACCGCATCGGCTAGCGGTGCTCGCTGAAGCGCTGCGCGATGAAGGCCGCGACCTCGCTCGGCAGCGTGCCGCGCCCGAACCCGGCGTCGTAACCGAGCTCGCTCGCAAGCAAGTTGGTCATGCGCGGCCCGCCCGCGATCAAGAGTGTGCGATCGCGAATTCCATCCGCTTCGAGCAGCTCCGAGAGCGCCGTGAAGTTTTGGATGTCGCTTCCCTTTTGCGTCACGACCTGGGACGCTAAGATCGCATCGATCGCGTTCTCTTTGGCGAAGCGGGCCAAGTCCTCGACCGAAACTTGGCTCCCGAGGTTGAAGACGACGAATTCCTTGTAGCGTTCGAGTCCGTAGTCTCCCTTATAGCCTTTCATGTTGAGGATCGCGTCGATGCCGACCGTGTGCGCGTCCGTCCCGATGCAGGCGCCTGCGATGCGCAGCTTGCGCCCGACCCGCGCGCGCACGAGTGCATCGATCTCGTCCATCGAAAGTCCGTGCGTCCGTAGCGACGTCACGGCGATCGCCGCGAGGTCGACGCTGACCGGGGTGCTCGCATAAACGACGAAAAACGAGAAGCCGCTTGCGATAGAGCGTCCTTCCGAGACCGCGACTTCCGTAAACCCCATCTTCGCGACGAGTTGGCGCGCGGCTTCGTCGGCCGCTTCGCTCCAGTCGAGCGGAAGCGTAAACGAAAGCTGGACCTTCCCGTCGCCCAGCGTGTCGCCATAGGGCCGCACCGGGTTCACGGTTTATCCCGCCACGCTCGATAGGCCGGCGGAGGCGAGCGCGTCTTCGAAAGGGTTCCAATAATCCGCGGCGCGCGCGAAGACGCCCTCGAAGCCGCGGCCGCCATCCGGAGCGCGCTTCACGTCAGCGAACGTTCCGGCGGCGATCGACTCCATCAGGCCCATCTCGGCTACCCGCCGGAGCAGGGCGAGCGCCTCGCGCAGCACGCGCTCCGCTCGCCGCTCGACGATGCCGCCCGGCTTGAGCTCGATATCGTCGCCGAGATGGCGCGCGGTTCGCATCACGTACCGTGCGTTTTCGAGCGATAACGCGCGGTCGGCCAGAAACGGCGTGTGGATCGCTTCGGTCAGCATCCCGCACAAGTGGATCGTCTGCCCGGTCATGACCGACGTGAGGTTGAACATCGCGTCGATCAGGTGACCTTTGAAGATGTCACCGGTCATGTGCTTGGTCGGCGGCATGTACTTCAGAGGCGCCGCCGCGAAGATCTGCCGTGCGAGCTGCGCTTGGGCGAGAGCAAACAGGAACCCGTCCTCGAGATCGGGGTCGATTTCGTACGCGTCGCCCAAGCCGATCTGGGCCTGCGGCATCCCCGCGCGGAGCGCGAACTCCTCGTTGATAAACTGCGAAGCGAGCACCGCGGGAGCTTGCTCGACCGCATCGGCCGTGGTGAGGTAGTTATCTTCTCCGGTGTTGATGATGATGCCCGAGAAACCGTTGAGCATCCGCGAAAAGTGCTGGTCGACAAAGGTGCGCTTCATGTTGATGTCGCGGAAAAGAACGCCGTACATCGAGTCGTTCAGCAGCATGTCGAGCCGTTCGAGCGCCGCCATCGCGGCGATCTCCGGCATGCATAGGCCGCTCGCGTAGTTGGTCAGCATGACGTAGCGGCCCAGGCGTTCCGAGACGTCATCGAGGGCCGCGCGCATGATACGAAAGTTCTCTTGCGTGGCGTAGGTGCCGCCAAACCCTTCCGTTGTCGCCCCAAAAGGGACGAAGTCGATCAAGGACTGTCCGGTCGAGCGAATGACGGCGACGATCTGGGCTCCCGCCTCGGCGGCGGCCACCGCAGCGGTGCGATCCTCATAGATGTTGCCGCTGGCAACGATGACGTAGAGCAGCGGAGGCGGCGACTGCGGCAGCCGAGCGAGCCGCTCGCGCCGTTCCTCGCGTCGCGCCGCGATCCGTCCCAGCGCCAGCGCGACGTGCGGCGCGAGGGCCGCCCGCGCCGCACGTTCGGGCACGTTGTCGAAGCTCGCGACGTCGAGCCGGCCTTCCGCTAGCGCCCGAGCCATATCGGAGGGCGCACCGCCCGTCTCGGCTACGCCCGCACCGATCCAGCGCGCGACTCCGGAAGCGAGCCGCACGCTGCCGATGCGCTCGAGGGCAAGGTTCGGCACGGGCGCTTCATCGGAGCCCACGCCGTCGGCTCCGAAGAGCCGCAGCACCGCGCGCTCGACCGAATGGGTCGAATGAGTGGCAATGAACGCGCTCACCGGCTCGACGATCGCTTGCGCAAGACGGCGCGCCTCGGCGACGATCGCGCGATCGATCCGCAGCTCCATTCGGGTGGCTTCAGGCCGGTGTCGCGAAAGTCCCCGGACACAGAGACCGCTTCGATTCTGGCAATCTGGCAGCCGCAACCCGCGCCTTAGCCTGGCCTTTCACCCAAAGATTTACTTGGGTTCACTGCCGAAGGGCAGGGGTTCTGCCGAAGCCGTTAAAAGCTCAGGCTACGTCAGGGCCCGGTTCAGG
Source organism: Candidatus Tityobacter terrigena (assembly GCA_003156715.1). GTDB lineage: Bacteria > Vulcanimicrobiota > Vulcanimicrobiia > Vulcanimicrobiales > Vulcanimicrobiaceae > Tityobacter > Tityobacter terrigena. The sequence continues at coordinate 51,885 of PMHO01000047.1, forward strand.
CGGGCCGGATGCGCCGCGTGCGTCTCGTTAGGCGCGCCGGAAAGGCGTTTCTCATTCGCTCGGGAGTTCTCAATCTCAAATGAATACTGACGTCACCGCGATTGCCATCGGATTCTTGATTGCAACCGCCATGGGACTTACCGGCGTCGGCGGCGGTACGCTGACGACTCCCATGCTCCTGCTCGTGCTCCGCCTCAAGGCCGCGGTTGCGGTCGGCACGGCACTGGTCTTTGCCGCAACGATCAACCTGCTGACGTCCCCGATGTACATGCTTCGCCGTCAGGTATCGTTCAAGACGCTCGGCTGGATGTTGCTCGGCGGCGTCCCCGGCGTTATCTGCGGCGGTCTGTTTCTGAACAGCTTGAACAAGCACGTCGATCAGCACGTGCTCTACGTCATCCTGGGAATCACGATCGTCTCGGCTGCCATCCTCAACGTCTATCGCCTGATGCGAACGGGCGGCGCGGCGGGAACCGGCAACCGCCCACGCTGGTTGACGCCGCTCATGTTTCCGGTCGGCATGGAAGTAGGCTTCTCGTCGGCCGGCGCCGGAGCGCTGGGCTCGCTTTCGCTTCTCGGCCTGACGAGCTTAACGGCCGCCAAGGTGGTGGGAACCGATATCACGTTCGCTCTAACGCTCACCCTGATCGGCGGCGGAATCCAAGTTTTCGCGGGAAACTACAACTTGAACATCTACGAGCATCTGCTGATGGGCGGAGTCGTCGGCGCCTTCGTCGGCGGTACGCTCGCGATGAAGATCCCCTCGCGTCCGCTCAAATGGGGCCTCGCCGTTTGGCTGGCGGGGATTGGCGTCAATTTGGTGGTCCGAGGCCTAGCGACGTAGGGCAGGGCGGTTTTGCGAGCTTGGCGGCGAACCGCGCCGTATAGCTCGCCGCGTTTCAAGGAGTGCTGCTCGGTCAATGTCGTCTGAGGCGCTAAACCCGCCGGTTTCGAGTCGGTCGCCTCACCCTACCTCGTTGGGGCGCTTATTCCTCATTTTCTTGCGCATTGGGTGCACGACGTGGGGCGGTTTTATGACCTTTATCGCAGTGGTCTCGAAGTCGCTCATCGCCCGCGAGATGGCGACCCAGGAAGACATCGCCGATGCGATTCTGGTCGCGCAGGTGCTCCCCGGCCCGGTGGCCATCGACATGACGGTCGCAATCGGCTACCGTCTGCGGGGTGTTGCCGGCGCCGCGGTTTGCTGGCTTGGCTCCGTCGTGCCGTCGTTCATCGTCGTCACGAGCCTGAGCCTGCTTTACCTGCGATACGGCGCGCTGCCGGCGGTCAACCGCATCTTCCTCGGATTCCCGTCTGCGATGGTAGCGATCGTCTTGATCGCGGCTTTGGATTTGGGCAAGAAGCAGATCCGCAGCCCGGCGCAGGTGGCGATCGCCTTGGCCGCGTGCTTGGCCATCGTCTTCGTCAACACGTGGTGGGTGACGTTCCTGATCGTCGGGTGCGCGGGACTGGCCGGATGGCTTTTGTACCGGACTCCGCCCACAAACGTGCCGCCCGAAGCGAAACCACAAGCTGGGCCGAGGACGCTCGGCTTGGCGCCTCTCCTGGCGCTGGCGCCGGTGACCGGCGCGGGCCTCCTCAGTAAGATCTTTTTGACCTTTGCCGTGATGAGCGTGTCCCTATTCGGGAGCGGCTACGTCTTCATTCCGATCATCAAGAACACGCTTGTCAACGGCTTGCACTGGTTGACGCCGCGCGAATTTACCGCAGGTCTGGCGCTCACGCAGATCACCCCCGGCCCGATTCTGATGACGGCCGCCTTCGTCGGCGTCAAGATCGCCGGCCTGCCCGGAGCGCTCGTCGGGATGCTGGGGATGTTCGTTCCGCCGGCGCTGCTCGCGCTGCTTGCCGCCCACTCGCTGCAAGCCATCAAGAAGTCCTCGGCCGTCACCGCCGCGCTCAAGGGCGTGCGACCCGCCGTGGTCGGCATGCTGGTCGCGGCAGCCGTCGTGGTCGGCCAAACGATGCCGCACGACACGCCCTGGCACTTAGCCGCGGCGCTCGCCATCCTGGCGGCCGCGCTCGTTGCCCTCTTCCGGTTCAAGGCGGAAGTCGCACTCATGATTCCCCTCGCCGGCATCGCCGGGTTCTTTCTCTTCGCTAGGTAACCAACGCGCATGTCGCAAGGAGTCTTGTTCTCGTGAAGATCTTCATGATCGGAACGCAACGGTCCGGATCCAACCTCTTTCGCTTGATGATCAATCAGCTTCCGGAGATCGCTGCACCGCATCCGCCGCACATCCTCATCCGCCTGATGCCGCTGATCGGCGGGTACGGCGATCTGTCCGATCCGCAGGCATTCGCTCAGCTGGTCGACGACACGTGTCGCCTGGTCGAAGCGAATCCGGTCGAGTGGGAGGGGGTCGATCTCGATCGCGCCCGAATCGCGGCGCGCTGCGATCGCAACGATCTCTACGCGGTGATGGCGGCCGTCTACGATACGCTGCGCGAGACGTGGAGCAAGCGTTCGTGGTGCTGCAAGAGCCTGGGAAACGTAAAGTATGCGGGCGAGCTAGCCGATCGTTTTCCCGACGCGAAGTTCATCTATCTCTATCGCGACGGGCGCGATGTGGCGCTGTCGTTCACCAAAGCGATCGAAGGTGAGAAGCATTACTACAACATTGCCAAGGACTGGGACCAAGCCCAGCAGACCTGCTTGCGCCTGCGCGAGCGCATCGGAGACGAGCGAATGCTCTCGATCAGCTACGAGGCGTTGACCGGCGATGAGACCGGCACGATGAAAAGCGTCTCCACCTTCCTCGAAGCCACGTTCACCGAAGAGGCCGTCAAATTCTACGAGACCGCCGAAGCCCATCGTGCAGCCGACGCGAGCAACCTTTGGGAAAACGTCACCAAGCCCGTCATGAAGGACAACACTCGAAAATTTCTCAACGAGACGAGCGCCGCCGATTTGCGAATCTTCGAAAGCGTTGCCGGCCGTTCGCTCGACGAGCTTGGCTACCAGCGTTACGCGATCAAGGCGGGCCAGGAGCTCGTCTTCACGCCCGAAGAGATCGCGGGCTTCGACCGTGAAAACAAGCGATTGAAACACGCCGCATGGGAAATGCTCGATCCCGATGACCGGCGCCGCCGCGAGGAGCAAAAATCGGTCGTCGATGCGATCGCCGAGCGCAATGCCGCGAGGCAGCAGAGCGACGTCGTAGGGTCCAGTCGATGATTCACGGCATTCAACCGCACGGCGGCGTCTTGGTCGACCGCGCGCTGCGCGGTCCGGCGCGCCGCGATGCGTTCGAGCAAGCCCATGCTTTGCCGCGGGTCGAACTTTCGGAGCGCGCCGTGGCCGACCTCGAGTGTATCGCGAGCGGCGTCTACAGCCCACTGCAAGGCTTCATGACCGAAGCCGAGTATCAGAGCGTGGTCGGCCATCGGCGGCTACCGGGCGGCCTCGCCTGGACGATTCCGGTCGCGCTTCAGTTGGATGAAACGCGAGCGGCGCGCGTCCCCATCGGTGAGATCGCGTTAGCCCTGCCCAATGGGTCCATCGTCGCGACGATGACGGTAACGAGCAAATACGTCCCGGACCAGGAGCGTGAGGCCGAGCGCGTCTTTGGAACGGCCGACGACGCTCATCCCGGAGTCGCAACGATGCGGCGCGAGGGCCCGGTCTATCTCGGCGGCCAAGTGACGCTCGTCGATGCGATTCCGCACGAAGATTTCCTTCAGTATCGTTTGAATCCCAAGCAAACGCGCGCCGCGTTCGCCGAGCGCGAGTGGCGGACCGTCGTGGCGTTTCAAACACGCAACCCGATCCACCGGGCTCACGAGTACATCACAAAAACGGCGCTAGAATCGGTCGACGGCTTGTTGATCCATCCGTTGGTAGGTGGAACCAAGGCCGACGACGTACCCGCCGACGTGCGTATTCGCTGCTACGAGGCGCTGCTCGAGCATTATTATCCGAAGATGCGCGTCCTGCTTGCTGCCTTTCCGGCTGCGATGCGTTACGCCGGTCCGATGGAAGCGATCATGCATGCCATAGCTCGGCAGAACTTCGGATGCACGCATTTCATCGTGGGGCGAGATCACGCCGGGGTGGGAGCGTATTACGGGACATACGACGCGCAGAAGATCTTCAACGAGTTCAACTCAGAAGAGCTCGCGATCACGCCGATGAAGTTTGATAACGCGTTCTATTGCCTGAGGACCAAACAAATGGCGACCGAGAAGACGAGTCCCAGCACACCCGAGGAGCGTTTGGCGCTCTCTGGGACGGCGCTACGCGCCATGCTCGCCCGCGGCGAAGCACCGCCCGAATACGTGACGCGACCCGAGGTCGCTGCGGTCCTGATGGCCGCAATGGCCGTGGCAAGCTGACCGCCTCATCGAGTTAGAAAGGGAAAACGCATTTCATGGAAACCTTGGGAGCGACGGTCTGGCTGACCGGGCTCAGCGGATCGGGCAAGACCACCATCGCCCACAAGCTGCTCAAAGTGCTGCGCGCACGCGGCCTCAAAGTGGAGATCCTCGACGGCGACGTGGTTCGCACCAACCTTTCAAAGGGGCTGGGGTTCAGCAAGGAAGACCGCGACACGAACATCCGCCGCATCGGCTTCGTGGCCGATCTTCTGAGCCGCAACGGCATCGTCGCCATCACCGCCGCGATCAGCCCCTACCGCTCGGTGCGCGGCGAAGTGCGCGAAAACACCGAGCGCTTCATCGAAGTTTTCGTCGACGCGCCGCTTGAGGTGTGCGAGTCGCGCGACGTCAAGGGCATGTACGCCAAGGCGCGGCGCGGCGAGATTAAAGGCTTTACCGGTATCGACGACCCCTACGAAGTGCCGGCGGCGGCTGAGGTCGTCTGCCATACCGAGCGTGAGACCGTCGACGAGAGCGTCGAGAAGATCCTGGCGGCACTCCAAGCGCGCGGCCACATTCCGTCCGCTTATGCCGCCGACGGCGAACGGACGGTTTGCTAGGCTGACTCGGCCTCTGCGTCAAGCGAAGCCAGGACGTTCGCCCACGGATATGCGGGCCGGCCGCATACGACGAACTGAGCGTTGAGCAAGTTGGCCTTGTTAAAGGTAAGGTCGCGTCCCTCGACGTCGGTGATCGTGCCGCCCGCCTCGGTTACGACAATCGCCGCCGCGGCGATGTCCCACTCCATCGTGGGGCCGAAACGCGGATAGAGGTTAGCCGCCCCTTCGGCGACCAGGCACAGCTTCAGGGAGCTGCCTTTACTGATGCATTCATGGCTTTCGAGCGCTCCCAGGAAGCGC
>PMHO01000049.1 GCA_003156715.1 Candidatus Tityobacter terrigena
CTCGAGGCGCTGCGCTTCGAGCAGCTTGTTCTCGGCGCGCAGCTCCGCGAGCCGTTCGCCGAGCTCGATCTCGATCGCCACCACGGCGCGTTGCAGCTTCTCTTCGGGCGTGATGAAGTGCTTGGCCGGGAAGATCGTGAGCTCGTCTTTGCTCTCGACGTACTCGCCCGTCAAGATGTTGACGACGTTGATGGCCTCGATCTCGTCGCCGAAGAACTCGATGCGGTGAACCAGCTCCTCTTCCACGCCCACGAACTCGAGGGTGTCGCCACGCACGCGGAACGTTCCGCGAACGAGGTTGATGTCGTTGCGCCGGTACTGCATGTCGATCAGCCGCCGCAGGAAAACGTCGCGGTCCATCGAGTCGCCGACCTTGAGCGGCAGCGACATCTCAATGTAGTCGGCGGGCGAGCCCAAGCCGTAGATGCACGAGACGGAAGCCACGATCAGCGTGTCGCGCCGGCTGAGCAGCGATTGGGTAGCGGAGTGCCGCAGTCGCTCGATCTCGTCGTTGATCGAGCTGTCCTTCTCGATGTAGGTGTCGGTGTGCGGGATGTACGCCTCGGGCTGATAGTAATCGAAGTACGAGACGAAGTACTCGACCGCGTTGTGCGGGAAGAAATCGCGAAACTCGGCGCAGAGCTGGGCCGCGAGCGTCTTGTTATGGCACAGGACCAGGGTCGGCTTCTGCACGAGCTCGACGACCCGTGCCATCGCGAGCGTCTTGCCGGAGCCCGTGACGCCCAGCAGCGTCTGGGCCCGGTCGCCGCGGAGGACGCCCTCGGCAAGCGCCTGCGTGGCGACGGGTTGGTCGCCGGCCAGCGCGTAGGGCGAAACCAGACGGAAACGGTCGGACATGGGCAAGGCCTATGACACACGCCGCCGGGGACCCGTTTCATCGTGCGTTGGACCGCTGCGGCAGCGAAGCCGACAGCGGGCCGCAGGGCCTGAGCCTTCCGACGCGTAGCGCGGGACCAGGCGCGCCGACCCGGGAGAGGATGGGCACCTCGCGGAACATTCGCCTCGCGTTCCTAATCAACCAACCCATCGTCGCGAGACCACGGTCTCCCGTTAGGTAGGAAATCGCACGTGACTCAGAAGCCGTTGCTCTTTACCGGAAACTCGAATCCGGATCTGGCGCGCGAGATCGCGCAGAGGATGGACACGCGCCTCGGCAGCGCGCTCGCCGATAAGTTCCGCAACGACGAGTGCCGCATCGAGATCAAGGAAAACGTCCGCGGCGCCGAGGTTTTCGTGCTGCAGTCGATCTGCCGCGCGCCCAACAACCAGACCGTCAACGACTCGTTGATGGAGCTACTGCTGATGATCGACGCGCTGAGCCGGGCTTCAGCCTACCGCATCTCGGCGGTCGTGCCGTATTACGGCTACGCCAAGCAGGACAAGAAAACCAAAGGGCGCGAGCCGATCTCGGCCAAGCTGGTCGCCAACCTGATCGAGAAGGCGGGCGCCAAGCGGGTCGTGACGCTCGACCTGCATGCGGCCCAGATCCAGGGCTTCTTCGACCTGCCGGTCGACAACCTCGAGGCCGCACCGACGCTTTGCTCGTATCTCAAGAGCCAGGGGCTCGAAGGCAACCGGATCGTCGTCGTGTCGCCCGATGCCGGCGGCGTTGCGCGCGCCGAGAAATTCGCCAAGCGGCTGCGCAGCACGCTTGCGATCGTTTTCAAGCGCCGTCCCGAACCCGACGTCTCGGAGGTCACCGAGATCGTCGGCGACGTCGACGGCCGGGTCGCCGTGGTCGTCGACGACATGATCTCCACCGGCGGTACGCTCGCGAAGGCCGCCGAGGCGCTGATCAAACGCGGTGCGACCAAAGTCTACACCTGTGCGACCCACGGCATTTTCGCCGGCGACGCGGTCCGCGTGCTCTCCGAGTCGCCGATCGAGAAGATCATCGTGACCAACACGATTCCCCACGTCGAGTCCGAGCTCGGCCCGAAGTTCAAGGTCCTTTCGATCGCGCAGATCCTGGCCGACGCGATCAAGCGCATCACCGCGAACCGCTCCGTCTCCGAGCTCTTCTCGAAGGAAGACGACGGCGGCCAGGATACCCCAGGCCCGGATCCGCCGCGAATCGAGCTGCCCGAAGTCTTGACCCACGCCTCGTAAAGAGGTGCCGGCGCCCGGCACCGGCTAAGGCATAGGTCACTATGCCAAAATCGACCGACACGCTGAGCGTTGCGACGCGATCTCGCACGGGAACGCCGGCTTCCAATGCGCTCCGCCGCGAGGGAAAAATCCCCGGCATTCTCTACGGACACGGCGCGGAAGCGAAGGCGGTCGCGCTCGAAGCGAAAGCTTTCGAAGAGCTCCTGCACGCCGGCGGCCGGAACCGCCTCTTGACCCTTACGATCGACGGAACGACGCAAGACACGGCGCTCGTACGCGACGTGCAACGCGACCCGATCTCGCGCCGCGTCGTGCACGCCGATCTGCAGCGCGTCGGCGCGACCGAGGAAATATCCGCCTCGCTGCCGCTCGTCACGACCGGTGTCGCCGAAGGCGTGCGCAGTTTCGGCGGGGTGATGGACGTTATCGTGCGCTCGATCGAGGTGACCGGGCCCGCGAACGCACTGCCCGAGCAGATCGAGGTCGATGTCAGCGCGCTCGGCTTATACGGTCACGTCACCGCGGGCGAGTTGAAGCTTCCCTCCGGAATAACCCTCGGCATCGATCCGGCCACGGTCGTGATCTCGATCGAGCCGTCACGGGTCGAGCAAGAAGCGGTTGAGGCGGCGGAACCAGCCGTTTCACCGGCCGAGACGCCCACCGTCGGCGAGAGCACGGAGCCCCAAGCATAGCCCAGACGCGCATCGTCGCCGGTCTGGGAAATCCCGGCCCCGGTTATCAGCGCACGCGCCACAACGTCGGCTTTCGGGTCGTCGACGAAGTGGCGCGGCGCTTCGGAGTCGATCGCTGGAAAACCAAGGACGCTGCCGCGCAGGCGCACGTCGCAGCGCGTGCGGTCGTTCTCGTCAAGCCGCTGTCCTACATGAACGAGAGCGGCATCCCGTTGCAGCGCATCGCCCATTGGTGGAAGGCCGTGCCCGAGCAACTGTTGGTCGTCAGCGACGACCTCGATCTGCCGTTCGGCCGGTTGCGCATGCGCGCATTCGGCGGCTCGGGCGGGCACAACGGGCTCAAGTCGATCATCGAGGTTTTCGGCGAGGGCTTCCCACGACTGCGCGTCGGGATCGGGCGGCCGGCCAACGACGCCATCGATGCCGTGCTCTCCGCTTTTACGCCCGAAGAAGAGAACGCGCTGCCGGCCATCATCGAGAAGGCGGCCGACGGCGTCGTTTGCTGGCTCGAGCGCGGCGCCGTCGATGCAATGAACGTCGTCAATCCTTGGCAGCCGCCGGAAAGTTTGCCCTCCGGGACCGGACCATAAACGAAGGCGCCCCATGACCGAGCCGTCACGGGGCGCCGCGTGGTTACCGGGTGCGATTCAGCGGCTGGAACCGATCGGCGTGCTCACGGTTTTGAGGAACGCGGCGCGATTCTCGCTGAGATCTTGACCGCTGCGCTCTACCGAATACGCGATGTTGTCGCCGGCGATACCCTTCCAGAGCAGGCGATTGTAGCTGTCTGCGTCGTTCTCGTCGGGATGCCGGAACGAGAGACCCTTGGTGTTCCTGATCCACCACGAGCCGTTGCGCAGCGGCGCGATCGCCGGCGTAATACGCGAACGCATCGACGGATCGTGGCAAGCCGGCACGAGCGACTTCTTGACCGGCGGCTGGCACAGGACGCCGGGAATAAGCACGTTATACGGCTGCAGGTCGGGCTTCGTGGCAAACACGTCGTCCATCGACGCCGCGTTCGCGTCGTTGAAGCCGAGGTGGTCCATGCCCAGCAGATCCTCCATCGTGCGATCCATGTTGGGGGTCGCGTAAAAACTGTGGACGACGCTGTTGTGAAGGGTGTAGGGGGAGATCACGAAGATGGGCGAGCGATGCGAATCGATGTGATCCGGTCCGCTTTGGGAATCGTCCTCCACGATGAAGATCGCGGTGCTGGCCCATAACGGGGAATGCGACACGGCATCGACGATCTGGCCGATTGCGTGATCGTTACTGGCCACGTCGAGCTCCGGCGTGTCCAGATTCGCGACGTTGCTATCGAAGCTCCCCGTGTGATCCATCATGATGCACATGAACTGGAACGCCGGCATCGTGCCGTTCTTGACATCCTGATCGAATTGATCTTTCCAAACCTCGTAACGCCACTCGTCGGGGATATTCGTATCCCACTGGTAGAAGTACGGATTGGTGTAATTGGTCAATGTCTTGTACTGGGGGTACCCTTGTACCGCTCCGACGCGGTCCGCGTGGCGAACGTACTTCTCGGGGCCGGCGAGGTAGGCGCTGTAGTGCCGAATCGACAGCCCGGCACGCAGTGCAGTGTCCCAGAGATAGCCGCCGGTTTGGTCTCGTCGAAGGTCGCTCGTGCCGGCGTTGTCTTCGACTGCGTGATTGCCGAACACGTCGACCGCGCCGTTGATGTTGATTCCCCCGAAGATGCTGCTCTGTAAGTCACCATCGCCTGCGTAGTTGAGCGGAGTCCCCTGGCGGTTGATGTCGTTCGAGTATCCCTCGAAGTCCCAATTCCAGCCGTCCTGGCTCACGTCGCCGGACGTATAGTAGTTGTCGAGGTCGGCGAACTGCATCGCCAGCGAGTGGAAGTTCGGCGTGAGCGGCTGCGGAAAGAGCGTCAGACGCGGATCGCCGTTGCCTTCGGGAAGATCACCGAGGACCTGATCGTACGTGCGGTTTTCCTTCTGGATGAAGATGACGTGCTTGATCCTGCTCCGCAGGTAGAGCATCTTTGACGTGACCCCGTGGGTTGTGGTGAAGGAGTTGTTCGCATCGACGATCGCCGAGAGATAGGAGAGCGTCGCAGAATCGGGGATCGGCAGCACTGCGAGGCCGCCTTTGAGGTTGGCCAGGTCGTAATCGTTTCGAGACGTAGTGTTCCGCGCAGCGACGGCGGCCGGCGGATCGTTGAACGGATTCGGTCCGGTGTTCATCTTCATGTTCGAGACGTACAGCCGCGTGCCGTCAGCGCTGACTTGCACCGAGCTCGGGAGCCAGGCCGTCGGAATGCGGCCCAGCAACTCGCCACTGGCCAGGTCGATCACGCCGATTGCGTTCTCGCCGGAAATCGTCACGTAGAGCGTCGAACCGCTCGCGTTGAGCGCCAGCGAGTTCGGATTCGACCCGTGGTACGGATAGCCGGGGCGGCGAACGTCGATCACCCGCGTCAAGATATCGGTCTTGGTGTCGATCTGATCGATTTGATCTAAATTCGGGTTCGCGACGTACAACCGCGTTCCGTCGCTGGAGAGAATTGACTTGCCGGGTTCACCGCCGACCGCAATCGACTCTTGCGCGCCGGACGAAGTGAAGACCGCGACTTGGCCGTCACGAACGCACGAAACGTAGAACTTGTCGGTCTTCCCGCCCGCACCGGTGTGCGGCGTGACCCAAATCGGAAAATCGCCGCCCAAGTCTTTCGGCCCCGGCATCGTGAGCTCGTTGACGACCTGACGGGTCGTCGTGTCGACGACCGAGACCGAGTTGTTGTTGTAGTTTGCGACGTACAGCGTCTTGCCGTCGGCGCTGACGCTGAGGCCGGCGGTTTGCGGCGTCGAGTTATAGTCGTTATGGGTATTGGGAGCGTGGTTCAAAACGACGAAGGGCGCGTCAGGGCGGAAGACGCCGCCCCTATTCTTATAGATGTAGACGCAATCATCGTGGCCGCCTGAGACGTAGAAGATCGTGCCCGACGGATCCCAAGCAAGGCCGTCGAAGGAGCTCGTCAACATGATTCGCTGCTCTTGGACGGGCAAGCGGCCGGAGACGTCGTAGACGAAAACCCACTGGAAGGTATTCGACGTTTTCCCAGTCGGCTTGCCGGTAGCCGGATTGCGGTACGGCGTCGTGATCGGCGCGCCGGCGGTCGTATAGAAGTTATCGTTGTAGCCAGCCGTGATGACCAGCAACGTCTTGCCGTCTGGACTGAGCGCGCTCGTGATGGCGCCGTCGGCGTCGGCGGTGCCGTCGGGGCGCAGCCCCGTGGTTAGCCGCTGGAATGTCGAGCCCGGCGTCACGAGTGGCGTGATGTATAAGCCGGTCGGGATGAGACCCCCATTACGGTTCCCGCCGACGGTAGCATCCGGTCGAGCCGCGGCGGCGGCCGCCGGCGGCGAGCCGGCGGCAAGCACGAGAAAGAACGTGCCGGCAAAGAGAACGCGAAGTCGCATGCAATGCCCTCCGGGAGTTAGCACTGAAGGATAGCCCTGCGGGGGTATGCGACGACCGTATCAACCCGAGATTATAGAATAGTTAGGGGTTCGAGCGGGGGAGATTAAGCTCTCGACCTCGCGCTCCATAGATTTCGAAGCCGGGCTCGATTCGGGTTGGTACGATGGGCAATGAACGGGCTCGAGCGCACAGCGCGCCTTCCCAAGCAGGAGCTCGACTCGGGCACGCGACAAGGCCCGCCAATGACCCCGCTCGCCGGCCGAACCTTCATCGTGCGCATCGATCGCGCATCGCTCGAAGCGACGACGCTCCCAGGCGACCTGGCCTTTCTCATGCAGCGCAAGGTGCGCCCGATCGTCGTGGCGCCGACGATCGACGCCGCCCGGTCGTCGGTGCGTACCCTCAACCGGCGAGCCAACGTCGCCGTCGGGCTAAGCGGCGCCGACGCTGCGTTCTTACCGGCCGCCGGCAAAGATGCGCTCGGCCGGGTTCAAACGCACATCCTTTCGACCCTGACCTCCGCCGGATACATTCCGATCATCGAGCCGACCGCCCTCGGCCTTCTCGGCGACGACATCGACCTCGCGGCCGACGACGTCGCCGCGGCGATCGCCTCGGCAACGGAAGCGGCCCGCGTGCTCTTCTTTCACGAGGCCGGCGGCGTGGTCGATCCCGACACGACGACCTTGATCGACGAACTGACGCCGGCCGAGGCGCTCGCGCTTGCTGACCGAACCGATCTAGCGCCCGAGCTGCGCAGGGCGATCCGCGCGGCGGCCCTGGGCGTTCGCGCCGGCGTCGAGGCCGCGCAAATTCTCGATGGCCGCATCGCCCACGCCGCCATCGTCGAGTTCCTAACCGAACGCCATCTCGGTACGCAGGTTACCGGAACGGTCTATCTCGGCGCCGCTTAAGAATGCTCTGACGGATTTCGATCGGCTCCGAGCGCCGCATTGATCGCATTTTCCCAATGTGGGCCCTGAGTCGGAAAGTGGGTTGCAAAGGCGAGCACGCCGTTGACGCCGTCTTCGTCGAGTGCGGTGCGCGTGTACGTTACCGTTGCAATGCTGGCGGCCGTGCCGTTCGGAACGACGGTGATATCGATCGTCGTCAGCATCGACGTGCGGAAGTTGACGTAGCGGATGACGCCGGCGGCGGGCTCGTAGCGGTCGAGCAGCCACGTCGTACGGCTGTCATCGCCGGTCATAAAGATGAGACCGGATGTGACCTTTCCGTCGCCGAGCAACGTCGGTTTCCAGTCAGGTGACCAGCGCGCTTCGTTGACCGGATCGAACATCGGAAAGGCGCGGATCGCGGGCGCGTTCAGATGAAGGGTGATCGCCGCGCGCACCGTGGGGAGATTCGCGGCGTAGGTAGGATTCGGCATTGCAACCGCCATCAGCAAAGCGTGCAGGAGTAAACTCATACTAGATCGTATAATACGAAATCGTTATATTGTCAAGCAAGGAGGATGAACACGTCGTTTCTGGCTTATATCGCGGAGCTGCATCGTGCCGTTCACGCGATCGGGTTGTTCCTCGACACGTCTCTCGACGGGGAAATCTCGCAAGCGGAAGCGCTCGTCATCATCCACCTCTCCGCCCAGTCCTCGCCGACGATCAACGAGCTGCACCACGCCTTTCTGCACCGGCGTTCCACACTGACGAGCGTTCTCGACCGGATGGAGGGCAAAGGGCTGATAAAGCGCGTTACCGCTGAGGCTGACCGGCGCAGCGTCACCGTCACCCTGACTGCGAAAGGCACGCGCGTTGCCGGCGCCATCGCGAGCGCGCTCGATCGATTGCGCGGCGAAGTCGAGTCGTCCCTTCCGATCGCGGAACGCGATGTGGTGCGCCTGCGCAACGTCGCCGACCGGGCCTCCCAGATGGCATCGGAGGGCGGGAAATAGCGCACGCGCGAAGTCCTTCATCGAATCCTCGGATTGCGCGAAACAATGCAGAAATCCGACGTCCTGGGTCAACCCGAGATCCACTTTCTCGAGAGTTAACCTGCGAGCATTCCTAGCGGCGTTTGCGAGTGAGTTCGCGATAGCGGAAACAGGAGACGAGATGGTCGTTGACCATTCCCGTTGCTTGCATGAAAGCGTAGACGATCGTCGAGCCGACGAAGGAAAAGCCGCGCGCGCGTAAGTCCTTGCTGATGCGGTCGGAAAGCGGCATCAACGCGGGGACGTCCTCGATGCGGCGGCGAGCAGAGACGATGGGCGTTCCCTCGACGAAACGCCATAGGTAGGCGTCGAGCGAACCGAATTCCTTAGCGACGGTCAGCGCCGCTTTCGCATTCTGGATGGCCGAAGCGATCTTGAGACGATTGCGCACGATGCCCTCGTCGGCAAGCAGCGACGCAACCTTGCGCGAACCGTACCGCGCCACGCGCGCGATCTCGAAGTTGTCGAAGACCTCGCGGTAACGCGCGCGCTTGCGCAAGATCGTTTCCCAGCTCAGGCCGGCCTGCGCGCCTTCCAACACGAGCAACTCGAACAGCGCGCGGTCGTCGTGCTGGGGCACGCCCCATTCGGTGTCGTGGTATTCGATGGCGCGCTCGCTCATCGCCCAGGGACAACGGATCAGCGGCACGGATCGGGCCTGCCCTGCGCCCGTGCGATGCGCGATCCGAACGGCGGCTGGGTGAGGAAGTAGAACGTCGCCGCGCGTGAGGGGCAGAGCGGCGAGAGGCTGTCGTCGGCAAAACGCACGAAGGCCCGTACTGCCGAGGCTCGGTCGCCCGTCAACAGAATGCCGAAGCGATCGGCCCGGTCCTCGATGTGGCGTTCGTAGACGTTGAAGGCGGGCAGCACAACGAGCGCCGCCGAGCCCAACAGCGCGCCGACCAGCGTGAGCCTCGCAAGCGGATCGTCGTCGCGGCGAAACGGGATGCGGTCCGCGACCCCGACGCCGATGCCGGTGCATAAGATAAACAGGAACGTCCCGTAGAGCGCGACCCGGAAGCCGTCGCCGTGCGTGTAGCGTGCAAACTCGCGCGCCAAGAGAAACACGACCTCGCCGGGCGTCGCGTTTTGCAGCAGGGTGTCGCTCACCACGATGCGGCGGGTGGGTCCGAAACCCGAAACGTCGGCGGTGGCGATTTCGCTGCGCGCCGAGAGGTCGGCCACTTCGATCGGCGCGCCGCCGATGCCGGCCTTGGCCTCGATGCGCCGAATCGGCTGGCGCAGGCGGCTGTTGACCGCTAGCGGCGTGAACCGGTTGAAGAGCGGCGAGACGACGACCGGCAGCAAGACGTTGATCCCGAGCGTGAACGCGAACAGTCCGGCGGCGCCGTACAGATACCAGAGCCGAGTTTGGTCGACGAGCGCAAGGATGAAGGCGACGATGAGGCCAGTGGCGATCGCATCGAGCGCGACGTGCAGGAGGCTGTCGTGCAGCCAGCCGCCGACCGGCTGCGAGGTCAGACCGTAGATCAGGTCGATCTTGTACTGGGCGAGGGAGGACGGGAAAGCGGCCAATGCAGCGTATCCCGCCAGGGCGGCGCCGTAGCTAAAACGCAGCGCGATCTTCGAGGAAATCATCCGCCGTAACGCGTCGCGCAAACGTGCCGCGGTTCCCGAGCCCCACAGATAAAAAAACGCCAGGATCTGCGAGAAAGCCCAAATCAGGAACAAGGTCTGGGTGTCGGTCCGAAACGTCCTGGCCGCCTCTTGACGCCGCGGGTCGACCAGTTTCGCTCCCGGCAGATGCAGCAGCGCCGTCTTTGAAAGCGCCGTTACGCGACGGTCGACGGGGTCCGACAGGATCGAGGCGGATATCTTGGGAGTGCCGGCCGCGAAAGCGGGCCGTATGCCGGCCAGTGCCGCAGCCGCGAATACCGCCGAAAACAGCACGGCCAGGGAGCAGGCTCGTGGCCAGCGCACGAGCGCGCGCCTACGAGATATTGCGAAGCTCGTCGAGAATCTGCTCTTCGTCGGGTGCCTCGTTGATTTTGTGAACGTCGATGTAACGAATCGTTCCCGACTTGTCGATGATGAAAACCGCGCGCTCCGCCATTCCCTCTTTGCGCAAGATGCCGTAACGCTGCGCGACGGCTCCGTGCGGGTAGAAGTCGCTCAACAGCGGAAAGCGAATGCCGCCGAGCGACTCCGCCCAGGCTGCGTTGGCGTAGCGATGGTCGACGGAGAGGGCCGCGACCTCCGTCTCGCGATCGGTGAAGCGGTCGAGATGATCCTCGAGGCCTGGGATTTGGCTCGTGCACGTGGGCGAAAACGCGAACGGGTAAAACGCCAAAACGACGTTCTTTTTCCCACGAAAAGCCGACAGCTTCCAGTCCGCGCCCGCGTGCGTCTTCAGTTCGATTTCCGGGGCCGCGTCGCCGACCTGCAACGTCGCAGTGCGACCGGCGGTTGACGTTCGACCCTTGGTTGCTGCCATGGGGCGAGGTCTTCAACCCCGGTTGAGAACGGCCCCTTCCGTCGTCATCCGGCCATCGCGGCGGTCTGATGGTCGGCAATGACCGCGTCGCTCGAGCGCTCCGGGCCGTCTTCGCTCAAACCGGCCCGGCGCCGCGCCGCCACCGGATTGGCCACGACGACGTAGCGCGGACACTCGGGACCGTTGGGCTCGTTGCAGTATCCGCGCACGCAGGTCGCGCCCGCCCGCACGAACAGATCCGGCGCGACGCGCTTGACCAAGCGCAGCATCGCAAAGGCCAGTTCCCGAATCTCCCATTGCGCGTTGTTGCACGTGCGCAAGCTAAAGAAGTCGAGCAACGCACGAGCATTTGCGGTGATGACGATCTGCGTCTCGGCCGCGTTTGGCAGCGCAAAGCGCGCGTCCTCGGCCGGCGTGCCGGCTGCGAGCGCGTCCTGATAGAAACCGGCGATCGACTCCATCAGCGCGTCGAATTTCGCCTTGACGTCGGGCCGGGCCGCAATCGATGGCGGCGTGATGTACTCGAACTGTCCTTTGACCTTGACGTAACGCTGGCTGCGCTGCTCGAACGACATGTGGCGGTGGCGAACGAGTTGATGGGTCAGCGCGCGCGAGACGCCGGAAACGCCGAAGGTGAACATGGTGTGCTCGAACGTCGAGAGGTGGCCGGCGTCGCGGACGCGCGCCACCATCTTGCGCACCTCTTCGCCGCTCCAGCCTTCATCGATCGACTCGATGTCGCGCGGGCTGTAGCAGTTGCGCGCGGCGGTCGCGACGGCGCGCTCCGGATCGGGCGAGTGCGAGAGCAAAACGACTTTCAGCGCCATGCAGCTTACGTTCGAGCCGGCGAGCGACGGACCCCGTTGTCGCCGCGCCGGCGACGGTTAAACCGGGTCCTTTTTGCGCAGCGGCTTGGCGGGGTTGCCGGCGACGCGTTCGCCGGGCTCCACGTCGCGAACGACGACGGCGCCGGCACCGGTCAGCGCGCCGTCTCCGACTGCAACCGGAGCCACGAGCGACGAGTTCGAACCGATGAACGTGTCCTTGCCGATCGTCGTGCGATTCTTCTTCTCGCCGTCGAAGTTGCAGGTGATCGTACCGGCGCCGATGTTGGCACGCTCGCCGATCTCTGCGTCGCCGAGATAGGTTAGGTGTCCGGCGCGCACGCCGGGCCCTACCACCGACGCTTTGATTTCGACGAAGTTTCCAATGCGCGCTCCGGTGCCGATCTCCGTGCCGGCACGCACGTGCGCCCACGGCCCAACGAGCGCGAAGTCGCCGATTTCACTATCGACCACGACGCTGTCGGCGATCGTCGCGTGCTGCCCGATGCGTGCGTTTTGCAGGCGGCTGTTGGGACCGATCTCGCTGTGCGCGGCGATGTGGGAACGGCCCCCGATCGCCGTATTCGGCAGAACCGTCACGTCGGCTGCGATCTCGAGGTCGGGCTCGAGGTAGGTCGTGGCCGGATCGAGGATCGTCACGCCGGCACGCATGTGCCGTTCGCAGAGCCGCTGGTTGATGAGGCGCCCGGCCTCCGCCAGCTCGACGCGATCGTTGACGCCGAGCACCGCACGGTAGTCGCCCGCGTCGAGCGCGACGACGCGCTCGCCGCGATCCGCCAACCGGCCGATCGTGTCGGTAAGGTAGTACTCGCCTTGCGCGTTGTCGTTGCGAAGCTCGGCGATCGCCGCCCGCAGCTTGGCTTCATCGTAGGCATAGAGACCGGCGTTCATCTCGTCGAGCGCCAATTCGTCATCCGTCGCATCGCGCGCTTCGACGATGCGCCGCACGTGCGCGCCGTCCCGAACCACCCGGCCGAATGACGAGGGCAAGGGCATACGGGCGGTGACCATCGCGAGCGCGTTGCCGTCGCGCGCTCGCTGCACGCTTGCGATCAGGTCCGCATCGATCAGCGGCATGTCGCCGTTGATCACGAGCAGCGTCCCCTCGCTGGGCTCGAGGGCGGCAAGCGCGACCTGCACGGCGTGGCCGGTGCCGAGCTGCGGTTCTTGCCGAACGGTCTGCGCGCCCGCAAAACCCGCATCGGTGGCCAAGCCCCAAACGCGTTCGTCGATGTCGCCGCTCGTCACGATGGCCACGCCGTCGACGCCCGCATCAGCGAGCGCGCGTAACACGTACCATAGTAGCGAACGGCCGCAGAGCCGGTGCAGCATCTTGGGGCGAGCGCTTTTCATGCGCGTGCCTTTTCCGGCAGCCAGCACCACGGCTCTCACGCGCGCGCTCATGCCTGCACCTCCGCCGCTTGACGGGCAGCCGCCCCATTCGCCGACAGCTCGCGGCGCCAGGCTTCCTGTTCCTTTGCGGTCGCGCCCCCCAAGAGATCGAGCGCATTGCGCAAGCGTTCGCGCACGAGGTCGCGTCCGAGAATCTGCATCGAGTCGAACAACGGTACCGATTGCGCACGCCCGGCGATCGCAACGTAGAACGGACGCACGACCTCGCGCAATCTCTTGCCGAGCACATCGGCGATGCGGCCGAAGGCCGCGTTGATCGCGCCGGCCTCCCAAAGCGCCAGCGCGTCGACTTCGGCCAGCGCCAGCACGAACGCTTTGCGCAAGCTCGCGTCGTCGAGTTTGGCCGAACGCAGTTGCGCCACGTCGACGTCGATGCGGCCGGCGAAGAAAAAGCTCAGCAGCGGACCGAGGTCCGAGAGGCGCTCGATGCGCGGCTGCGCGAGCGGTGCAATCGCACCGAGGTAGCTTTCGTTGAGAGCCCAGTCGCGCACGCGCTGCTCGAAAGCAGCAAGGTCGAGGCGCTCGCGCAGATACCGGCCGTTGAGCCAGTCGAGCTTGGCAACGTCGAAGATCGGGCCGCCGAGCGAAATGTGCTCGAGCCCGAAGCGCGCGACCATCGTCGCCAGATCCATCATTTCCTCGCCCTCAACCGGAGTCACGGCCAGCAGCCCGAGGAAGTTGATCAGCGCCTCCGGCAGATAACCCATGCGCCGGTAGAACAGAATGCTCGTCGGGTTCTTGCGCTTGGAGAGCTTCGAGCGGTCGGGGTTGCGCAAGAGCGGAAGGTGGGCGAGTTTCGGCATCGTCCAGCCAAAGTACTCATAGAGCAGCTTGTGCTTGGGGGCGGATGAGATCCACTCTTCGCCGCGCATGACGTGGGTGATCTCCATGTCGTGGTCGTCAACGACGTTGGCCAAATGGTACGTCGGCCAGCCGTCGGACTTGACCAGCACCTGCATGTCGACCGTGCGCCACTCGAAGCTGATCTCTCCGCGCAGCAGGTCGTCGATGACGACCGAACCCTCGCGCGGCACCTTCATGCGAACGACGAAGGGCGTGCCGGCGGCCTCGGCCTGCGCCGCTTCGCCGGCCGTCAACGTTAGGCAGCGGCCATCGTAGCCCGGCGGAATGCCGAGCTTGCGCTGTTCTTGCCGCAACTCCTCAAGCCGCTCGACGCTGCAAAAGCACTTGAATGCGTGACCGTCCGAAAGCAACTCGTTCGCGGCCACAGCGTAGCGCTGCAACCGTTCGCTCTGGCGGTACGGCCCGTGTGGTCCACCCACGTCGGGGCCCTCATCCCATTGCAGCCCAAGCCAGCGCAACGCGTCGAGGATAACCGTTTCGGCCGCGTCGCTGCTGCGCACCCGGTCGGTGTCCTCGATGCGCAACAGGAACCGGCCGGCGTGCTGCTTGGCAAAGAGATAGTTGACCAGCGCAACGTAGGCCGTGCCGACGTGCGGGTCGCCCGTCGGCGACGGCGCAACCCGAGTGCGAACCATCATGCCGAACGGAAGCTATCCGACGAGGGCGCGGCGCCGGCCGCACTCGCGTTCGACGAACGTGACGATCTGCGAAAGCGGCGCCCCGGGCGTGAAGATCTCGCGCACGCCGAGCGCTTTGAGCTCGCGCGCATCGTCGGCCGGAATCGTTCCGCCGCCGAAAAACACGATGTCCCCCGCGTCCTGGGCGCGCAGTTGCTCGATGACCGCGGGAAAGAGCGTCATGTGCGCGCCGGAAAGAATCGAAAGCCCGATGCCGTCGACGTCCTCTTGGATGGCCGTTTGCACGATCTGCTCCGGGGTCTGAAAGAGACCGGTGTAGATCACTTCCATCCCCGCGTCGCGCAAAGCGCGGGCAATCACTTTCGCACCACGGTCGTGGCCGTCGAGACCCGCTTTGGCGACGATGATGCGCAGAGGCCGTTCAGCCATATCAAAAGCCCTTTCGTCGCCTCGAAGGGCTTTTCCCGAGGTGCCGAGTGCGACCCCTCAGGGCGAGGCGGCCGGAAGCGGCGTCGATGCCGGCCCGGTTTGCGCCGTAAATAACGTGCCTTGCGGGAAAACCACGTCGCTCGGCTTGGAACCGCCGCCCACGAACACGACCCCGATCGGCAGCGGAATGGGTATGATCGCGCCTTTGACGTGTTTTCCGACCCCACCGACAGCGCTGCCCGGCGCAAAGCCGACCGGAATGTCGCGCCCGTCGGGCAGGTCGATGCTCACGAGCGCAAGGGTAAGCTTGCCGGGGCGCGATCCGACCGTCGCCTCAGCCACCTCAACCCGGCCGTGGCCGAGCGTGCCGACCGGCACGGTGATGTCGCCGACGTGGGCCTCACTCGTCGTCTCGAACACGAACGTTTGCCCGACCTTCGCGTCGTGCGACGAGATGCGCTCGTCGAGCTTCGCCTCGATCAATACGCCGGGCGGAACGTCGATCAAATGCGACGCGAGCGCACGATTCGCGCCGGCGCCGAGAACCAGCGCGGCGGCGACCAGCGCCGGGAAAAGCGTGCCGCCGACCATCGGAACCCTGCTCATCAGAAGGCGGCGCGCTCGGTGTAGCGCCCGTAGACGGCAACCATCGCATCGACGATCTCGCCCTCGGTCGCAAGCGCGTTCACCGCGTCGATGAGCGGCGGCATGACGTTGCGGCTGGGGTCGGCGCAGGCGCGCTTGAGCGCTGCTAGCGCTTCTTCGACGCGCGCTCCGTCGCGGCCGGCCCGCACGCCCTGCACCGCGCGTGCCTGCCCGCGCTCGATCTCGGCCGTGATCTTGAGCAAGTCCATCGGAGCCTGCTCGTCATCCCTTTCAAACGCGTTGACGCCGACGATAACGCGATCCTTCGTTTCGAGCGAGCGCTGGTAGCGATACGACGCGTCCGCGATTTCGCGCTGGAAGAACCCAGCCTCAATCGCCTCGATCACGCCGCCGTACTCGTCGATCTGCTCGAAATAACGTTCGGCTTGGCGCTCCATCTCGTCGGTCAGCGCTTCGACGAACCACGAACCGCCGAGCGGATCGATGACGTTGGTGACATTGGTCTCGTAGGCGAGCACCTGCTGCGTCCGCAGCGCGATCTCGACCGACTTCTCGGTCGGCAGGGCCATGACTTCGTCCATGGAGTTGGTGTGCAGCGACTGCGTTCCGCCCAGTGCTGCGGCCATCGCCTCGTAGGCCACGCGAACGATATTGTTCTCGGGCTGCTGCGCGGTCGCGCTGCAGCCAGCCGTCTGGGTGTGGAAGCGCAGCGACCACGAGCGCGGATCCTTGGCGCCGTACTTGTCGCGCATGCGCCGCGCATAGATGCGCCGCGCCGCACGGAACTTGCAGATCTCCTCGAAGAAGTCGATGTGCGAGTTGAAAAAGAACGAGAGCCGCGGCGCGAAGGCGTCGACGTCGAGGCCGGCCTTGGTGGCCGCCTCGACGTAAGCGAAGCCGTCGGCCAGCGTAAACGCCAGCTCCTGGACCGCGGTCGAACCCGCCTCGCGGATGTGATAGCCGCTGATCGAGATCGTATTCCAACGCGGCATCTCGGCCGTGCAGAACTTCATCATGTCGACGATGATGCGCACGTGCGGCCGCGGCGGAAAGATCCATTCCTTCTGCGCGATGTATTCCTTGAGGATGTCGGCCTGGAGCGTCCCACCGAGCCGAGCGCGCGGGGTGCCCTTGCCCTCCGCCGTCGCCACGTACTGAGCGAGCGCGATGCACGCCGGCCCGTTGATCGTCATCGACGTCGTGATCTCGCCTAAGTCGATACCGTCGAAGAGCGTTTCCATGTCGCGCAGCGAGTCGATTGCGACGCCGCACTTGCCGACCTCTCCCAGCGATTGCGGCGCGTCGGAGTCGTAGCCCATCAGGGTCGGCATGTCGAAGGCGACCGACAAGCCGGTTTGTCCCTGCGACAACAGGAAATGGTAGCGTTCGTTGGTTTGACGCGCGTTGCCGAAGCCGGCGAACTGGCGCATCGTCCACAGCCGGTCGCGATACATGCCGGCGTGGATGCCGCGCGTATACGGAAACTCGCCCGGAAATGCGAGGTCGCGCGCGAGGTCCAGGTGCGCCACGTCCTGCGGGCCGTAAATCGGCTTCAAAGGCAAGTCCGAAATCGTGCGGTCGACTGCCCCCGAGCCTGGCTCGCTGCGGCGAGAGCCGCGGGACGTCCAATTCGCCTCCCACTCCGCGCGTTGCGCTTCGAACTCCGGCGACGCTTCGGCCCCCAAGCCCGTCGCCCGATCGATCATCTTCGCCAAGGTTCGTCCTTTCGGCCAGCTCCGAGCCACGAGGTTCGCCGGCCGGGCGAAAAATCCCGACCCGCCGCCACCGAAGGTGCGAGAAGACGAAAGAGTGCACATGAGGGCGATGTCGTCGCGACGCGGATTCATCGGCGCAAGCGTGGGCGCCGCGCTCGCGGGCGGCGCGGGCGCAGCAGGCGAGGCCGCCGTTGCCGGCAGTCCGTACGATCTTGCCGCAGTCCGGGCGACGTTGCACCGTCCGTCCCGGCACCGCCAGGTCTTCGGGGTCGCACGGGTCGCTGACGGTCTCGCGATCGGGCAGATGCGCCACTCGCTCGATGCCTACGAGACCGCGCTCGGCGAGGGTCCCGGTTCTCTGCACGTCGCGGCCGTCTTCTACGGTCGAGGCGTCGTGATGCTGCTCGACGATCGTGCGTGGCGCACCTACGCGCTGGCGCAAGGTCTGCGGCAGCGCGGGGATACGCCGGTACGCGAGGGCGACGGCAATCCCTATTGGAGCGACGGGGCGAACGGGCCGGCCCTGCATTCCCTGGCCATGCGCGGAGCCAGCTTCTTTGCATGCGACAATGCGCTAGCCGATTGGGCCGCTTACATCGTGTCGATGGCGGGTGCGAGCGATCGCTCTCTCGACGAAATCCACCGGGACCTGCGCGCACGGCTCGTGCCCGGAGCGCTACTCGTCCCCGCCGGCGTGGCGGCGCTGAACATGGCGCAAGAGGCGCACTTTACCTACGTCCAAGCAACGCTTTAACGACGCGACCGCTGGGTCGCTTTTCAAATTCCCGCGGAGCAGGGGCAATAGGGGCGTTAGCTTTGCAGCGACATTCCTTGCGGCGTCATCGAGCGAACGGTCTCGAGCGACAAGTTCAACTCCGGCTTGAAGCGTGCGCCGTACGAGACCATCGTGAGCTCGAAGGGGTCCAGTTCGAGGAGCGTCGCGCGATAACGCGCGACCGCGAACGGTACGGCGCTCGTGTGCCAAAAATCGAAGCGCTCGAGGCGGGCGCCGGCGCTCGGCGCGCCGTCGAACTCGACGGCGACGTGCGTGCTCGCGTGCGCCTTTCCGCCGATACGCACGGTGGCAGGCGCGATCCGGCGCACGATGCATGGCCGCGGGTCGTACAGGTCATTGACGTCGAGCAAGCGCAGACGGGCGTCGTGTGCGTTCTGCGGCTGACCGGCATCGACGTCGCCCCAGCGCGTCAGCGTATTGCCGGAGCGCGATACGTTGGCGAGCACGGCATACGTCGTCAGCAACGAGCCGAAGTGCCGCGCCCGGAGGTAGGTTCGCCGCAGCGTGTTGGGGTTGCACTCGCCGCCGGGCAGGCCGATCTGCGTCTCGACGAAGAGCCGGTCGCCGTCGGGGCCGGGCTCGACGCCCAGGCCGATCTGTTTCTGATACGGCGTCCCCGACCCTAACACCAAGCGCACCCAATCGCCGGCACGCGGCGCGGGCAGTGCCGCGAACAGCTCGTCTTGGGTCGTGCGGCTGCCGGCCAGCGCATCCGCCAGCGCGCCGGCCGGAAGGGAAGCGGCAACTAGCGCCGCCGCCGTCGTTTGCAAGAAGTCCCGCCGAACCATCCCGTTCACGCTCCTTTACCCGTAGCAAGCTTTTCGAGCCGGCGCTCCAGCTCCTCGCTCGAGATCTCGCCACGCCACACCGCGCGCACCACGCCGCGCGCGTCGATGAAGACGGTCTGCGGAATCGCCGCAGCGCCGTACTCGGCGGCGAAGGGACCGTCGTCGAGTGCGATCGGGTACGGCACCCGCATTCGTTTGGCAAACGCAGCCGCCGTCACCGCGCCTTCCTGTTCGTCGACCCCGAGAAACGCAAGGCGGCCTTTGTAGCGTTCGTAAGCGCGCTCGAGCCTGGGCAGTTCGTGCCGGCACGGCGGGCACCACGATGCGAAGACGTTGACGACGAGTGCCCGCCCGGCGAACGATTCGAGTGTGTACTCCCCGCCGTTCGGCCGTTCGAGCACGAAGCGCGGCGCGGGTTTCCCGGCGACCGCACCCTTGGGCGCGGCGGGTGCGCCGTAGGCGATCGCGGCGCAGAGCGTTAGCACCACGGCGCCTCGCTTCATGCGGCAAACGCATCGACCGCTTCGACGAATGCGTCGAAAGCGGTGCGGTGCAGATTGTGACCCTCGTTTTCGAAGACGCGCACGGCGACGTTGGGGCCGCCGCGTTCGCGCACGAACGCAAGATCGTCGGGCGACATGACCGAGTCGACCCCCGCCGCGAGAATTAGGAGCGGCACCGGGTAGTCCGCCAGCGCTTCACGGATGTCCCATCCGCCCTCATCGACGTGATTGTCGCGTCCCAGCTGCTCGAGCGCGGCGATCGACATCCCCGACATCGCATGCAGTTTTGCTGCCAGATCGGTGGGATGAAGGCCCTCGTACATGGCGCGCAACGCCGGCTCGCGCTCGCCGCGCGGCAGCCCGAGCGTGTCGCGCAGCTCGTCGACATAATCGGCTTCGAAGGTTCCCGGCATGACGCGAACCATCGGATCGATCGCGAGCACCTTGTCGGGGTCGATTTCACGGCCGCCAAGCAGCGCGACGGCACCGCCCCAGGAGTGACCCACGAGCAGGTGGACCGGCCCGGGCAGAGCGCCCGCGACCGTTTCCAAGTCGCCCAGACTGCGGGCCAGCGTCATTGGCCCCAGCACCGCAGCGCTGTCGCCATGGCCGCGCTGATCGTACGCGAACACTTGAAAGCGCGACTGCATCCGTTCGGCAAAGCGCCCCCAGGAACGGCGCGAGCTCGTAATCCCATGGACGCATAGGATGATCGGCCCGGGCTCGCCCCACGAGGCCAGCATCGTCGAAGCCCCGTCATCGAGCGGAATGGGGCGTTCGGTCAAAGCGCCCGGCGCGTCACTTCTTCAGCGACGTCATCGACACGGTCGAGCTCATCGCGGCCGCGTACGTCAGCGCCTTCTGGCCGGCCGGATAGCCGTTGAACTTCAAGATGTAGGCCATGATCGCGGCGTATTGGTCCTTCTTCAGGCTGGCCGGCGCGTTGAGCGGCATTTGCAGCGCCATGAAACCGAACAGATCGCCCACCTTCAGTTTGGTGTTCTTCGCGAGCGTAACCAGATTCGGCCCGGTCAGGGCGGGCCCGACGTTGCCCTGCAACTGATCGCCGTGACACGACGCGCAGTTAGCCGAGAACAACTTCGCGCCGGTGCCGGCTTGCGCTGCAGTATAGATCGCCGGCGTACTCGACGCGAGCGACCGGCCGGCCAGACCGGCGGCGGTAAGAACGGCGACGAGCGCCGCGGCTGCGGTCGCTCGTCGCCCAAGGTCGCTAACGGGCATTGGTGCCTTTCTACTTAGCCCCCTTGACTTGATGGTGGACTTCGTCGAGGTCCTCGATCGTGTTGAGGGTCACGGCGTCCTTGACGTGCTCGTGGCGATTGCCCGATGCATGGCGCATCGATTTCGCGAGGTCGTCGGCGTGGTTGTACCCGCGAATCGCGGCATTATGCTTGTCGATGCGCTCCTTCGAGACCGCCCCACCGTTTTGCTCGACGACGTATTCCTCGAACTCCATGTACGACGGCTTCTTGTCGCGCACGAACGCGATCGTCTTTTCGCGGTCGAGCCCGAGTGCGTCGAGCGTCATCTGGTCGAACCCCTGACCGCAGAAGTCGTAGCCGTCCGCGAGCATGTCGTTCGTGCCGAGCGTGAGCTTGAGCCATAAGCGCGGTAAGTGCGTCGCACCCAGCGGTCCGGCCGTTCCGGAACTCACGAGCGGGACGTGTTTGTTGGAAACTGCAGTGGCCATTGGTGTTCTCCCCCTGAAGGTCGTCAGTGTGATTAGTGGACGCCGGCGGCGGATCGTGCTTGGTCGGCCCGCCTGGACTTGAACGTGAGCTCGGCAACGCCTGACTTGTCGAGATCGCCCAAACCGATCTCGACCATCCGGTCGAACTGTGCCGCGGTTGCCTCCGCCAGCGGCAAGTGGAGCCCGACGTCGTGCGCGAGCGCGCTCGCGATGTGCGAGTCCTTGGCGGCGTGCGCCGCCGAGAAGTACACGTCGTGCTCGCGGTTTTGCATGTCGAGCCCATCGGTCTCGAGCACGCGCGAGTTGGCACCGGTTTGCGAGAAGACCTCACGCAGCATCGTGAGATCGAGACCGAGAGCGTCGCCCAGGCCAAGGCCCTCGGCAAGCCCCTCGGTATTGATGTTCATCACCATGTTGACTAAGGCTTTGACCTGCGCGGCGCTGCCGGCGCGGCCGATGTAGCGCAGGGAAGCGCTCATCTGCTCGAGCATCGGCTTGAGCCGCTCGAAGACTTCCTCTTTGCCGCCCACCATCAGGTAGAGCGTCCCGTTGCGCGCCTGAGGGATCGAACTCGCCATGCAGGCCTCGAGGGAATCGGCGCCGCGTGCGTTGGCGAGCCGCTCGACTTCAACGTGCACGCTGGGCGTGATGGTCGCGCAGTTGACGAACGTCTTCCCGTTCGCACCGTCCAGCAGCGAGTCGCCGCTCTGCGCAAAGATCGTGCGCATCGCGGCATCGTCGGTGACGACCGTAATGATGACGTCGCTGAGCGCGGTGACCTGCGCCAGGCTGCGCGCAATCTCGGCGCCGGTTTCGCGGGCGACGTTCTCTGCGCTCTCGGGCCGCGCATCGTAGACTGCCGCGATTCGATAGCCGACGTCCTTGAGGCGCAAGGCGATGTTGGCGCCCATCCGGCCGACGCCGACGACTCCGATCGCTGGGTTTCCTTCGTGTGCCATCGTCATTTCCCGATCGTCGAAAACAGGCCCGTCACCGGGTGGCGACGTCGCCCGGCTTGTAAAGCTTCACGCCGTCTCGCGCCAGGATGCGGGTCAATTCCACCGCGTGCGCGGCGATGACGGAATTGAGGCGGTCGCGCGTCACCGTATCCTTCAGCCGCACGCCCATCGCCATCGGAAAGGAATACTGCTCGGGCGAGCCCTGACTGCGCGAGTTGGGCACGGGTACGACGGCCAGTTGCGGCCGCTGCTGTAAGAACGAGCCGACGGCGGGCTCCCACGTGACGCCGACTCCGATACGGCCGCTCTGGATGGCGTCGAGCATCTCAGCCGGCGAACCACCCGGTTCGTCGCTTGCGTCAAAGGGAACGGCGTGCAGGATCAGCGCGCGTATCTTGAGACCGTTCTCGGCCGGCGTATCGCTTTCGAAGCCGATGCGCAGTCTTTGCAGTTCCGGAGAGTCCATCGACGTGATGTCGTAGTGCTTGGATTTTTCATACACGAAAACGTACGACGAAATGTAGTAGGGTCGCGTCGTCATGACGTTCTCGCTCGCATACGGCACGTCGACGAGCACGTCGCAGCGCTTGGAATCGAGCGTGTCGTGGACGAACTGCTCGAACCCGCCGGGCCCGCGCTCGGTCTCCCACGTGTACGTGAGCCGCGCGCCGAGCGTGCGCGCGATGAACGCCGCGATTTCATTTTCAAAGCCCTGCCCGGCCCGGTTGGAAAACGGCAGGTAATTCGGGTCCTCGCAGACGCGCAGGGCATCGGCCCGTGCCGCAACCGGCGCGAAGGCGAGCAACCCGAGAAGGGTCAGTATGAACAGGCGAGGGACGTTTTTCTGCATGTGCCCTATGTTCGTCCGTGAGGAGCGCCGTCCCGGCACGAGGGCCGGGACGGCGCAGTGTTTGGTTCGACGTTCGCTAGCTTAGAGCGTGAAGACGACTAGGTCTCCACCCAGTTGCGTGTAGCGCGCCAGATCTTGCGCGGCGTTGACCGCGCCCAGACCCGCCGTCGGCTCGGTTAGGCCTGCGGCCAAGCCGATACCGGCCCATCCGCCCACGCCCGAGAGCAACGCCACGTACTGATGGCCCCCGTGCATGTAGGTGATGGGGTTCCCGATGATGCCGGAAGGCATGTGGAACTTCCAGAGTAGCGCACCCGTCTTCGCGTCGACCGCTTTGAACCAGCTATCCATCGTTCCGTAGAACGCGATGCCGTTGGTCGTCGTCAGCACGCCGCCCCACGCCGGGAAACGCTCCGGATCGCTCCAGACGATCTTCCCATCGTTGGGATCGTACGCGATGACCGCGCCGCGATTGCCGCCCGGACCAGGGTACATCTTGACGATTGCGCCGACGTACGGGAATCCGGACTTGTACTTCACTGCAAAGGCCTTGTAGTCCATGCAGTTGTGGTTGGTCGGAACGATAAAGTAGCCGGTCGTCGCGTCGAACGATGCCGGTTGCTGATCTTTGCTGCCCATCGCGGCCGGGCAGATGTTTCCGACGTTGACTCCGGCGTGCGTTTCCTTCGAAGCAACGACGTTGGGCCGCCCGGTGCTCAGGTCGATGCTCGACGCCCAGTTGACGTCGGGATCGAACTTGTTGGCGAGCAGCAGCTTACCGTTGCGCCGGTCGAGTTCGTAAGCGAAGCCGTTCCGGTCGAAGTGGACGAGCGCCGGCACCTTGTTGCCTTTGACGTTGATGTCGGCCAGGATCATCTCGTTGATGCCGTCGTAGTCCCAAGCGTCGTGCGGCGTCATCTGATAGCCCCACTTCGCCATGCCCGTGTCGGGATTGCGCGCAAAAATGGTCATCGACCACTTGTTGTCGCCGGGACGCTGGGTCGGATCCCACGTACCGGGGTTACCGGTTCCGTAGTAGACGAGGTTCAACTCGGGGTCGTACGAGTACCAGCCCCACGTCGTGCCGCCGCCGATCTTCCACTGATCGCCCTTCCATGTGGACACGCCGGCGTTATGCGGACCGCTGAAGTCGCTGCCGATCAGCACGTCGCTGTCGGGCCCTTCGCTATAGGCGCGCCAGACGCGGTGCCCGGTCGCGAGATCGTACGCGGTCAAATAGCCGCGCACGCCGAACTCGCCGCCGGAAACGCCGACGATCACTTTGTTGTGAACGATCAGCGGCGCGTCGGTGACGGTCTGCCCCGCTTCGGGATCGGCGTTGTGCGAATCCCACATGACGTGGCCGTCGCTCGCCGACAGGGCGATGATCTGCCCGTCGAGAGCATCGGTGATGATCTTGCCGTCCGCGTAGGCGACCCCGCGGTTGACGAGGTCGCAGCATGCGACCGAAACCGCGAACGGATCCTGCTTCGGGGTGTACTCCCACTTGGTGTGGTAGTCGCTCAGATCGATTGCATAAACGTGGTTCGGATAGGCCGACTGGTAGTACATCGTGTCGCCGACGACCAGCGGTTGGCCTTCGTGGCCGCGCGTGGCGCCGGTCGACATCGTCCAGGCGACCCGCAGGTTCTTAACGTTCTCGGGGGTGATTTCACTCAACGTACTATTGCGAGTATTCGCGTAATTTTGACTGGGCATGACCCACTGATTGGGGTCCTTGGACAGGTCGGCCAGCGACACACGCTCCTGCGCTGTGCTGACTCGCCAAACGCCCGCGACGCCGATCGCTAGGACGGCTGTCGCGACCGAGGCGGTGAGGATTCGATTCATGCAAGCCCTCTCGATCGGTCGGGGCCGATGCTCGTTCGCAGGCGCGCATAAGGTTGCCAACCCGCGACCCGGGCGGCCCGACTCCATCCAAGCCTAACGCTGCAACGTTTTTCCTGAAAGTCGTCCGACCGGCGTAAGTGAGGTTCGCACCTATTTTGACCGGTTTGAACGGAAAAGGCTTTCGCATCGTCCAATCATCGATCTGCCGAAAAAGCGCCGTTGTCCCCAAACTCATCGTGACGTTTTTGCGGTAGAGGTTTAGGAGCAGGTCTCTTCTCCATGCTGGAACGCCGTAAACCCCGCCTCGGAACCCTTGACGTGATCCCCGTCGCCGTTGTCGCCGACCGCGAAACGACCCGCGGCGCTCTGCTTGCTTTGATGGACGAGGACGCCGAGCTCGTGGCGGCCGGCGAAGCGTCGAGTCCCGAGGAAGCCGATAAGTTGCTGGCCTCGCCTGACGTACGCGTCATCCTGGTCAGCCTGCCCCTCTCGGCTGACGGCTCCGAGCCGCCCGGATTGGCGTTCATCCGGCATGCCAAGAAGGTCCGGCCCGATATCGGCATCGTTTCGCTCAAGCGCGACGTCGACGAACACCGGCTGCGCGCCGCCCTCGACGCCGGAGCCGATGCGTGCTGCATGGTGACCACGCCCCAGACACGGCTTGTGCAAGCGATCAAGGCGGTTGCCGCCGGAGCCACCTGGCTCGATCCGGAAATTTCGAAGGTCCTGCTGCACCCCTCGCAGCGCGCCACCGGCACGGCGGCCCCGCGCCTTTCGCCTCGTGAAGAGCAGATCTTGCGCCTCCTGACGCACGGCTACACCAACGAAGAGATCGCGCTGCGGATCGCCTGCGCCCCGGCCACGGTCAAGACGCACCTGCTCCATCTCTTTCGCAAGCTAGGCGTGCGGGATCGGGTCAGCGCCGCCGTAGCCGCCCTGCGCGCCGGCATCTTCTAGGATAGCGCGGGTCGCGCGCGCCAGATTCGGCTCCAGGCGCGGGTGTGAGTGCTTTGGTGAATGAGATCCTGACCGAGCGGCGCGGTGCCGTTCTTTGGATCACCTTCAACCGGCCCGAAGCGCGCAACGCGATGACGCTCGCCATGTACGGGCGGCTGCACGGGCTGTGCGGCGAGATCGAGGCTGACGCGGAACTGCGCGCGGTCGTGCTCGTCGGAGCAGGCGGCCAGGCCTTCGTCTCGGGCACCGACATCGCCGAGTTCGAAGCGTTCGAAAGCGGCGACGACGCGCTGCGCTACGAGTCGCTCATGGACGAGGTCTTCAGCGCACTCGAAAACCTGCGCATTCCGACGATTGCTGCGCTGCGCGGAGCGTGCACCGGCGGCGGCGCGGGCATCGCGGCCGTCTGCGATCTGCGGATCGCCGCCCCGTCATTACGCTTCGGGTACCCGGTGGCGCGGACGCTTGGAAACTGCCTCTCCGTTCGCAACTACGCACGCGTGGTCGCGCTGGCCGGTGAAGCCGCAGTCAAGCAACTCGTCTACAGCGCCGAACTGATCGACGCCCGCCGCGCCTACGAACTCGGCGTCGTGCAAGAGGTCGTCAGCGACGAGCCCGCCCTCGAACCCCGCGTCGACGCCTTGGCCGCCCAAATCGCGGCAAACGCCCCCCTAACGATCGCAGCGACAAAAGAAGCCCTCCGTCGCCTACGCGACCAGGGCCGCACCGCCCCCGACCGCGACCTAATCCTAAGCTGCTATCTAAGCGACGACTTCCGTGAAGGCCGAAGGGCGTTTTTCGAAAAGCGCCCTGCCCGCTGGACCGGACACTAACGGCGCTCGGAGGGAAGGTGCTCTAATTTTTGCCCAGGCCGAGTCGCAGCCGGGCGAAGTGTACTTCAGGCGTACACGAGCCCGGCGCAAGAACGGCCTGGCGGGAAGCTCTGGTTTTGCTCGGGCCTAGGCGCCGCCGGGCGAAGTGTACTTCGACGTACATGAGCCCGGCGGCAACGACGGCCCGGGCGAAATCAGAGTTTCCCCAGTCAGACGCAGCGGCCGGCTACCCAGTAGCGATGCCCATGCGGCCCATACGCCCAGTGGCCGGCGACCCAGTGCGCATGCGGTCCGCAGCGCGGGCCGGCGTTCGCTTGCGACGCCGGAGCGACGGCTAGCGCACCCAAAGTGGCCAGAGCGAAGGCGACGATCGAAAGTCTTTTCACCGGTGTTCCTCCTATGCGTATCCAGCTGTGCGTATCCAGCGTTGTACCCGGCCGGGCAAAAAAACAATTCGCATGGAGGCCATCCGGCCGAGCGGCGAGTCGTCAAGGGGCCGAGGCCGGCGGCCGGCCCTCGCGCGAGCGAAGAGCCGCTCGCCGTTAGACGGGAACGATGTCGAGGCCGATGTCGAGGGCGCGCGCGCTGTGCGTCAATGCGCCGACCGAGATCACGTCGGCGCCTGCGCGCGCGATCGCGGCGACGTCATCGAGGGCGACCCCGCCCGAGACCTCCACGACGAGCGCCCCGGCGATACGCCGCACTGCCGCGCGCACCGAATCGAGCGTGAAGTTGTCGAGCATGACGGCGTCGGCCATGCCGCACTCGAGCACCTCCTCTAGTTGCGCGAGCGTATCGACCTCAATTTCGACCTTCACCAAGTGACCGGCCCGGGCGCGCGCGGCGCGCAGCGCAGGAACGATGCCGCCCGCTAACGCCACGTGGTTGTCTTTGATGAGGATCGCGTCGTCGAGCCGCAAGCGGTGGTTGGTGCCGCCGCCGGCGCGCACCGCGTACTTCTGCAAGGCCCGCAGGCCGGGCAGCGTTTTGCGCGTCTCCGAGATGGCGCATGCCGTGCCGGCGACCGCCGCGACGTAGCGCGCGGTCATACTTGCGATGCCGCTCAGGTGCGCGAGCAGATTGAGCACGGTTCGTTCGGCGCCGAGCACCGCGCGCGCCGCTCCGGTGACGAGCGCGAATGTTTCAGCAGCCTCAACGCGATCGCCGTCGTGCTTCGTGCGTTCGAACTGCAGACAGCCGTCGAGCAGACGGAACGCGCAGCGTGCCATGTCGAGCCCGGCAAGCACGCCGGCTTCCCGCGCGACCAGACTCGCAACGACGGTGGCATCGCCGGCGATGGTCGCATCGCTCGTCAGATCGCCGCCGAGCCCCAGATCTTCCAGCAGCGCGGCGCGCACGACCGGCTCGTACGCGATCGCGGGCAACGGTGCGACGCGCGGCGCCGTGCGCGCTGCCACCTTCAGGCCGAGCGGCCGGCCGCCGGCGCCATCTCGCTCAGGGTCAGAAAAGAGCGGTGCTCTTCCTGCGGCTCGCTGGCCGGAAAGTCGCGCCGAATGTGGCTGCCGCGCGTCTCGCGGCGGCGCAGGGCCGCGTGCGCGATCAGCGATGCGACCAAGGCCGCGTCGCGCAGTTCGCGGTCGGGATTCGACGCGAGCGCTTGGAAGGCGGCGCGCGCTTGCTGCAGGCGAGCTTCGTCGCGGTCGACGCCGACGTTATCGTACATCTGCGCCCGAAGGATGCGCCACGCTTCCGGTTGCGGCGCAATCTCCGCATCCGCCGCGGGTGCCTCTTGAGCCGATTGCGTGCGCGCGGGTTGTAATTTGACCTGCACGGCGATCCGCTCCGGGTAGACGACCGACTCGAGCAACGAGTTGCTGGCCAGACGGTTGGCACCGTGCACGCCGCTGGCTGCCACCTCGCCGCACGCGTACAATCCNNACGACCGGGATCGGCTGCGTCCGCGGATCCATGCCAAAGCGCGAGCAGTGCGCGAACACGGTCGGAAAGCGCGTCGGCAGTTCGTCGCCGAGATGACGCGCATCGAGGTAGGCTCGGATGCCTGCTTGGCGCAGCGCGAAGACGCGGCGTGCGACGCGGTCGCGCGGGGCGAGCTCGAGCGCGGGATCGATACCCGCCATGATGCGTGCGCCGGCGCCGTCGATCAAGAGCGCGCCCTCGCCGCGCAACGCCTCGGTCAGCAGCGGCAGCGGGTCGCTCGGAACGTCGAGCGCCGTCGGATGAAACTGAACGAACTCGAGGTCCGCGAGCCGCGCGCCGGCCCGCGCCGCCATCGCGATTCCCGCGCCGCGCGAGGCGCGCGGGTTCGTCGTGTACGCATAGAGGCCGCCGATGCCACCCGTCGCGAGGATGACGGCGCCGCTCGCCAGCGTTTCGCATGCGCCGCCGGCGTGGCGGACGACGATCCCATTCATGCAGCCGTCGCGCACCAGCAGCTCGAGCGCACGCGCGCCCTCGAGCCGTTCGATCGTGCCGCTCGAGCGAACGGCCTCGACGAGCGCGCGCACGAGCTCGGCTCCGGTCGCATCGCCGCCCGCGCGCAAGATGCGCCGCCGCGAATGCGCCGCCTCGCGGCCGAGCGCGTAGGCAGCGCCGGCACCGGCGCCGCGATCGAAGCGCACGCCGAGCGCGGCGATCCGTTCGATCGCCCCAGGCGCGTCGGCGGCAAGGCGCGCCGCAACGCGCGCTTCGACCAGGCCCGCGCCCGCGCGGACCGTATCGGCTGCGTGCAGCGCGGGCGAATCGTCGTCGCCGACGGCGGCAGCGATTCCGCCCTGCGCCCATGCCGACGAGGTCGCTTCGCCGAGCGAACGATACGAAACGAGCGCGACCTGCAGCGGGCGCAACTCGAGCGCCGTCAGCATCCCGGCGAGACCGCCCCCTACGACCACCGCATCGAACGAGCGGCTCATCGCGCGTCGCGACCGATCGCCGTCATGCGCTCGACGGCGCGCCGCGCGCGCCCGGCGATCGCAGGATCGATTTCAATGCGCGGCTCGAGCCGTTCGAGCGCATGTAAGATCTTGGGCAGCGTGATGCGCTTCATGTGCGGGCAGAGGTTGCACGGCTGCATGAACTCGATGTCGGGAAACGCTTCGCCGACGTTGCCGGCCATAGAACACTCGGTGATCATGGCCACGTGCGAGGGCCGGTGCAGCGCGACGTAGTCGAGCATCGCCGTCGTCGAGCCGACGAAATCCGCCTCGGCCAGCACGTCCGGCGGACACTCGGGATGCGCCAGCACGACGAGCCCCCGTTGGCCGGCGCGCAGCGAGCGGATCTCGGCGCCCGTGAAGCGCACGTGCACTTCGCAGTGGCCTTGCCACGTCACGATCTCGACGTTCGTTTGCGACGCAACGTACGCGCCTAAATACTCGTCGGGCAGGAAGATTACTTTGGGCGCGCCGAGAGACTCGACGACTCTGACGGCATTAGCCGACGTGCAGCACACGTCGGACTCGGCCTTGACCGCCGCCGACGTGTTCACGTAGGTAACGACCGGCGCACCGGGGTGCTGCGCGCGCAGCGCGCGCACGTCCTCGGCGCAGATCGAGTCCGCAAGCGAACAGCCCGCCGCCAAATCCGGCAGAATGACGATCTTCGATGGGTTGAGCAGTTTGGCCGTCTCGGCCATGAAGTGCACGCCACACATCACGATGACGTCCGCTTCCGTGGCCGCAGCCTGTTGCGCAAGCGCGAGCGAATCGCCGATCACATCGGCCACACAGCGGTAGATTTCGGCGGTCTGATAGTGATGCGCGAGAACGACCGCATTCCGTTCGCGTTTGAGTTGCTCGATGCGCGCGACGTACGGCGC
>PMHO01000051.1 GCA_003156715.1 Candidatus Tityobacter terrigena
TGATCGCCTGACGGATCCACCACGTCGCATAGGTCGAGAATTTGTAGCCTTTGCGATAGTCGAACTTCTCGACGGCGCGAATCAGGCCGAGGTTGCCCTCTTGGATGAGATCCAAAAATAGCATGCCGCGGCCGACGTACTTCTTCGCGATCGAGACGACGAGCCGCAGGTTGGCCTCGGTCAGCTTACGCTTGGCCTCGTAACCGCCTTCGACGACGGTCGAGCGCGCGGCACCGTTCTTCTGCGACTCGAGCTCCCCTGCTTCGATTGCCATCGCTAGGCTCTTCTCTTCTTCCATCGAGAGGAGCGGCACGCGCCCGATCTCCTTGAGATACATGCGCACCGGGTCGTCGAGCGAAAGACCGGCGGGCATCGAGTCGGAATCTTCCGCCTCGGCCGCGGGCTTCTCGTCCTTCTGCTCGTCGACGATCTCGATGCCCATCGACGCGATCTCTTCGAACAGCTCGTCGATGCGCTCGGGGCTGACCTCTTCGACGTTCTCGAAAACGCCGTTGATTTCTTCATAGGTCAGCGAGCCGCGTTTCTTGCCGCGCTCGATGAGCTTCTTGATCGAGTCTTCCAGCGACGTCGCGGGCGACGGCGCCTCCGCTAGCGGAGCGGAACTTTTCTTCCTAGCCATACTGCTGTGTTGTCACCTCCTTCCAATGAAAAGCGAACCGCGACACGCGCTTCGCCCCTCGCTTCATAACACGCGGCAGACCAGATCTGCCGCACTTTGGCCGGCTTTTTTCGCCCCGCCGGGCCAAATGGCCCCCTTTGGCGCCGAGCCCTACTTGGTGCCCAAGAGCTTGCGCCGAGACGCCTCGATCGCGGCCAGCAACCGTTTTTGCTCCTCGATCTCGCCCGGCGGGATGGGCAGTCCCGCTTCGAAAAGCCGGTCGATGTTCGCGCTCAGATCGCGCTCGCGCCGTTCGAGCTCGGCGACGTCCAAGCTCTCGAGGATGCGCTCGACGTGCAGCCGCCGTGACTCGCCGTCAACGAAGCGCACTTTGGAGGAGCGCTCCACCGCTTGCAGCGACGCGAGCGTCTCCACCGCCTCCCGATCGTCGGAGAGCGCAGCCAGCACGTCGTACGCGACCGAGAGCTGCGCTTTCGCAGCGGACAGCGCCGTGAAGATGCGCGCGTAGCGCTCCTCCTTGAACGTCGCCGCCGGAATGCGGTCGGCATACTCGCCGAACAGCGCCGGCTCGTCGAGCAGCGTCGCGAGCAAATCGCGCTCGATCCCGGGCGGCGCGGCGGCGGGAGCGACGTGACGCGCGAGCGTGGCGCCGCCCGCGCGGCGCGGGGCGAAGTTGGCCGGATCGGCGATGAAGCGGCTGCGCCGCAGGTCGTCGGCTGCCAAACCTAGCCGGCTTGCAAGGTAAACGCGCCACCGATCCCACTCGGCCATCGGGAGCGAGCGAACGAGCGTCTCCGCTTCGCTCGCCACCCGCGAGGGCGCAACGAAGCGAGAACGGATGGCGTCTGCGGCGCGATCGAGCTTGAATTCGATCCAAGGAAGAGCGGCCTCGAGCAATTCCGCGAACGCCGCGCGGCCACGCGCCCGAACGAATGAGTCGGGATCTTCGCCGGCGGGCAGTTGAACGATGCGCGCCGAGCAGCCGACGGCAACCAGCAGATCGATTGACTTCGCGGTGGCCGCTCCGCCGGCCGCATCGGCGTCGAAGCACACGAAGATGCGCTCGGCATACTTACGCAGCTCGGCGGCCTGCTCGGGCGTGAATGCGGTGCCCAGGGATGCAACGGCGTTGGGAAAGCCCGCTTGGTGGAGCGCGATGCAGTCGAGGTAGCCTTCGACGACGATCAGCGCACCGGACCCGGCAAGGTTGCGCCGAGCGCGCTCGAGTGCGAAGAGGCCTCGCCCTTTGACGTACACCGGCGTGGCGGAGGTGTTGATGTATTTCGGCTCGCTGCCGTCGAGCGCCCGGCCGCCGAAAGCGACGACTTCGCCCGTCGTAGCGTGCGTCGGAATCATCAAACGGCCTCGGTAGAAGTCGTAGAAGCCGCGCTGACCTTCCTTGACGAGCCCTGCCTTGGCCGCGAGCGACAAATCGAAGCCGTGCGCCTCCAGTTCGCGCACGAGACCTTCCCACTGTGACGGAGCGTACCCGAGCTTGAACGAATCGACGGTCCCCTCCGAGATTCCGCGATGCGTCACGTAAGCGCGCGCCGCCTCGGCTTCGGGCGCGAGCTTTAAGGTGCGGTGAAAGAACGCAGCCGCCAGTTCGTTGGCCGCGTAGATGGCCTCTTTCTCGCTGCGAATGCGCGCCGTCCCCGGGCTTTCGGGCTCCAGCTCGACACCGGCGCGCTTGGCCAGGATTCGCGCCGCTTCGGGAAAGCTGACGTTCTCGAGCTGCTGAACGAATTTGAAAACGTCACCACCGACCCCGCAGCCGAAACACTTGAAGAAGCCGCGATCGGGGTGAACGTGGAACGATGGCGTCTTCTCGCCGTGGAACGGGCAGAGGCCGACGAGATCGTTGCCGCGCTTGCGCAGCGCGACATAGTTTCCAATGAAGCCCCCGATGTCGGTCCGCGCCAGGATTTCGCGGATCGCTCCCTGATCGATGCGCACGTTGTAAACTTCGTGCAGCCCGCGCCGAGGCCCGCCCCTGCGCGGCGCGAATGGAAACGGCGTGTCCGCCAAGCGGATCTTCGATCCCGTCCACCATTTCATCGAGCTCGGGGCGGCCGAGGTGCGGCTGCTCGACACGCCGGTGCTGCAGCGGCTTCGGCGTCTGCGCCAGCTCGGACTTGCATACCTCGCCTTTCCGGCCGCCGAGCATTCGCGCTTTTCCCACGGTCTGGGGGCGCTCGCAGCGGGCGAACGCGTCTTGGGAGCCTTGCGCGCGCAGGACAGCGGGTACTTCGCCGGCGAGAGCGATTATCAGCAACAACGTAAACTGCTTCGAGCGAGCCTTCTGCTGCACGACGTCGGCCACGGCCCGTTCAGCCACGCCTGCGAGGCCGTGCTCGGCGTCCGTCACGAAGTTCGAACGCGCGCGATTTTGGAGCGCGCCGACATGCGAGAAGCCCTGGCCGCGCTCGAGGTGGAATTCGACGAGGTCGTAGCCCTCATCACTGGCGACGAGCCGACCCGTTATCCAGTTCTCAAAGAACTCGTCAGCGGACCGAACCTCGACGCCGACCGCATGGACTACCTCTTACGCGACGCCTACTTCACGGGCGTCACCAGTGGCCGCTACGACGCCGAACAGCTGATCATCTCGTTTCGCGTCTTCGAGCGCGACGGAAAGCCGGTGCTCGGCATCGATGGGCGCGGCATCGTCGCACTAGAGTCGTTCGTGCTGGCGCGCTACATGATGTTCGCGACGGTCTATTTTCACCACACCACGCGCATGTTCGAGCGCGTGCTGCAAGCGGCGCTGCGCGAGATCTGGCCCGATCCGCGGGCACTCGACGCGACCGACGAGTTCCTGAGCTGGGATGATTTTCGCGTCCTCGACGCGTTCCGGCTCGCACCCGGGCCGGCCGCGCGCGCGTTGCGGGAGC
The DNA here is from genome assembly GCA_003156715.1 of Candidatus Tityobacter terrigena. Classification (GTDB taxonomy): domain Bacteria; phylum Vulcanimicrobiota; class Vulcanimicrobiia; order Vulcanimicrobiales; family Vulcanimicrobiaceae; genus Tityobacter; species Tityobacter terrigena. Next base: position 3,535 of record PMHO01000051.1, read on the forward strand.
GCAAGACGCTGTACGGCGTCGCGGCCGAGTTCAACGCCGAGCGAGACCTCTTGGTCTTCGAAGAATGTCTCGAAGCGCTGCGCGCTCGCTACGGTGAGGCGCTTTGGGCCGATTCGCAGGAGCAGCTCCTGCACCGCCTTCCCCTCGGGCTCGACGATGCGAGCCCAACGGTCCTCGTCGGCACGCGCGTCGGCGTCGTCGACGCGCGCAACGCTTCCGATCTGATCGCGCGGCTCGCGGGAAAGGCGTATTGGCGCAAACTATTCGTCGCGAAAGACGAGGTCTCGGTTGCCGAGGCGCGCGAGCTGTGCCGCGCGATCATCCGCGAGCCCGCGCACACCCTCAGCGGATGACCACTGCCGGGCTGGTGAGCCCGGCAAGGTAGCGCTCGAGGGCGCGACAAAGCGCGCTGCATGGCCATCCAAGTTATCGAAACCGGTTTCGCCGACGCCCGCATCTTCGTTCCCGACGTGTTCGTCGACGAGCGCGGGTCCTTTAAGGAAACGTACTCGACCGCGAAATACCGCGCGCTCGGTCTGAGCGACGACTTCGTGCAAGACAGCGTGTCGGTATCCATTAGGAACGTCATACGGGGCCTGCATTACGATCCTCGCATGTCCAAGCTCGTGCAGGTGCTGCGGGGTGAGATCTTCGACGCGATCGTCGACATTCGCGAAGGCTCGCAGACGTACTTACGCTGGGAAGGGTTCTATCTCTCGGCCGGCAACCACCGGCAACTCTACGTGCCGAAAGGCTTCGCGCACGGCTTCCTGGCGCTCAGCGACGATGTGATCTTTTCCTACAAGCACGGCGCGCTGTACGACCCGGCGACCGAGGGCTCCATCCGCTGGAACGATCCGAAGCTCGCCATCGCCTGGCCGCTCCACGGCGAACCGCTCCTTTCCGCCAAAGATCGCGCCGCTCCAACCCTCTGAGCGCGTTTGCAGTTCGCACGCCGATTCTTTGTTTGCGTTTACGGGCCGAGCGGCGCCGTCTCAGCCTCGATCGCAGCCTTCGCGAGCGGAGTCTTGCCCGCGCGAATGCCGTGCTGCTGGAGCAGGAACGCCATGACGTCGATGTAGTCCGTGGCCGAGAGCGCACCGGGATCGCCGTGCGGCATCATCGCGACCGTGTATTCGAAGACGTATTGCCCCGACTCCCATTGCGTGCGTGAGTCGGGGCCGGCGAGCGCCGGTCCGATTTGGCCTTCCAAGTTGCCGCCGTGGCACTCGGCGCAATGTTCGTAATAGGCGAGCCTCCCGCGCGCCGCTTGATCGGTCGTGTACGAGATCGGAGGCGTGCCCGCCGCAACGACCGCCGCGCCAAACAGCAGGATGAGCCCGGCCGAAAAAAACATGGGGCGTGCGCGGCGACGCATCGCTACGTCGCCTTCGGAAGCGCGAACACGTACAATCGGCCGCCAAGCGGAATGCCGCGAAAAGCCGGTACCATATTCTTGCCGCCGTAGAAGGGCGACACGCCGCCCCAGCCCGACTGGACGGCAACGTACTGCCGGCCGTCAACGCGATAGGTGACCGGCACGCCGATGATTCCGGAGCGGGTGTGGTACGTCCAAAGCACCTTTCCGGTCTTCGCATCGAAGGCGTAGAATTTCCGGTCGGGCGTCCCGCTGAACACCAAGCCGCCGTCGGTGGTCAAGGTCCCGTCGTTCCAGGGCTGCGCCGTGTCGAAGCTCCACATGCGCCGGCCGGTCGCGACGTCGATCGCCTGTAACGCGCCCCAGCCCGTCATGCCCGGCACGTGTTGCACGACGAAACTCTCGTCCACGTATTGTGCGCCGGCCTGAAAGGGCTGCGGCTTGAGCCCGGAGAGCATCATGCAGGTTTTCATCGTCGGCACGTACGCGTAGCCGGTCTGCGGGTCGAACGAGTACGGCCACCAGTTGTCTCCACCAAAGAAGGCGGGGCACGTGAAGACGCTCTTTCCGGCCTGCGGTCGCATCTTAGCGTCGGTGAGCCCGATCCGGCGCCTTCGGTCGTAGCCGGTTACGCCGGTCGTCTTCGTGAACGGCGTCAGGCCGATCAAATCGCCGTTGGTACGGTCGACGACATAGAACCAGCCGTTGCGAGCGGCTTGGTAAAACACTTTGCGAGGCCTGCCCGCAATCCGCACGTCGGCCAGTACCGGCGTGTTGGTCGCGTCGTAATCCCACGTGTCGTTGGGTGTTTGCTGGAAGTACCATTTGACGTGGCCGGTCGCGACGTCGAGCGCGATGACGGAATCCGAATACAAGTTTCGGCCTGGGCGCTCGGTCGCGAGCCAGGGCGAAGGATTGCCGACTCCCCATAGCAGCGTATGCGTTTGCGCATCGTACGTGCCGGTGAGCCAGGCGCCGCCTCCGCCGTGCAGATAGCTGTTGCCGGGATACGTGCCGCCGTTTGGAGCGTGCGGGCCGGGAATCGTGTACGTGCGCCATTTTTCGTCGCCGGAAGCGGCGTCGAGCGCGACGATGAACCCGCGAATTCCAAACTCCCCGCCGCTCTCGCCGACCAGCACCATGCCGTCGACGACGAGCGGCGCGAGCGTCATGGCGTAGCCCTCGCCCGGCTTCGGGTAGACGGCCTTGTCCCAGATCACGTTGCCGTTGCGCGCATCGAGGGCGACAACGTGATTGTCCAGCGTCGCCAAATAGGCGCTCGTGCCGTACAGGGCGACGCCGCGATTCACCATGTCGCAGCAGACGGTTCGCAGCTGCCGTTTGGGGAGGCTGCGATCGTATTCCCAAAGCTTGCGCCCGTTGGTCGCGTCGAGTGCGTACACTCGATCGAGCGGCGTCGTGACGATCATCGTGCGCCCATTCACGATCGGCGGCGCTTCAAAGCCCTCGGGGATGCTGACGTCGTGCGTGAACACTACGCGTAAGCGGGCCACGTTGCCCGTGTTGATGGCGCTGAACGGCGCATGTCCTTGGCCGCTGTAGGTGCGCAAGTACATGAGCCAGCCGTCGTCGTGCGCCGCGTCCAGCAGTCGCTGGCTGGTCACCGCCGGGTACGGCGGGGTCGCTCCGCCGTCGCCGGAAGCGGGAAGTTCGAGGGTCAAAGCCACGGCCAGACTTGCCGCTAGAGCCGTAAGCGTGTAACGCATCGCTAGGTGCGGATTACCCCGCTGAAAGTGCCGGCAAACGGGTATCGTACGAGCGTGCCCGCGCAGATGTGGCCGAGGCCCGAGGCCCCGCAGTACCAAAAGCTAGTGCTGCTCGGCGTTTGTCTGGCCGCGAACCTCGCGGGCTGTTCCCGCCCGAGCCAGACCGCGCAGGGCAGTGGAATCCTCGCAACGCCGGCCGCAAAAGCAACCCTCGCCTCGGGCGTGACCGGTGTGGGCGATCGCGAGAGCGGGCGCATCGTCTTCATGACCAACTGCGCCACCTGTCACGGCGCTACCGGGCTCGAAGGCGGCGTCGGCCCGTCGCTGCGCGACGAACGCCAACGCAAGAACGACGATGCGACCATCGCTTGGATCGCGGATCCCGCGCCGCCGATGCCGAAACTGTATCCCTCGATCCTCACCAAGTCCCAAGTCGTCGACGTCGCCACCTACGTGCAATCCTTGTGAGCCGGGCCGTCTAGGCGTCTACGTTGACTTTTATATTCCAAGCGATAGGGTAATTGACGATGGGAGTGAACTGGACGCCGACGGCCTCGGCGTCCCTGCGCGCATCGACGATCATTTCCTTAAGGTTGCTCATCTGCTGAGCGTGCTCGTCATTGTCCCAGATACTGACATGGACCATGGATCCCGATGGCGACGCCCCGACAAAGTAGTGCAATAGACCCGGTAGCCGGCTAATCGCGGGAATCAAATACGTTCCCGTAACAGAATTCATCCGCTCGACCTCCGCAAAGCGCGCCGGATCGAAATTGGCGCTCGAGACCCGCACGACTGCGGTTGAAGGGAGGGGCGAGGTCATACGGTCGTTCTCCCGTCGACGTAGTAAGTGCTTAGAGCGCGGGGTCTTGGAGTTCAGATGGGTTCGGCGCCTGAAGCTGACTGGAACCTTCTTCCGGACAGCGCGAAACGGCGATTGGGCGTTCCGTCGAGTTGCTTGCGGAAATCTTGAACGTCCAACAGTTCTGGACGATCGAACAGTAACAAGTTCGAATGGCCAGGCGACGTGACATCTGGATGGCCAACTGCGGAGCGACAGCTTTATTCGTCAAACGGAAAAGTACCGTCGCGCTGTTCGTTCGAAGCACTTGGCCCGCACTTATCGAACTGACGTCGACGGCCGCATGGGCATCTCCGCGTTTGATCGGGCCGACCAAGGCGTGCATCGCCGCGATCACGTCGCGTTGTGGTTTGCCGTCGACCAACAGTACGAAGCTCTCGACGATCGCCGGACCGAGACCATCGTTGTCCACGCTGAGCCGCAGCGCGCCAGCATCGAAGTTACCGGAGACGGTGACGTACGGCCACACCTGGGCGCTCAGTTGCTGCGCGATGACGTGCGTCTGCCACCAGCCTGCGGTGGCCGCCAATGCGCTGATCAGCAGCGCCAAACCGGCAACGATGACGTCGCCGGGGAGCCTTTCTTGCGACCGATGGAGCTTAGAGCCGGGCTCGTGAATAGAAATGCGGTTCCCCCTTGATATTGACGCGAGCATATCGTAAAGGATTTTTGCTAGCTAAGACTATATTTGGCAAGCGCCGTCTCCTGCTTTGCGTAGGTGACCCATTTGAGACGGCCGAAAATTGACCGGCATCGCGAACCATAGGTCGCTAGAGACAGCGGGCTACAGCGTACGCCCGGCGACATCGTAGAGGGCACCAAATGGCGACACACAGTTATGACGTCCTAATCGTCGGCGCCAGCTTCGGTGGTGTCGCGGCGGCGCTCGCGGCGGCCGCCGACCCGAAGGTTCGCGTTGCGTTGCTGGAGCCGAGCCAGTGGGTCGGAGGCCAAGCGACGTCGCAAGGCGTGACGCGCTGGGACGAGGCCGGCATGGATCTGATGGAAACGACCGGCAGCACCAAATCGTATCGCGATTTGCGAAATGCCATCCGCGCGTGGTACCGGGCCAACGCACCGCTTTCCGCGTACGGTAAGGGGCAACCATACTTCAATCCCGGCTTCGCGAAGCCAAACTATCCCTTCGCCGTCGACCCAAGCGTGGCGCAGCACGTTCTCCGCACAAACATTACGGCACTCGCAGGCCGCCTCGACCTCTTCCTAGGGACGTCCGTCGTCAGCGTCGCGGTCCAAAACGGCTCCGTCACCGGGATGACGACGGCATCCGGCGACACCTACACGGCGCGAATCTACCTCGACGCGACCGACCTCGGCGACCTTCTGCCGCTGGCGGGCATCCCGTGGAAGATCGGGGCCGAAGCGCGTTCCGATACGCAAGAACCGAGCGCTCCGTCCGAAGCGCATGCCGAGTGGATTCAGCCGATCACGGTGCCGATTGCGCTCGAACATCGCCCCAGCGGCGAGAACCACGTTTTGCCCAAGCCGGCGAACTACGACGACATCGCGCGGAGCCAAAATTTCAAGGTCGGCGACGGCGATATCAGCGGCGTCTTCGCCGTGTTGCCGGGCGGCCAAGAGACGCTCTTCGGCTATCGCCAGTACGTCGACTCGCGGAATTTCGCGGGTGGAGCCTACGCCCACGACCGTAGCACGCTCAACGTCGGCAGCAACGACTATCAAGCCGCCACGCTCCCAACCGGCGATCCGAAAAAGGATGCCGCGGTCTACCAAGGTGCGCGCGAGGTTTCGATCGCGTACGCATACTGGTTGCAAACGCAGTGCCCGCGCGACGATCGAAACGGCTCGGGCTACCCGAACCTGATGGTTCGCACCGACGCCTTCGGCACCGCCGACGGCTGCGCTCCGCAGGCATACATTCGGGAATCGCGGCGGATCGACCCGATGACTCGCGTGTTACAGCAGGACATCGACGCGGACAGCTTTCCCAAGAACACGCCGCGCGCAAGGCTCTTCCGGGATGCGTGCGGGATCGGCTGGTACGGCATCGACATCCACGGGGCGAGCGGCCCGGGAACGCCGTCGATCGGTTTTAGCACGCTGCACTTCCAAATACCGCTTGGCGCCTTGCTGCCGAAGCAACTCGACAATTTCGTTGCGTCGTGCAAAAATATCGGCACGACGCACCTGAGCTCGGGCGCGTATCGCGTCCATCCGGTCGAATGGGCAATCGGCGAGGCGGCCGGGGTGCTAGCGGCATTCTGTACGACGCAGCAAGTCTCGCCTAAAGAGGTCTGGAGCCGGCCCGATCGGCGCGCCTCGTATCAGTTCCGGCTGCTGGCACGCGGCGCACCGATCTTTTGGTGGAGCGACGTCGACTTCGAGGACGACCCGCGCACGTACGCGGCAGTCCACCTCTGCGGCGTCAACGGCGTCTTTTCCGGCGAAGGAGGCTTGAGCTTTGCTCCATCGGACACGATATCCGCATCGGACCAGGAAGCCTTAAACGGCAGGGTCGGGAAGAACTTGCCATGGCCTTCCGGCACCATGACGCGCGGTCAGGCGGCAATTTTTATCTGCGAGCAGATGGGTTGGCCCGTCGGCTAAGCCGCGTCGTTCACACCATCCCTGCGCTGGCGCTCAGCGGCGCCCTCGCCGCTTGTCAAGGCAACACCGAAACAGATCGTCTGCTTTCGCCACACGACGCCGTCAAAGCGACGGCAACGGCCATCGGGGCGCTGTACCGCTCGATCGACGACGCAACGACCGACGCGTACGTGGCGCAGACGGTGCTCGACCCCACGCTTGCCCTCGGCACGAGCGAGCGCTGCATGAATACCGACAACAGGGTCAGCACGCGGCCGAGCGCTCTCATGAATCCGCCACTCGCCGCATCGTCGATCGAGCAGCGCGCCCGTCTCGTTGCGGTGCTTGGAGCCTATGAGGTCTCGATTGCCTCGCTCGCCGGGAGCGCTTCGAAGATCGAATCGGTCCTCGACGTGCGGGACTTGCAGCGCGACGTTTTCGAATTGAACGCCGCTGCAAACGCCCACGCGCAAGGCGACCTCTTTGTCGAAGACGCCGCGTCGAAGTTCGGCTCGATCGCCGCTCAGCTCGGCAACGGGGATCGCGCTCGCGCGCATAGCGTCGTCGCGGCTGCGGATCCGTTTATCGCGCGGCTGGGAACGATTTTCTTGGCCGACGCCGCACAACATCGTGCGCAAGCATTGGGCGTCATACGCCTCGAGTACGAGCAGTGGCTCGCATACTACGACGCGGCGCGCCGGTCTGCTGCGCCCGGTCGTTCGACCCAAAACGCTGCAGTTCGGGCCTTGCCCCGGTGCTTTACGCCGCGCCTTCCGCCCAGCGACGCCTCCCCGGTCCCGCTGAACGCGCCGGACGATGCCACCGGCTTCCCGGGGAGTGAAGCGATTCTTGGCCGCCTGCAAGACGCACGCGATCGGTACAACGCGGTGCGGAGTACCGATCCGATAGCCCTCTGGGCGTCGCTCGTCGCGCTAAACGTCGCGGCGAAAAATATGCTCGACTCGCCTGACGACGAGCGGCGCACCGCCCTAAGGAACGCGCTCTTGCGTTTCCAACAAGCAGCGCAAAACCTAGCAACAGTGACCCGGCCGCTCGAGCCATAGGCCCGGGAGGTGGCAACCAGGCGTCGAAATCCCGGTCATATGGGGAACGCCGATCTAAAGGCATCGGCTCTCTGTTGCTTTCTCGCCGCGGGCTGCCTTCCCGTCACGAATGGCTCGCCGCCGCAGGAGTTGCAGCACTCGAACGCCGGCCAGAGGTTCTCCGTGGTAGCGCAAGGCTCTGGCAGCTCCATCAGTACGCGGTCGCTTCCAGAGCTGACGTATTCGTTACTCTATAGTTTCGAAGGCGGAAACGATGGTGTTAATCCCCAGGGCGCATTAACGTTCGCAGATGGCATATTATACGGCACTACCTCCGAGGGCGGAAGTCGGTATGCATCACAGGGCTTTGGTACCGTCTTCGAATTGGACCTCTCCGGAACTGAACGTGTGCTTCACCGTTTCAAAGGTGGGGAGGATGGGGCCAATCCTGAGGCGAGCCTGCTCGCGCTCGACGGAACGCTTTATGGCACGACGGCCGGAGGCGGCGCCGCGAGTTCAAGCTCTGTCGGCGACAAGTTTTACGGCACGACGTATCAGGGCGGCGAAGGTAATTACGGAACCGTGTTCGAGGTGAGCACCTCCGGCCAGGAGCGAGTGTTGTACAGCTTTGCAGCCGGCACAGATGGTGCTTACCCGCTGGCGGGGCTTATCGACGTAGACGGCACCTTGTACGGAACCACCTCAGGTGGTGGTACGGGCGGCGTCGGGCCCTCAAGCGCCGGTGGGACCGTTTACCAAATAAGCACGTCAGGAACCGAACGGGTGATCTATAACTTCTCCCAAAGCAGCCACGTCCCGTATGATGGTTGGGAACCGACTGCCGGCCTGCTTGCCGTCAAACGCCGGCTTTACGGAACCACGGTTGTGGGCGGCCTAGACCTCGACGGCACGGTTTTTGAATTGAGCCTGTGAAGCCATCTGAGGTAATGCGAGGACCTTCGATGACGCCCATGAGAATTGGTCGGCTCATCTGTTGTGTGGCCATCCTGACAGCGTGCTCGAGGGGAAGCGTCGTCACGTTGCCGCTTTCAGCTCTTCGAGCGAGCGGCGCGTCGACGCGTTTCGATGTGCCCCAGAGGTCGGATCTCTTTCGCGCGCGGCGACCAGCTGCGGATCATCACTACCGTTCCCTTTACAGCTTTAAGGGAAGCCCGGACGGCGCAGGTCCGACAACGGGGATGGTCGTCATGAACGGAGCTCTGTACGGAGTCACAGGTGGCGGCGGCGCCTATGGGAGTTCACGCAATTCTTACGGCACGATCTTCAAGGTAGACGGCTCGGGCCGTGAAGCGGTCGTGTACAGCTTCAAAGGCGGCACGGACGGCAGCATACCCGAGGCATTGATCGCCCTCAAGAACAAACTCTACGGTACCACCAATTCCGGCGGCGGAGACTGCGAACCCGGCCCTTCCTGCGGCTACGGAACCGTTTTCGAAGCGAACGCATCTGGTGACGAACGCGTCCTCTACAGCTTCAAAGGAGGTGAAGACGGTTCTGAGCCGTTCGGCGGCCTCGTCGCCGTTGACGGCAAACTCTATGGCACGACGTGGGCGGGCGGGTCGAGTTATGGTACGGTCTTCGAGGTGAGCATGTCCGGACAGGAAAGCGTGATCTACCGGTTTGGGAGCGCCGACACGGGAGAGCCGTACGGCAGCCTAATTGCAAGAGGCGGCGAAATCTACGGCACTACGGATGGGGGTCAAGGCACCGTCTTCGAGATGAGCACCGTCGGCGAAGAACGGCTGCTTCACGCCTTCACCTGCGATTTGACCGACGGGTACGCCCCGTGGGGCGGCGTCGTTGCGCTGAACGGCTCCTTTTACGGCACGACGTCCTTGGGCCCAGAAAACGGTTGCCATGGCGACAGCTTGGGCACCGTGTACGAACTGAGCAAATCCGGAAAGGAACGGTTGATTTACGATTTTTCCGAAGGAGCATCAGAGGGCGGCCGGCCGGAAGAGGGCTTAACCGTCCTGAACGGCGAGTTGTACGGCAGCACTCAGGGTAGTATCTTCGAGATCAGCACGTCCGGGCGGGAACGCGTGCTGCATTACTTTGATAGCCCGGGTGACGGTCTGCTTCCGTCAGGGCGGCTAACGATCTTCAACGGAAAGCTATACGGAGTCACCGGGATCGGCGGCGCATACAATAATGGAACGATTTTCGAGTTGACGCCGTGAAGAGGCCGCGTCTCTAACAGACCGTTTGTTCGCCTTCCGGCAAATGCACGGGGTATGTGGCCGCGGCCGCTGCGGGGCGGTTTGCGCTAAATCAGATCTTCGGACGGATCACGTGCAGCGGAGACGGCTGGGGCGACTGGCCCTCGAAGTCGAGGGGCGGAACCCATGTGTCGATCATCTTCGCGAATTGTGCGGTCGCTAGTCTGTCGGCATCCTTTGCCGCCTGCGGTAGGGGGTAATGGTGCGCCGGCGTGCCAGTATCGGAATTCACGAGATCGGAATAGGGGACGTCGCGGGCTTGTTGCTTGCTGTACCCGCGCTTGTACGTCATGACGTATTCCTGGAGCGCCGCCATCGCCGTACGGTAACGGACCCAGCGATGGTTTTCCCAATCCATGTTGCCGCGGCCGGCGCCGAGGTCGCTCGGAGCGCTGAAGCGCTCTACGAGAAGCTGTCCGGCTGCGGCTCCGCGCTGTTTGAGGGCCATGAGCACGTCGGATGGCATGTCGAGATTGAGGCCGCCTTCGTTCTTGTGCAAATAGATCGTGACGATGCGGTCGCGATAGCCTGGCACTCGAGACTGCGTGTTGTCGTTCCAGTTCTGCATCGCGTTGGCAATAGCGCTGCCGAACCCCGGTACGTCGGTAAAGCGGAGAAACTGAGGTAGTATCCCGGCGTTGTTGCTCGAAGGCATCCATACTTCCGGCTCCTTCTCTTCACCGGGGCGGGGCGGCGGAAAGTCGCCAAGCGTAATGCCGAACGTCGGCCAGCGCGGCAACGGAGAGTCGAACAACGAAATCGGGAAGTTGCTCGAAATTCCGCCGTCCGACCACCAACACAACTCGGGCGTCGGAGAAGGCCCCTCATTCGATGCGAGGCTCCAATCGACGGAGTAGAGCGGTACCGCGCTGAGCAAGACCGGAAACGAGAGGCTCAGGCGAGTCGCGAAGATGACCGGCAAATCGCCGATACACGGCAGGCGATGGAGACCAAGCGATTGATAGTGATCCAAGTGGGCCTGCTCGCGCGGCTGAGCTTCTCGCGGGTGGCCGGTCATCCAACGTATGACGTACTTGGGCAGAAACTTCTCAAACTCGATTGGATCGAATAAGAACTGGGTCATCTCGAATGGGAAACTGTAAGGACGGCCCCACGTCACGTTCGTGGCGATGACCTCGAGATTGATCGCCGGCTCGTCCGGCCGTTTCGTCAGCCCAGGCTCCTCCAATCCACGGTCCGGCTGCCAAAGCATCCCGAACGTCAGCGGCGTATCCGCAGGTAAGCCGGCCGCCGCATCGATCTTGCGCGAAAGCCAGTTGCTGAGCGCAACCGGATCGTCGGCGTCGGCGTCGCTGATTCCGCTGCAGAGGCCGAACTGGTTGGCGGGAAGCTCCGTGAGAACGTCGGCGACGAATGCTCGAGCCGTGAGCGCGACGAGTCCAACGATACCGATGAACGCCGCCGCCAGCAGATCGATTGCCAAACTGATACCGCTGGCAAGATAGAGGGCGAGCGCGAGAAATATAAGGCCGGGAATCGCTCCCTTCCAAGAGGATGCGGCGTAGGCCCTGATGAGGGCGCTCACTTTCCCGACCCAAGGAGGCTTGGTCGTGGGCCGCCCGATTAACGTGGCGAGCGTCCGAAAGAGCCGCGCCGTTCCTTTGTTCGGCGTAAAGAGGCGCGACAAGGTATTGTTGCGGGCTAGTTCGTCGGGTAGGTTGTTGACGAGCGTGAAGCCGCCGCCGTCGCCTTTACACCGCCGATACTCCGCCGCGGCGGTCATGGCCGCTGCGATGGCCCCCGCCGACGTACCGCCGATATTGCGGAACGTGAAGCGGTCGGAAATGACCTTGATTGCGGGCGGATAGACGATTCCGCTCGTGATACCGCCCTTCATCACGATATCGCAGAATGGCTCCGGCACGTCAGGTCTCCTAGCTCTTGAAGAAAAGCGGCACGAAGATCAACGCCAAGCCGACAAGGACTAGGACAATCCCGATTCCGGACGCTCGGTACGGCCCGACGAGGTTTGCAACTTCCTTAAAGAGGTTCGCGATGGAGTCGAGAATCGGACTGACCGTGTCGGCCGCTCCCGCGACCGTCCTCTTCTGCACGACTCCATAGATCGAGAGCCCGAGGCCCACGATCAGAAAGGCGAGACCGACGACGAAAAGAATCGCCTGCTCGGTTCCGTTCATGCTGGTTCACCCCCAATTCCCGTACAATTGAAACGCAGCCCACAGATAGGGATGTGCGTAGCTCGAGCGCGTGCCAAGCCAAGTTCTCTTCCGCAGCGCCTCGCATTGCGCCGTCTGCAGCGCTCTCAACTTCGTTTCTTGAGCGGACCCCTCCCGCCGTCGGAGCCACTCGCGATAGAACGCCTCGAGCACGATGTTTCCGGCGTCTTGGCGCACTAGCCAAAGACTTGCGATGACCGAAGAGGCACCCGCAATTAAGAAGCTTTGCGCCAAGCCCGAGATCTCGTCGCCGGAAGCGACTTCTGCAACCCCGGATTCACAAGCGCTCAGCGTGACGAGCGTCGCGTCAGGCCGAAACTGTGACGCGATATCCAATGCGGGAAGCACGGTCGACCCCGCACGCGGGTCGCCGGCCAGCGCGAGGTACGAATCGAAACCTTCCCGCCGGTGGATCCCGTGGCAAGCAAGATGGACGACGTCCCAGGCGCTCGCCGTCGACGATAACTCCTGGGCCAGTGCCGCCTTATTCGCATCGGCGCCCGCGACGGTCTTGACCTGCGCGAAGAGCCGCGGAATGGTCCGCCGTGCCAGGTGCTCGAAAAAAGGAAGGTCGGGCAGCGGCTTGCCTTCGGCGTCCACGACGTCCCGGGTCGCGGCGAAGATCAAGCATTTTCCGCGCAGCGCGCGATCTTTTCGAACCCACCAGCGAAGAGCCGTCGCACTGGCTGCAATCGTGATCGCGTTGCGCTCGACGAGATAGCGTGAGCCGTCGAAGAGCGCGGCAAAGGGAGCGTTGTGGAGCACGCCGTGCGGCACGATACACAGCCCCACGCCTTCGGGGATCAGAGAAAGAACCGGAGCGAGAACCGCGTCGTGGAGCCGGCGAAGGATTTCGCGATAGTGCGACAGGCTCGTTTGCATCTTGCACGCGCCGAGCGCGGCGACGAGCGTTGAGATGTCCGAGGTTGAGTTCGGCAGGAGAACGATGTCCGCTGCTGCCGCCTCGCGCCGTACGACGAAAGCAAACGCCGCCCCATACTCGGGCCCAAGGAAGTATTCGACGAGGATCGGGACCTCGTCGTTGAGGACGCTTCGCGCCTCGTCGACTCCGACGGTCTCTTGCCTGCGAATCGCGACGTGCTCGGGGTGAAGCGGCGCGAGGACGGTCCAAATTTCCTCAAGGCGCGCGAAGGCTGCCTCCGTTTGCGGCGTTCGGTACGTCTGGGCGGCCGAACCGATAAGGTACGGCTGAAGGTAGGTCAGCAGTTGCTGCTCTTCGCTAGCGAGGGCTTCGTCCGAATCACCCGCCAGACGGAGCGGCTCGAAACGCAGAATCTCGGTCAGCGTCGTCCACTTGACGCGCTCCGCGAGCGAAAACGCCTCGTTGCGCAGCGACGCGTCCTCCCCGCCGAGCCCCGCGCAGGTTTCGATCGCTGCCTCGTAGACCCAGAGGTGCGTCTTGAGAAACTCCATCCCAGGACCGATCGAAAGAAACGACTTCCGATACCCGTCGAGCATAGCGACAGCCTGGACGAAGTGCGGGCGGGCGGCGAGCGCACCCTCCGTACGCAGCAAGGCGAGACCCTGACCGGCGTCGATCATGATGGCCGTCTCCGGCGAGATCGATCCGGGCGCCGCCGCGTTGGCGCACGCGACAGCGTGCTGGAACCACGGGATCGCATCGGCGAAACGATCTTGGTCGTTCATGGCTGCGCCGAGGTTCACTGCGGCCTTCGCCACGGCGTCCGCATTGCGCGTGGAATTGAGCCCCATGAGCGCCCAGGCTTCTTCACCGCGCTTCAGCGCTTGGTCCCATTGTTTGCGGTGAGCGAACAGGACGGACGAGTTCGCGAGCGCATCGGGCAGCTTCCCAAAAGGATCGTGCCTGCGCAGGGCGGCGATCGCGGCTTCTAATTGGCGCGAGGCCTGGTCTTGGTAGGCGCGCGCGGAGGTAGCATCGCCGTTCGCTTCCGCGAAATCCGCGAGCTCGATTGCAAGGGCGCCAAGGTTCGAGCGGTCGACGGCCGCATCGGCCAGGTTGCCGTTCCGCTCTAAAATGTTGATGGAACGCTCGAAAAGGGGAACGGCATCGCGCGCGAAGTTCGTGCCGAGCATCGTCAGCGTACGAGCGTTGAGGTTCAACGTGTCCGCCAGGAGTTGATCGGAGGCCGCCGCTTCGAGCAGGTCGAGGCTGGCTGCTGCCAGCTGGCGGGCGTCATCGATCTCGCGCCCGCTCTGGATGTTTTGGAGAAGCCCGCGGCCGGTTTGCGTGAGGATGTAGCCGGACCAATACTTGGTTTGTTTGGCCATCTGATCGGGGTACGGCCACGTCGCCCAACCCGTCGCATCGAGCTTCGGACAGGCACCGGTCGCAAGCGTGCGCAGCGCCTCCCCGCCTGGGTCTCCCGTCGCGACGAGCTCCTCGAGCGAGGCGATGCGGGCACGTGCGGGGACGAACGGCACGAACGTGACGACGTAGAGATATGCCGCGCCCCGTGCCTGTCGCACGGCCGTCGCATCGGGACCGGTAGCGCTCTTACGAAACTCTGCGGCCAACGCCGGAAGCGCCGACGACATCTCCTGAACGATCAGGCTCGCGTACGCAAATGCGAGGTCGAGGTTGCCGGCAACCACCGCTACGAGTGCGAGCTGGAGGGACATCACCGCCGATAGTCCTGCCGTACCCGCTGCGACCCGCGCCTCGAGCAGCGGTCGCGCTTCGGTGAGGGCCGCGATGACATCCGGCCAACGCCCTTGGCCCAAGGCCTCGCCGGCGGCCGTTTGCAGCGCGAGGATCCGTTCGAGCTGATCTTCCATCGACTCGAATGCCGTTAGTAAATCGCAGCGAAACCGTGCTGCTCGGCATGAATGCTTTCGAGCAGCGTCATCCATTTGATGTTGTAGTACTGGGGGCCCGCCAGCTCCTCGACCGACTGCAGCGGCAGCTTTTCAATCATGTTTTGAATCGACTCGAGGACGGTTACCGAAGGCGTAAAGTCGAGTTGATTCGATAGCTTGGCGTTGCTCATGCGATAGTTGCGCACGAGCTTGGGAAGCGGCGTCTCGACCAGGTCGATTTTGAGCGGCGGGTCATGCAGGGAAAGCGAGCCCGCCACCAGCATCGCGAGTTGCCGTATCTGATAGTTTTCCTCGAGCACGTTGAAGATTTGGCCACTGATCCGCTCGAGCGGCGCCTCGATCGCCATGACGTGGACGCGTGCAACGTCGGTAACGTCGACCAGAGGCCGCCACATCCATCCGCCGCCGTGCAAGTACAGGCGCCGGTTGACGACCGCATCCTTGATGAAGGTGTTGACGACGAGGTCGAAGCGCATGCGCGGGCTGTAGCCGTAGACCGTACCCTTGGCGAAAGATGACCGGCGAAAATGCGTCGCCGGACGCTTTGAGGATCGCCTGTTCGGCGTGGTACTTTGAGATCGAGTACGCGCCGCGCGGGGCAAGCGTCGTCGTCTCGTCGCACATCGTCGGCGTGCGGTCGATCGTGTGGGCGGACGACTCCGTGTCGTAGAGCGAGGCGCTCGAAGCGTAGGTGAAGCGCTCGATCT
>PMHO01000027.1 GCA_003156715.1 Candidatus Tityobacter terrigena
GGATTTCCCGGCGCGACGTAGAGTGTGTTCGCGCCTGGATCGATCGCCATGCCGCCCCAGACTGAGCCGCTCCCGTGTTGCCAGGAGGTTCCGGGCCAGGTGTCGGGTTTTATGGTTTGCCAGCTCCAGCGGCGGCGTCCGTCGGCCTGATCGAAGGCCAGAACCTGCCCGACGTTCCCGAAATCGCCCCCCGACGTCGATAGAATGACTGCTCCAGCGTAGGGATACGAGGCGATCGCGAACCAGTTGTTCTTCCTGTTGTTGTACGGCTGATTCGGGCATCCGTCGACGTTCCAGGCGAGCTTGCCGGTCGCTGCGTCCAGCGCAATCACGCGACAGTCATTTGTCCCAAGGAAGATCTTGCCGTTCGCCAGCCCCACCCCGCGGCTGACGGCAAAATTGATAATGACCGGCGGCGGATACGGATGCTGCCACACGAGTTTTCCGGACGCGCCGTCAAATGCGAGCACGCTGTCGTGCGGAGTCGAGATGAACAGGCGGCCGCGCCAAACGAGCGGCGAGGCCTCTTGCTCGCCGTCGTCGCGGATCGTCGTTGACCAGGCCTTCTGCAGATGCACGACGTTTTGCGGCGTGATCTGGGTCAATCCGGTGTATCGATTGTTGGCGTACGACTTGCCCGGCAAGAGCCAATCCGCATCGTTGCCTGCGGCAGCCGTCAGTGCGGCAGCGTTGACCCCAGCCGCGGGTGATGCCGTGGTCGTGGCGCTCGAAGACGTGCACCCGTTGCACAGGCCGAGAGTACCGCAGGCCAGCATCGCAAAGACTAAGCGAGAGCGTCCAGACATACGGGCCTCCTAGTTAAACAGCAGTAGTCTTTGGCGGAATTCTGAGCGTCCGTCACCTTTGCCTCACATGAAGAGGGCGATCGCCGGCCAATTATAACAAGACCGCTTCAGTTGGCAGCGGATCTACGAACTCATCCGGTGAATCCAGCACGCGCGTCGCACTAGATCGACCACTGCCAGCTGTTCCAGTTGGCGACGACGCCGTTAGGACGAAATCCGTGGAGATCGACGCTGATCGCTTGGATTTGACGCGGCCACCAAAGAAACACGAAAGGTGCGTCTCGGGCCAAGAGCTCTTGGATCGTGGCGTAGGCGCGTCGGCGCGTGGGTCGATCGTAGTGGGTGAGTGCGAGGTTCTGCGCCGCGTCCATCGCCGGATTGCAGTAGCGCGTCCAGTCATAGCCGACCGGGGGTTGCTGATCGCACAGCAGTTGGCTGGAATCGTCGGGATCGACGCCCGCGTACCAGGTCTGCAAGCCGGCTTCATAGCGGCCCGACGACAAGATGCCGCCCTCACCGGGCGGCGCGTAGAGCAGGGCGGTCGTGTACCCCTTGAGATCGACGTCGATGCCCGCCTGGCGCAGCATCGACATGATGACGACGCCGCGATTGCGGTCGGTGATCGAGTCCGTCCGGTAGGCCAGGTCCATCACGAGACGCTGACCGTCCTTTTGGCGCACGCCGTCAGGCCCGGGCTTCCAGCCGGCAGCCTCCAAGAGGCTCTGCGCGGCCGGCAAATCTCGGGCATTCGTTCCGGCGCGGGGATCGAAGGCCCACATAAACGACGGAAGGTCTTCGGTCGCAGGCAACGTCGTTCCGAAGGTGACCTCTTCGACCAAACGGCGCTTGTCGATTGCCAGGCCGACGGCGCGGCGCAGGCGTGCGTCGTCGAAGGGCGGCCGGCGCGTGTTGAAGATGATGGAATCCGAGCCGTTGATGGGTACCAGGTCGAGCTTCACGTCGGGCACGGTCTTAAGTTGCGGGTACGAGCGCGGCGAGGCGTTCACGAACCAGTCAAGCTCGTGCGCGCGCAGCTCGCTGACGATCGTGTTTTCGTCCGGCACGTAGCGCAGCTCGATGCGCCGCAGCTTGGGCTTGCCTAGGAAGTAGTCGTCGTTAGCGGCGTATTCGATTCGGTCGCCCCGCAGCCAGCGAACGATTTTGAAGGGGCCCGTGCCGATCGGTTTCGTGTTGTATGCCAGCCGGTCAAGACTGCGTTCGCGACCCAGGAGATGCTCGGGCAAAACCATGTACGGCGCGTCGCTGAACGCGAAAAAGGTGTCGACGGCGGGCGCGAACGGATGCTTGAGGTGAAAGACCGCCGTGTAGCGATCCGGCGTCGCGACGCGGGCGATATCGTCGTAGCCGTGGCGCGTCGCAATGGCCGAGTTCGGGCTGAGGATCGCCCCCACGGTAAACTGCACGTCGCGACTCGTAAATGGTGCGCCGTCGTGCCAGCGGACGTTGTGGCGAAGGTGGTAGGTGATCGTCAGACCGTCGCGGCTGATGCCCCCGTTTTCCAGGGTCGGGACCGCCGACGCCAAGATCGGAACGTCTTTCCCAGCCGAATCGGTCGCGACCAGCGGGTCGAAAACGAAGCTCTCGGCGATCGTCTCGAACTGCTGCGTCGAGAGCAACGGGTCGAGCGTATTGGTCGCGCCGCTCATCGCCGCCCGCAGAACGTTGGGGACCGTCCACGGATGCCGGCCCGTACCACCGGGTCCGCCCGTGCCGACGCGCGTGCAAGCGGCGAGCAGCGCGAGGGTCACGACCGTCAAAGACGGGTGCGATAGCGGCCGCCGGCGAAATCCCACAAGCGGTGTTTGCAGCAACTGCGGTTCGTCTCATGCCACGCTGCCGCACGGGTCTGCTTGCCGGGCTAGCGATGCTTGCGCCGCTCGCGGCCTTTGGGGCGCCAACGGTCGCGGCCGCGCATCGTGGGCTGCAGCCCTACGAGATCTTGGTGCACGGCACCGTGCGCCAGGTCGACGCGCGCAATAACACGATCCTGCTGGCGTACGCTCCGTTGGAAACGGCGCCCGGGGGCGAGCGAACCTGCCTGATCCTGGACGGCCGCAACCTCCGGTTGCGCTCGGGCGAGGAAATTGAAGCGGTAGCGGACACCCGCCACTGGCGCTGGGCCTTGCGCGGCATCCACGAAATGCTCCCAAGCCGAGCCGACCGCTAGTCCTGGGGCCGGGCGGCCCCTCGCTTGCGAAGCGCGATTGACGCCCGCTCGCCGCTCCTGGTATACTCCGGAGGTTCCGGCCCACCGGCGGTGGGGCCGGTTTTGTGTGCGTCCCAGACCTCGGGACGCCGTTCGTTGGAGTGCTCGTGCCGACTATCAGTCAACTCGTCCGTAAAGGACGCCAGAAGATCGAGAAAAAGGTGAAGGCTCCGGCCCTGCGCGTCGCGCAAACGGGGCCCAAACCCGGCCATCCCGACCTGCCCCTGCGCACCTTCGAAGTTCAGGGCAACCCGTTCCGCCGCGGCGTCTGCACGCAAGTCAAGACGATCACGCCCAAAAAGCCGAACTCGGCGCTCCGTAAGGTGGCGCGCGTGCGGCTGACCAACGGCGAGGAAGTGACCGCCTACATCCCCGGCATCGGCCACAACCTTCAAGAGCATTCGGTGGTCTTGATAAGGGGTGGTCGCGTGAAGGACCTTCCCGGTATCCGCTACCACATTATTCGCGGGACGCTCGATACGTCGGGCGTCCAGAACCGCAAGCAAGGGCGTTCGAAATACGGCGCCAAGCGCGCGGTCAGAAAATAGGAATCCACCGAAGAATGCCTCGTAAGGGAGCCGTCCCCAAACGCCAGATCCTGCCTGATCCACGCTTCAACTCGAAAGTGCTCGCGCGGTTCATCAATAAGGTCATGCTCGCCGGCAAGAAGTCGCTCGCGGAGCAGATTACCTATGGCGCCCTCGACATCGTCGGGGAGAAGCTGGGCCGCGATCCGATGGACGTGTTCACGCAGGCCCTCGGCAACGCGATGCCGCTCGTCGAAGTGCGGCCGCGGCGGGTCGGCGGAGCCACGTATCAGGTTCCCATGGAAGTGCGCCCGGACCGCCGGCAGGCGATGGCCATGCGCTGGCTCATTCAGTTTGCGCGCAAGCGACCCGGTCATTCGATGAGGGAGAAACTCGCAAGCGAGCTCATGGACGCCGCCAACAACGTCGGCGCGACCGTGAAGAAGCGCGAGGACACCCATAAGATGGCGGAGTCCAACAAAGCCTTCGCGCACTACCGCTGGTAAGCGAAGATGGCTGCAGCTACCACACGTGAGTATCCGCTAGAGCGGACTCGAAACATCGGCATCGCCGCACACATCGACGCGGGCAAGACGACCGCGACCGAGCGCATTCTCTTTTACACCGGCCGCACCCACAAGCTGGGCGAAGTCCACGACGGCGCCGCGACGATGGACTGGATGGTGCAAGAGCAGGAGCGCGGGATCACGATCACCTCGGCTGCGACGGCTTGCACGTGGCGCGACACCCGCATCAACATTATTGATACGCCTGGCCACGTGGACTTCACGGTCGAGGTCGAGCGCTCGCTTCGCGTGCTCGATGGCTTGGTTGCGCTGTTCGATTCGGTCGCTGCGGTGCAGCCCCAATCGGAGACCGTCTGGCGTCAGGCCAACAAATACCGCGTTCCGCGCATCATCTTCGTCAACAAGATGGACCGCATCGGCGCCGATTTCTTTAACTGCGTGGCCAAGATCCGCGAGCGGCTGGGTGCGCACTGCGTCCCTATTCAGGTGCCGATCGGTGCCGAGGACCAGTTCAAGGGCGTTGTCGACCTTTTTACGATGCGCCAGGTCATCTACGGCGACGACCCCGACACGGCCATGGAGCAGCAGGAGCTGCCCGCCGGCGAGCTGCGCGACCTCGCCATGAAGTGGCGTCAGGAGCTCGTCGAAGCGATCGCCGAACAGGACGACGAGCTGCTCGAGCTGTTCTTTGCGGGCGAAGAACTGCCGCAGGATCGCCTTCGGACGGCCTTGCGCAAGGCAACCATTGCCGGCACCGTGCTGCCGATGCTGTGCGGTGCAGCCTTCAAGAACAAGGGCATTCAGCCGCTGCTCGATGCGGTCGTCGATTTTTTGCCGTCGCCGCTCGAGGCCAAGGCGATCGTCGGTACGGACCCCAAGCATCCCGATCATGAAATCGAGCGGCGGCCCGACGACGGCGAGCCGTTCTCGGCGCTGGCCTTCAAGATCGCGACGGATCCGTACGGGAATTTGACGTACTTCCGCGTGTACTCCGGGATCCTCGAAAAGGGCAGCTACGTCTACAATTCGCGCAGCGGCCGCAAAGAGCGCATCGGCCGCATCTTGCGCATGCACGCGAACCACCGCGAGGACATCGACGTCATCGGGGCGGGCGACATTGCGGCCGCAGTCGGTTTGACCGACACCCGGACGGGCGATACCCTGTGCGACGAGAAGCGCCCGATCGTTCTCGAGTCGATCACCTTTCCGGAGCCGGTCATCTCGCAAGCGATCGAACCGAAGACCAAAGCCGACCAGGACAAGCTCGGCACGGCCCTGGGCCGTCTGGCGCAGGAAGATCCGACGTTCCGCATGCGGACCGATGACGAGACACAGCAAACGATCATCGCCGGCATGGGCGAGCTGCACCTCGAGATCATCCTCGACCGCCTCAAGCGCGAGTTCAAGGTCGATGCAAACGTCGGTAAGCCGCAAGTCGCGTACAAAGAAGCGATCACGAAAGCTGCTGAAAAAGAAGGCAAGTTCATCCGCCAGACGGGCGGAAAGGGTCAGTTCGGGGACGTGTGGCTCAAACTCGAGCCGGGCGAAACGAACACCGGCATGACCTACGAGTGGGCGGTCGTCGGAGGATCGATTCCGAAGGAGTTCTCCAAGGCGATTCAAGAGGGCATTCGCGAAGCGTCCGAGAGCGGCGTGCTGGCGGGCTATCCGGTCCTCGACTTCAAGGCGATCGTCTTCGACGGCAGGTATCACGACGTCGACTCGTCGGAGATGGCTTTCAAGATCGCGGGCTCGCTCGCGTTCAAGGAATGTAACCGCGCGGCCGGCCCCATCTTGCTCGAGCCGATCATGAAGGTCGAGGTCACGACCCCTAAGGACTACCTCGGCGCGATCAACGGCGATCTCAACCGCCGGCGCGGCCTGATCTTATCGAGCGAAGAAGTCGCAGGCGGTGCGGTCACCATCACGGCCGACGTGCCGCTTTCGGAGATGTTCGGCTACGCGACGGACATGCGGTCTTCAACCCAGGGCCGCGCCACCTACACGATGGAGTTTGCCAAGTACGAGAAGGCGCCGAAGTCCGTTCAAGACGAGATCGTCGCCAAAGCGCAAGGCAAGAAACCCGCCGCCTGAGGCGGCGCTGCAAGTCACCCACGGAAACTGATGAGGAAATAACAAAAGAGAATGGCGAAGGCAAGATTCGAGCGGACCAAACCGCATGTCAACATCGGCACGACCGGACACGTCGATCACGGCAAGACGACGCTCACCGCGGCAATCATCAATTGCCTAGCCACCGAGAATCCCAACATCGCGAAGCGCACGGTCGATGACATCGACAACGCGCCCGAGGAAAAGGAGCGCGGTATTACGATCGCCATCTCGCACCAAGAGTACGAGACGGCTAAGCGGCACTACGCGCACGTCGACTGCCCTGGTCACGCCGACTACATCAAGAACANNAGAACATGATCACGGGCGCCGCTCAGATGGACGGCGCGATCCTGGTCGTCTCGGCGACCGACGGCCCGATGCCGCAGACCCGCGAGCACATCCTGCTGATGCGCCAGGTCGGCGTTCCGTTCATCGTCGTGTTCCTCAACAAGGTCGACATGGTCGACGATCCCGAGCTCTTGGAACTCGTCGAGCTGGAGGTTCGCGAGTTGCTGACGCGCTTCGAGTTCCCCGGCGACGACGTCCCGGTGATCCGCGGGTCGGCCCTCAAGGCGCTGCAGTCCTCGGGTAAGCGCGGCGATCCCGACGCCGACCCGATCTTCGCGTTGATGGATGCCGTCGACGTCTACATCCCGACGCCCGAGCGCGCCGTCGACAAGCCGTTCCTGATGCCGGTGGAAGATGTCTTCACGATCACCGGCCGCGGCACGGTCGGAACCGGGCGCGTCGAGCGCGGCCAAATCAAGGTTGGTGAAGAGATCGAGATCGTCGGTTTCACTGACCGGGCGCGCAAGTCGGTCGTCACCGGCATCGAGATGTTCCGCAAGCTGCTCGACTCGGGCATTGCCGGCGACAACATCGGCGTGCTGCTGCGCGGCATCGAGCGCACCGACATCGAGCGCGGACAGGTGCTGGCCAAGCCCGGTTCGATCAAACCCCACAACCGCTTCAAAGCCGAAGTGTACGTCCTCTCGAAGGAAGAGGGCGGCCGCCATACGCCGTTCTTTGCCAACTACCGCCCGCAGTTCTACTTCCGCACGACCGACGTCACCGGCACGATCAAACTGCCGGAAGGGGTCGAGATGGTGATGCCCGGCGACAACGTGCAAATGCAGGTCGAACTCATCACGCCGGTCGCCTGCGAAGAGGGACTGCGCTTCGCGATCCGCGAGGGTGGCCGGACGGTTGGCGCGGGCGTCGTCACCGGAATCGTAGAGTAGCGGCGTGGCAAAGCAGAAGATTCGAATCCGGCTCAAAGCCTACGACCATCGCCTGCTGGATCAGTCGGCGGAGCGGATCGTCGATACGGCCAAGCGGACGGGGGCGTTCGTGAGTGGGCCGGTGCCGCTGCCGACCGAGATCAACCGGTTTTGCGTCAACCGCTCGCCGCACGTCGACAAGAAGTCGCGCGAGCACTTCGAGATGCGCACCCACAAGCGGCTCATCGATATCCTGCAGGCCTCACCTAAGACGATGGATGCGTTGATGCATCTGGATCTGCCGGCGGGCGTGGACATCGAACTTAAAGCCTAGGGCGCTTTCGCCCGGGGGCTGCCCTACACGACGCGTATCTTAGCCATCATTCCGTTGTCCTCGTGATCGAGAATGTGGCAGTGGAAGACAAAGGTGCCGCGCACGACGGGGTCCCGAAAGTCGACGAGGATCTTCACCCGGCCGGGCACGTTGCCGCGCTTGTAAGGAACGTCAAAGGTGTCGAGCCAGTGACGCTGCTCGGGCCGAACCACTTGGTCTCCAATGCTCTCGACGATGAAGTGCACCTGGTGCGTGTGGAAGGTATGCACCTCTTGCGTCTCGTTCTCGAGCACCCACTCTTCGACCGTCCCGCTTTTTGCGACGAACATCGGCGCGTCGTGCGGATCGAAAGCNNGAGCGGTAATAGTCGAGCTTCGCTTCGAGGTGAGCCTCCGGCATCGGCAGCCTCGCATCGGACGATGCGGCGGGCAATCCCGTGTCGTCGACCAGCGTCGCTAGCTCGAAGGGGGGATCGGGGTCTCCTTTCGGGCCTGAGTCGAAAGCCAGCGATCGCATGACGGTCGGCTGGCTTGAGCCGGTGACTACGAACTCTGCGCGGCCGCCGGGTGGGATCACGATGTCAGAGACGAGTTTCGACGGCACGCTCCCGGGCAGGTATCCGAGCGGAACGCCGTCTTCGGCGACGAGCTCGAGGCGTTCACCGTCGACGGCAAGATCGAGATTGCGTTTTGGAGTCGCGTTGATCACCCGAAAGAGCTGTCGTTCGCCGGGCGCGATGCCGATGTTGATGGAGCCTGCAGTCTGCCCGTTGAGGGTAACGACGGTATTCAGCTTTTCGTCGTCTTCGTGGATCAACTCGGGATGGGCCCGCAAGAAGTTGATGCGCCCTTTGGGTGTGAGGTGAGCGAGGCCGCACAGGCGCGCATTAAGGGTGACGGTTTCCGCACGATCGGGGTACAAGAAAACTTGGCGCACGACGATTACCCGCTCGCGCAAGCCGGCGAGAGAGGGCAAGACATCTTCGATTCCGTCGACGACGATCGCGCCGGCCATCCCATTGCCCACTTGCCAGCTCGTTTCGTGGTGCGGGTGAGGGTGATACCAATAAAGCCCCGGCGGCTGGTCGCGCGCAATCCGCACGTCGTACGTCGTCCGTTGAAGGGGCGCAATGACGGTTCCCAGGACGTCGTCGCCGGGCGCGTTCGGCGACGTCGTCAGGCCGTGGAAGTGCAGGTTCGTGTCGTCGGGAAGCCCGTGCGAGTCATCCGATAGGATCGGCGGAAGCGAGTTGTGATACGCGATATGGATGCGGTCGCCGGGATGCACTTCGATCGTTGGTGCGTCGCCGATCCAAAAGGGCGCTCGCGGTATGAAGTACCATAACGACGGACCAAGCCGGTGAGGGTCGATGCGCGCGCTAAGCTTCAACACGGCAACCCCGCGCTCGCTTCGAACGATCGGCGGTTCCGAGAACGTCGCAGAAGGGCGCACAACCGTACAGCTGACGAGAACTGGTAGGATGAAGGCCGCCACGACCATCCGCAGCCAGGGCATCGGCGCCGACGTTCGCTCCGGCGAAGCCCGTCCCTCCGCTGCTGGAAAACGACGAGGGCTCGCGACCGCGTCGCGAACCCTCGCCCTTAGTCGTCGGGGTTTAGATTGTGATGTAGAAAATGTTGGTTCCCAGAGTGAGCGTCGTTCCGTGCGGGTCACTCGGGTTGCGCGTTGCGGCCAGAGTCTTGCGCATATCCGAGACGATCACGGTGGAATAGTCGGAGGTAAACGTCAGGCCGTACGGTCCGGTCGTTGTCAGGTTGAACGTCGCGATGGCGTGCGGGTCACCAGGCAGATCCGGAACGCCCCTACTGCTCGCCTGTGCCGGTAGAGGGGCGAAGACGTAGTCGCCGAGCGCCGGCGTGCCGGATCCGGTCGACGGGAGTTGGACGACGCCGACCCCGCTGCCGAACTCGACGTCCGAGAACAGCAGATGCGACGCGGAGTCGATGCTGATGTCGCTGACCGGGCAACAGCCATTATCCTGATTCGTCGTCATGGTTGCGGTGACGGCGTTGGGGTTGGTAAACGTTCCGGAACCGAGGACGTTCTGAGAGAGAGGGACGAGGTAGAACGTGTACTCGAACTCCTCGGCGGTGACGGCTATATTTGTCTTCGAATCGATCGCACCATGGTCCGGGACTGAATATCCGCCCGGCAGCGGATTCTGGTTGTACGCGCTGCTGCTGGCGACGTCGATGAACTCAGCATCTAGATCGCCGCCCAGGTATGACGGCGACCAGATTTGGTTGGTCGTCGCATTGTACCCGAAGTTTTCGGCCGGGTTGATCGTGACGATTTGCTTGATCTTCTTATTCGGCGTCGTAGCCCTGGCCCCACTATAGAGCTCGTAGCCGGTAGTCGTCGCGATGATTAGGCCGCCGTCGGTGCTATCCCACGCCTCACCGAGGATCGTCGCGGAGCCACCGCTATATCCGATAAACCCGGTTGCGTCGGTCTTGTACGTGGCCAACAGTGACATGGCATGCGTCGTGGAATCGACGTGCACCACGTTGATGGTGTTGCTGTCGTAGCTGATCGTATAGAGATCGCCGTTCACCGTATCCGCGGCGCACTCTTGCGGACCCAGAATCGTTCCGGAAGAACTCGTTTCGGGGAATGAGAGGAGCAGAATCGGCGAACCGCCCGCCCCGGTATCCAGCGGCTTTCCGAAAGGTTCGCGACCGGTCCGAGACAGCGAGCGCGGAGCCGGCTGTTGTACGTTCGGGGCATGCCGTTGGGTGCTAAACGGCTTGCGCACGCGCTCCAAAATGCCCGAGCCGCTGGAAATAGTAACTTCAGCTAAGCCGACCATTCCGGCATCGCTCGCCGGAGAAGCGACAACGCCGGGCACGAAGGCATACGTCGTGCTCCCGAAGGTTACGACGCAAGCGGCCTGCGCGCCGCTTACGGGCGGCGGCGTCGGTGTTGGAGTCGCTGATGACACCGGTGTCGGGGTCGCTTTGGGAGTCGGCGTGGCCTTCGGAGTCGGTGTTGCCTTCGGCGTCGGAGTCGCCACCGGCGTTGGGGTCGAAGGTGGCGAGGTCTGGCCGCGTATCGGCTGCGTCGGCGCCGAGGCATTGTTGCTGCACGCTCCTAATGCGAGCGTGGCGATCAGTAAGGCTCCGACCGATAGCCGGAAACGAAAGTTGGGCTCGAGTCTCACCAAAAACATCTCATCCACCACCATTATTGACGGAAAGGTGCTCGTAGGGACGCGCGAACAGAGGCGAACCGAGTAGGTATCGGTTCTCGCGACCGCCGGGTTTCTTACGGCCCCTTGCTTTGGGAACCTGCAACAGAAGCGGCGCAAATTCGGGCCTTGGAAGCCAGTCCTTCCCGCAGGTCACGAGGCGAAAAAGAGGGACAGGGCCTGGCGTGGGTCGCCTGGCCTCGCGGGACACAGAACCAAGAGCCCGCTTGCTCTCTGTCCAAAGACCTCGACTCCAGGTTCTCTTGCTAGGGAAGCGGCCCGCCGTCTAACCGGGCGGCTGCGGGCGCTCGCGATGAGAAAGTTGGATTGGCTCGAAAGGGTTGCTTATGCCGATCCCGCTACACGTCGTTTACGAACGCACCTTCCCCGGGACGCGGCGCCGCATTTTCCAGTTGCTCTCCGAGATGGGCACGTCGGGTGATGTCATCTGGCCGTTTGCATCGCAGCCGTTCATGCGGACGCCCGGTCCTCTTGACCCCGGCAAGACCGAGGAGTGGCATAGTGGCGTTCACGCCATTCTGGACAGCGTCGTACCCGAGGAGTCGATCGTGTGGCGCTTTCAGAACGAGGGGTTCGACGGGACGCACGGCTTCTATCTAAGCTCCGAGGACAAAAGGACGAAACTGAGCCACCGGATCGACGCCGTGCTGTCGGACACCGAGGGGCGGCTCTTCTGGCGCCGCCTCGAGGACACGCACTCGCGCACGATCGACGCGCTCTTCGAAAAGCTGGGCCGCGTGCTCAAGAGGTAACCGGCGGCTCGTCAGGCAGCTCGATCGCGTTAATGAAAGAGCGGAAGGCCCGATCGGCGCGGGCGCGATCGCCCGTCGCGAGCACGTCGAGCAGGAGGCCGCGCGTTACCGCGGCGACGAGCGTGGCCAGGCCCGCGGCCCGTTCGCGTGCGAAACCGTGCTGCTCGAGACTGCGCGAAAACGGCGTTGCCCACTCCGCCATCGCGGCTCGCACGAACGCGCCGTAGCGTTTGCGGTCGCGCAAACCGAGGGCGCAGCTTTCGAAAAATAGACGAAAGAGGCGGTCGTGGCGGGGCGCTGCGATCCATTGCCAGGCGCGAAGAAGCATCGTGCGCGGGTCGTCCTGCGAGCTCTGCACGCTCCAGGCAATGAAGACCGCACGCTGACGGCGCTGCGCCTCTTCAAGCACGGCGGCGAGCAATTTCTCTTTCGACCCGAAATGGTAGAGCAGCGTCCGCGGGCTTACCCCGACGGCCGCCGACAACGGGCGCAGCGACATGTCGCCCAGTCCATTGTTCAACACGCGGTTGACGAGCGCTGCCAGAAGGTTAGCACGGATGCGGTCGTCGGGCCGGCGCGGCATGGTCGAGTTGTAGCAGGTTGAAACGAGCGTTTCAAGATCGGGCTTAGGGACATGCCGCGCCGTGCGCGCGAGAGGCTGCGGCGGTGTGGAGCGCAAAGCGGAGCTCATGACCGTTTTTGTGACCGGTGCCAGCAGCGGCTTTGGAGCCGCGATCGCGCGGCGCTTCGCGGGCGATGGGTCGCGAATCATCGCGGCAGCGCGGCGCGCGGGCGCGCTCGAAGAGCTGCGCCGAGCGTTCGGCGACACCATTCTTCCGCTCGTGCTCGACGTGCGCGACCGTCAAGCGGTGCAGGATGCCGTCGATACACTGGCCGCGCCGTTCGACGAGGTCGATGTGCTGGTCAACAACGCCGGGTTGGCACGCGGCCTCGAGCCCGCCCAACGTGCCGATCTCGACGACTGGGATGCCATGGTCGATACGAACGTCAAGGGCTTGACGTACTGCACGCGCGCGCTGCTGCCCGGGATGGTCGCCCGCGGACGCGGTCACATCGTCAATCTCGGCTCGGTCGCGGGCTCGTATCCGTACCCCGGCGGCAATGTGTACGGCGCGACGAAAGCCTTCGTCCACCAATTCAGCCTCAACTTGCGAGCGGATCTGCTGGGAACGCCGGTGCGCGTCACCGACGTAGCTCCCGGCCTGACGGGCGGCACCGAGTTTTCCGAAGTGCGCTTCGGAGGCGACCGGGCGCGCGCCGCGGCCGTCTACGAAGGGACGACCCCATTGACCGCCGAGGACGTCGCGGACGCGGTCCACTGGGTCGTCAGCCGGCCGGCCCACGTCAACGTCAATTTCATCGAAATGATGCCCGTCGCTCAGGCATTCGGGCCGTTCGCGGTGAAGCGCACCACATGACGACCGCGACACGCAACGCCCTCCCCGACGCGCGCGACTTTTTAGGGATCGACGCGCTCCTTTCGGCCGAAGAGCGGCTCGTGCGCGACACCGTTCGCGATTTTGTGGCGGCACGCGTGCTGCCGAACATCGCACAGTGGTTCGAGGCCGGCCATTTTCCGCGCGAACTCGTTCCGGAACTCGGAAAGCTCGGGCTTTTGGGCATGCATCTCGAGGGTTACGGGTGCGCGGGCGCAAGCGCGGTGCAATACGGCCTGGCGTGCCGCGAGCTCGAGGCGGCCGACAGCGGCCTTCGCAGTTTCGTCTCGGTGCAAGGTTCGCTTGCGATGTTTCCCATCTGGGCCTACGGATCCGACGAGCAGAAACGCACCTGGTTGCCGGCGCTGGCGAGCGGCGAGAAGATCGGCTGCTTCGGGTTGACCGAATGGGATTTCGGCAGCGATCCGGCGGGGATGCGGACGGCGGCGCGGCGCTCGGGAAGTGACTACATCCTCGACGGAAGCAAGGCCTGGATTACCAACGGCGGCATCGCCGACGTGGCCGTCGTGTGGGCGCGCACCGAGCCCGAGAATGGCACGCACGCGGGGGAAATCCGCGGCTTCGTCGTGCCCACCGACAGCAAAGGCTTTCGCACGCAACCGATCGAGCGCAAGATCTCACTGCGCGCCTCGGTGACCTCGGAGTTGATCCTCGAAGGTTGCCGGGTTCCGGCCGGTGCCATGCTGCCCGGCGTCGGAGGCTTGCGCGGACCGCTCTCGTGTTTGAGCGAAGCACGCTACGGAATCGTGTGGGGGGCGCTCGGCGCGGCGCGAACGTGTTTCGAAACTGCGCTCGACTACGCGAAGACGCGCGCTCAATTCGGCAAGCCGTTAGCAAGCTTTCAACTGACGCAGGAAAAGCTCGTCAACATGATGCTCGAGCTGCAGAAGGGGCTGCTCGTTGCGCTCCATCTGGGGCGCATGAAAGACGCGGGCAGCTTGGCGCCGCAGCACGTGAGCTTCGGGAAGCTCAACAACGTGCGCGAGGCGCTGGCCATCTGCCGCGAAGCGCGTACGATCTTGGGAGCGAGCGGAATCACCCTCGAGTATCCGATCATCCGCCACATGAACAACTTGGAATCGGTCCTCACATACGAAGGGACGAGTGAGATTCACACGTTGATTCTGGGACAGGTCTTGACCGGCATCGCAGCTTTTGTTTGAGCGGGAAGGGGTTTTGGAATGAGAAACGGGACGGCGCGCGAGGCGGTGATCGTCGAGGCGGTGCGGACTCCGGTTGGGCGGCGCGGCGGCGCACTGCGCGACTGGCATGCGGTCGATCTGCTGGCGCACACGCTGCAGAGCCTCATGTCGCGGGCGGGGATCGACCCCGCGCTGGTCGACGACGTCATTGCGGGCTGCGTCATTCAAGTCGGCGAGCAGGCGTACAACGTGGCACGCAATGCTGCGCTCGCGGCCGGTTTCCCGGAGAGCGTACCAGGCACGACCGTCGACCGGCAGTGCGGCTCGGCCCAGCAGGCAGCGCACTTTGCGGCGCAAGGCGTGATCAGCGGTGCTTACGACATTGCAATTGCGTGCGGGGTCGAAACGATGACGCGCGTACCGCTCGGATCGAGCGCCGCGTCGGGCCCGGGCAAGCCGTTCGGGCCACGCATGCAGGAGCGCTACCATAATGGGCTCGTGCATCAAGGCATCAGTGCGGAAATGATCGCTGAGCGATGGGAACTCGACCGCGCTGTGCTGGATGCTTTCAGCCTGGCAAGTCACCGGCGGGCAGCCGATGCCGTCACCGGCGGCAAGCTCGACGGGCAGCTCACCGCCGTGCCGGTCGTCGACCAAGACGGCACCGCGCGTCGCTTCGAACGCGACGAAGGCGTGCGCCAGGACACGAGCATCGAGAAGCTGGGTGGCCTCAAACCGTCATTCAAAGCCGACGGCGTTATTACGGCCGGCAACTCCTCGCAGATCAGCGACGGCGCGGCGGCCCTGCTCATCGCCGAACGCAGCGTGGCGGAGAAACTCGGACTCGTCCCCCGCGCCCGCTTCGTCGCGTTTTCGGTCGCGGGCGAAGACCCGATCATGATGCTGACCGCGCCGATTCCCGCTACCAAGAAGGTCCTCGAGCGCGCCGGCCTGACGTTGGATCGGATCGACCGGATCGAGATCAACGAGGCCTTCGCGAGCGTCGTCTTGGCCTGGGAAAAAGAGACGCACGCCGACATGTCACGGGTCAACGTCAACGGCGGGGCGATTGCAATCGGCCATCCGCTCGGTGCCAGCGGCGCGCGCATCATGACCGACCTGCTCTACGAGCTCGAACGCAGCGGCGGCCGCTACGGCCTGCAGACGATGTGTGAGGGCGGTGGAATGGCCAACGGCACGATCATCGAGCGCTTAGGTTAGGGGCCGTCGGCTCGCAAGCGCGCAACGGCGCAAGAACCGGCTGATGGAAGCCCCGGCAGCGCGGCGGACGCGCTTTCGCGCCGACGTGTTGCAGGCGTTCGTACGCGACGCGATGGGCGCGGTCGGCGTATCGGAGGACGACGCTGCGATCGTCGCGGACGTGCTCGTTGCCTCCGATCTGCGCGGCATCGAGTCACATGGCGTCGCGCGGCTCGAGCGCTTCTACGTCGACCGGCTGCGCGACGGCCTGATCGACCCGCGCGCGCAACCGGTCACCATCCGCGAGACGGCAACCAGCTTGGCCGTCGACGCCAATAACGGGCTCGGCCACCCCGCCGCCGTCAAGACGATGCGGCGCACGATCCGCAAGGCCCTCGAGTCCGGTTGTTCGGTAGCGACGGTCAGGCGCTCGAACCATTTCGGCATCGCCGGATACTATGCGATGATGGCGCTCGAGCACGACCTCGTCGGCATCGCCTCGACCAATGCGGGGAAGCTCGCCGTTCCGACCTTCGGCCGGACCGCGATGCTTGGAACGAACCCCTTCGCCTACGCGATTCCGGCGCAAAACGGCGACGCATTCGTGCTCGACATGGCGACGACGGCCGTTGCGCTGGGCAAGCTCGAGATCGCCAGGCGATTGGGCAAGCCGCTCGCGCCCGGCTGGGCGCTCGATGCGGGCGGAAGCGAAACGCTCGATCCGCAGAGCGGCATCAACGGTAGCTTACTGCCGCTTGGCGGTTTCGGCACCGAAGGCGGCGGCCACAAAGGGTACGGACTCGCTTTGCTTGCCGAGATTCTTTGCGGCGTTCTCGCCGGCGGCGTCTATGGACCCGAGATGCCGGATTCGCAGGGCGTGCTCGACCCCGCGATCACGAGTCACTTCTTCGCCGCGTTTCGCATCGACGGCTTACGCGACGCGGCCTCGTTCAAAGCTGATCTCTCGCGTTTGCTCGAGCACATGCGCGCCTGCGAGCCCGCCGCCGGATGCGAGCGCGTCTACACCGCCGGCGAAATCGAAGCCATTCGCACGCGAGAAAGTTTAGAGCACGGCATCGCACTCGACCCCGTCGTCGTCGCCACCCTCGACAGCGTCGCTAAAAAACTCAAAATCCCCCCGCCGCAACGCATCGCGTCCTAAACAGATTCCTTAGACGCTCTGCTTTGGTCTAGGGCGAGGCGCGGGCGGGCGAAGTTTACTTTCGGGTAAGTGAGCCCGCCCGCAACGAAGCCCTAGGCCAAAGCAGGGCGTCTAAGGTTTGATGGCGGCGGCGAGGACGGCTGGGCTGGCTTGCGCCTCGAACTTTTTGAAGTTGGCGGCGAAAAGGCCGGCCAGCGCTTTGGCTTGCTTGTCGTAAGCGGCGGGATCGCTCCACACGTTGCGTGGGTTGAGCACCTCGCTCGGGACGCCCGGAACCCCCGTGGGTATCGAAAGGCCGAAGAACGGTTCGGTCTCGAAGCGGGCCGCATCGAGCGCACCCGAGAGGGCGGCATTGATCATGGCGCGGGTGTGCGCGATCGCCATGCGCGAGCCGACGCCGTACGGCCCCCCGCTCCACCCGGTGTTGACGAGCCAGCAGTTCACCTTGTGCTCGCCGATGCGCTCGCCCAAAAGCTTGGCGTACACCGTCGGATGGTGCACCATGAACGGCGCGCCGAAGCAGGTCGAGAACGTGGCAGTCGGCTCGACGATGCCCTTCTCGGTGCCGGCAACCTTCGCCGTGTAGCCCGAGAGGAAGTGATACATCGCTTGCTCGGGGCTGAGAGCTTCGCAATCGGCGGCAGCACGCCGAACGCGTCGGCGGTCAGCATGATGACGTTGGCCGGGTGTCCCGCCTTCAATCCGGGGACGACGTTCGGGTTGAAGTCGACGGGATAGGCCGAGCGAGTATTCTCCGTCTTGCTTTCCGAGGCCAGATCGAGGCTGCGGGTAGCTGGATCGACGACCACGTTCTCGAGCACGCAGCCGAAGCGGTGCGAGGCCGACCAGATTTCCGGCTCGGCCTTTTGCGAGAGCCCAATGACCTTCGCATAGCAGCCGCCCTCGAAGTTGAACACCCCGTCGGCCGACCAGCCATGCTCGTCGTCGCCGATCAGCGGCCGCTTCGAATCGGCCGAAAGCGTCGTTTTGCCGGTACCCGAAAGCCCGAAGAAGATGGCGACGTCACCGTCGGCTCCTTCGTTCGCTCCGCAGTGCATCGGGAAGACTCCGCGCAGCGGCATCAAGTAGTTCATGATCGTGAAAACCGACTTCTTGATCTCGCCTGCGTAACGCGTGCCGCCGATCAGTACCATCTTGCGCGCGAAGTTGATCAAAATGAACGTGCCGCTGCGCGTGCCGTCACGGGTGGGTTCGGCGCTGAACTCGGCCGCGTCGATCACCGTGAACTGCGGCGTGAAATCGCTCGGCGGCTCGTTGGGCGTCAAGAACAGGTTGCGCGCGAAGAGCGAATGCCAAGCGTACTCCGAGACGATCCGGACCGGCAGGCGGTAGCGCGTATCGGCGCCCACGTACGTATCCATAACGTAGACGTCGCGCTCGCTCAGATAGGCGCTGACTCGCTCCAAGAGTGCGTCGAAATGGGCGGCGTCGATCGGACGGTTGGCTTCGCCCCAGTCAATGTGATGCTCGCTGCCTGCTTCGCGAACGAAAAATTTATCTTTCGGTGAGCGGCCGGTGTGTTCGCCCGTCGCAACGACGAGCTGACCGTCCGCGCCGAGTTCGCCTTCGTTGCGGCGAATCGCATGCTCGTAGAGGTCGGCGACGGGAAGGTTGCGATAGACCGCAGTGACGCCTTCAAGCCCCAGCTCTTTGAGATGGTTTCGCAGACGAACGTCGGTTGATTCGGGCAGCGTAAGAATGGTCGAGGTCCCCCCAAGCGTCAAGATCGGACGGACGGTTTTCCCGCCGAGCGCGGGCGAGCCTGCACTGGGCTCGCAGGACTCCGATGCCCGCAGTCTTTTCCGTACCTACCCCTTCCGACAGCCGGCCGAACCGCTGGCCCCCGTAGGAAGCCACCCGAGTCGCGCCTAGCGGCTCCCAGCGCCCGGGTCCTCGCGGTTCGTCCGGTCCTGCCAGCGGGCCTCACCCACCCGGATGCCGGCCGGCTCGGGCATCTTCAGCGGAAGAGAATGCGCGTGCTGCCGCTGCGGTCGGCTTCGTCGACGCGCACGTAGGTGCGCCAAACGAAATCCATCGAGGGGTTGGTTACCCCGAACCAGAGGTGCTCGTTCTTAAAGTGATGCCATAGATGATATTTCTTCATCCACCGCCCCACCGGCGTGCGCGGACGGTACGGGATGTGCGCGACGTAGTGGACCCATTCGTAGTAGAGCAAGCCGAGCAAATTCCCAAGGACGAGGGCCGCCACAACCGCGACGTTGTGCGCGATCGCGAAGTACACAGCGACGAAAATGGCGAGCGCCGGAAAGAGAAACCAAGGCGGCAGGAACAGCAGGTCGAGCCGCTCCGGCTCGACGTGATGGTCGTAGTGCAGCCGGTGCTGCATGCGCAGCACGGAGGGATTCTTCATAGGGGGCGCGTGAAGCAAGAAGCGGTGCGTCGAATACTCGGTCAAGAAGAAGAGCAGCGCGCCGATCAAGATCGCCACCGGCACAAACGCAACGGCGTGAAGGCCCATCGCTGCAGCTAGGAGCAGGCTCATCGCCACGATCGCCACGTTGCTTCCATGCTTTAGGAAGGTCGCTACCATCGCCATGCTGCCGGCTTCGCTGCCGGAATGTAGGCTGCCCGCCGGGAATGCCGCCGCGGTGAGCGCCCAGGATCGGGCATGCGACCTGCCGGCGCGTGCCTTTATGGCCCCGGTCGCATCGTGAAGGCAGCCTTTGCGAGCGCGCTTGCGCTCGCGCTCGCGGCGTTGCCCGCTTCCTCGAACTCGCGGACGGAGGGCGTCACGATCGGCGTCATGCCGAGCGGGCCGCTCGACGCCATCACCGACGTGGCCGGCGTGATGGTTGGCCAGGTTACGAAGATCGATGGCGCACCCGGCACGCTGGTAGCCGGCAAAGGCCCGGTGCGTACCGGGGTGACCGTGGTGCTGCCGAACGCCGATCCTTGGACCAAGCGCGTCTCCGCCGCCACGTTCGATCTCAACGGAAACGGCGAAATGACCGGCGCTCACTGGGTCGACGAAGCCGGCTTTCTCGAGGTGCCGATTGCGCTGACGAACACCCTCGACGTCGGCCGCGTCGACGACGGCGTCATCGACTGGTTGATCGCCAAGCATCCGGAGATCGGGGTCAGCGACGATGTTCCGCTGCCGGTCGTGGCCGAGTGCGACGACCAGGGCCTCAACGACATCCAGGGCCGGCACGTGCTGCCCTCCGACGCCGTGGCCGCCCTCAACGCGGCGGCCGGCGGCCCCTTCGAACGAGGCGACGTCGGGGCCGGCACCGGCATGCGCGCCTTCGCGTTCAAAGCCGGCATCGGGACGGCCTCGCGCCTCGTTGCGAAAGATCTGGGGGGCTATACGGTCGGCGTGCTCGTCAACGCCAACACGGGTTCCCGCGCCGAGCTCCGCATCGACGGCGTCCCAGTCGGCCGCGAACTCGAGCACGAGCTGCTTCCGGTGATCCCGCGCCGCGCCTCGCTGCGAACGACCGGACGAGCGGCCGACGGCAGCGTCATCGTCGTCGTCGCCACCGATGCGCCGCTCGATTTCCGCCAGCTGCGCGAGCTGGCGAAGCGCGCCGTGCTCGGCCTGGGCCGCACCGGCCTGACGTCGCACGTCTCCAGCGGTGACTTACTGATCGCCTTCAGCACGACGCGCCTCTACCCGCGCGACCAATCGGGCGCCCCGCCCGTTTCGGTGCTCGCCGGAGACGATGCCTTAGACGGTCTCTTTTCGGCAACCGCCGAGGCGACGGAAGCGGCGGTCGTCGACGCGCTGGTGTCAGCCCGCACCATGTCGGGGGCGCGCGGCCTCACCTTCTACGCGCTGCCGGTGGAGCGGCTGCGGGCGCTGCTGGCAGCTGCTCGGCCCCACTAAAAGCTACCGCGGGCGCCGTTCGCAAGGATTTCTTAACAATTGGGTCCCCCGCGAGCTTCCTATGTACAATGTCGCCAGAGATTTTTCGCAGGGGAAGCAAGGGGCGAAGAGGGCGCCTCGCAGGATGCGAGTCGCCCTCTTCGTATTTGCCGCGCGGCTCCGTGCTTGGCTCGGGTCACGCTAGGCTGAAGGCGCCCGCCGGAGCGCCCTGCCTGGGCGTGATGAAGAGCGGCTTCATGTCCAGGACGGTGTCGACCGACGTGTCGCCGACCGTGAAGTGGCAGAACGCCTGGTCGCGGTTCATTTCGAAGAGCTGGCTCGTGTCGATGGCGTTCTTGGTGTACTTGGTCGCCCGGTCGAGCACCCCGAGCGTGTCTTCGTCGTCGGTCTTGAACCAGATCTTCTGCGTGAAGTTTTGGAGCGCGGCGTCGACATGGAACTTGGGCAGGGTCGAGTAGAGTGACGAGACGCCCTGCGTCGTGGCCAGCACCATGCATCCGGCGGAGCGGATGACGCCCAGCGATTGGACGTCGGATTCGGAGATGCAGAGCTGGTATTCGTCGATTCCGAAGACGATCGGGCGATCTTGGTCCAGGCTCGGGTCGGCCCGCCGATTCTCGAGGGCGGTGAAGAAGCGCCGCTTGGCGATCGTGTAGATCGACTGTGCCGCGCGCTCGAAGCGCGTCCGGGGGACGTGCAGGATGATGACCTTTCCCGAGAAGACCGAATCCATGTGGACCAGGTTCTTCTTGCTCGCGAAGGTCTTCTGCAGTTGGTAGTCGCGCAACGGCTCGAGCAGTTCGGAAACCGAGAACAGCACGGCGCGTCGCGTTTCCGGCGTGAACTCGTGGTAGCGGGTATCCTCGTAGGCCACCGCCTCGCGGATCGTCCAGGCCTCTTCCGACTCGTGGGAGACGACGCGCAGCCGGTCGCAAGCCAGCACGCGCACCGTCGCTGCAAACTTGGCGTCGAAGCAATACGACGTGAGATGGTCGAACGTATAGTATTGCTGTCCCGCGGCTTTGAGCATGCGCAGCGCGTTTTTCATTCGCGTGACGGCGCCCTCGACCCAGCGCTTGGCGTCTTCGGCGACTCGCCCGAAGGTGTCCCGAAAGTAACTCGCATCGACGTCGGGGCTGCCCGAAAGAAGATCGATTCCGATCGAACTGCCGGGCTCGATGACCAGGTATTCTCGCTGGGCGCGCCGCGCTAGCTCGGCGGCCTCGTGAACGGCTTCGATCTTGGCGGCGATGATGAGGGCGCCGGCGCCGAGCCGCCCGAGCATGTCCTGCAAGATGGGGTTATAGGCGCGCGTCGTCTTACCGGATCCTGAGGACCCGAACACGATCGTATGCCGGCAGAGATCCTCGACCGAGAACGTGACGTGGCGGTCAGCGCTGCCGATGGACAGAGTGCGTGAAAACATGAACGGTCAGACGTAGCTCCCGAACGGCTCGCGGGCATTTTTGGGGTCCTTATGTGGCATCGACCGGCACGAGCGCTGTCTGAATCCTCCACGCCCGCCCGGCTGCTGCCGCCTGGGCCTAGGCGGCGCGCCCATCGCAAAGACGCCCCAACATGCGAGCCGGATCACTCATCTGGGAGGTCGAGCTACAAGCGAAAGCCGAGGGCGAGGTAGGGGCCGGTTTCCTCGATGTTGGCAGGTGCGTTGAAGCGATTAACGCGCGCAAAGCCGCGGTAACCCAAATCAAGAAGATAGGGCCGGTGCGGCACGGCGTAGACCGCGCCGACTTCGTATTCAAAGTTCCGATAGCTGACCGCAACCGTTTCGCCGGTCGAATGAACCACGAAGTTGAATTCGTTGAAGAGGTTTCCGGTGGTGTAGAACTTGCCGTGGAACGAAAGCGTCTGAGAGAAGTCGGGCAGCCGTTCGACGCCGAATTCGTAGCCGATCAACTCCGGGTTGCCGTAATTGTTGGCTACGAAGATAGAATTGAAGCCGACGTAGGTGTGGGGTACGACCGCGACGCCGCCGCGAAACCCATATTCGTACTCGGTCGCGGTCAGCGTGGGAAAGATCGTCGTTCCGCCGCCGATCGCAGGCACCGGGTAGTTGGCCTCATGTTGGTAGGTCACTTGATGGAAATCGAAGCCGACCATCGTGAGCACCTTCCAGATCTTCAACTCGCTCGCGCTGTCGACGTTGAAGCCGCCAAGCGTCGTGGTTCCCGGCGTTAACTCGCTCGAGACGTGTGTGATCGCAAGCGGAGTCAGCAGTGCGAAGTGGTCGTAGGGTTTCCAAGGTGAAGACGGTGAGGCAGCGGGCGCAGCGGCCGCCGGCGACGACTCCGGCGCGGGGGAAGCGCTTGCCGGGGCCGGCGCGGCCGAGGGGACTGCCGTCGGAGAAGGCCCGGGCAGAGCTTGTGCTTGCGCGGTCGCGACCGTAGCAAACCCCAGGAGCAAAACCGAACAGACGAAGGAAGAAATCTTCATCGGGGTACTCCCTTCGCCGCGCGAAGGCAAAACCTTGGGCGGCCGGGCAGGCCCGCGCGACACAGGGGGGCCGGCCGCTTTTTGAAAAAGAGAAGCATTCCGCCGCGAACCGCCCCGGAGCGTCAGCCGAAACAACTTTGAGTTCCTTCGTCCACCTGCACGTACATAGCGAGTACTCGCTTTTGGACGGGGCTTGCCGTGTCGATGCGCTTTGCAAGCGCACGGCGGAAGGCGGGGCTCCCGGCGTCGCCTTAACCGACCACGGCGTCATGTTCGGCGCCATGGAGTTCTACTACGCGGCCCGCGATCACGCTCTGGTCCCAATCGTCGGCTGCGAAGCGTACATTGCCCCGCGCGGCCGATTCGACCGGACCGTTCGCGACGAGGCGCACGTCACGCTCCTAGCGGCCGATTTGGTCGGCTATCGCAACCTTGTCGCGCTGATCTCGAAAGGTTTTCTCGAGGGCTACTACTACAAGCCGCGCATCGATCTCGAGCTGTTGGAGCGCCACCACGACGGCCTGATAGTGCTCTCGGGCTGCATGTCCTCGCTGTGCGCGCAACCGTTGCTCCGCAACGACTATGAGGCCGCTAAGCGCGCCGCCAAGACCTTTGCGGATATCTTCGGCGATCGTTTCTACATCGAAATCATGCGCCACGGCATCGCCGAGCAGGACGTTGTGACCAATGGCCTCATCCGCCTTGCGCGCGAGATGAATTTGCCGCTGGTCGCAACCAACGACTCCCACTATCTCGAGCGCTCCGACGCGGCCGCGCACGACGTGCTGCTGTGCATCGGCACCGGGAAAACCGTCGCCGATGCCAATCGCATGAAGTTCATGACCGACGAGTTCTACGTCAAATCGGCCGACGAAATGCGAGCGCTCTTCAGCGACGTCCCCGACGCCTGCGACAATACCCTCGAGATCGCCAAGCGCATCGACATGCGCGTCCCCGAGAAGCAGTTCAACATTCCGTTTTTCCCGGTTCCCGCCGCCGACGACCGCCTAACGCTCCTGCCCAAGACGCCGGAGGAATTCCTGCGCGAGATTTGCGAGGAGGGCCTGGTCGCACGCTACGGGGCCGAGCGCGCCGGCAGCGACGCGGCTCTGCGCGAGCGGCTCGAATACGAACTCGGCGTCATCGTGAAGATGGGGCTCGCTTCCTACTTCTTGATCGTCTGGGACTTCATCAAATACGCGCGCGACCACGACATTCCGGTCGGTCCTGGGCGCGGCTCTGCGGTCAGCTCGGTCGTCTCGTACGTGCTGCGCATCACCGACCTCGATCCGTTGAAATACGACCTGATCTTCGAGCGCTTTCTCAATCCCGAGCGCATCTCGATGCCGGACATCGACACGGACTTCTGCGTCGAGCGGCGCGACGAAGTCATCCGTTACGTCACCGAAAAGTACGGCAAGGACCACGTCGCGCAGATCGTTACGTTCGGGACGATGGCCGCCCGGGCGGCCGTGCGCGACGCGGGACGGGCGCTGGGCACGCCGCTGGGCGAGGTCGACCGGGTTGCGAAGCTGATCCCGTCGGGGGCGGGGGGTCTGACGATCGAACAGGCCCTGCGCAGCATTCCCGAGCTCAAGTCGCTCTACGACG
Organism: Candidatus Tityobacter terrigena; assembly: GCA_003156715.1. Classification (GTDB taxonomy): domain Bacteria; phylum Vulcanimicrobiota; class Vulcanimicrobiia; order Vulcanimicrobiales; family Vulcanimicrobiaceae; genus Tityobacter; species Tityobacter terrigena. The sequence goes on from PMHO01000027.1 coordinate 24,653, forward strand.
GCTCGCCGCAAATGCGCCATTTGCTCGACACCGCGAAGTCGATCGAAGGCTTGGCGCGGCATGCCTCGACGCACGCTGCGGGCGTGGTCATCTCGAAGGATCCGCTGGTCGACGTGACGCCCCTCATCAGGCTCGGCGGGGAGGAGGTCAACACCCAGTACGACATGGGTTGGGTGCAGCGCATCGGGCTGCTCAAGATGGACTTCCTCGGGTTGCGCAATTTGACCGTCATGAAGAACGCGGTCGATGAAATTCGCCGCACGGACAACCCGAGTTTCGACCTCGCCTCGATCCCCGACGACGATCAGCCGACCTTCCAAATGCTCGGGCGCGGAGAGACGACCGGGGTCTTCCAGCTCGAGTCCGACGGAATGCGGCGCGTTTGCGCGGAGCTGCGCCCCAACCGCTTCGAGGACATCGTTGCGCTGGTGGCGCTCTACCGGCCGGGACCGATGGAATGGATTCCGCACTACATCAGCAACAAGCACGGGCGAACGAAGGCGACCTACCTGCATCCCAAGCTCGAGCCGATCCTCGCCCCGACCTATGGGATCGCGGCGTACCAAGAGCAGATCATGCGCATCGCTCGCGATATTGCCGGGTTCTCGATGGCCGAAGCCGACGAGCTGCGCCAGGTCGTCGGCAAGAAGCAGAAGGAAAAGATCCCGGTTTACCGCGAGATGTTCCTGGCGGGAGCCGTCGCGAACGGGATCGAGGATAGCCTCGCGCGCGAGATCTTCAAGTTCGTGGAACCCTTTGCCGGTTACGGCTTCCCCAAGGGTCACGCGGTTGCGTACGGCTGGATTGCGTATCAGACTGCCTACCTCAAGGCCAACCATCCGCGCGCGTATCTGGCTGCACTCATGACCTCGGTGCTCGACAAGACCGACAAACTCGTCGAGTATCTTGAGGAGGCGAAAAAAGTCGGCGTCGACGTTCTACCCCCCGACGTCAACGAGTCGCGCGCCGCGTTTACCGTCGTCGGAGCCGACATTCGTTTCGGTTTGGCGGCCGTCAAAGGCGTGGGCGAGGGCACCGTCCGGGCGATCATCGAAGCGCGCGAGTCCGGCGGACGCTTCACCGACGTCTTCGACTTCGCCAAGCGTGTCGACCCGCGCCAGCTCAATCGCAAAGCATTCGATGCGCTGATCCGCTGCGGCGCCCTCGACTCGCTGCCGGGCAACCGCGCACAGCAGCTCGATGCGCTCGACCAAGCGGTTGAGATCGCAGCACGCGAGGGCCGCGACCGTGAGTCGGGACAGGTTTCGCTTTTCGGTTTGGCCGAGTCGGCGACGCGTGAGCTGGAGCCGCAACTTCGCAACCTGCCCGCGCCGCCGGTGCTCGAGGCTCTCGCTTGGGAAAAGGAGACGCTGGGCATCTTCGTCTCCGGCCACCCGCTGGCCGACATCGCCGAGACGCTGGCGCGTTCGGGGGCGACCCCGATCAAGGAGTTGCGCGCGAAGGCCGATGACGAGCTGGTAACGATCGCCGGCATGCTGACGGGCGTACGCCGCACGCTCACCAAAATGCAGCAGCAGATGCTGGTCGCGACGCTCGAGGACACGAGCGGCAGCGTCGAGTGCATCGTGTTTCCGAAGTCCTACCAGCAACTCGCGCCGCCGTTCGTGCAGGATGCCATCGTGACCATCAAAGGTCGCGTGCGCTTTCGCGAGCGCCGCGGGACGATGCCGGGCGACGAAGCGCCTCTCGAGCTGTCGGTGACGGTGAACGAGGTGGCGCCCTTTGCGCGCGGGGCAAACGTGCGGTCGGAGGGCTGGCACGTGAACGCCAAGTCTCGTCCGCAAATCGACGCATTGATCCGTTTCCTCGACGACGCTCCGGGGGACGTTCCGGTCGTGCTTCACGTCGGCGCGTCGTCCGAACGAATGCCGCGCGGCGTCCTCAAGGCGATTTACGTGCGTGCCGAGTTGGAATCGATCTTCGGCAGTTCGGGGGTCTGGCAGGGACCGGTCGTCGAAGCACGCACGGCGTGAGGCTTCCCGCCGGTACGCGCGATTGGTTGCCGCCGGAATTGCGGCGCAAGCGCGCGGTTGAAAACGAGCTGCGCGGCGTCTTCGAGCGCTGGGCGTACGCGGAGGTTCAAACGCCGAGCTTCGAGCGCTTCGACGTGCTCGAGCTTGGTTTGGGCGACGTCTTGGCGCAGCAGACGTTTCTGTTTGCCGACAAGAACGGCACGCAGCTTGCCCTGCGACCCGAGATGACGACGCCGGTGGCGCGCTTGGTCTCGACGCGAATGCGTGGGGCTCCGCTTCCCTTACGGCTCTCCTACGTCCAGACCGCGTACCGCTACGAGGAGCCGCAAGAGGGTCGGATGCGCGAGTTCACGCAGGCGGGCCTCGAGCTGATCGGCCCCGACAGCGCCGACGCGGATGCCGAATGCTTGTTCACCGCAATCGAAGGGCTCGACGCGATCGGCCTGGGCGACGTGCTGTTCGACATCAACCATGCCGCCGTCGTCGACGGTATCCTGGCCGGCTTCGAGCTCGAACCCGCCGCGCTGGCAACCTGTAAGCACCTGATTTCGGGCCGCAACGTCGTCGGATTGCGGGCGTTCTTGGCGGAACGTGGCGGCGGCGCGGCCGCCTCCGATCTGCTCGCGCTTGTGATGACGCGCGGCCGCGAGGACGTTCTCGGGGCGGCCCGGCAGCTCTGCCGCAGCGACGCTGGAATGGCCGGGATCGGCCGGCTCGAACGCCTGCTCGCACGCGCCCGCGAGCTCGGGCATGGCTCGCGCATCACGATCGACCTATCGCTCTTGCGCGACATTTCCTACTACACCGGCTTCATCTTCGAGGGGTTTGCCATTGACCTCGGCTTCGCACTGTGCGGGGGAGGGCGTTACGACAAACTGCTGCCGCGCTTCGGCTTTGCGGCCGGCGCCGTCGGCTGGTCGCTCAGCGTCGAGCGCCTCTTGATCGCACTCGAGCGGCGTCACTCGACGCAGTTCGGCGTGGCGCCGGCGATCGACGTGCTGGTGAGCGGTTCCGATGTCGTTGCAGCCCGCGAACGTGCGGCGGGCAAGATCGTGCGCATCGACTTCGAGCGGCGCAGCGAGAGCGAACTAGTCGAGGAGGCGCGGCAGCAGCGCATCCCGCGCGTGGTGCTGGCGCGCGACGGCGCGGTGCGCGAATTGGACGTGCGCTGGTGAACGGTCGAAACACGAATGGTCTGGTTATCGCGCTTCCGAAAGGCCTGCTCTACGAAGGATCGGCCGCGCGCCTGCGCGCCGCGGGGATCGACGTGCCGGCGGATCCGGGGCGGCGGCTGACGATCAATAGCCCCGACGGAACGCGCGTCTTGCTCCTTCGCCCGACCGACGTGCCGGCTTACGTGGAATTCGGCGCCGCCGACTGCGGCATCGTGGGCGCCGACGTGCTGTGGGAAGCCGAGAGCAACGTCTGCGAGCTTGCGGATCTCGGATTCGGCGCCTGCCGGCTGGTCGTTGCGGCGCGCCGGGAGGACCGCTATCACGAAGGCGCGCAGTTGCCCACATTTTTGCGCGTCGCGACCAAATTTGCCCGCACCGCCGAGAATTTTTTCGCCGAGCGCGATCTGCCGGTTGCGCTCATCAAGCTGCACGGTTCCGTCGAGCTGAGCCCGCTTGTTGGCCTAGCGGATCTGATTGTCGATCTGGTCGCGACCGGCAACACGTTGCGCGAACACGACCTCGTCGTCGTCGACGAAATCGCGTCGTCGACGGCCCGCTTCGTGGTCAACGCGGTGCGCTTTCGCGCAAAGTACGACGCAATCACGGCGCTTTTGCACAAGCTCGAGGGCACCGCCGTAGCATGAAGATCGTCGATGCGGCCGACGAGGTCGCGCTCAGGGCGTTGTATGCGGCGGGCTGGGAGGCTCCCGAGCACGTCCGCAGCGGCGTCAGCGCGATCCTGCGCGCCGTGCGCGAGCGCGGTGACGAAGCGCTGGTCGAGTACACGCGCCGCTTCGACGCGCCTTCGGCTTCCATCCAATCGCTGCGCGTTGCGATCCCTTCCTTGGCGGAAGCCGCGGCTTCCCTTCCGTCTGAGATCGTTCGTGGACTCGAGCTTGCGCGCCGGCGCGTCGCGGCCTTCCACGAACGGCAGCGGCCGCGCGATCTCGAGCACCGTGACCCCGATGGGACCGTCAGCGCGCTGCTCGTGCGTGCGCTCGACTCCGTCGGCGCTTACGTGCCCGGTGGAACCGCGCCGCTCCCTTCATCGGTGCTGATGACCGTGGTTCCGGCCAAGATCGCGGGCGTCCGGCGCGTCGTCGTCACCACGCCGCCACGCGCCGACGGCAGCGTAAACCCGGCCTTCCTGTTCGCCTGCGCGCTGTGCGGGGTCGACGAACTGTATGCGGCCGGCGGCGCGCAAGCGATTGCAGCCCTTGCATACGGAACCGCGACGATCGCACGCGTCGACAAGATCGTCGGCCCGGGCAACGCGTGGGTGACCGAGGCGAAGCGCCAAGTGTACGGTGTGTGCGGCATCGACGGCCTAGCCGGGCCTTCCGAAGTGCTGGTGGTCGCCGACTCGAGCGCTCGCCCCGAGCTCGTAGCCGGCGAGTTGATCGCCCAGGCTGAACACGATCCGCTGGCGCGCGTGGCAGCCGCCTCCGAGGACCACGAGCTGCTCGAACGGGTCGCCGCCTTGCTCGACGGCCCCTTCGCCACGGCTTGCGGGCGCAGCGAGATCGTTGCGCAGGTACTCGCCTCGCGCGCGTTCCTCGTGCACGCCACCGACCGCGCTGCGCTGATGGCCGTCATCGAGCGCTTCGCCCCCGAGCACCTTTCGTTACAGGTGCGCGACCCGTGGTCGCTCGTTCCCGACGTGAGCCGCGCGGGCGCGATCTTCCTCGGCGACGACACGCCGGTCGCGGCCGGCGATTACATCGCGGGCACGAATCACGTTCTGCCCACTTCCGGCGCCGCGCGCTTCGCGTCTGGCCTGCGCACCGCAGACTTCTATCGCACGATGTCGCTCGTCGCCAACAGCCGCGAGCGCATGCTGCACGACGCCGCCACGCTCGCCGCGCTCGCGCGCTTCGAGGGGCTGCCCGCGCACGCGCGCACCGCCGAACTGCGCGTGCGGGAAGCCGGATGACGCCCCCGCTATTGCTCGCCATCGACCTCGATGGAACGCTCGTCGAGCCCGAACGGCCCGTACGGCCGGCGGTCGTACAGGCCGTAAGGCGCGCCATCGCTGCCGGCGTGCATGCCACGATCGTGACCGGGCGCATGTACGCCGGTGCAAAAAGCATCGTCGAATTGCTCGGCATCACCGGCCCGATCATCTGCTATCAGGGCGCTGTGATCGCCGACGCGGAAAGCGGCCGCTTCGAGCGCGAAGTGCCGCTTGCGAATGCAGTCGCGCTGCGCATCTACGAGGCCGCGAAGGGCGGCGGCTATCACGTCCAATTCTATCGCGACGACCGCTTCTTTGTCGAAGCGCAGAACCAATACTCAGAACTCTACGCCCGTATCTCGGGCGTGCAGCCGGTGGTCGTCGCGTCTCTGCCCGCCTCTTTCGCTGGGCACGACAGCACGAAAGTCAATGTCGTAACGGAGGTGGAGCGCACGCCGGCCTGCTTCGCGCTGATGCAGCGCGTGTGTGGCGACGACGCCTACGTGACGCGCTCGAATCCGGAGTTCGTCGAGATGCTGAGCCCGCGCGTCAACAAGGGCGAAGCGCTTCGCGAGGTTGCGGCGAAACTCGGCATCGGCATCGAGCGAACGCTCGCGATCGGCGATTCCTATAACGATTTGCCGCTGTTGAAAGCCGCCGGCTTCGCCGTCGCGATGGGTTCGGCGCCCGACGAGCTCAAGGCCGAAGCGGACGCGGTGGTGGGTGACGTCGAAAGCGACGGCGTGGCCGAAGCGATCGCGCGCTTCGTTCTGCCGCCGGAAAGCGAGCAGATCGCTCGATGACCCCGCGAGGCGGGGCATATTCCGATTCGCGGGAAAAGGCCGCCGCACCGCGGGCGAACGTGCCGCGGCTGCGACGCCGCTCCAAACGGTCGCTGCGCGCCCGGCTGCGCACCTACTGGGTGTTGGCCGCCTTTGTCGCCGCGGCGAGCGCCTATGCGCTCTGGTCGCTCGTTACCTCGCCGCTTTTTCGCTTGCAATCGCTCGACGTCGTCGGGCTTTCGCGCGTCTCGCGAGCCGATGTCGTGGCGCGCGCGGCGATCGATCCATCAGCCAACATTTGGCTGGTCGATAAGGCGGCGATCGAAGGCCGTATCGAGCGCTTACCCTTCGTGCACAGCGCGCACGTTCACCGCGCGTTGCCCGCGCACGTCCGCATCGCGATCGTCGAGCGCGTTCCCGACGGGTGCCTGGTTGGGCGCGACGGCGCCTTCACGATCGACGCGGACCAGCGCGTTTTACAACCAGGCTGCGCCGATCCGAGGCTGACGGTGTACCGGCGCGACGATCTGCCGGCCGCTCCAACCGGTGCGTTTCTCCACGACGAGGCGCTTGCGCGGCTGCGAGCCGACGCGCGCACGCTCGGAACGGCGGTTCGTTACCGCTCGTTTGGGTTCGGGCGTTTCGGCGACTTAGAAGCGACCATGCCCGACGGCATCGTGGTGCGCTTCGGCGACGACAGGGACCTTACGGCCAAAGCAGCCTTGGTCGACCCGATTTTGGCTCAGATCCAGGCTCGCCTCGGGCGGGTCGTCGCGATCGACTTGCGGGCTCCGGCTGCCCCAGTCGTCCAGTACCGGTGAGGGCCGGAATGCCAGGTTTTCCACAACCTCGGCGACTTATGGACACAATATATACAAGGAACTCACCGGCATGACCACAATATGTGGGGGCATGCCGGTTGGCCGGGTCGCACGGCCCCATGCGTTTGGGGGGCCCTGACCGTGATGACGAAATCGTCGCGGGGTACGACCATCGCCGGTCTGGACATCGGAACGACCAAAACCTGCGCCGTAGTTGCCTGCAGCACACCCGAGGGGCTGGACATCATCGGCGTCGGCGAAGCACCTTCGACCGGATTGCGCAAAGGGGTCGTCACCGATCTCGAGGAGACGGTCCGGGCCATTGAGGCGGCGACCGAAAAAGCCGAGCGGATGGCAGGCGTGCATATCTCGCACGTCTACGTCGGCGTGACGGGCGAGCATATGCAAAGCACCAATAGCCGCGGCGTCGTCGCGATCTCGGGCGACGAGCGCGAGGTGGTGCGCAACGACGTGCGCCGCGTCGTGGAGGCTTCCAAGCTGATTTCGGTCGGCGCGGATCGGCAGATCATCCATGCCTTGCCGCGACAGTTCACTGTCGACGGTCACGACGGCGTCACGGATCCCATCGGCATGTCGGGCACGCGCCTCGAGGTCGACACGCACATCATCACTGGTGGAAATACCTTCATCACAAACCTGCTCAAATGCGTCCACCGCGCGGGGCTCGAGCCGGCGGGTCTCGTGTTCGAGCCGTTGGCGTCGTGCGCGGCGACGCTTCAGGCGGAAGAGAAGCACGTCGGCGTCGTGTTGCTGGACATCGGCGGCGGCACGACNNTGACCAACGACATCGCGCTCGGCCTCAAGACGAGCTTCGCCGAAGCCGAGGCGATCAAACGCACCCACGGCTCGGCCGTCGCCGGGCGCGGAGCCGAACCCGAATTCGTGGTGAAGATGCTCGACGGGCGCACGACGCGCAACGTCACGCGCGCGCAACTGCGCGCGATCGTCGCTCCGCGGCTGCTCGAGATCTTTCGTATGGCCAAGGCGCAGATCGCAGAGCGAATTCCGCGCGAGGTGATCTTGGCAGAGGTCGTGCTGACCGGCGGCGGCGC